>JARUKX010000099.1 GCA_029688825.1 Haloarculaceae archaeon H-GB1-1 | reverse complement strand
GAGTTATGTGCATACAGCCAATTTGTGAGGAATATCGGTTCCCCGCCGACCTGCAGGTCGTAGAGGTACCCGTCGTACTCGACGCGCTCGACGCCCTGGACCCGAAGATACGAGAGGTCGCCATCGACGAGCGGGCGGATTTCGTCAAGTTTGTGTGCGGCTTTCTCGGGAAGGTCTCGGTCCGCAAGGGCGGAGAGCATCTCGCGAAGTTTCTCCAGCGAGACGTTGTCTCGACGTATCAGGTACTTCGGGATAGTTTGTTTCACGCCGTCGATGTCCATCTCCCGAATGTCCATCAGGGCGTCCGGAATCGACACCACGAGACTTTTCGGGTGGTATGGCTCATCACCGTCGAGGACTCGTCTAAGCGGGTTATCGTTCGCTCCGCCGGAGACGGTCACGGTGTAGATGTCCTGGCGATTTCCATCTCGTTCGGTCTTCTGAGAGACGTTGGCCACGAGTCCGAATCGGTGTAACAGGAAAACGATACCGTCTTTCACGTCTTCGCTGGTCGAGTGGAAGCCAATCGTCGTGGCGTTGTCGTCCGACGATTCGCTGCCGTCGCCAGCAATGAAGCCGCGAAGGAACGAGAGTGCGACCGGGCGCGGAGCTTGCAGAATGCACTCGGGAATGACCTTTTCGCTCGAATCGTAGGAATCGCAGTCTTCGAACCCAAGGTGATACAGCACCTCGCGGAACACAGCGGGGAACCGGAGTTCGTAGGCGCGGTTCGACCATCGGCGGCCAGGTTCGTGACCGAGTTTGGCTTCGATAATCTCCGCAGCACGGTCGATCAAGCTTTCATCGGCGTTGTGAATCGCGGGGCAGACAGACGACGTCGTACCCTCGGCGACGAACAGTCCGAGGAGCCACGCGAAGTCTTCGTCGACGTCGATAGTCCGTCGAATCCCGTTCGTCGAGCCCTTGAGACCGATTTCCACGTCCTTCGGGACGACGTACCCGGCGTGGTCGAGGATGTCTCGTAGCTGGTCGAGTCGGAGTTTTCGCTTCGATAGCCGATAGTCGAGATCGTAGGAGAACGCTTCGCGAGCGGGACTCCCTTCGCTGGACGTCTCCCACACCGTCCGTAACAGGTCCTCAACGTGCTCGTCGATGACGACGTACGGGTCGTCGACGCAGTCGGTGACGTCGATGGTCGTCTCTTCGGTGTCGACGCCGAGGTCGCGTGGCGCGAGAATCAGGTCACCTTCGGCGAGGTCTTCGCCAGCGACCTCTTCGATACCGTCGTCGTACCGGAAGAGACTGTGGTTGGCCGTGATGTCGACCGACCGACCGAACTGCGTCTCGACGCGGACCAACTGCTCGTCCTCGTCTGCGCGGTATCGAATCGCCTTCTCGATTGGTTCTTGACTCGCTTCGTGGGCAGAGTCGAACGCATATGTCAGCCACCCCTCGGAGGGACAATCTATCTTCTCGAACTTTCCGTCGCGGTAGCTCTCGGTTTCGAGTTCGTTCCAGAACTCATCGAACGTGAGAAATCGAAGGTTTCCATCGGGGTCGAAAGCGACGAGGCGCGAGTCTTCGGCGACGCTTCCGCCGCGTTTGTCAGGGAGGTATTTCTTGCTGAAATTCAACAGGCCATCCATCAACAGCATGACGCAGTCCTCGTCTCCATCACACTGGGAGGTGTAGAGTCCGTTCGCGACCAGTCGGTGCGTCTCCGAAACGGTGACCGAGTACGTATGTTCGACATCCGATGCTACGTGCTGGACCCGTGATACACTTTCAACATTCGGGGAGCCACCGTCGACGTGGGCGTGTTCTACCGTCGATGGTGCAATGGGTCGCCCTGTACCGGCTACGGGAATTGCATCACCGTGCTCAATTTGGTGGGCGGGAACTGTTTGGAGTCCATTTTCCCACCGAACCATCGAGTGGTCGGGCGTGACCGTCAGCGTTCGGCCGCCTGAGGTCTCTATCTCTATCAGATGGTCCGTCGACGGATGTTTCGATACCGCTTCCAACGGTTTCCGAACGGGAGATCCGTCATCGTCTATCGACGGGACCGAGACGTCCACGTCTAGTTCAGTGACGAGCGTCCCGAAGTCGTCGGTGTCCGCCCGGTCCAGGTCGAGATACCGTTCGACGAGGGTTTCGATAGCTTCGTACCGCCATTCGCCGTCTTCGTCCTCGTACCACACCTTCGTCTTGGGATGGAA
>JARUKX010000098.1 GCA_029688825.1 Haloarculaceae archaeon H-GB1-1 | reverse complement strand
AGTGTGACCGGAGCGAGACACGGACTACGAGTGACGCGAGTCGGCCCAGAATGAGAGGAACTAGCAGAATTGAACCAGCAGGTCGAGAATCCTACCCACTGACCACGCGACACCCCAGTGATTCGAGTTGTGAGACTGCATCGTCGAGGTCGTCGTCCTTGACGAGAACGTGGTCGGTGGAGTACGCCGAGAGAACGAACACGGACACGTCCGCGTCGGCCAGCGTGGTGGCGACGGCTGCCAGAAAGCCGATCAACTCGAATGGCAGGTCCATCTCGAACGTCAACCGTTTCCAGCCGCGCTCGACCGCGCTCGCGTCGACGTCTCCGACATCGTCGTGGGTTACGACCACCGTCGTCTCCGTCTCGTCCCGGATGGTCGCGAGCGCATCGGGATGGCCGCCTTCGGCACGACAGACAGCATAGCGGTCGTCCGATATCGTGACGGTCCCGCCGTCGAGGAACTGACTCGGTTCCATACTAGGGAGGAATCGTGGAAAGTTAATAGGAATTAGCGTCGGTCCTCGTCTTTTATTGGGTGGTAGATTGCAGATGGGACACAATCAGGATGCAAGATGTAGAAAACTGGTTCAGCCCGAAGCCATCGTTCTGTTCGGGGAACTGCCGATGAATCTACCGTTGACTTAGTCGCCTATTGAACAGCTTGTTGGCTTGCTTCCACTCAAATGGATTTAGGCTACCGTACCGATTAAACCTCTATTTCTTCAACGCCCCTTCTGACACACTCCCAGAAGTTCACCGAGGTTCCACAAGATACACAGCGGGCATCTCGCACGGCAAGGTTCGCCAATTCCGCTGATTGTGAGCTAGACGGGTCCTACACCGAGGACAATGTGGCTTTGTCCGACTCTATTCGACACCCAGTAAGCGTCCACCGGGCCGGGTCCGGGTTCGCTAACCAAACCACTACCAACAGTTTATAAAGCATCTATTCAGCACGGTAAGAAGATCCCTGCATTCTCTTATATGCTATCTTACTAGCAGTTGATTGCATATAACAAGTCAACAGGGCATGGTGGTCAGATTCACCGCAGGCCGGTCTTGCACGGTCTGTGGTGGATTCAGCAATGAAACGACGTAATTTCCTCAAGACAGTCGGTGGAGGTACAGCAGCGAGCCTAACTGCAGGTGCCGGCCTACTGGCAAGTAGTGGTAGCGCCGCAGCATCAACGGTTTCAATCAGCGCTGAGAACCCCGCGACGGTCAGTAACGACCGCGGGGACATTAGCCAGGTCTCGGCAGACCCACAGTTCGAAGTCCAGTGGAAAAACCTCGACGACGCGGTCGCGAAGGTGTTCTACCTGATCGAAGCGAGCGTCGACGGTGGACCGTTCGTCCCGCTATTCCGGGGGACGCCTTGGCTCCCAGCCGACGTCGAGAACAACAGCTATGTCAAGGCAAAGTCTGGCACCACGGGCGTGTACAAGCTTAAGCACCCACACTCGACGGTGCTCAATCAGGACAGCCGGTTTTCGGACGGGAGCGGGCCAGACGAATCTGCGAATCCACTCGTGATTGCCGACGGTGACGGGAAGCCGGCCTATAGCACCGCGACCTGGTCGAATTACGGTCCCGGAGATTACAGTAGCTACTACGAGACCGGCAATTCGATGGGGACGGCGAGCGAGGCGGAAAGCTTCCTTGTCGACGACGAAGGACTGGTGCTCCAGAACAACTACCCTGACATCAACGCCGGGTACTACGGCGCTGCGTCCGACACGACACCGTTCGATAACGATGCCGACGGCACAGAGACGAGTACCGACGTGACCCTCCGGTACTCGTTCGAGCTCCTGCGTCCAAACCGGTCGTGGGCGGAGAGCAGAAGTGGACTCGGGGGTGGCGCGACGAAAGAAGAGCTCGCCGCCGAGATTCCGGGTATCGAGGCTTCGGATATCGTCGACAACCACTCCGAGATAGTCATGAACGGCGAAGACGGCCAGGCACAGTTTGCCAACCCCGACAGCGTGAGCTACGCAGAAATGCGTAGCAACTACGACAGTCACGTCGGGCTCATCCTCACCACAGCATCGTTCCAGGTGACTGCGAACAACGAGCCGGCAGACAGTGGAGTGACCGGCCAGTCGAACGCTAATAGCGAGTGAAACTATGCGGAGAGACCGAACAGCACGCGTCGCGTGCTGCTAGGGCACCTCACCATCGGGTCGGCTAAGCTGAGGGGTGGCGATGTCGATTCGATACCGAGGAATAATTCAGGACCGTTTT
>JARUKX010000097.1 GCA_029688825.1 Haloarculaceae archaeon H-GB1-1 | reverse complement strand
GCGAGGATGGTCGCGGTGAGGGCGTTGAACGGGATGCCGAGCAGTCGCATCGAGCCGGCGACGAGCGAGACGGTGACGACGATGGGGACGACGTTGACGATGCCGAGCGATGCTCGTCCCTCGATGACCCAGTAGACGAAGACGAGGAAGGCGCTCGCCCCGGCAAGTGCGACGGCGAGGCTGGTCATCGCGGATTCGAGGATGACGGCCGAGATGGCCTCGAAGACGACGGTCTGGCCGGTGGCGGTCGCGGTGTAGCGATAGCGGTCGGCCACCGCGCGCGCGTCTGCGGTGATGGCGCTCTGGCTCGCGTCGGCCTGGACGGTGTAGACGACGCGGGCGCTGCTGTAGTCCTCGGTGAGATAGTTCAGGGTCTCCGACCGCGACGACGAAGACAACAGGTAGTCGTAGACGACTGCGAGGTTGTCGTCGGGGATACCGTTGTCGTTGCGGTCGTTGCGCTCGACGATGCGTCTGAACTCGGGATCGCTCGCGGCTCGCGACTCGATGACGGTGACGATGCTGCTGGACTCTGCGTGGCGGCCGTCGCGGACGAACGAGTCCGGCGGGTCCTCGCCGGCGCGGTGGATCATCTCCAGGGCGTAGTCTCGTCGCATCGGCCCCTCCACGTAGACGGTCGCGCTGTCGCCCTGGGTGGTCTCGAACGTCTCCTCCAGGTAGTTCAGCTGCCCAGTAACGGTGTACTCGTTGGGCCGGAACGGCTCGGGCAGCTCTTCGAGATAGGCCGGCGTCTCCTCGGGCGGGAGGAAGTCCTCCTGTGAGAAGCTCGTCGAGATGCCGGTCGCGTACGCGCCCGAGACGACCGACAGCAAGACGACGCCGAGGAGGAACAGTTTGGGCGTCCGCGTCGCGATGGCGACGCCGCCGGTGAGAACCGCACTGAGCGGCGATTCCTCGCTTCCGAGGGGCCGCTGGCTGAACGTGGGAATCGGGATTCGGTCGCGGTTGCGGTCCAGCGCGACCTTCGCGGCGGGGAGGAAGACACCGAAGATGAGGAACGTGAACGCGATGCCGATACTTGCGACCACCCCGAAGTCCCGAATCGGGACGAGCGCGCTCGTCAGATTGGAGAGGAAGCCGATGATGGTCGTCATCGTGACGATGGCGAACGCCACCGAGAGCTGGTCGGTCGTGATGCGCATCGACTCGCCGATGTCGAGGTCGCGACTCCGCTCCTCGCGGTAGCGGTTGATGGCGTGGATGCCGAAGTCGATACCGACGGCGAGCAACAGCGGCGGCACGGCGATGAGCATCTGGCTGAACGGGATTCCGGCCAGGCCCATGAAGCCGAACGTCCAGACGATGGTCATCCCGAGCGCGGTGATGCCCAACAGGAGGTCGAGCAGGTCGCGGTAGGCGATGATCAGGAAGACGGTGATGAACAGGACGGCGGCGGGGACGACGATGAGCAGCGAGTCGAAGATGACCGACGAGAACTCCTCGGCGATGATGCCGCTCCCGAACACCTGGATGTCGCCGTCGACGGTAGCGACGATGCGCTGGACGCGCTGCTGGATCGGCGTTAGCGGGCTCGACCCACCTTGTCCCGACCCCTCGGAGATGCCGGCCGGCAGTTCGTGGGTGACGACGCCGATGGTCGCCGAGGCGCTCGCGCTCTCGCGGTTGAAGTCGACGCTCAGCAGGCCCGTGAACTGTGGATTCGTCTCGGCCGCCCGCCGAACCGCACGGTCGATCTCGGTGGGCGTCGCCCGCTCGACGGCGCGAATCTGGGTCTCGGTCGTCGTCGCGTCGGGGTCGAGCTGCTGGGCGACGATGCTGGCGGCGCTGGACGTGCTACTCACTCGCAGTCCGTCGGCCCCCTCGATGCGCTCCTGGGCTTCCAGCATCCGGAGCAGGCCGCGCTTCGACAGGACGTTCTGCCCCGACTGGATGAGCTGGGTCGTCCCCGAATCGCTCGAAAATGTCGGCGAGAACTCGCGGGTGACGTCGTTTAGCGCCTCCTCCGCTGGGAGGTTCGTCGCGAACTGTTGGGTCCCGGCCTCCGTCGAGACGTTCCCGAGCCCGAGCGCGAACACGCCCGTGAGGACGAGAAACGCGACGATGACACGGCCGGAGTCGCTGACGATGCGCTCGTCGGTCCAGTCGATCAACCGCTGGTAGTCGAATCGTGCGCTCATTCCTGGCCCTCGCTGGCGAAGCCCGTCGGCGGACGACGAATCGGCAGCGAACGACCTGGTCGGGTGCTTCGCTTCCTATAAAGGCGGCGAGGGGTAAAACTGCTCGCCAGAATTCAGTCGTCGCTGGATTCGGGCCGTCCCTGTGGGAGCCGCCAGCCGACGAGACCCCGAAGGCGGCTGGCCTGTGGCGGCCGGTGGACGATGCGGTCCCAGACGACCAGCGCCGGGGGCAGGACGACGAGCGACGAGAGGAACGAGAAGACGATGCTGAGCGCC
>JARUKX010000096.1 GCA_029688825.1 Haloarculaceae archaeon H-GB1-1 | reverse complement strand
TTTCACCGTCTCCTCCGCGACGGAGGCAGAAGGGTAGTCCACTGACAAGCCCACGACTTCAGTCGTGGGTTACTGACGTCGGTATAGACCGCGGTCGCGTGCAAGAACGTTCGGGCTGTCCCGCCGCCACTGGCGTGAACTCCAGCACGAGACCCCCTCAGGTAGGCGAACACTTTATCATCGAGTATTTGCCAATACGTTGGTGTATCATGTCAAGATACAGCCGACGAGCGATACTGTCCCGACTCGGGGCCGCCGTCACCGGGGGTTCGACCGCGCTCGCCGGCTGTCTCTCACGTGGACGCGATGGCGGATCCGCGACATCGGACGAGATCGCTCACGGCGACGGGCCGATCCCCCTGGGCTCGCTCGTCCCCCTCACGGGATCCGCCGGCGCGTTCGGCGAGAGCATGCAACGGGCTATCGACCTCGCTGTCGAGCACGTGAACCGTTCGGGCGGTGTCGACGGCCGACCACTGGAGCTGTACAGCGCGGACACCGAGACGAACCCGAAGCGCGCCCGGTCGAAGCTCGTGGCGATGATCGACGACCACGACATCGTCGGGTTCGTCGGTCCGTACTCCAGCGGCGTCGGAACGACGCTCGCACCCGTCGCCGCCGCACACCAGGTCATGGAGGTCAGCCACGGCAACACGAGTCCGGTCCTCTCCGGCATGGGCTATCGCGCGGTCGACGGCCAGCGGCTGAAGTACTACGGTCGGACCGCGCCCAACGACGCCCAGCAAGGCCTCGTCATGGCGCGCGCGCTGACGGACCACGTCGAGGCTGACTCGGCCGCGTTCCTCTACGTCAACAACCCCTACGGAGAGGGGCTCGCCGAGAAGGCCAGACAGGCCTTCGACGGCGAGGTGACGTCGATGGTCGCCTATTCGCGGGAGACCGACGACTATCGGGGCACGCTCGACACCGTGTTCGCCAACGACCCCGAGGCGGTGGGCTTCGTCGCCTATCCCGAGAACGGCCGTACCATCATCGAACAGTGGCACGAGGGCGACTACGGAGGCACGTGGGTGATGGCCGACGGCATCAACGACACCGCGCTGCTCGACGACCTCAGCGGCGTTCTCGACGGTCACTACCTGAGTTCACCGATCCCACAGCGGACCGCGAGCCACGACACCTTCGTCAGTGCGATGGGCGGGGCCGACGACGTCCAACTGTATTCGAGCCACGGCTACGACGCGCTCTTCCTGCTGGCGCTGGCGATGCAACGGGCCGGCGAGGCCAGCGGGGCCGCGATCGCGAGGCATATCCGGCCGGTCTCGCATCTGGGCACCACGGTGGGCGTCGACGAATTCGCGACGGCGAAAGCGTTGCTGAGCGACGGGACGAACGTCGACTACGAGGGTGCGTCCAGCGACGTCGACCTGACCGACCGACTCGAACCCGTCGTCAGGTACTCGATTCTACAGATTCGGGACGCGGAGCCGACCACGGTCGAGCAGGTACCCGTGTCGTGGTTCGATGGGAAACTCTAGACCGCTGGTCGCGAACTTCTATTACCCTCCACCCGTCAGGGTGAACCATGTCCGACGGACCCGTGCTCTCGGCGCGCCACCTCGACGAGGAAGCGTTGCAGACGATCCACGAAACCTCCCTGACCATCCTCGACGAGGGCGGTATCGCGGTCGGCCACGAGGGTGCCCGCGAGCGGCTGGCAGAGCACGGGGCCGACGCGGAGGACGACGTCGTCACGCTGCCGCCCGAGATGGTCGAGTCCGCCCTCGACGCCGCGCCGTCGTCGTTCACGCTCCACGCTCGCAACCCCGACAACGACGTGGTCGTCGGCGAGACGCCGGTCTACGCCCCCGCCTACGGTGCATCGAACGTCCTCACGCTCGACGGAACGCGGCGCAACTCCACCCTCGACGACTACGAGCGGCTGACGAAGCTCGTCCAGTCCGTCGACGCAATCAACTGCACCGGCTTCTCCGTCTGCGAGGTCAGCGGCGTCGACTCGGCGGCCAAGCCCTACGAGATGCTCCAGCGCTCGCTCCTGCTGACGGACAAGCCGGTCATGGGTGACACCTTCGGATACGACCGTGCGGAGGCGTCGCTCGACCTCGTTTCCATCGCCGTCGAGGACGATTCCCTCTCGAAACCGTACGTCGCCGGGCAGATCACCCCCGTCTCGCCGCGGCGACTCTCCGGCCACATGGCCGGCGGCCTCCTCGCCTACGCCGAGCGCCAGCAGCCGCTCGTGTTTGCCTCGGCGGTCATGGCCGGCGCGACCGGCCCGGCGACGATGGCCGGCACCTTCGCCCTCGCCAACGCCGAGGTCCTGTTCGGCATCACCATGGCCCAGCTCGTCTCCGAGGGCGTCCCCGTCGTCTACGGGACGCCCGCCGCGAACTTCGACATGCACGCCACGTCGCTGGCGACCGGCAGCCCCGAGGGTGCCCTCGCGACCGCCTTCTCCGGGGCCATGGCCGACTTCTACGGGCTCCCCTCCCGCGCCGGCGGCTGTCTCACCGACGCGAAGACCATCGACGACCAGGCCGGCTCGGAGTCGGCGACCCACCTCGCCGCCACGGTGGCCGCGGACACGGACTTCGTGCTCCACGCCGCCGGCATGCTGGAGGCCTACGCGACCGTCTCGCCCGCGAAGTTCGTCCTCGACTGCGAGCGCATCCAGGCCGCGCAGCGACTCCAGTCCGGCTACGAAGTCTCCGAGGAGACGCTGGCGCTCGACCTGATTCTCGACACCGAACCCGGCGGCGACTTCCTCAGCGAACGTCACACCCTCACCCACGCACGCGAGGAGCACTTCACGCCCGACGTCGCCGACCGAACGGCCTACGAACAGTGGGACCGAGACGGCCAGCGGAGCGCCGGCCAGCGCGGGGCCGACCGCGCCAGAGAACTCCTCGACGACTACGACCGCCCGCCCATCGACGAGGCCGTCAAAGCCGACATCGAGGCGTACGTCGACGAGCACGTGTAGAACGCGAATTTAAGGGAGATGACGACCAATCCGTGTGTATGGCCGCAGAAATTTCCGACCGGGTTCGTGAGATAGCGACCGCTCGCGACGTCCCCGAGTCGGAGGTCTTCGAGGA
>JARUKX010000095.1 GCA_029688825.1 Haloarculaceae archaeon H-GB1-1 | reverse complement strand
ACTGCGAGCGAACGCCATGGACCACACCAATGACTGACGACAACGACGTCTACACCCCTGCACAGTTCCGCGAGTATCAGGACGGCTACGGCCACCGCGACCCCGACGTACACCGGCACGCCGGGCTGGTTCGGGATGCTCGTCTCTCGCGGTACCTCTCGGTGGTCCAGACGCACTACGACCCACTGAAGGCCGACGAACCGGGGAAGATGCCGGGTCTGTCGAAGGACCTCCGGCACGTCCGCGATATTGTGGCCGTCGAAGGGACCGAGGCGGCGCGGAAGGCCATGGAGGTCGGTGATACGCAGACGCTCAAGCACTTCACTGGCGACTGCGGCCAGCGCGCAGACGTCTCCGGAATCAAAGCCATCGGCAACGTCGACGACCTCATCAACGGCCCTGCGCCCGTGATAGTCGTCCTCGGTGAGATGGGCGCGGGGAAGACAGACTTCGCGTGCCTGCTCGCTCAGCGGTGGATGCAACAGCAAAGTGCGGACTCACTCGTCGGAACCAACATCCAGAGTCTCGAAGAGAAAACGCGGTGGGTGGACAGTGACGGCGACGTTCAGGACGGGTGGATTCCCGACTACGGTACCCTCATGGAGTGGGTCGAACAGGACGGCGACCCGCTCGACCACAGCCAGCGGCCGAAGCTGTTCATGGGAGACGAGTTCTCGTCGGCCGCGTCGGGCGTCGGCGCGCAGGGCTACGAAACCCGAATGAAGATGGCCCCGCTCGTCTACAAAATCCGCAAGTACGGCGGTGCGCTCATCTACATCGCCCACGGTGAGCGGTCTATTCACCCGATGCTCTGGCGCGTCGGCACCATCGTCAAGAAGACGAGTCAGAAGAAGGCCGTCGTCGCCGACGCCATCAAGAGTTCCAAACTTGCCGATATTCAGTTCGAGATCGAAGGCATTCCGCCGACAGACTGGCGATACAACACGAAGGAAGCCTCCGACTGGTCGTGGTCCGACGGCGACGACGAGAACGCTGTAGAAGCCGACGAGACGACGGTCAAGCAGGTGGCGATGTGGACCATCAAGGAGTGCAAAGACCGCGGCATGTCCGACCGCGAAACCTCTGAGTACGTCCCATACAGCCATGCTACCGTCCGAAACTGGTGGAATGATTACCGAGACGGTGGCCCAAAGCGTGAGTGGGTTGGCAACGTGGAGGCCGTAATCACATGACGGCAGCACTCTGCAAAGCTGCAAAGCGAAAGAGCCCCCTTGTAGTAATAGCCCATGGCGCGCACTCGTCGTCGACGAGTGGCGCGCACAGCCATGGGCGAGGCTCTGTGAGAGGGAGAGGAGTCGATATATATGACGCACGCGAGGCACGCGAATGAGTCGGAGCCACAAAGCGAATCACTACGGCACCCTCGCCGAGCGGAAGGCCGTCGAGAAGTATGGACTGATACTGGACCGATGCAGCTGGCACGACGCGAAGCGAGCCGATGGGACGCCCGTCGAAATCAAGAGTGCGATGTACCGTCACGCCAATGGACAGGAAGGGACGTTCAAGCTCTACGACCGCTACCACGACCGGCTACGGGAGGCCAACGGGTGGTATGTGTTCGTGGTCTATCGGGTTCGTGGGGTAGGGATTCAGGTTCTCGATATCGCGATGAGACATTCTTCTCGGCTTCCTAGTCTCTCCTGGCACGGCGGCGGAACGCACCGTGATGCTCAGCAAGCGAAAATCCAGGTCAGAAGGTTGTTCTGACATCTAACCGGCGGCATCTCGTTCTGAAAAGGCTGATTCGGACTTGACATTCAATTATCGTCTAATGACCACATTTGTTAGATACCATATCTTTCGGATAGGGTGGTCCAAGCTGGAAAAAACAGTAATAGCGGCGAGAGTGTCTGCGCAGCGTGAGCAGTCGCTTCTGGTCGTCCTCGCTGTAATCAGTGAAATAGACTGTCGGACTAATCTTTTTATTATCAACGAGTGAGCATCAGCCAGTATGCTCGACCGTCTACGCGACTATATCCCTCAAATCAGCCTTACTGCGTTACAGGTCACAGTAGCGGAGAAACTTGTTTTCTGGGAGTCGAATACGACCACTGAAGTGCAAACCGACGACCTACAGAAAACGATCGAAAGGCAGAGCAAACCAGTGATTAAGAGCCGCCGGAAGGAAATCGAGTCGAAGAGTGGCCGCGGTACCACGTTCGACTTTCTCACCATCCAACTAGAGAACCTCGGTGAAGGCGTCGCACAGAACTTGTACATCCGCCCGACACTCGTCGTTAGTTACGATCCAAACCCCGGAAAGGGGACACCTATTGACATTGAGGACGCGTGCTTCCTCACCTCGGACGGCGACGGATTCGAGATCCTACCGCGGTACTTCCCATTAAACAGGGCTGAAGGAAACCAGTTTGAGAACGATTCGAGGGAAGGAGGCGTGTTAAGCCCGAACGAAGGCCGGGTAGAATTCAGCACACAAGTCGAGTTCGAAGAAGTGTTCCATGGTGAAGAGGGGCGAGCGGAGTACGTTCGGTTACCTGTGTTTGAGACGACACAACGACTGTACGACGCCGGGATTCGAGACATTTCCTTCCAGTTGCATATTCTGTATGCGGATGTGAACGGTAACGTATACGCTGAGCAGGTAATGGGGAAGCCAGGCGAGCTCACCGGGGCTGTAACGTTAGAAGACATTAGCGAGTTCCGATTTTCGTCGGAGTCATCGGATCATAAGTTGCATCGGCGGGTCGAAGAGACGTTTAAGTATCCACCGTGAACAAGGCGGTCTATCGGAATACATTCTATAAGAAATTTGGTAAAGAATGCAAGCGAAGAATTTCGCGCGCCGCCTGCGGCGCGAAACGGTGCGGTGTATTTTGAGTTTGTGGCCTTAGCCACACCCGTAAGAGGAAACGCAACGGTTCGCGTTGCAGTTTCATCGGCGACGAGCGACGCCGAACGGAGATCGCGTCTCGATATCGACGACGACCGCACCGATTCTGGCCGAAAGGGGCAAGAACAACCCTGAAATGGGGGAGAGAACGAGCGTTGCCACTCAGCCGGCGGCCTACTACCCGGTGTAGAGGTACCGCCATGCGGTACTGAACGAGCCCCCGGGGAAGCGAACTTCGGCCATCCGGTAGCGTTCTTCGGGCATGCCGGCACGACGCCACACTTTGAACCCTTCACGAATCGCCCGCTCGGCGTCTCGTGCCGTCTCCATGCCACCGAAGCGGAGCAGCATCTTCGCCGAGCGAGCGTCGTCGACGTCGACGCCGTGGCGAGCGGCCCACGCGATGAAGGCGCTCATCGTCTCGTCGAGGCCACGCTCGGCGGCCTCCATGGCCTTCCCG
>JARUKX010000094.1 GCA_029688825.1 Haloarculaceae archaeon H-GB1-1 | reverse complement strand
CTTCTCGTCATCCTTCTCGTCGTGGTCCTGGTCTTCACCTTTCTCGTCGTGGTCTTCGCCATCGTCGTCATCGGGATCCTTCTCGTCGTGGTCATCGCCATCGTCGTCATCGGGATCCTTCTCGTCGTGGTCATCGCCATCGCCACTCTCACCCTCGTCACCTTCGTCGTCACCACTCTCCGTCTCGTCTCCGTCGCCACCAGCGTCGGGCGACACGCAGACGAGCTTCACTGGCTCGTCGAGCGACAGGGACTCGCGTTCGAGGCCGCTGTCGCTCGCCGAGAGGACCTCCCACGCGGTCACGTCCCCTTCGTAATACTTGCCGTACAGGGTCGCTTCGGCGTTGTACGCCGGGTGGATGGTGATCGCGAAGGTCCCGTCGAAGTAGCCCAGGACCCCGCCGTCGGTCCCGCCGCTACCCCACGTCCAGTCTATCTCGTGAGTCGTCCCGCTGACGTTCCATTTGTCGTAGTTCGTCGCCGCCGGCTCGCCGGTCTCCGGGTCGAGATACAGGTCGTCTTTCACCCGCCATTTCGCTCCCTCGGGGACCGATTCGACCGTCCAGGTCGCCGCACCGCCATCCCCGCCGTTCGTATCGTGAACGACGACGAAACTCAGGCCGTTCGGGCCGTCGTAGAGGAAGCAGATGGTCGTCGATTCTCGCTGGAGGTCCTGCGTTCCGACCGACTGAAAGTACGGCCCGGTTCCGGGGTCTGTCGCGCCGTTGTCGCCCTCGTACTTCGAGGGAATCCGGAGGTCGTACAGCTTCTCGACGGGCTCGTCGCCCGAGAACGGTGTGATATCGACGGACTCGTCACCTTGTACCACGCGGTACGAGCGGCCGCCGGACGTGGCACCAGCACCGTCCGTAATCGTTCCCAAAATGGCAATGCCTCCGATTACTTTCAGCGAACCCCTGCGCGAGATGCGGCCAGTGTCACCGTGGCGCTCGTTGGACATGTGTCCGTTGCCACAGGTCTCTCTCCTATTGTTATGACCACCTAAGTGACGGTAAGTCGTTTTTACTCCACCCGCCGCGTGGATTCAGTCACGGTCCGGACACCGGGCGAGGCACAACGGTTTTTGTCCGGCCTGTCGAACTGTCGATATGACCTCTGACGTCGACCTCGCAGACACTGACCTGACCCAGCGGCTCGTCCTCCTGAGCGTGGCAGAACTCGACGACGAGGGCTCGACCCCGGCCCACGCGGGGACCGTGATTCAGCACTGTAGTCAGCACCTCGATTCCGTCAGCGGTGACGTCCTCGGCACTCTGGCAGAGGCCGACGTCGCGCGCGCACTGAACGAACTCGAAGCCCGAGAGGCCATCACTTGCGCCGAGCGCTCCGAGACCTCGCCGGTCGGAAAAGGCCGCCCCTCCTACGAACTCGGCGTTCCGACGGCGGCGGTCTACAGCGAACTGGCCGAGGACGAGCGACTGTCCGTCCTCGTCGAACGGTCCCGGGAAGCGTAATCGTCCCCGGTCTTCGTCACGCCTGTGGGAGGCGACCGCACCTGACCGCGTGACGCTGGCTCGCCCTCACGGGACCCGCGACGGCTCGACAGCCGGTCGGGTCGTTCGGACCGGCGTCGTTCGGGTCGCCGCCTCGACGCTCAGAAGGAGGACAGTCCGCGTTTGAACTTCCGGACGATGTCCTTCTGCTGGAGGTAGCTCGCCGCCGCGAGCATCGTCGGTGCCCAGAGCCCGACGAAGATTCCCGTCTGCTTGTTCCCCTTGACGTAGAACTGGTACCACGCGAGTAGCACCGAGCCGGCTGCGATTCCCGCCACGGGGTCGCTCGCCGACATGGGCGTTTGCTCGACGATCTTGTCGGCCTCTTGCTTCGCGCTCTCCTCTTTTTGCTGTTCTAACAGTGCCATTGCAGTCACCCTAGTAGCCAGTCTCGTTTCGATGTTGTGCAGTCACCTGCAAGCACCTGAAGCGCTCGCTCCTCGCGAACACCGAGCAGTCGGACCGCCGAGTAGATCGTCGGCTCCCGCACGGTCGAAACCCGTGAGATGCCGCCTTCTCGCTCCTGGCGATGAATTTATACGTCCGCTGGCCCCTACGGAGGGGGTATGAGTCGGGTTGACAGTGGATCGGGGATGCCCCGAGCGATGATTCATCGACGGATCCTCGACGTCGCAGCATCCCAGCCCGACGCATCACTCGCTGGAATCGCCGACGAAGTGAGCGGTGCGACCGAGGAACTGGTCGACCGAGTGCTATCGGAGTACGGTGACCCCGCCGACCAGCCCGAGGGCTCGGAGCACGCGGTCTCCGGTCTGGCCGGTAACGTGGCGGCCGAGAGCACGAACGGACACGCGACCGGCCCTGACGATGCGGTCGCAGCCACAGCACCAACCACAGACCCACAGGACGACATGCAACCGAACGGCCACGCGGACGACGAACACGACGAGGGCGAGGTACAGACGATGTCCATCCAGAAACCCGAACCGACGACCGAACACGAGGTACCGACCGTGGAGGATTGCTCCGAGAAGCAGCGAACGACCCTGCAGCTGATTCGCGACCGTCCCGAGGCGACTCAGGGCGAACTCGCGGCCCACTTCGACGTCACCCGGGCCACGATCAGCCGCTGGCTGGCTGACGTCCCTGGTTTCGAGTGGCAGGACCGCCGGGAGTTCGTTGCGGCAGTGCCCGACGACGCGCTGGATGGCGGTCCGGACGCTGCCGAGATGGACGCGCCCGCGAGCGAATCTGACGACGACGCTCCGACCGAGGGCTCCGACCTCCACGCCGAGGTCCAGGAGCTTTCCGCGCGCGTCGACGCGCTCGCGGACCAGATCGACGGCACCGAACCTGCTGACGCGAACCCCGACCCGACCGTCGACCTGGACGGCATCGACCCGGATCTGGCCCACCGCGTCCTGCATGCCTGTCTGGACTCCGAACACATCTCCGAGGCCGAAGAACTCCAGCTACTGCGGACCTTCATCAGCGACTGACCGCTCGACGTCGCCGAACCACCGATCCTCGTTCGTCGTCGTTTCGTTGCCGCTTCTGTTCGTTCGACACAGAAGCGTCTCGCTCGGGAGTTGGCGTCAGCAGAAAACGCCCGAGGCGGGAGTGCGCGGTCTGCGACCGCTCACGCCGAGCGACGCAGTCGCTCGGAAGTGAGCGACCGCGGCGCGTTCGCGGTCCTCGAAAGACGCGGAGCGTCTTTCGGAGTTTGAACCCGGGGCAAACGCTCGCTATCGCTCGCCTTTGCGTGGTTCAAAACCCTTATCGCCGGTTTTCAGAACACGGCTCATTCGTCGCTCCGCTCCTCGTTCGTGTTGTGTTCTGAAAACGCCCGAGGCGGGATTTGAACCGGAGGAAGATTCACTGCGTTCGTCTTCCAGGGTA
>JARUKX010000093.1 GCA_029688825.1 Haloarculaceae archaeon H-GB1-1 | reverse complement strand
GGCGAAGACGCGATTCGAGAGCACGCGCGCGACCGAGTCGCCGAATTCGTCGACGCGGCCGAGGAGTTCGAGCCCGACCCGGAGCAACTGTTCGAGCACGCCTTCGCCGAGGCCACGCCACGCGTCGAGTCGCAACGCAAGTACTTCGCCGCCCTCCGCCAGCGCCACGGCGACGACGCGCTCCTGGACGACCACTGATCAGTCACACGACGCGCCGACGGCAGCCGGGTCGGGTTCGGCCTCGTACAGGACGATGAACGCGAGCGACCCGACGGCGATGAGCGCGGCCGCCGCGCCGAACGCGGTGAAGACGTCCGTCGCGTCCCACAGCACGCCGATGGTGAGCGGGCCGACGACCTGCCCGACCTTCCAGACGAGAGAGCGAAGCGACATGCTGCCCGCGACGGCGTCGAAGTGTTCGCCCTCCTCGACGAACAGGGCCATGCTCGCGGGCAATCGGAGGCTGTCGGCGACCCCACAGACCGCGAACGCGGCGAAGAGAACGACGAACGCGGGCGGGAGCGCGACCGCCAGCGTCCAGACGTCGAGGTTCAGTCCGGGGACCGTTCCAGCCGCGAACTCCGCGAGCGGAATCAGCGCCGCACCGAGCGCGTACAGGGCCGCGCCGACGAACACGAACAGCTCCTTCCGGCCGAGCCGGTCGGTGTACTCACCGACGACCCCCTGCGTGAGCGTCTTCGTCAGTTTTCCACCGGCGAGGATGCCGCCGACCGCGAGCGCGCTCATCCCGAACTCGGTTCGCGCGTAGATGGGCAGGAACAGCAGCACCGCCATCTTGCCCACGCTGAACGCCAGTCGGAAGACCAGCAACGAGCGGATGGCCTGCCTGCCGAGCAAGTCCCTGAGCGTCTCGAACCCGGTGGTTTCCTCAGGGTCCGCCTTCCCGCCCGGATTTCGGCGGACGTACAGCAGGACCGCCACCCCCGCTAGCACTGTCACGCCGCTCAGGACGCCGTACGTCACCACGAACCCCGCCGTCGTCAGCAACAGTCCCCCGACGAGGTCACCTGCGAGACTGGACAGCGAGCCGACCTGGTTGTAGCCGGCGAGCCACCGGCTGCGCTCGTCTACGGGGCTGATCTCGCCGACGACCGTCGTCCCCGTAATCCAGAGCAGACTCGACCCGAGTCCCTGCAGCATGCGCATGGCGATGACGTGCTCGACGGTCGAGACCATCGCGAAGCCGACGAAGACGAAGACGTTGACGACGAGTCCGGCGAGCAGATAGCGCTTGGCGTTGCCCGTGTCGACGGCCCGACCGAGCGGGAGGACGATGAGCAACTGCACCGCCGCGAACGCCGTTCCGAACAGCCCCTCGACGGTCCCCGTCGTCCCGAACAGGTCCGCGTACAGCGCCAGCGAAATCGCCAGCGTCGAGTACGCTTGGGCCCTCGCGAACGCCGTCCCCGTCAGTGCGAGGTACTCGGGATCGCGCCAGATGCTGCCGGACTGTTCGCTCACGAGTCGCGCTACTGGAGCGACGAATAACCGGATTTCGACTCGCGTTGCTCAGTCGAGTTCGATGCGCTCGACGAGCTGTCCGTCCGTCTCGTGGGTGTTGACCGCGACGATGCGGATCTCGTCTTCGAGCATCGAATCTCGGAGTTTCGCTTTCAGAAGGTTGTCGACCTGGTAGACGCCCGCCGCGTTGTTCATCTCGATCTCGACGAGGACAGCTTTGCTCTCGCCCGGCCGGAGACACACCTTCTCGATGGCCTGACTGGAGACCGTGTTGATGCCGCGGCCCCCCTCCTCGTAGGGGATGCGCGACCGGCCGCTCTCCATGTCCAGCGCGTCGGCGACCCGGACGACGCCCGCTTCCTTCGTCAGCGGGACCTCCTCGGTGTGGTGACAGAGGATGGCGTGCAGCGTCTCACCCTTGATTCGGACCGCCTGCGGGACGTCGTAGAAGTTCGGCAAGATTCGGTCGAGCAGGTCCGCAGCGAGCGGGATCGAATAGTACGCGTGGCTGTCGCGATGGACGATGTGGCCGATGTCGTGGATGGTCGCCGCCAGCGCGATGATGACTGCTTCGTCGGCTTCCTCCAGACCGTCGTGGTCGCTCGCGCCGTTGAACGAGACGTTCCCGCGCTTCAGGAGGTCGTAGAGACAGAGAGCCCGGTTCCGGACGATGCGGATGTGCTTCGCACCGTGGTCGTTGTAGCGCTTCCGCGCGACCGGGTTCACGTTCTGGGCCTGCAGATAGGCCGTCACCTCCTCGTCGTGTTCGAGGAAGTCCAGCACCTCGTTGACCCGCTCGTCGGGGAACGCGTGTGCTCCGTCGGGGTCGTACGTGCGCCCGTCGCCGGCGACGCCGGTACCCTCTTCGAGATTGCTCATGGCTATACGATTGCGGGCCACCGATAAAAAGTTCAGTTAGCAGCGTGCCACCAGGGTACGAGCCCCTGCCTAGGGACGCTACGCCGAGATGGCGTCGAGGACGTCGTCGTAGTCCGGTTCGACGCCGGGGTCGTCGCTGACCCACGCGTACGAGATCTCGCCGTCGCCGTCGACGACGAACACCGAGCGCTTCGCGACGCCGTAGACGCCGAGGCCGTCGAAGTCCATGGCGATGCCGTACTCGTCGATGACCTCCTTCTCGAAGTCGCTGAGCAGGTCGAACGAGAGGTCGAGTTCGTCTCGGAACGCGTTCAGCGAGAACGGCGAGTCGACGCTGACGCCGTAGACCGATGCGCCGGCGTCCGCGAACTCGTCCAGTCGCTCCTGGAACGTCGCCAGTTCGTGACTGCAGACCTCGGTGAACGCGCCTGGGAAGAACGCCAGCACGATGGGTGCGTCGTCGAGTTCCTCCGAGAGCGTGAACTCCTCGATGTCGCCATTTGCGAGCGGTACGGTGAAGTCGGGTGCCGTGTCGCCTTCGCCTACCATATCCCCCGGTTCCGAGCGCCCCCTCAAGTCTGTTGTGACATCGGCTGGCGACTCCGAATGGCGTCGCATGACCGCCCCTCGTCGAATTTTCGACCGGGGACGAGCAAAAAGACTATAATTGGCAACCGGCTAATTCCGATAGCAATGACCGGTGCATTCATCCCACTGTTCGGCGGGCTTCCAGGCGGTCCGGAAGTGCTGCTGATCCTGTTGGTCGCAGTCCTGCTGTTCGGCGCGAACAAGATTCCGAAACTCGCTCGCTCGACCGGGCAGGCGATGGGCGAGTTCAAGAAGGGCCGACAGGAGATCGAGGAGGAACTGCAGGAGTACGAAGACGACGGCGAGCGGACTGTCGATGCCGAACCGGCCGACCCGGCTGACCCGGCCGACCCGGCCGACCCCGACGACGAACCCGCCAAGTAACTCCCGTTTTCGACTGCGATTCTTTTCACGACCCACAGCACCGGGTCTGCCATCTGGAAGGGCAATCGTTTTTCACTATCCCCCGGTATCCCCGTGCAGGGCGTGTGGCCTAGTGGATAGGGCGAGGGGTTCCTAACCCCTCGACCGCGGGTTCGAATCCCGCCACGCCCGT
>JARUKX010000092.1 GCA_029688825.1 Haloarculaceae archaeon H-GB1-1 | reverse complement strand
TAGAAACAGAGTATATCCATTACTCAATCCGGAGTATGGCACCGAAGTCGTCTGAGGCATCAATTTCGGAGTAGTACCAGATTTGCAGCCAGACAGACTGTAGACGGTCCCTGATCTCCTCTTCGCTCATTTCTTCAAACTCTTCAGGATCTTCCTCATCCAACATCTCACGAGTAACCTTCTTTATATCAACAAAGACGGGTACGTCCTTCCGCTGATACTCCTTGACCTCTACCGCCTGATCTTCTCCAGCCAGCACTAGGACATCAAAGTCACCGCTTGAATCCCGATAAACCGGGACGGGCTCAGAGCCACCGTAGTCAAATCCTCCGATATCCTCTTCGTATTCGCTGATATCTCCATCAAAGTACTCACTTCCGGTGAGACTGTTAGACGTTCTGAAACCAGAGACGACAATCGCTCCAGGCTCATTACCTTGCTCAGCTAGATCTGAACAAGCCTCTCTAACTCTCTGGACAAGCAAATCCTGAGACTCAACGCTAATCTGTTTAAGATTTTCCCCAGCGTTTTCTAGCCATCGTTCTACGATAGAATCAACATGGCTCTGCGCCCGTCGATCAACATCGTGGACAAACTCTGCCGGCGGATCAGGGATGAACTCACCCTTCGGATAAAATGCACTGAAACCAAACCCTTCGACCTCTCCGTCATAATCAAGGGATTCGAACCATCCCAAATCATCGAAGACGTTTCGAAGAGTAAACCGGTCTTCAAAACCTTCGATGTAGCTCAGCTTGAAGCTGGATACCTTCTCAGGATCTAAATCAGATTCGATGATGTCGTCTTCCTCTCTCCTCTCAAGAATCTCCTCCATCTGGCGGTGCAGAGCCAGGAATACCTCTTTCTTTTCCTCCACTCTTTCCAGTTCCTTCTGCGAGATATCCAGCCTTTCCAGATCGCTCCTTGAAACCGACTCGATAGCTTCCTCAAGATCAGGGTAACTGGTTCTGTCAATATCGATATCCGCCAGGGGATTCCGATCTTCATCCAGATCATCCATCTCGTACTCATCTGGATCTAGGAATAGTACTCCCATCGCACAGAAGAACTCCTGCAACCAGGTGTGAACAGCCGGTTGGCTCATCCGAGCACCTCCAAAGATATCTATATCATCGAACTCCCATCGCATCAAGTCAAGACGCACGTCCTGAATCATGCCGAAATAGGCCGAAGATAGCTTCTGGAAGCTCGTGTACTCCTGTCGAATTGACTCATTGAACATCTCCTGAAACACCTCTTCAGGAATATCTTCACTCAGGAGTGCCTGATAGGCCGATGCGGCGGAGATAAACCGCATCTCCTCAAACCGGTCTTGGAGATTCTCTACTGCCTGCTGCTGTCGTTCTCTCAGTTCCAATTCTCTCTCATATTTGTCTTGCTCCTCTTTTGACTCCGCTGCCTCAATCTGTCTTTCCAGTTTGAAGATTTCACTTTCTGAATCTACTACTATAAAGGCGTCCTCCCCAAGCTTCCACAACTTGTTGAACGATTCAGCATCCGCCTGTTCTATAGAGTGCCGGAAGGTCTCCTCGATAACATCATAGTAGCTCTCAAGATCAGAGATAGCTGTTTCAACATCTTCTTCAGAATGAGCTCTACCCAAAGAGGCAGCTAATTGCGTCTGAAGATTTTGTAGAGAGGACAAGTGGTCATGAACCGCTTGCTCGTTATCCTCCGAACTCGATGCAAGAACACGGTAAAACCCACCATACAATCCAATAAAGTCGTCAAACAGGTTGACCTCTCCTTGGCGATGGAAGCTTAGACAAACCCCATATATCTCAGATCCTACAGTGGTAATCAGATCGAAATTCCCGGTGCCGGCTGCTGCCTCAAAGATACGGTAGAACTTCCTACGAACCCTTCTCACCAGTGAACGGACTGGAGAAGGAGTTCCACTGTAATTGGATGCAGCCCAGTGAAAGGACTGTTGACCTCCGTCCGTCAGACCTGCTGAAGCATCAGCTTCAGTCAAGACAATCTGCCGGTTCAATTCCGTAGCATACTCAAGAAGCTCTATATAGAAGCCCAAGAAGTTCCTCAAGCCGGAAGAATTCAAGTTGCTGATCGCCTCCCGGCTGGCGTCATCAATCTGATCCGTATTTTCATCAATCATCTTTTCACCTGTCCTCCAAGGCTGGTCAGAACTACAGCGAACTGCCCCGGATAATCTCTCAGCGAAATCATCTGAAACCTCTACTGGGTCGACTCGATCAACGTCGACAGAAACTATGTCCGTTTCAGGCCGCACCTCATTCCCGAGACCTAGGTTCACCTGCAACGCCTTTTCCCCAGGACTTCCCAATCTTCTTTCTTCCTCTCGGCAGGCACGCCTTATCTCATGGAGATCGATATCTGCGATGTACCCGTCTAAACTAAGATCCCGTGCTGAGAAAACCCGTCCGTCTCTGTCCAATCCAGTCGTGGCGATATCTGGCAATCCTACTTCGAGAAATTCACTTGAAATCCGCTGCCGATTGTTGTCCCGAAGCTGGAAGTCCAGACCTCTCTTCACAAGGTCGATAGTGAACTCGTCGAGCGGATCGTCGAAAACCAACTTAGCAACCCTATAATACACATATCCTATGCTGACAACGGTTCCCAAGAAGACGAAGAAAGTAACGTCGATCAAGAAAGGGTGGATAGCGTTCGGAGACTTGTAGAAATACAGGTAGGCGACCAGTCCTGAAGAAAACAGAGAGAAGTAGAGAACTGGCATCACCCGGGAAGTTGCTAAGAACTTCTGGACGACACCTTCCTGGTACCTACTCCGATAGATCTGGTCCAAAAGGAAGATCAAAACGATGAAACTCAGGCTTGTGATCGTTAGCTGTGCCTGCCAACCGTTTTGAATCAAATCCTTACTGAGTGAATCTGTGAACGGGAGATCTAGGATAGCCAGTGCAAACACCACTCCAAACCCAATCACGAGAACCCACAGAAAACTCCAGTACGTCCACAATGACTCCCTGCGGGCCAGGTACAGATTTTTCAGGAACCATCGTATTCCATTGTTGCTGATTTCTCTTCTGACCATCTTGAGCCTGAGAGACCCTCTCTGAACTCTGAGCCAGGGATTCCGATTGAGAAAAGACCTAAGCTTGGGCAGTAGGAGAAAGGTGAAAAACAGCACCAGATAGACTGCTACTACAGTTCCAGCTGCCAGATTCCACCCATTCAAACTACCCACGAAAGCCGCAACGGCATCGAGAAAGCCAGACTTGACGCAAAAATACGCGTGCAAACCTGAGGAAACCAACGGCATTGGAATGATGAACGCGAGAGTTATAATTAACAGAATCCAGAAATCAACCATGTTTCTGTACCTCCTCCGCTAAGCATTGGTCGTGTTTCAAATCCCGATATATAAATAATTCAGCGATTCGTTGACCGGAGGTGTCAGCCACCGTGGACAAACCAATTTAGTCCAGTATATACTCCCCAGCAGCGTGTCATAGAATACGTCTCATGCCCTCTATGCATGGATTTTGACTGCTTCCTCTCACGCTGATTCAGGGGAACACCGTATTCCACTCTCTATTCGGGAGAGAATGTGTGAAATATTCTGGTCAAGAACTATTGTATGACACGCTC
>JARUKX010000091.1 GCA_029688825.1 Haloarculaceae archaeon H-GB1-1 | reverse complement strand
ACGGCGTCTACGCCACCGGCCCGCCGGAGATTCTCTCAGAGACGTCCGTGCGTGACGTCTACGGCGTCGATGCAACTGTCCACCACGACGGCGACGGCGTCACTGTCGTCCCCAAATCCGGTACCGGCCGGTGACGTCGCCGACCGGCGTTCCGACACCAGATACCGACTCGTTTTGTGGACGCCTGCGGATTCCTCGTCGTCCACCCCCCGACAATGGCTGGGGGTGGTACCATACCGAGACGGGTTCTGAACGTTCCCATGGCACTCGACCACGTCGAAACGCTCGAATGTACCCTCTGTGGCGCGACGTACGACCCCGAGCAGGTCGTCTACACCTGTCCGGAACACGACGGCGTCGCCGGAATCCTCGAAGTTGTCTACGACTACGACGTCGTTCAGGACCGCTTCGACGCCTCGCTCGACGGAGACATCCGGAGCCAGTGGAAGTACCGAGCGTTCCTCCCCGTCGACACCGAAGCGACGCCGGTGACCCTCGACGAGGGCGGCACGGACCTGCTCGACGTGCCCCGACTGGGCGCGGAATTCGACGTCGACCTCCGGGTGAAGAACGACGGTCTGAATCCCACGGGCTGTTTCAAGGACCGCGCGACGAGCGTCGCCGCCACCAAAGCCCGCTTTGCAGGCCGGAACGTCGTCACGTGCGCGTCGACGGGGAACGCCGCCGCATCGCTCGCCGGCTACGCAGCGCGAGCGGGCCTCGACTGCCGCATCTTCGTCCCGGAGTCCGCGCCGGAGGGGAAACTCGTCCAGCCGCGCGTCTACGGAGCCGACGTCCTCGCGGTGGCCGGGAGCTACGACGAGGCCTACGACCTCAGTCTCGACGTCACGAACGCCTACGGGTGGTACAACCGGAACGCGGCGATCAACCCGTTCCAGATAGAGGGCAAACGGACCGTCGGTCACGAACTCGCCGACCAAACTCGTGATTCGATCCCCGACTGGGTCGTCTTTTCGATGGGCGACGGCTGTACCATCGCCGGATGCTGGAAGGGATTGCGGGAGTTCGCCGAGCTGGGCTACGTCGACGACACGCCCAGCATGCTCGGGGTCCAGCCCGAAGGAGCGAGCGCGATTCACGACGCCTTCCACGGCCACGACGACGTCGACGACGTCGCCGATACGCTCGCCGACGCGGTTGCAGTCGGCCGACCGCGGAACACGCTCAAAGCCTGCCGCGCCCTCGAAGAGAGCGGCGGGACCGCGCTGACCGTGAGCGACGACGACATCCTCGCGGCGGAAACGCTGCTCGGCCGGACGGAAGGGATATACGCCGAACCGGCGGGTGCGGCACCCATCGCCGGCATCCGACGGGCACGCGAAGCGGGAATCATCGACCCCGACGAGTCGGTCGTCGCCGTCGTCACCGGCCTCGGACTGAAAGACACTGCTGGCGCGAAGCGAGCGGTCGGCGACGTGATTCGCGTCCAGCCGTCGCTCGAGGACGTCGCGGACCAGTACGGGACTGCGAACCCCGACGCGGAGTCCTCGATATGACCGACGAACCGGACGGGGCCGAGCGATACCCGACCGACCTTCCGTCGCTCGCCGCTACACTGGTTCGCATCGAGTCCGAGAATCCGACCGGGAACGAGCGCGAGTCCGCCGAGTACGTGCACGACTGGTTCACACACCACGACATCGATTCGGCGATGGTCGACGACCCCGACCCCGACCGTCCGCAGGTGGGCGCCACGGTCGGCACCGGCGGGCCGACGCTCGTGCTGAACGGACACCTCGACGTCGTCCCCGCCGGCGACCGTGACGAGTGGACGTACCCGCCGTACGGCGGTGTCGTCGAAGACGGTCGGCTCTACGGTCGCGGCAGCGTGGACATGAAGACCGGCGTCGCCGCCGCCATGCTCACGGCACTCGACCTCCGCCCGAACATCGAAGACGGGGAACTGGACGGCTCGCTCGTCGTCCACGCCGCGATGGGCGAGGAGACGGCAGAGCCCGGCACCAGAGCGCTTCTCGACGCGGGCTTCGACGGCGACGTCGGCGTCGTGCTCGAACCGACGCGCTGTCGGGTCGCGACCAGCGAGAAGGGGATGGCCTGGTACGAGATCAGTTGGCCCGGGGAGCCAGCACACGCGAGCGACCCCGACCAGGGGACGAACCCCATCGATCACGTTCGGCCAGTGCTCGCCGCATTGGACGACTACGACGCCCGTCTCCGAGACCGCAGCGACCCCCTCTGCGGGCGGGCGTACGCCACCGTCACCCAGATGGGTGCGGGGACCGATTCGAACAAGGGCGTGCTCGCCGAGCGGACCTTCCTGACGCTCGACCGCCGAATCCTCCCGGCCGAGACGCTCGGCGAGGTCGACGACGAGATCGCGACCGTCGTGGACGAGCTCAACCGCGAGTACGACATCGGCGCTACGTGGGAGCGCGCAGAGACGTACTCCTCGGCCGAGATTCCAACCGACCACCGACTGGCGGAGATATTCCGCGAGCACTCGGCGGCCGTCGTGGACGCGTCCCCGGAGCCGTGGGGAATCCGGGCGTCGACCGACGTCCGCGAGTTCGTCAATCACGCCGGCACGCCGGCGATTACGTGGGGGCCCGGGAGCTTATCGCAGGCGCACACCGTCGACGAGTACATCGACCTCGACGACGCGACGAGCGGGCTCGAGACGTTACAGCGAGCGGCCAGAGCGGTCCTCACGACCGAGGCCGCCGAGTTCGCTCGACCAGAGTGAGCAGTCTCGGTCGCGGACTACTCCGCTCCCAGCAGCTTCGCCTCCGCCTTGTGGAGGTGTTCGTGCAGCGTGGCCGTCGCGATGTCGAGTTCGGCCGCGAGGTCGCTCGCCGAAATCTGCTTCGGCCACTCGTAGTAGCCCCTGGCGCGGGCGAGTTCGAAGACCTCCCGCTGCCGCGCCGAGAGCGACGTGAGCGAGAACCGGGCGGCGTTCGTGTCGTCCGCAGTCCGCGAGATGCCGGTGACCGTGATGTCGGCGTCGTGAGCGTCCGTGATTTCGTCCAGCGACTCGGTGACGCCGTCGCGCGTCTGTTTCGTGAGTAGAACCCACTGCTCGCTCCCGTCGCGGGTATCGACCGGACGGGCGTGGACGAAGTCCCGCGACAGGAACGCGCCGCTGATCTGCGAGCTCGCCTCGTGGTCGATCAAGAGGTCGGTCGTCGCGTTCCCGGGTCGGGCGTGGTCTGACCCGGGACCGGTTCGAGGCACTCTCGTCGCGTCGTGGACGTGCGGGGAGGACCGAATGGTCTCGATGGCGTCGTCCAGTTCGCGCCGTCTATCGGCGTACAGTGTGACGAATGCCGTCGAACGCGAACCGACGTCGCGGGCGACGACCCGTCCGAGGATGCCGACGTCGACGGCCTCCGTGGTTTCGATCGTCCAGCAGTCCGGATGCCAAACCTCTAGCGATACGCGAAGCGGTTCGGGTTCGGCGCTCATTCCCTTGCGATACAGTCACACGCTCGGAACGTATAGGTGTCGCTCTCCGATCATCTGCCGAGGAAAAACTCCCCCGACGAAAACGTCGTCCCCGACCCGAGCCCATCGTCACGATTTTGCGACTCACGGATTTGTTCGCCACAGAAATAGGCCATCCCGGATTCGAACCGAATGCCAGACGTGCTCGCTTCGCTGCGCGCGACTGGCAGGG
>JARUKX010000090.1 GCA_029688825.1 Haloarculaceae archaeon H-GB1-1 | reverse complement strand
GATGCGAAGCAACGCGATGGAACATCACAATGACTGACGACAACGACGTCTACACCCCGGCACAGTTCCGCGAGTACCAGGACGGCTACGGTCACCGCGACCCCGACGTTCACCGTCACGCCGGACTGGTTCGTGACGCGCGTCTCTCGCGGTATCTCTCTGTAGTTCAGACACACTACGACCCACTGAAAGCGGCCGAACCGGGGAAGATGCCCGGACTCTCGAAGGACCTCCGGCATGTGCAGGACATCGTGGCCGTCGAGGGGACCGAAGCCGCTCGTCGGGCGATGGAAGCCGGCGATACCCAGACGCTCAAGCACTTCACTGGCGACCGCGGCCAGCGGGCAGACGTCTCCGGAATCAAAGCTATCGGCAACGTCGACGACCTGATTAACGGCCCCGCTCCGGTAATCGTCGTCCTCGGCGAGATGGGCGCGGGGAAGACCGACTTTGCGTGCCTGCTCGCACAGCGGTGGATGCAACAGCAGAGCGCGGATTCGCTCGTCGGGACCAACATCCAGAGTCTCGAAGAGAAAACGCGCTGGGTCGACGCCGACGGCGACGTACAAGACGGGTGGATTCCCGACTACGGTACCCTCATGGAGTGGGTCGAACAAGACGGCGACCCGCTCGACCACAGCCAACGCCCGAAGCTGTTCATGGGCGACGAGTTCTCGTCGGCGGCGTCGGGCGTCGGCGCACAGGGCTACGAAACCCGCATGAAGATGGCTCCGCTCGTCTACAAGATTCGCAAGTACGGCGGCGCACTCATCTACATCGCCCACGGTGAACGGTCGATTCACCCGATGCTCTGGCGTGTCGGTACCATCGTCAAGAAGACCAGTCAGAAGAAGGCGGTCGTCGCCGACGCCATCAAGAGTTCGAAGCTCGCCGATATTCAGTTCGAAATCGAGGGTATCCCGCCGACCGACTGGCGGTACAACACCAAAGAAGCCTCAGACTGGTCATGGTCCGACGGCGGCGACGACGCCGACGTGACCGACGCCGAGACCGTGAAACAGGTCGCCATGTGGACCATCAAGGAGTGTAAAGAGCGCGGACTGTCTAACCGCGAAACCTCTGAATACGTCCCCTACAGCCATGCTACCGTACGAAACTGGTGGGAAGACTTCCAGAACGGCGGCCCAAAGCGTGAGTGGGTTTCCAACGTCGAGAGCGTAATCGCATGACGGCGCTCGCGTGGAAAGCTGGAAAGCGAAAGCGCCCCCTTGTACTAATAGCCCATGGCGCGCACTCACCACTGGTGAATGACGCGCACAGCTATGGGCGTCGCTCGGTGGGAGCCGGAGAAGTTGATATATATGATGCACGCGAGGTGCGAGCGCGATGAGTCGGAGTCATCGGGCGAATCATTACGGGACTTTGGTCGAGCGGCAGGCTGCAGAGCGATATGGGCTGACGCTGGATCGGTGCAGTTGGCACGACGCCACGCGGGCCGATGGAACACCGGTCGAGATTAAGAGCGCGATGCACCGCCACGCCGACGGCCAACCGGGCACCTTCAAGCTCTACGATCAGTACCACGAAAAGCTACGGGAAGCGAACGGCTGGTATGTGTTCGCTCCGTATCGGGTTCGTGGGCAGGGTGTGGAAGTCTTAGACTGGGAGATGCGCCACTCATCTCGGTTACCGAAATTGAACTGGCATGGGGGTGGGGAGCATCGAAGTGCTAACCAAGCCAAATTGGGAATTGACATTCTGAAATCATAGGGTGACTGAATTGTCTATATATCTTTTTACCACAGTTATGTGATTCATCAGTACATGGCTGAAGTCAGCGATCATCAATTATTATACCAAGATGCATTATTGGAGTTACACGAAAACATAGACTCCGAACCTCGTGCAGTCTTCGATTTTTTGTATCCAGTAGATACCCTGGACGAATATAATTCTGGTGTTGCTTTAAATCTACTTGGCATCCTCCACGATTCTTCTGACATTTTATCTGAGAAACGTGGATTGACAAAATGCATTAATTTAGGTAAGACACTCAAATCACGCGATCTAGCACCCGAAGAGAAGGCTAGACTCGAATACATTCTTGGAAATTGTAGGGCTAGTCTCTTCCGTATCAATGGAAATATAACCAATTGGGATTGGGAAAGTTCCGAGCGGGAAGAAATCATTCGCCGATTTAGGAAAGCTCTGGATTCAAAAGGGGCTGAGAAGCTATCGGTTGAAGAATTGCAAAAGTCATACACAAATCTTGGAAATGCTTTATCCAATACGGGTAGATGGATTGAAGCATTTGATTACTGGCGTAACGCAATAGAAATTGATGAATCTTTTCTTCGCGCCAAGGGGCAAATTGGAATGTCTCTAAGATCTTACGCCCTGCATCTGCCAGAACCATCTGAACAGCTTGTACTTCTACAAACTGCCCATGACTATTTGAGAGATACACTCGAATCAGGGAACCTGCATCCACAAATGCGAGATACGTTTCAGAAAAACTACCACTGGATACATTCCAATGTCAGTCCATATCTTCTTGACATGGACATAGATCTAAACCAACATAGCCTCGGTAGTGGTTCTGAACAGAAATACAGACAGTGGTGCTTGAAAAATAGATTGTTCTTAAATCCAATAAATGATGTTACGACCGATAATAAAGCTGCAAAAGATACACTTCATCTACCAACCACCAATTCCAAAAATGAATTGATGAAGTGTGCTGGCTTTTTCAACCAAATGAAGCAAGAATATGTGTCTGCAAGATATCGATTCTGGAAAGGAATAACTCGTCGATCGGGGCACTATAGCGACAAGGGGGTAATTAGGATGAACACAGATGACTTTCCCATGCATTCTGTGTCTGTAGAGGAAATAAAGAGTGGCTTGAAAACATCATATTCTATATTCGACAAGATTGCTAGTCTACTCGACTTTTATTTTGACTTAGGTAATATCCCCTCATATCAGCTCCATTTTGACAAGGTTTGGTACAAATCTCGTAGCAAAAATAATCTCGCGTCTGAATTCAAGAACAAAAAGAACTGGCCTCTTAGAGGGCTATTTTGGCTAAGCAAAGATTTGGAATTCGAGAGTGAGCTTACGGTTACAGAGTCCTTGGAGCCTGGGGCTGAAGAATTGAGAAAACTGAGAAACAATATAGAGCATGGTCATGTTCGCGTGTTGTCTAACTTCTCGAAGGAAGCTGAATATTCCAACAGTGACTGTGAACTCTCACACGACGTGTTCTGTAGTGAGCTTGTTGACTCCACAGCCAAGATCATTCACAAAGCAAGGGCCGCATTGATCTATTTGTCATTAGGTATATATCAGGAAGAGGGCGAGAATGTAGGGATGGCCAGTCAAAGTTAATGTCTTCCTTGATTTCACATTCGGGAGGATGCGGTAGGCTGTGTATTTTGAGTTTGTGGCCTTAGCCACACCCGTAAGAGGAAACGCAACGGTTCGCGTTGCAATTTCATCGGTGACGAGTGACGCCAAAGGGAGATCGCGCCGCGACATCGACGACGACCGCGCCGATCCCGGCCAGAAAGCGGCCAGAAAGCGGCCAGAATCACCCCGAAAGAGGGAGAGAACGAGCGTTGCCACTCTGCCGGCGGCCCACTACCCGGTGTAGAGGTACCGCCATGCGGTACTGAAGGAACCTCCTGGGAAGCGGACTTCGGCCATTCGGTAGCGTTCTTCGGGCATGCCGGCGCGACGCCAGACCTTGAACCCTTCGCGAATCGCGCGCTCGGCGTCGCGTGCCGTCTCCATGCCACCGAAGCGGAGCAGCATCTTCGCCGAGCGGGCGTCGTCGACGTCGACGCCGTGGCGGGCGGCCCACGCGATGAAGGTGCTCATCGTCTCGTCGAGGCCACGTTCGGCAGCTTCCATAGCCTTTCCA
>JARUKX010000009.1 GCA_029688825.1 Haloarculaceae archaeon H-GB1-1 | reverse complement strand
TCCGTCGAGGACCTGACCGGCGAGAGCGAGGTAACCGTCACGGTCGGGGCCGAAGGCAACGGCGGCGCGTTCGCGTTCGACCCACCGGCGATCCACGTCGACAGCGGAACGACCGTGAAGTGGGAATGGACCGGTAACGGCGGCGGCCACAACGTCATCGCTGAGGACGGCACCTTCGACAGCGGGACGGCCGTCGCGGACGCCGGCGTCAACTTCGAGTACACCTTCGAGAGCGACGGCATCTACAACTACTACTGCCAGCCGCACAAGTCGCTGGGAATGAAGGCGTCCGTCGTGGTCGGCTCGGACTACCCGACCGCTGGCGGTGGCGGCGGTGGCGAATCAACGCCGGTGAACCCCGAACACATGGGGGTTCCCTTCCAGCCGCACTTCGTCGGCATCGCGACGGTCGTCATGATGTTCGCGTCGCTGATGTTCACGTTCTTCCTGTTGAAGTACGGTGAATCGCCGAACACCAAAGGAGGGAACGACTGATGTCGTCGAGTGGCAGCACATACGGCGATATCCACCGCTACGAGCCCGCCCGCGAGAGCACGGCGGCCGCGGTGGGAATCGTCCTGCTGACGCTGATCGAGATCGTGTTCGTCGGGCTGTTCACCTACGGACTGCTCGCCGGCTGGGGCTTCACGCCCGACGGGAACATGTACCTCGGGACGATCCTCGCCATCATCTTCGTCGACCTCGCGTTCATCCTCATGCTGTATCGGAAGGAGTTCCTCCCGGACGTCATGATCGTCAAGAAGCGACGTCGCAAGTGGGAAGACCTCTACGTCCGCGAGGAGGACGTCGACGGCGTCCAGATGGCCGAGAAGGACCCCTGGGAGAGCATCAAACGAGCGGTCTATCCGTACTACAAGAAATAACATATGCCAGAAGACGAAGACAAGTATCCGGCAGAATCCGGGCGTCGACGGTTCGTCAAGGGCGTCGTCGGCAGTGCAGCGCTCGCCAGCGTCGGCACCGGCACGGCGGCCTCGCTGAACGCGGCCACGTCGCCGAGCGGTGCAGGTGGCGGTCCGACCCAGTACATCGGTATCGAGAACACCGACGGCCCCGCTCCCCGTGGGATGCCGATGGTTCCCCTCGAAATCGAGAACGGCGAACTGAAAGGGATGTGGCCGGACGTCGAGACCCAGACGGTGAGCGGCCGAGAGGTCAAGATCGCCGAGATGGACGTCGGCGGAGTTACGTACTCCTCGACGTGGTACCAGTATTGCGGCGTCCAGACCTACGAGGGAGCCCAACCGGACGCGGACCAGGACAACTTCTTCCGAGTCGCCTCGGGATCGCCGTACGACTGGATGGGCGACCTCGAACCCGGTTCGAAGCTCACCGTCGACCTGTTCGACGACTACAAAGAATGGGGCAACGGCATCGGACGGAGTGGCCTGGGGAAGCCGGCGATGTCGTCCTGGCGGTCTCAGGGTGACGTCAAGACGATGCCGGTACAGATCCTCCGCAGTCCCGAGGTCTCGAAGATGGCCAACGGTGAGGGCAAGTACTCGGAACTCCCGGGTCCCGTCCAGAACTTCATCAAGGCGGCGACGGCCGACGACTTCATGGCCTGGCTGGACAAGTGCACGCACTTCTGTTGCGTTCCGGCGTTCAAGGCCTTCCCCGGCAGTGCGAAGTTCGACGGTGAGGACGTCGTCTACTGTCAGTGCCACCAGTCGCTGTACGACCCGTTCAGCCCCGTCCAGAAACAGTTCATCGCGCTCCCGCGCCCCGACGAATAACAATGAGTCTCGAACCAAAAGACGAATACGATCACGAAGCCTGGATGGAACGGCGTGACCTGACGCCGGTCGAGGAGATCTATCTCACGGTGTTGATCTGGCTGGACAGGCGACTCCGTCTGGTCGATTACCTCGAGATTCTGGAGAACATGTACTACAAGGTCAATCTCCAGATGCCAAAGAGCCACACCGAACAGTACAACCTCGACAACAAGTTCTGGTACTGGTACCCACTGTACGCGCTCGGGTCGTTCTCGACCATCGCGTACGTCGTCGCCGCGATCAGCGGCGCGTTGCTCGGGTTCTACTACGCACCGGAGGCCGGGGCATCGGCCGGGCAGGCCGCGCTCGCGTACAACTCCATCACGTTCATCATGACCGAGCTGAACTTCGGGTTCTTCCTCCGAAGTCTCCATCGCTGGTCCGCACAGGTGATGGTCGCGGCCGTGTTCCTGCACATGCTGCGTGTGTACTTCACGGGAGCGTACAAGGAGCCCCGCGAGCTGAACTGGATTCTCGGAATCGTCCTCATCTCGCTGACGATGGTCTTCGGGTACACGGGCTACCTGCTCCCGTGGGACCAGCTGGCCTTCTGGGCCGGCCAGATCGGCGTCGAAATGAGCCTGTCGGTGCCACTGGCCGGTGAGTGGGTCGCCCAGCTACTGTTCGGCGGGTTCACCCTGAGCCAGTCGACCGTCCAGCGGATGTACATCATCCACGTGTTCCTGCTCCCGTTCATCACGACGACGCTGATCGCCATCCACATCGGCATCGTCTGGATGCAGGGCATCGCGGAACCCCACTAGAACAATGAGCGACAACGACACCACCGAGGCACGCACCGACGGTGGGACGGGTATCGTCCCGCCGGACGACGAGACGCCCACCTGGAGCGAGCGGAAGACCCGCTCGCAGGGGCTGTCCCGTCTCACCTACGAGTACTTCGAGCGGGCACGCCGCGAGGACCAGGACCTGCGCCAGCAGTCCAGCTACGTCGAGCGCGACGTGCTGGCATTCCCGGCGTGGCCCCACGAGATGATCCGTAACCTCGCGCTGACGAGCTTCTTCGTGGGGATGCTCATCTTCCTGGCGGCGACGCTCCCGCCGCACATCGCCGCGCCGGCGAACTCCTCGCAGACGCCGGCGGTCATCCTGCCCGACTGGTATCTCTACTGGTCGTTCGGCCTGCTCAAGCTCGGTCCGCTGAACCCAGAACTGAGCCTGCTCGGCGGGCAGAAGCTGATGGCCGACCGAACGTACGGCGTCGTCGCGAACCTCGTCGTCGTCGGTTTCATCGCCATCGTGCCGTTCCTCAACAAGGGGAGCGCGCGCCGACCCGTCGAGCAGCCGTTCTGGGGTGCCGTCGGCGTCACCGGCGTCGTGTTCTCGATCACCATCGCGGCGCTGTCGATCAAGAACCTCATGCCGCTCGACGCAAACCTGCTGTTCGACCTGACGTTCCTCGTGCCGCCGGTCGCGGGCTTCGTCGCCTACGCGGTGCTACGGTCGATGCGCGAGGGCTACATGTTCAACCTCAATCGTCGGTACTATCGGCTGCGGCCGCCGAAGTAACGGCGATATGCCCGATTCTGATTCGCGTTCGTCACAGCACTCCGACGAGGAGCGTGCCGACGCGCGGACGGTCGTCGTTCCGGACCGCGTGTACAAGGCGGTCACCGTCTTCTCGACGCTGTTCTCCGTCGTCTCGGTCGTCGGTGGATTCATCGTCCTCGATACGGCGACGAACCGCGCGAGCGCCCCGCTCTCGGAGGTCGATCCGGTGCTCGCGTTGGCGGGCCTCGGACTGATTCTCGTCGGTGCAGTGACGTACGCGTTCTCGACGCGCTTTCGCGCGGCGGGAATGGGAAACGCTAAAGACGAATCCGACGAACGTTCGAACAATGGCTGACGAATTCGCCAAAGGGTTCGGCATCCTGTCTGGTGCTGGCCTCATCTGGATGGTGCTGGCCGGCTGGTACCGGACGCCGAGCTTCGAAGGGGCACAGCTCTCCGGCGCGATCCTGGTGGAGAGTCCGACCGTCTACGACAAGATCGGATTCTTCCTGATGGACGCCATGTTCTGGTTCGCCGTCATCGGGACGCTGACCTTCTGGGTCCTCATCCCGGCCATCGAACGAGCGCGTGCGACGCTCGCCGAGCGCGGCGAGTAACGATTGGTTTTTCGGTCTCTCCTCCGGGAAGTGCCGACGGTATTCGCTGACCGTGGGCGCGTTCGGTACGTGTCTGGCAGTCGGAGACACCAGCGGCTGCCGATTCCGTCTGTCGGAGCGTCGGGTGGCCCGTTCGGACGGGACGCGGTTGCAGGAACAGTTCGTGCGGACGACGGTAGCGACGCCGTGGTCGATAGCGTTGGAGCTCGCGTGCAGACTGACTCGTCGGTGGGGAAACTGCGGAGAAACGACCCGCGGACGGTCAGACGATGGAGTTCCAGATGCCCTCGACGAGGAAGAAGAGGCTGACGTAGGCGGCGTACACGAGCACGAGCATGGACGCAGCCACCGCGGCCTTCGGTTTGTCGAGGTCGAGTTCACGTCGCGCTTCGACCTTCCGAGACTCGAACTCGAAGAAGTCCGTGAGGACCAGTCCGAGCACGAGGACTGCTGTAACGAATCCAGAGTGGTAGTGGACCGTCATGTAGTAGAACGAGACCAGCACGAGCAGCGCGTTCGTCGCGACGCGTGCCGGGTGGCGGCTGATGGCGTCTGCACCACCGGATTCGTACTGGTCGACCTGCGTCCGGTGTTCGAGCATCCGGGACGCGATGTTTGCGAGGACGAGTACGAGCAGGACGTACTCGATGGGGCCGGCGAGCAGTGAGTCGAGCGGCCCGAACAGGTCGTACTGTAGCATACCCGTGTGTGTGTCCGTGTTCCATTAGAGCTTTTCCAATCCGAGCCGTCGCTCAGTCCGTCTCGAACGGTGAGTCGCCGTGTTGTGACCGGACGAGAGCAACCGAATCGGCGATGGTCACGGTGACCGTGGCGGTCGGCGGCACGTCGGCGACGACCCGGTCGTCGGCCAGCAGTTCGACGGCCGTCGTATCGCGTGCGACGCCGAGTTCGAGTTCGGTGAGTGGAACGACCCAGTGGTCCGGGTCGGTCTCGAAGGGTGCCATCGGGGCGAGGATCGCGACGTCAGTTTCTGGCGGGACGAGCGGCCCGCCGGCCGCCCGAGCGTACCCGTGACTGCCGGCGGGGGTCCCGATCACGACGCCGTCCGCGCGGACCTGACAGATCCGTTCGTCCTGCCAAGAGACGGTGTACTCGGAGATGTGGGCGGGCTCCGCCGTCGTCAGCGTCACGTCCATGAGCGCGCGGGCGACGGACTCGCCGTCGACGCGGACCTCGAGGACCGGGTGCCGCTCCGTCCGCCAGTCGCCGGTGATATCTTCGAGCGCGGCCCCGACACGTGCCTTCGGTACCGACCGCACGCCTCGACCGGCGTCGACGGGCAGTATCGGGACGTCGGGGCCGGTCCGTGCGAGTGAGAGGAGCGCGGACTCCCCGACCGCAACGAGAGCGCCGGGCTCGGTGGCGAGAACGTCCTCGACGGCTCCCGTTCGCGGCGTCAGGCCGGCCGCAGTCACCGCTTCGGCGACGGAGTCCCCGTCCGGTCCGACGACTCCGACGGAGGTGACGCCGTCCACTCGGTCGTCCATGTCCGTGGATTGCTGGGGGTGAGGAAAAAGTCTCCGCACTCAGAACGGCCAGTCGCCGGTCACCTTCATCGCCTCGGCGTCTCCCTGTCGTTCGAGTGCGGCCGCGATCTCCGCGGGCGGCCGTCGGGGACACGAGAACCCTGCGTTCGCGAGGCGTGCGACGAGTTCCGTCAGGAGGATGGCGTTCTCACGGAGGTCCCGAACGTCCAGCTTGTCGAGCGTGTCGGCTTCCGTGTGGCCCCACCCACGGTCGTCGCCGTCTTTCCTGCTCGCGACCATGTAACCGGGGACGCCGCGGCGGACGAACTGCCAGTGGTCGCTGTGCGGTCGCTGTTTCGGCACGACCTCGACGGGGTGGTCGAAGTGCTCGCCGACCGCTCGGGCGGCGTCGCCGAGCGGGTCGAAGCCGTGGGTCGCGAGCGAGAGCGTTCGTCCCTGGCCGACGCCGTCGACGTTGACGACGGCCCGGACGTCGTCGAGATCCGTCGTGCGGGCGCAGTATTCCGACCCGACGAGACCGACCTCCTCAGCGCCGAAGGCGACGAACTCCACGCGCACGTCGAGCTCGTCCTCGCGTTGGGCGAGTGCGTTGGCGACTTCGACGATGGTCGCGGTGCCGAAGCCGTTGTCCATCGCGCCCTCGGCGATGTCGTGTGCATCGAGGTGGCTGGTCACGAGGACGTGCTCGTCCGTCTCCGGGCCGAGTTCGGCGTGCACGTTCTGGCTCGTCGCCGGTTCGATCTCGGCGTCGACGCCGACGGTCACCGGCTCCCCGTCGAAGCGCCGACCCAGCCGGGAACCCACCTCCTTGCTGACGCCGACGGCGGGTATCTCGCCGATGGGATCCTCGTCGGTACCGACGCTTCCCGTCGGCGGGAGACAGCCGTCCACGTGATTCCGGAAGACGAACGCCGCGGCACCGGCCTCGACGGCCCGGTAGTACTTCTCCCGACGGTGCGGAAAGCGGTCGTACCAGCTCGGGACGTTGCTCGCGACCATCACGACCTTCCCGTCGAGGTCGGCGTCGGCGAAGTCCTCCGGGAGGCCGTGGCCGAGGTCGACGAGTTCGCCCGTCGTCTCGCCGGTCGGACTTCGCGGGAGCGCGATGCAGTCGTGGGTCTCCCCGCCGGCGTCGACGTGGCTCTCTCCGCGCGACCAGCCCTGTATGTCGAACCTGGCGAAGCGGGCCTCCCGTGCGCCGGCATCGGTGAAGGCGTCGAGCGTCGCCTCGGCTGCAGCGCGCTCGCCGTCGCTCCCGGCCATCCTGTCGCCCACGTCGACCAGCGATTCGAGATGCGACCAGCCGGCGTCGCTCGTGAAGGTGTCTGCGATCCACATATGGGTGGGAACCGCCGGCGCGGCCTAAGCCGTTTCGCTGCCTGGATCGACGGTCGGACAGGAACGCCACACCGGCGAGCGTACCGTCGGCACTCGACCCCAGTCGTCCGCGCAACCCCGTTCGGTTACATGTGGGGCAGAACGTGGCTGTGTGAAGTTACTGGAAACATTCTTGCGTGTGCGCCGTTCAGCCCCTACCATGGCGACATCGGTGTGGCGAGACGGTCGACCGTCCCTCTCGTTCTCCCGGAACGAGATCACCGGGGCGATAGGGGATTCGATTACGGTCCTGCCGCTTCTCGTCGCGCTCGCCACGCTCACGGACCTGTCGCTCGGCGTGATGCTGCTCGGATTCGCCGTCTTCCAGGTCGTGTGGGGGCTGTACTACGGCGTTCCCGTCTCCGTCGAGCCGATGAAGGCGCTGGTGGCGTTCGTCATCGCGGGTTCGCTCTCCGTCTCCGGACTCGCCGCGGCGGGGCTGCTGGCCGGGGGCGTCTTGCTTGCCGTCGGCGCGACGGGGACGCTGGCTGCCGTGCAGCGGTACGTTGGCCGCCCGGTCGTCCGCGGGATCCAGTTGGCGGTCGCACTCGTGCTGTTGGAAACGGGGGCGACTCTCGCGTGGGGGGATCTCCAGAGTGCGGCGCTGGGCGTCGTGACGGCGCTGGTCGTGACTGCCCTGGGCTATCGACGCGGGAGCGCGCTCGCGGTCGTCGGGCTCGGGACAGTCCTCGCGCTGTTCACGACTGGCGTCCCGACGCCGTCAGTTCCCGCCGTGGAGATTTCGGTCCCCAGTTCGGCGGCATTACTCGCGGTCAGGACGGGCGAAGCGACGCTCGCACAGCTCGCGATGACCGTCGGGAACGCGGCGGTAGCGACCTCGCTGTTGCTGGACGACTACTTCGACGCCGACGTCTCTGCGGACGAACTCGCGACGAGCATGGGCGCGATGAACCTCCTCGCGGTGCCGCTCGGGGCGATTCCGATGTGTCACGGGAGCGGGGGCGTTGCTGGGAAACACGCGTTCGGCGCTCGGACGGCGACCGCGAACGTCGTCCTCGGCGTCCTCTACGCACTCGTCGCGCTCCTCGCCGTCGAGGTACTCGCGTCGTTCCCGATGGCCATGTTGGGTGCCGTCCTCGCGCTCGTCGCCATCGAACTCGGACGGACGGCGGTCCAGACCGACGCCCTGGGGCTGACGATGGGCGTCGCGGTCGTCGGTCTGGGAACGAACCTCGGCGTCGCGTTCGTTGGGGGCGTCCTGGTGTGGGTGATCCGCGAGCGGGTGACGGACGGTGGTGGGGTGTCCGACGCGGAGGAACCGAGCTAGTCAGCCGTCGTCGGAAGGCGAGACAGAAGCGAAGTATTCACTACGGGCGCTTTCCAAACGACGGGTATGAGTGACGGCACCGCGGACGTCTCGCGTCGTGGATTCCTCCGCTCGGCGGCAGGTGCGACGGCGGTCGCAGCGGCGTCGGGCCAGGCCGCAGCACAGGAAGGCGGCGGACAACCGGACTTCGGCGGCTATCTCGACGACGTCGGGAACTACGACGGATCCGTCGAGGACCTGACCGGCGAGAGCGAGGTAACCGTCACGGTCGGGGCCGAAGGCAACGGCGGCGCGTTCGCGTTCGACCCACCGGCGATCCACGTCGACAGCGGAACGACCGTGAAGTGGGAATGGACCGGTAACGGCGGCGGCCACAACGTCATCGCTGAGGGCGGCGAGTTCGACAGCGGGACGGCCGTCGCGGAAGCTGGCGTCAACTTCGAGTACACCTTCGAGAGCGACGGCATCTTCAACTACTACTGCCAGCCGCACAAGTCGCTGGGAATGAAGGCGTCCGTCGTGGTCGGCTCGGATTACCCGACCGCTGGCGGTGGCGGTGGCGAGGGTGGCGGCGGAGGCGGAGGCGGCGGAGGCGGTCCGTCGCTGCCGGACAGCGCCAAGTCGCTCGGCATCGCCGCGACATTCGCCATGGTCTCGACGCTTGGACTGGCGTACTTCTTCATCAAGTACGGCGGCGACTACGGCGGCTCCAGCGACGTATAGAGAACTACTCGGACCGGTCGGTGACCGTCAGTTCGACGGGCCGCTGTCGCCCCTCCAGGTCAGCGACGATTCGCTCGACGACCTTCTCGGCTTCCCGCTCGACGAGTGGCGTCACCTTATTGACGACCCAGTCGAGCGAGACGAGTCGCGGGAGGTCGAGCATGCCGGCGTGTGCGGAGTCGGGGTCGAACTCGATGACCAGCCTGACCCGCGAGGCCGTCTCCCGGCCCGGCGGAGCGTCGTCGGGGGCCTCTTCGACGGCCCAGTACCCGTGTGCCCGGAGGTCTTTCACGAGCCTCCAGTCGATACGGTGTGGCGGCTCGACGCTGGTGACCTTCGCGTGGGCCGTATAGGACAGCTTCCACCACGCGACCGTGATGTGGTACTCCGTGTCGACCGTTCCGTCGCCGACCTGGTGCACCTCTCGAAGGTACGACGAGTAGTTCGCGTAGCCCGGAAAGTCCAGCAGGAACTCGTAGACGTCCGTCGGCGGGAGGTACACGAGCGTACTGACCTCGAATGCGTCCACGGTCACTGCAAGGGAGGGGATGGCCAAAAGCCGCCCGGTAGGTCTATGTGGACCTCGGGCGATGGGGAACCCGTATGAGTGATTCAGAGGACCCCGGGGAGTTCGACGGTTTCGGGGGCCGACACGTCCCAGAAGCGATGGAGGAACCGCTCGCACAGCTCGCCGCTGCGTTCGAGGACATCGTCCCGACCGAGGAGTTCCAGGAGGACTTCCGCTACGTGCTGGAACAGTACGCCGGCCGCCCGACGCCGCTGTATCACGCCCAGAACCTCTCGGCGGAGTACGGCGCGGACATCTACCTCAAACGCGAGGACCTGCTCCACGGGGGTGCGCACAAGATCAACAACGCGCTCGGACAAGCGCTCCTCGCGAAGAAGGCGGGCAAGGAGCGGCTCATCGCGGAGACCGGCGCGGGCCAACACGGAACGGCGACCGCCATGGTCGGCGCGCTGTTCGACCTGGACACCGAGATATACATGGGGAAGAAGGACGTCGAGCGCCAGAAGATGAACGTCTTCCGCATGCGGCTGATGGGGGCGACCGTCAACGAAGTCACCCGCGGCGGTTCTGGCCTCGCCGACGCCGTCGACGCGGCTCTCGAAGACTTCGCACAGAACATGGACGACACGCACTACCTCGTCGGCTCCGTCGTCGGGCCGGACCCCTTCCCCCGGATGGTCCGGGAGTTCCAGTCCGTCATCGGCGAGGAGGCACGCGAGCAGATCCGGGAGCAGATCGGTGGCCTTCCGGACGCCTGCGTCGCCTGCGTCGGCGGTGGCTCCAACGCTATCGGCCTGTTCCACGCCTTCCGCGACGACGACGTCGACTTCTACGGCGGTGAAGGCGGCGGCGAAGGGACGGACTCGACTCGCCACGCCGCACCGCTCGCCTCGGGTCACGAGGACGTCATCCACGGGATGAAGACGCGCGTCATCGACGACGACGTGGAGGTCCACTCGGTCTCGGCGGGGCTCGACTACCCTGGCGTCGGTCCGGAGCACGCGATGTTCCGCGCGGTCGGACGGTGTGAGTACCGCGGTATCACCGACGACGAAGCTCTCGACGCGTTCCGAACGCTGAGCGAGACGGAGGGCATCATCCCGGCGCTGGAGAGCAGCCACGCCGTCGCGCTGGCGAAACAACTCGCAGCGGAGGGCGAGCACGACACCATCGTCGTCAACCTCAGCGGTCGCGGCGACAAGGACATGGAACAGGCCGCCGAACACTTCGACCTCGGTCGCTGACCGACCGGACCTGACGGCGTTCGCGCCTGCGGTCCACTCGGTGGACGCACCGCCGACGCTCGCCAGTCTCCCTGCTCACGCCGTCGTGTAACTCAGGTGATTGTATGACGGTGGCGTAACCCGGAATGAATCGATATCGACCGGTTCGTGTTCTCTCGACTGTCTGTTCGGCGTGTAATACTTTACATATACGTTATGTTTCTTTCCAAAGAGGCGGACGTGCTACTTCGGCCGCACGCTCCGAGAGTTCACAATCGGGACACGGCGACGGTGTCGACGATGACGTATGACGACGTAGCGGAAATGTCATCTTATCGTGTTTACAGAATAACATTGATTTGGTGCCGGTGTGACCTATGCAAAGCTAGGAGCACGAGCACGCGGAGAAGGACGGTTGGTGGAACATCTCGTTCTTCTCTCCCCGGCCTGAAAGGGCTTTCCTAGCGTTAGTGACAACTCTAGCCCGCCGGGGCGGACCTGTCCGGGACCGGCGTCAGACCGGGCGATCAGCGACAGTCATCCACCCATGAGCAATTCGAGAAATCCCGACTGGAACGAAACGTACGGAGCGAATTACGAGGGATACGTGACCCGCCACGAATGGGTCTCGGAGCAGCCCCTCAGCGAGACGTTGCTTTCACTGTTCGACAGCATGCCGGAGGTATCGGTCGTGGACGGCGTCCCGTTGGAAAAGACCGTGGACGTCGACGCGATAGACGCACTGTTTCCCCGAGAACGAACCGACCGCGAACTCTCGCTTAGTTTCCGCTACGACGGCTGCGAGGTGACGATCGAGAGCGACGGGACGATAATCGCTCGGCCGCTGCAGTCCGTCTGGTGAGATTCCCAACGGATCGACTGCGAGGGTCTCGTCGGTCCGATACGGTACCGTTTCTCGCGGCAGCCCATCGACGACCGTGAACGGCTACAGTGGCAAGTTTCGCCTGTGGGCTGGCTGTCACGTCCGGATGGCTGCACGGGACGGTGGTGGAAACGTGGGGCACCGGTCCGTCGGCGGACCACGTCTTTATGCCGACGGGACGGACCAGTACGTGATAGGATGCTCCAGGGAGTCAACGTCGCGCTGGGTGTCACCGGGTCCATCGCTGCGGTGAAGACCGTCGAACTCGCTCACGAACTTCGTCGTCGGGGGGCCACCGTTCGCGCAGTCACGACCGACGCCGCACGGGGTATCGTCCACCCGTGGGCGCTGGAGTTCGCCACCGGGAACGAGGTCGTCACGGAGATCACCGGCGGCGTCGAGCACGTCGCGCTCTGTGGCCGCGACGGTTGGGCCGACGTTCTCCTCGTCGCGCCGGCGACTGCGAACACGGTCGGCAAGATGGCCGCGGCAATCGACGACACGCCGGTGACGACGTGCGCGACGACGGCGCTCGGTGCGGACGTTCCGGTCGTCGTCGCGCCCGCGATGCACGAACCGATGTACGACCATCCCGGCGTGGCCGAGACCATCGAGCGCGTCGAATCGTGGGGCGTGGACTTCGTCGACCCCAGAATCGAGGAGGGGAAGGCGAAGATCGCGACCGAGGACGCCATCGCGCTCGCGACGGCGCGCGCCGCCAGCGACCAGCCGTTGGCAGATACACACGTCGTCGTGACCAGCGGCGCGACCACGGAATCAATCGACCCCATTCGGACCCTCTCCAATCGCTCCTCGGGCCGGACCGGCCGAGCGGTTGCGCGCGCCTGCTACGTGCGCGGTGCAGACGTCACCATCGTCCACGACGGTGACGACGACCTGCCGTACGCGACCGTCGAACCCGTCGAGAGCGCCGCGGAGATGACCGCGGCCGTGATGGACCTCACCGACGAGGCTGACGCGCTCGTCTCCGCCGCGGCAATCAGCGACTACACGGTTGCCTACACCGACGAGAAGATCCGGTCCGGACAGGACGAACTGACCCTGAAACTGGAGCCGACGCCGAAGCTCGTCGACACCGTTCGCGAGGCCTACCCGGACCTCCCCATCGTCGGCTTCAAGGCCGAAACCGAGGGTGACGACGACGATATCGTCGAGCGGGCCCGTGACCTCCTGGCGCGGGCCGACCTCTCGTTCGTCGTCGGGAACGACGCGAGCGTCATGGGTGCGGACGCGACGCGCGCGCTCATCGTCACCGAAGACGGGTACGACGTCTTCGAAGGCGACAAAGCGGATCTGGGCGGGCGAATCGCGAACGAACTAGTCGCGTTCTGCTAGTCGTCCGACTCGCTGACTTCTTTGGGCCATTCGGCCTGCCCGTAGAACTCCACGCCCATCCGCTTGGCGGCCCGCGAGATGACGTGACCGCCGGTCGGGGCGGTGAGGAACAGGAAGACGATGCCGACCAGCGACGTCAGCCCGTACCCGCCCGGTCCGAAGAAGACGAATCCGGCGAGGAAGATGGACGCGGCCCCGAGCGTGGTCGCCTTGCTCGTCGAGTGCAGTCGATTGTACACGTCCGGGAACCGCAGCAGACCGACCGTCCCGACGACGAGGAAGAAACTGCCGATGATGATTAACGCTGTGACGACGCCTGCGCGGAGTAGTCCGAGTTCGCTCATTCGATGATGTCCCCCTCTGTGACGTAGCGTGCGACCGCGATGGTGCTGATGAAGCCGATGATGGCCAACACCAGGCTCACCGTGACGAACAGGCCACGTCCGGTCGCCAGCGCGAACAGGACGGCGATGGCGACCACGTTCGTCCCGATGGTGTCCAGCGCGACGACGCGGTCGGGCGTCGTCGGGCCCTGAATGACCCGATAGCCGACCAGCAGCGTCACGCCGCTGGCGACGATCAGGCCGAACTGGATGGCCAGGTCGAGAAAGCCCGGTACTTCAGTCGCCACGGTCGTCACCTCCAGGCCGCGGGTCCGCAGTTGGAACGGTCTCGTCGCCGGGATTGCTCACCGACTCCGGAACCGGAGAGCCCGGCTCGCGTTCCTCATCGAAGATGCGGAGCGCGTAGTCCTCCCACTTGCGAATCGGTTCGAGGACCTCCTTCGGGTCCTCCGCCGCGAGGGCGTGCACGTAGAACACGTGGCGTTTCTCGTCGTAATCCATGGTCAGCGTTCCCGGGGTCAGGGTGATACTGTTCGCGATCGTCGTCACCGCCGCGTCGCTCTCGACGCGTAACGGAACCTCGACGACGGTCGGCTTGATCGGCATCGACGGGCTCAGCACGCGGTAGGCCACGTCGAGGTTCGCCGTGAGGAGTTCCCAGACGAACACCAGGACGTACATCCCCGCGTACGGAAGCGCCAGTGCTCGCTCGCGAAGGGCGACCCTCGGTCGGTAGAACCGACGGAGGGTGAACGCCAATGGGAGGCCGAACGCCAGCCCGATGAGCAGCTCACGGACGATGGGGAGGGGAGCCAGCTCGACGCCGCGGACGAACAGCCACAGTACGGCCAGCCCGATGCCGTATACCGGCCAGCGCCTCATGAACTCACCTCCAGCCCGACTGCACGGACGTAGTCGGTCCGCGCCAGCGCCGCGTCCGCTGCGGCGTTCGCCACCTGATACACCGGGTCGAAGCCGACGCCGACGACGACGAGCAGCGTCGCCAGTCCGACGACGACCGCGACCAACCCCGGCGTGGCGGTCGCCCCCTCGACCGCGCCGGTCGTCTCTCCCCAGAAGCCCTCCTTCCAGGCACGCGAAAGGTAGGCAATCGTGAGTATCGCGCCCGCCAGTGCGGCGGCAAGTGCGAGCGTCGCACCGTTACCACCGGCGATGGTCGCGTCGCTCGCGACCTGGAACACGAGGAGCTTCCCGAAGAAACCGGTCAACGGTGGGATACCGATCAGCGCGAGCGACCCGACGAAGAACCCGGCCGAGAGCACCGGCATCTCGCCCGTCAGGCCGCCGATGTCGTCGAACGTGATCGCGCCCACTGCGTCGTCCACCGTCCCGCTGACGAGGAACAGCAGCGACTTCGCGATGGCGTGGTTCAGCGAATACACGAGCGCCGCGACGATGGCCAGCGACCGGACGGCCGGCACCGTCGCGCCGACTGCGAGCGGGAGGACGATGAAGCCCACCTGCCCGATGCTGGAGTACGCGAACACGCCGTCGAGGTCCGGGCGACTCACCGCGCCGAAGCCGCCGAGGAAGATGCTCCCGAGCGCCATCAGGAACATGACCGGCCCGAAGAACGCCAGAAACGACGTGCCCGAGAGCCCGGGCAGTCCGAGGCCTTCGGGCAGCGTCGCCGCCGCGAACACGGTGAAGTACAGGCGAATGATGGCGTAGACGCCGACCTTCTTCGTCACGCCCGCGAGAACGGCCGTGATGGGTGCCGGTGCGGCACTGTACGCCTCGGGTACCCAGAACTGGAAGGGGACGATGCCCGCCTTCAGCGCGAAGACGGCGAACAGCAGTGCCGCTAGCCCGAGGACGGGCGCGGGGTCGATGCCGTACTCCTCGGCCGCGAGCAGACGGCGGGTCATGTCGGCCATGTTCAGCGTTCCCGTCGTCGAGTAGAGGCCGCCGATGGCGACCAGCATGACCGCGCTGCCGATGAGGTTCAGGACGGTGTACTTCAGCGCCGCGCTCGTGTGCGCCTTGCCGCTGTAGAAGACCACGAATACGTAGCTCGGCATGAGCATCACCTCGAACCAGACGAAGAGATTGAAGATGTCTCCTGTCAGGAACGACCCGGTGACGCCGACGAGCATGAAGTGGAACAGCGGATGGTAGGAGACGCGCTGCCCGTACGAATTGACGTAGATGACCGAGAACGCCAGCGCAGCCAGCGACACCACCGCCGCGAGCACGAGCATGAACGCGGAGAGCGCGTCGGCGACGAGCGTGATTCCGAACGGTGCCGCCCAGTTCGACAACTGGTACGTGAGGACGGTCTCGGACAGCACGTCACCGACGAGGACGGCGACCGCGACAGCGTATCCGACGACGCCGAGCAGGCTCAGTCCACCCTGGAGTGTCGGCCTGCTTCGGGTCAGCAGGGTGACGATGGCGGTGACCAGCGCGACGAGCATCGGCGCGATGACGACGTGTGAGAGACTCATGTGTTCTCGCTCACCTCCGTGAGATCGATTGTTCCGTGGGCTTCGTAGGTCCGGTAGGTCAACACCAGGGCGAACGCGGTGGTCCCGAATCCGATGACGATGGCCGTCAGGACCAGCGCCTGGACCAGCGGGTCGGTCACGTGGCCGTGACCGCCACCATGTGCGACGATGGGCACGCTCCCCGAGAGACCGCCCATCGTGACCAGATACACGTTCGCCGCCTGACTGATGATGCTCACGCCCCAGACCACGCGGACGACGTCGCTACGCAGCACGAGATAGGTGCCCAGCGCGAAGAGGATGCCCAGCACCAGCGCGAGGACGAACTGCGTCATTCCGCTCCCACCACCGAGAGAATCGTGAGCAGGCCACCCACCACGACGAAGTAGACGCCGAGGTCGAAGACGAACGCGCTCGCCACTTCCAGTTCGTGGTAGACGGGCAGGTGTTCGAGGAACGCGACGGCCTGGGTAAGGAACGGGTAGCCAAGTACCATCGCGGCGATACCGCCCCCGGCGGCGATGGCCAGCCCGATTCCGAAGACGGTGCCACTCTCGCGAGCCAGTGCGGTCGGGACGCCGTCGGGCACGTCGACGCCCCGGTCGAGCAGTTCGGTCTGGATGTAATCCAGTCCGTAGATGATGTACGTGAGAGCAAACGCCGTCGCGGTCAACACGCCGGCGATGAAGCCACCGCCGGGGAGGTTGTGGCCCTGCAACAGCAGCGCGATCGCGGTCACGAGGATGAGCGGTACCACGATTCTCGTGACCGTTTTCGCCACGACCGTCGTTTCGCGCTGGATGCCGTCGCTCATTGGACCTCACCTCGCTCGCGCATCGCCAGGATGGTGACGACCGACAGCGCGGCCATCGCGACGACCGAGATCTCTCCCATCGTATCGAACGCACGGAAGTCCACGAGGATGACGTTCACGATGTTGCCGCCGCCGCCCCAGTCGAGCAGATAGGTACCGTGCTCGCTCGGGACGCCGGCTCGCTTCGCGAGGAACTCGGCGATGACGTCGTTCGGCGTCGCCTTCGTCGAGAGCAACACCGTCGTGAACACCGTCGCGCCGACCACGACGGACACGAGTCCGTCGCGGGCCGACCGGAGCCGCGACGGCTCGCCGTAGAACGCCGGCAGCTTGTCCAACACGAGGAGGAACAACACCAATACGAGCGTCTCGACGACCAGCTGGGTCAGCGCGAGGTCAGGGGCACTGGCGAGGATGTAGAAGATGGCCACCATGAAGCCGAGGATGGACAGCGTCAGCACGCCAGCCACGTGCGATGGCGCACCGGTGACCGCGAACGCGCCGACGATGGCGACCAGCAACACGAGTACGAGTGGAAGCGCCAGCCCGACGCCGGTGAACGCCGGCAGATTCGCACCGGCCGCGGCGTAGGCTCCGAGGGTCATCGCGCTGACGGCGAGGACGAGCGCGGTCGCGTAGGTCCGCAACAGCCCCGTCTGGAGGTGCGTCGTGACGAATTCCGTCTCGTCGAGCGCTTCGGTCCCGGTATCGTAGTAGAAGTTCGGCGAGAGGAGGGGGACACTCCGAAGCGTCCGGACGCCGTCCCGGAGATGGTCGAAGAACGGGTACGCGACGAGTCCGACGCCGATGGTGATGGCGCTCATCACGACGGCCGGTTTCAGCTTCGTCGGCAGGTGGTAGCCGAAGTGGATTTCGTGGCCGCCTCCGTGTGCGACGCTGGACTCCACGACGCGCGTCACGAAGTCCGTCAACGGCGTCAAGTGGACGCCGAACGTCGACGTGACGCCGCCGAGGCCGACGACGCCGGCCAGGACGCCAAGCACGACGGGAGGTGCGAGCATGATGGCCGGCGGCGAGTGGACCTCACCCAACTCGTGGGGTTTCTCCCCGAAGAACAGCATCAGGAATCGGATCGAGTACAGGAAGGTGAACACGCTCCCGAAGACGGCGACCACCGGTAAGAGCCACCAGACGCCGCCGTCGTGCAGCGCCACTTCGTACGTGGCTTCGAACAACAGCTCCTTCGAGTAGAAGCCGTTGAACGGCGGGACGCCCGCCATCCCGAGGGCGGCGACGACCGTGACCGCTGCCGTGACCGGGAGGTCGTGGCGCAAGCCCCCGAGTTCGTCTATCGCGCGCGTGCCCGCCTCGTGTGCCACGATGCCCGCGACGAGGAACAGGGCCGCTTTGAACAGCGCGTGATTGACGATGTGGAACGCGCCTGTTTCCGCTCCGTAGACGTTCGAGAGTCCGTAGCCGGCCACGATGAGACCGAGGTGCGACGCCGTCGAGTACGCGAGCAGTTCCTTGATGTCGCTCGCGGCAATCGCTAACATGGCCGTGACGGTCATCGTCACCAGCCCCAGCGTCGCGAACAGTATCATCCATTCGTCGGTCAACAGCAGCGGACGGAACCGTCCGACGAGGTAGACGCCGGCCTTGACCATGGTCGCAGAGTGGAGGAACGCGGAGACCGGCGTCGGTGCCTCCATCGCGTTCGGCAGCCAGATGTGCAGCGGCACCTGGGCGGACTTCGCCGCTGCGCCGATGCCGATCAGCAGGAGGACGGGGACGAGAAGCCCCGCGGAACGAAGCGCCTCCTGAATCTCGTCCGCGTGCGCAAGCATCGAATTCTCGCTCCCGACGAGACGGAAGGTCGCCGTTCCGATGGCGTCCGCGGCCACGCCGTGAAGAACGAGAAAGCCGATGAGCATGAAGAGGCCGCCAGCGACGGTAATCAGCATGGACTTTCGAGCGGCGTACTTCGAGGATTCCTCGCTCCTGTAGTGACCGATGAGCAGGAACGACGCCACGCTCGTCAACTCCCAGAAGAGGAACAGCGCGACGAGGTCGGCGGCGAACGCGACGCCGAGCATCGACCCCATGAACGCCTGCAGCGTCGCGTAGTACTTCATCTGCCCCGGCTCGTCGTGCATGTAGCCACCGGAGTAGGTGAATATCAACACGCCGACACCGCTGGCGAGGAAGCCGATGAGGAGTGCCAGGCCGTCAACGTAGAGTGACAGGCTCACTCCGAGCGACGGAATCCAGGGAAGTGTCACGCTGCCGTGTGTGCTGGCCTGACTCGCTATCAGGAGGAGACAGCCCCCCGCGATGGCGGCCGCGAAATACGCCGTCCGCTCGCCGAGCGCCCGATAGACCAGCGGCGTAACTGCGGCCCCGAGAAACGGGAGCGCGAGTACCGCCAGGAGAACCGTCTGGTTGGGTTGCACGTTATTTCAGGATGTTACTAGCGGCGACTTAATCCTTCTCAAGTGCGATGGCTTCGGAATGCTGTATTGTGGTATCCGTCTGAGTATCTAATTTGATACCGATAGTTGTGAAAAGTAACTTGCATGCGAATAATATTAATATGGTTATATAATTGGTGGTTACGAGAACGTCGGTTTCGACGTGAAATACCGGTTGATGAGGGTTGTCACATTCCGCCAGCCAGGGCTAGTTCTACCAAGGTAACAAAATAGCCGGTATCATTATATGGAACAAACTCCATTTTCAGATTAGGCCCGTGCTACCCTGGGTACGGACGTGCTACCCACCTGGCACAGGGACACGTGACAGAAGGGCTACAACCGAAATATGAAATTAAACGAACTTTTCACAGACGACGACGCAGTATCGCCGGTCATCGGCGTCATCCTGATGGTCGCTATCACGGTCATCCTCGCGGCCGTCATCGCAACGTTCGTCCTCGGCCTCGGCCAACAGGTCAGCGAAACGGCACCCAGGGCGAGCTTCAGTACCGACTATACGGACAATTCGGGTGACGCGACGAAGACAGACAAATTGAACTTCACCCACGACGGTGGTGACACCATCGAAGCGCAGTTCCTGACGATCTCCTCGGATACGAACTTCGACCCACCGGGATCGACTTCGTCTACTGATTCGACGACGTTCTCCGAAACCGATGCGTACGGGTCTTCGAGTCAGGTCTCTGCTGGTGACTCGATAGGCATTGCATCGGAAACGAACAGTGATGACTTCCGTAGTTCCACTGTCCGCATCGTCTGGAGTAACGGTGAAGGTGACTCCTCGGCGACGCTGACGAAGTGGGAAGGACCGGACGCCTAACGCTGCACCATTTTTCTGATTTCCCCGTTCGGGAGCGGCAGCGCTGTATCGAACGCTTCGATTCGCAGATATCGACATAATTTGCAATATCACCTGTGTTTATATGATATACTATGTATTGAAACGGACACGGGGGAACGACAGTGGACGTGTTACAGCCGGAAGTACGTACATACGGGGATGTGGAACCGGGCGAGGTGAACGAGCGATGACGGGGCAGACGCTCACCGGTCGCTCGACGGCGATCTCGAAGGGTGATATTTTCGAAGTGCTGCGGAATCGACGGCGTCGATTCGTCCTTCACTATCTGAAACGCTTCGGCGGCCCGGTATCGCTGAGCGATCTCGCGACGCAGGTCGCGGCGTGGGAGCACAACCGCGACGTCGAGCAGGTAACCTCGGACGAACGCCGCCGCGTATACACGACGCTCCAGCAGACCCACCTGGAGAAGATGGCGTCGGTCGGCATCATCGACTACGATGCGACCGAAGGCGTCGTTTCCCGGACGCCGTATACCGACGAACTGACCGTCTATCTGGAGGTCGTCCCGGACGACGAGTTCCCGTGGCGCGAGTACTACCTCTCGCTCGGCGCGATCAGTAGCGCGCTCGTCGTCGCGCTCTGGACCGGAATCTACCCGTTCACACTGCTCTCCGACCTCACGTGGGCGTCGCTCATCGCAGTGACGTTCACGTTCTCCGCGGTCTATCACACCTACACCGGCGAGGAAATGAAGATCGAACAACAGGACGTGCCGCCGGAAGTTCCCGCGGACGACTGAGGCTGCTCGTCAGGTCACGTGCCTCGCCACATCTGGCTGGCACCACGTCGGTACTGGCGAACTCCAGTATCTGAGAGGCCTCGGTGACCGTCTCGGACCACTCAAACAGGTGGTTTCGATTCCTGAAAACACACCAGGGACCGGTTCGACTTTTTCAGGCAGTTCTTGAGTCGGTTCAAGCAATTCTTGAGTCGGTTGAACGATGTACTAGTTTAAGTTTAGTGGATAGTAGAGATGGAAACGAGTACTCGACGCGGACCACAGAGGGTGGGACGATCCATTCGGAGTCTACCCCCATTGCAGTGGACTCCCCATGGCGGTTCGCGCTCGGGTATCTACCAACCATGAAACTGAAAGAGCTATTCACGGACGACGACGCGGTGTCGCCGGTCATCGGCGTCATCCTGATGGTCGCCATCACGGTCATCCTGGCGGCCGTCATCGCGTCGTTCGTCCTGGGTGTGGGACAGGAAGCACAGCAGAACACGCCGAAAGCGAGCTTCGACTTCCAGTACGAGGAACCCGGAGCATCGAACGACGGTGACGGATACGTTAAGATCACCCATGACGGCGGTGATCCGATTTCAGCTGCTGAACTGTACGTACGTGGGACGGGATATGCAACACCATCGGATATCCAAGACGAAATCGGCACTGGAAGTAGCCCTGAGGGGGTCGAAACGAATACCCGTTGGCTAAATCTGAACAACGAAAATCGTTGGTCGGATGCTGGTAAACAGGACTTCCATAGCTCCTCGGAAAATGACAACGGCTACACCCTGCAGAGCGATATCAACGCGGGAGCGTACGTCTACGCCCCGGTGAAGGACACCTACGAGCTGAAGGTCGTCTACGAGGCACAGGAAGGCGACACCTCCGCCACGCTCGGTACTGGCGAAGGTCCTGACGCATAACGTCGCGACCCCCCATTCTCGTTTTTTCACCCGACCAGCGACGGCGTCGAGACCGAAACCGGATTGGTGGACGAGTCGCTACAGTCGGGTATGACCGTTCAGGCTCGCGAGCACGTCCCGGCACTCACAGCGGTTCTGTCGCTCGTCTCGCTCGCGCTGGTGTTCGGGGCGGCACTGGGAAGGATTCCGGCGACGGCGGTTCCACACGCCTCCGACGCCGTCCTCGACGCCATTCCGCCCGTGAACGCGGGACTCAGTCTGCTCGCGCTCGGCGTCATCGGGTTCGGATGGCGCGCGATTCGCCGCGGAAACGTCGAGCGGCACCGTCGGGCGATGCTCACCGGCGTCGTCCTGTTCGCGACGTTCCTGCTGCTGTACCTCTACCGAATCGTCGTCGAGGGGACGACGTCGTTCGCGGGACCAGCAGTCGTCGAGCAGTACGTCTACCTGCCGATACTGATCGTCCACATGTCGCTGGCGGTGCTGTGCATCCCGCTGTTGTACTACGTCCTCCTGCTCGCTGCGACCAGGCCGGTCAGTGAACTCTCGGAGACGCTGCATCCGCGGCTCGGCCGGGTGGCGGCGACGCTGTGGCTCGTCTCGTTCGCTCTGGGAATCGTCGTCTACGTGCTACTCTACGTCGCGTTCTAGTCGTCCAGCTGTTCCTGAGCGACCGTCACGGTGTCAGCGTTCTCCTGTTTACCGACGTCGACGAACTCCGCCGGTTCGATGGCGACGTCGTCGGGGCCGAACTCGGGGTCGAACAATTGCAGTGCGGTGTTGATGGTCGTCCAGTCGTCGTCCTCGGCGGCGTCGCGAAGGCTTCGCGTCGGTGCGGCGAGGAGCTGATTGACGATGGCGTCGGCCATCGACTCGACGATCTCCTGCTGGTCGTCGTCGAGGTCGTCCAACTTCCCGAGTGCGGTGTCGAGTTCTCGCGATTTGATGTGCTCCGCGCTTTCGTACATCGCGGAGATGACGGTGTCCGCGCGCTTTCGCTTGTACCGAGTGAGGAGGTGTTCGAACTCGTCGTCGATCATCGCCTCGACGCGCTCGGCCGCGGCACGGCGCTGACGACGGGTCTGTTGGGTCACCGATTCGAGGTCGTCGAGGTCGTAGACGGTGACCGCTGCGAGCGAGTCCGCTGCCGGTGGTACGTCTCGAGGTTGGGCGATGTCGAGCACGAGCGTCTCACCCGCGTCCGCGAACGCGTCCGCGTCGAAGACGGTGTCCGGACTGCCGGTCGCGGAGATGACGATGCTCGCGTCGTCGACGGCGTCCTCGAGTGACTCCAGTCCGATGGCCGAGGCGTCGACGTCGACCGTTTCGGCGATGTGCTCCGCGTGGGGTATGGTTCGGTTGGCGACGATGACGCGCCCCACGGATTCGGCGAGTGACTTCGCCGCGAGCCGCCCCATCTCTCCGGCACCGACGACGAGTGCGGTTTCGCCCTCGACGCCGCGCTCCTGTTCCGCCATGCGGACGGCAGCACTGGCCAGCGAGACGACGCCCTCGTTGATCGCGGTCTCCGTCCGAGCGCGCTCGCCGACGTGGATGGCCTTCGTCACGGCCTCTTCCAGCAGGGGACCGATGCCACCGACGGCGCGGGCGTCTTCGTAGGCGTCGCGCACCTGCCCGAGGATCTGGTCTTCGCCGAGGACGAACGATTCGAGCCCGGATGCGACGCGCATCAGATGCCGCAGACTCTCCTCGTGACCGAGGTCCATGGTGGCGCTCTCGCCGACTGCGTCGGTGAAGAGAGTCAGTGCGTCGAGTCCGACCTCGTGGTCCGTCGCGACGGCGAACGCTTCGGTCCTGTTGCAGGTTTGGAGAACGACAGCTTCCTCGATGCCGTCGGTCGACAGGAGGGTTTCGACGCCGTAGCGCTGACTGTCCACGGCCGCGGCGTCGATTTCGTCGACGCTCGCGCGCTCGTGGGAGATGCTTACACCCGTGATGACGCCAGTCCCTATCGTCACTCCGAATCACCTGTCACTTCTTCAACCACTTCTGCCGCTACTTGACGAACGTTCGTGTCGCCACTATCTAAAGTCTTCCAAACACGGCTGGAATTGACGACACCGCTGACGGCCTCGTGGCGGATTTCCGAGGGGACGCCGTCCTCCTGCAATCGCTCGCGGAGGTCGGCGGTGAGCGTCGCCATCTCTCCGACGCCGGCGAGTTCCGCCTCGAGTCGCTGTCTGAGGTGTTTGCTCAGCGCGGGGCTCGTGCCACCTGTCGCGATGGCCACGACGACGGGGTCCTCGCGGACGGTGGCTGGGACGACAACGCTCCCGTGGTCGCGGTCACCGTGCGTGTCGGTTCGGTTTACGAGGACGTTCCGGTCTCGTGCCTGTCGCTCGATGCGTTCGTTGAGGTCGGCGTCGTCCGTGGCTGCGACGACCAGTGCAGGGTCGACGCGGTCGAACCACGTCGAGACGTCGTCGGCACTCGGGGCCGCACTGACGCGCTCGGCCCCGCCGAAATCGGCGTCGGTGAACGTCGGACTGACGACCGTCACGTCCGCTTCGCGGGCGAATCGCCTCGCTTTCCGAGCACCGACCCGACCCCCGCCGAAGACGAGGACGTTCGTCCCGGTGAAGTCGTGCAGCAGCGGAATCATCGCCCTACGGGCTGTCGACGCCGACGACGGTGTAGCCAGCGTCGCGAACGTCCTCGATGAGACTGTCTTGGTCGACGTCCGCTTCGTAGTAGAAGACCACGTCGAAGGTCTCCTCCCGGAGCAACTGCTGACATTCCCAGACGAACTCGTCGCCGTCGAGCGTCCGCCCCTGATGTTGGTTGACGCCGAAATCGGGGTCGTCGTTACCCGAGTAGACGTACGTGTCTTCGCCGACGGCGTAGTCGGCGATCACGTCGCCGACCTCCAGCGTCGCCTGATGCAGCTCGGCCTCCTGACCGCTGTCGTAGTCGGTGTGGACGATGGCACCGACGAGTTCGATGTCGCCGGGTTCGAGCAGGCGCTGTGTCCGCTGGTAGAGGTCGTTGTCGATGGTCTCCTCGCTCATTGCAGGTAGTTCGCCGAGCGCGCGTAATACGTCTCACGGTATCCCGGCGCTGCCGCTAGCCGGTAGTCCGAAAGAATGGTGTTCGAAACGCCTTACAGGCGCTTGAGGTTCTCTGCTCGCGGGCCTTTGTCCGCTTCGACGATGTCGAACTCGACCTCCTGCCCCTCTTCGAGGTCAGGACCGCCGACATCTTCCATGTGGAAGAACACGTCGTCGTCTGCGTCGTCAGTGTCGATGAAGCCGTACCCGCCCGTGTCGTTGAAGAAGTCGACTTTTCCTTTCGCCATCGTGATCACAGACGCTTGAGGTTATCCGCTCGCGGGCCTTTGTCCGCTTCGACGATGTCGAACTCGACCTCCTGCCCCTCTTCGAGGTCAGGACCGCCGACGTCTTCCATGTGGAAGAACACGTCGTCGTCCGCGTCGTCAGTGTCGATGAAGCCGTAACCGCCAGTGTCGTTGAAGAAGTCAACCGTACCGGTCGCCATTACATATGAACGAAGGATTCCACCGCATATAAGCTTGCGGGTAGTCCGAAGCTATTCGTAACGCAAAGCTCATATCTACGGACTGAAATCAATCCGATAATGAGAGACCGGCTGTCGAAGCTCCCCGTTCGTCTCTACGAGCGGTTGCTCCTCTGGGAGCTGTCGGGCGCACCCTCCCACGTCGCCGTGATTCAGGACGGGAACAGACGCTACGCCGACGAGCAAGGGGCCGACAAGACGGACGGTCATCGCGAAGGTGCACAGACGACGGAAGCGGTCCTGAACTGGTGCGACCAGCTCGGCGTCGAAGAGCTGACGCTCTACACGTTCTCGACGGAGAACTTCGACCGCCCCGAACACGAACGGGAGGCGCTGTTCGACCTCATGGAGGAGAAGCTCTACGAGTTCGCCGACGCAGACCGCGTGCACGACTCCGAGATACGGATTCGGGCCATCGGAGAGACGCAGAAGCTCCCGGGGCGGGTGCGAGATGCGGTCGAGTACGCGGAATCGCAGACGGCTGGCTACGACCAGTTCTACCTGAACATCGCGCTGGCCTACGGCGGTCGTGCGGAACTCCTCGGGGCTGCCCGTGAGGTCACCCGCGCCGTGGATCGCGACGACCTCGCTCCCGAGGACATCGACGTCGATACCGTTCGGGAGTCCCTCTACGACGGGCCCGTCCGGGACGTGGACCTCATCATCCGGACCGGTGGCGCCGAGCGGACGAGCAACTTCCTCCCGTGGCGCGCCAACGGTAACGAAGCGGCCGTGTACTTCTGTACCCCGTACTGGCCGGAGTTCCGGAAGGTTGACTTCCTGCGGTCGATCCGAACCTACGAACACCGCGAGGCCTCCTGGCGGAAGACGAAGGCTCGCAGGGCGCTCGCGCTCGTTCGCGCGCTCGGTGAGGCTGAACTGGACGAGGCGCGGTCCATCCTCCAGCGGTTCAAAGAGTACCTGCCGACCAGCGAGCGGCAGGCGCTCGAAGAGGAGTCAGACCCGGAACCCGCGGCGGATTAGACCGCACGAGGTCCCGCTCTCACCGACCGAACCGACGCTGTCGGTTCTGGTAGTCCCGCAGCGCACGTAGGTAGTCGCGTTTGCGGAAGTCGCGCCAGTTGACGTCGGTGAAGTACAGCTCGGAGTAGACGGACTGCCAGATCATGAAATCGGAGAGCCGCTCGGCCCCGGTCTTGATGATCAGGTCCGGAGCGGCAGGGAAGACCAGTCTGCGTTCGACGTCGCTCTCGTCGATGTCGTCGGGGGCGAGGTCGCCGGCAGCCACCTCGGTCGCGAGCCCGCGAACGGCGGTCGCGAACTCGTGTTTCCCGCCGAGTCCGACGGCGACCTGGATGGGAGTCTCGGCAGGCTCGTCGTCGTCGGGGCCGCGGACGGCGAGTTCGGCCGGTGCGTCGACGGCTTCGAGCTGGCGACGGAGCGTCGGCGTCGCTTTCTCGTCGAGGACGCTCACGTACACGACGACGTGGTCGGTCCCGTACTCGAACGCCCACTCGAAGAACTGCTCGAGCGTCTCGTAGGCACCGGGTTCGAGCAGATCGCGCTCGGTGATGACGACGGCGACGCGTTCGGGGAGGGCTGCATCGCTGTATCGGAGGCGGGCGGCGAGATAGCTATCGTACAACCGCACTGTGGCTGGGTTGCCGCGGTAGCGTCCTAAATGTCACGACTCCTCCCGGGCTTCGGAAAGGGTAAGTAGTTCTCGCCGGAATCGCTCGGTCGTGACCTCTACAGTCCGGCGGGCGGCCGCTTTCGCGGGGGTGGGGACGCTGGCACTCCTCGTCCCGTTCGCCCCCCGGGTGGCCGACGGGACGCTCGCTGCCGTCGTGGCGGCGGTTCCGTTCGCGCTCGTCGCGCTGTTCGCGCTCTACGGCGTCAGGGAGGGGACGCTATTCGAACTGTTCGCCCGACCGGGTGACCGCCGCGACGGCAGGCTCTACGGACTCGGGAGTTTCTCGCTGGCCGCGGCCGGCCTCGCGCTGCTCGCCGTGCGGTTCGAACTGGACCTGACGGTCTACGTCGCATCGGTGCTCGTGCTCGGCTACGGGAACCTCGGTGGCCAACTCGTCAGGTCGGTCCGTCCCGAACCCATCGTCGCCACCGGTGGGTTCGTCGCGGCCGGAACCGTCGCTGGAACGCTCGGGCAGTTCGTCATCGTGCTCGCCACTGGTGGGACCGTCTACTGGCCACTGGCGGTCTTCTTCGCGGTCAGTGGCGGCATCCTGGGGGCGCTGTTGCGGTCGGTGCTGTTCGAGCGCGACGACCCGCTCGTGATGGTCTCCATCGCATTGCTGCTGTGGTTGTTCTCGGACCTGCCGCTGCACGTCTCGTCGACGCGAATCGTCGTCGCGCTGGCGGTGACGTTCGCGCTGGGCTATCTCTCCTACGCGATGGAAACGGCATCGGTGCCGGGGATGCTCACCGGCGTCTTCCTCGGACTGCTCACCATCGTCCTCGGCGATTACGGGTGGTTCCTGATACTCATCACGTTCTTCGGCATCGGCGGGCTCTCGACGAAGTTCCGCTACGACCGGAAGCAGGACCTCGGGCTGGCCGAGGACAACGAGGGGGCTCGCGGGAGCGGGAACGTCCTGGCGAACTCGCTGGTCGCGCTGTTCGCGGTGCTCGCTGCGGCGGCGAGTCCGAGCCACACGATGCTCCCGGAGACGCTGTTTCTGTTCGCGTTCGCGGGGTCGGTCGCCGCCGCGATGAGCGACACGCTGTCCAGCGAGATCGGCGGCCTCTACGAGAATCCGCGGCTCATCACGACGCTCCGGCCGGTCGACCCCGGAACGGACGGGGGCGTCACCTGGCAGGGCGAACTCGCTGGGCTCGCGGGTGCGTCCCTCATTGCGATCATCGCGCTCGAGATGTTCGTGCGCGTCACCGCGCTCGGTGCCGGTGTCATCGTCGCGGCCGGCGTCGCGGGCATGACCGTGGATAGCCTTCTCGGTGCGACGTTCGAAGGACGGTACGTGGGCAATCAGACCGTCAATCTCCTGGCGACGCTCGCTGCGGCCATCGTCAGCGCACTCCTCGCTCTCGCGACCGGGCTCGTCGCACTATGACCACCGTCCGCGAGGCAGTCGCCGACGACCGGCCGCGACTGAGTGCGATCCAGACGGCAGCACTGGACGAACAGTGGCCGGAGCTACTGGAGTTGGCTCTGGACGGGCCGCCGCTGTGCCTCCTCGTCGAGACCGACCGGCCGGTCGGCTACGCGCTGGTGATCGCCGACGACGAAACCGCCTACGTCGCCGAGTTCGCCGTCGCCCCATCCGAGCAGGGACAGGGCTACGGCTCCACGCTCATGGAGGCGCTCCTCTCTCGGCTGTCCGAGCGCGGTCGCGAGCAGGTTCGGCTCACGGTTCGTGCGGACGACGAGCGGGCGCAGTCGTTCTACGCCGACCACGGGTTCGCGGTGCTCGAACGGGTGCCCGACCACTACGCGGACGGCGGAGACGGACTCCTCCTCTCCAGGCACCTCTAGAAGTCGTCCGCCGTCCGGACGCGAACGTCGGTCGGCCGTTTCACGAACTCGCCCTCGCTGCGAGCGACGACCTGTTCGACGCCGCGCTGGGCGGCGACGTCGAGGAGTCGCTGTTCGAGTTCGCCGTCGAGAACCACCGTCGCGGGGACGGTGTCCGCGGTGGCGACGGCGTCGAAGGCCGCGGACGACTCCGCGTCGTCCAGTACGTCGAAGGACGGATCGAGCAGTCGGACGGTCCCCGATTCTGCGTCGATGACGGCCTGGACGTGGCCGGCGAGCGTCGTGGCTGGCCCGTCGGCTGCCGTCTCGTCCGCCGTCGTCTCACCGGACTGTTCGTCCGAGTCGGGCGGTTCGGATTCGACCTCTGCACCCGTTTCGGAACCCGAATCGGCCACGTCGTCCGCCGGGTCCGTTGGTTCAGTCGCCGTCGGACCGTCCGAAGTCCGCGTGGCCACCGGGTCGGTCGTCGCCGTCTCCGACGACGCCTCCGCGTTCGACTCTGCTTCGGGTGGGGCTGGCCGGGCGCTGCCGTCCGTCGCGGCGATGGAGCGCAGCGGCTCTCCGGCGTCGGCGACGACCTCGTAGGGGACCTTCTCCCGGAGCGCGCTGAGTACTTCGCCGCGGGAGAGGTCCTCGACTGACTTCCCGTTCGGTGCGAGCGCGACGTAGTCCACGTCACCGACCTGCGACAACTCTTTCAGGATGAGGTCGCCGCCGCGATCCCCGTCGAGGAAGGTCGTCACCGTCCGGTCCTGGGTCAACTCCGCGATTGCCTCGGGGACGTCGGTTCCCTCGACGGCGACGGCGTTCTTGATGCCGTACCGCAGGAGGCGGAGGACGTCCGCCCGCCCCTCGACGACGATTATCGCGTCGCTGTCGGCGACCCGCGGCCCGGCCGGTAGCTCGGCGAACTCGGTGATGTCCTCGACGCGGAGGCTCTCTCGGACCTGTTCGACGAGGTCCTGACTGTCGAGGCTGGCGTCCTCGAAGTCGGCGAGGAGCTGGGTCGCGCGCTCGACGACGGCCTTCCGCTTGGCGGACCGGACGTCTTCGAGTTCGATGACCTCGACGGTGGCCCGGCAGGGTCCGACGCGGTCGATGGTCTCCAGTGCGGCTGCGAGGATGGCGGTCTCGACCTTGTCGAGTCGGCTGCCGATGGTGATGTGGCCGAACGACTGGCCGCCCTCGGAGGTGATCTGAACGTCGATGCGGCCGACTTTCGAGGAGTCCTGCAGGTCACGGAGGTCGAGTTCGTCGCCGAGCAGTCCTTCTGTCTGCCCGAAGACGGCCCCGACGACGTCACTGCGCTCTACCACCCCGTTGGCCGTGATGTTCGCGTGAATGAGGTACTTCGCTGAATCGTGCATGGATGAACTGCCCCTGGTCGGGGCTGGATGATGATGCTGCCATCACGTGACGCATGGACTGATTGGCTGATGACGAAGCCATGACGTAACGCATGGACACCGAAACTAAGTTGTCACAGCCCAAATGCTTATCGTTGAGTGGCCGTTCCGGAACCCGTCGACGGCCCCGCGGAACTTCAGGGCGGCGACGTCCGGACGTCGAGGTAGCACTGTCGACACTCTTGGAGACCGACGAACAGGAGTACCCCGGCGACGAGTGCGAGCACGCCCGCTCGAACGAGGGCGGGGAGGACGAGCGATGCGACTGCGGTCACGACGGCTGCCGCCAGAAAGCACCCCTGTATCGCGACGACGACGGTTACGGCGCGCCGAGCGTGGCCGTCTGCCGAGAGGACGCCGCCGATAAGTGCAGTCTCGGCCGCGGCGTGGGCGGTGATCACGACGAGCGCCGCCGTCCCGAGCGACCCACCGGCGATACCGCCGGTCGCGAGGACGATTCCCTCGACGGACCGATGCACGCCGAGCGCGGCCGTCAGGCTCGTGGCGTGATGGCCGGCGGAGGCCGTCGACGCGTGCCGATGTGGCAGCGACCAGGCGGCGCTCAATCCAAGCGAGCCGCCGACGAGCGCGACAACGGGACGGTCGAGGACGACGGGTGCGAGGTAGACGATTCCCAGGAGGGTCAGGCCGATTGCGAGGAGGACCGTCACCCGTCGCCGGGTCAGGACTCGCGTCACGCGCTGTGGTCGCCAGTATATCGCGCCGAGGCCGCTCGCCACGCCGACGGCGGCGGAGGCGACGAGTACCGATAGCAGCGGGATGCCGCTGCCCGATGCCGTTCCGTGTGCCGCTACCCGCTCGACGGCGAACGCGAGAACGCAGAGCAGGACGACGCTCCGACGCGGTGGAGTCGACATCGGATCACTTCCACGGAGTCCCGACGACGGCGGCCTGAATCTCGTGCCCGACGCGGACCCGACAATCGGTCGTCGGCGTCGCGACGCAGAGGAGTGCGTAGCCCTCGTCGAGTGCCGACTCCTTCAGCCCGCGCGGCGGCTTCACGTGCGAGACCGAACCGTGGACGACCTTCCCGGTACAGGTCGCGCAGGCACCGAAGCGACAGCCGTACGGAAGGGCGACGTCCGAAGCCGCCGCGACGTCGAGGATCACCTCGTCGGGTGCGACGGTCAGCGTCTCGCTCCGGCCGTCCGCCCAGACGAGTTCGACGGCGAACGAGTCGGCGTCCGAGTCCATTCCGCTATCGCCAGACGTCGCTCGTGCAGTCCCCGCCCGGCCAGCGGATCTCGTGGGCGCGCGCCGGGCCGCCGGGTGCGTCGCCGAAGTCGACGAGGAACTCCTCGTCCAGTTCCATCCGTCCCTCGTCGGGGTAGACGTCTGCTTTGAGCATCAGCGACCCCTCCTCCGCGATGTCCGGGAAGAACTGGTTGTCCCACGAGGAGAACAGCGAGGTCGTCCAGTAGAGCCGTTTGCCGTCCCGGGAGAGCTGGAGCATCTGCGGCGAGCCGCGGATGGGCTCGCCCTGGATCGACTGCCGGTCGCCGAACAGCCCGCCGGCCCACACCTGGTCGACCAGCCGCGGATTCGCGGAGTCGCTGACGTCGTACATCCGGACGTCGCCGTGGAGCCAGTTCGCGAAGAACAGGTACTGGTCGTCGAGCGACAGCAGGAGGTCCGTGATGAGCGGCGGGACGGGCATGTCCCAGTCTTCGTGTTCGCGGGCGTCCTCATCGATGACGACCTCCCAGTCCCAGGAGCCGTCGTCGGCCTCCCAGAAGCGGATGACGTTCGAGGACAGCGCCGCGCCGACGTAGCCCTGGGTCTCTTCGGGGTTGTGGCTCATCCGCACTTCCAGCGGAATGTGGCCCTGCTCGCCGAACTCCAGGGTCTGGACGTGCTCGCGGTCCTCCCACTCCCAGACGTGGATGCTGTCGCCGTACTTGCCCGCCTCGACGTCGTCGAGGTCGAAGCCGGGGTAGTAGGTGTTCGGCGCGGCCCACTCGCTGGAGATCAGCACGTCGTGGCGCGGCTGGTACCAGTAGTCGTAGTTCATCTCCATCGCGCCGCGGTCGGCCTCCCAGTGGCCGTCGATGGAGAAGTCGTCCTGGTCGAGCTGGAGGAAGCCGCCGGGGAGTTCCCCCTCGGCGTCGCCCAGCATGCTGATGACGATCTTCCCACCGGGCACGCAGTGGACGGTGTGTGGTGCCGAGAGGTCGTGTTCGAACACCTCCTCGGGTTCGATGACTTTCACCATCTCCGGATTCCGCGGGTCCTCGGCGTCGATGACGTGGATACGCGAGGAGCGCTGGCCGGGGACGACGAGGTACTGGCGGGCGAGTCCCTCGGCGTGACACGACGACGAACAGGCGTTCCAGCCGAAGTGATGGAGTTCGTCACCTTTGTTCGGCATCTCGACGGTGTCGATGATCTCGCTGTAGGTTTCCGAGTCCGGGTCGACGTCGACGACGCCGACGAGGTCGTGTCCGTCGTTCTGCATCCCAACTCTGGGGGCCATCACGAACGCGGTCTTCTCGCGTTCGGATTCGGTTCGCATCGCTGCCGGCGTCGGATAGCCCGGCCCTTCTACTTCGTGGTGCTCGTGGCCGTGGTGCTCCGTGCTGCTGGATGGCTCGTCAGTGCTCATACTGTTGGTTATTCTGAATGTGGTATCATAAATCATTTGCTACAGAATGTCATTCAATGCGACGAAGCCTCTAGTCGAGCTCTCGACGGGTCCAGCCCGTGGTTTCGACGCGACCGACACGCGCTCGACGCGGTCGTGAGCCGAGGTTCGTCACTTCTAAGGGGTCTTCCCGGACTACGTACTCCAACGATGACCGTTTCGAAGCCGTCGCTGCTGTGGGCTGTCGTCGCTCTCGTACTGACGGCACTCGCCATTCCGTGGTTCCTCTGGCGGTCGGACGCGGTGGCGTTCGGCCTCCCCATCTGGCTCTGGTGGCACGTCGGGTGGATGTGTCTTGCCGCGGCGGTCTTCGCGGTGTTCGCGCGCTCCGGGTGGGGCGTGTTCGTCGAACGCGGGGTGAGCCGGGGTGACTGAGACGACCCTTCAGCTGGGTATCGTCGGTGCCTACCTCGTCGCGACGCTCGTCGTCGGAGCGGTCGCCTACAGGCTCACCGACCGAACCGCCGAGGACTACTACCTCGCCAGCCGAACGCTCGGGACGGTCGTCCTGCTGTTCACGACGTTCGCGACGCTGCTCTCGGCGTTCACCTTCTTCGGGGGCCCGAACCTCGCCTTCGCCGCCGGCCCCGAGTGGATCCTCGTCATGGGGTTGATGGACGGCATCATCTTCGCCGTCCTCTGGTACCTCGTCGGCTACAAGCAGTGGTTGCTGGGCCGCCGCCACGGCTATCTCACGCTCGGCGAGATGCTCGGCGACCGCTTCGGTTCGCCCGCGCTCCGGGTGATCGTCGCGCTCATCAGCATCTTCTGGCTGTTCCCGTACGTGATGCTCCAGCAGAAGGGCGCGGGTCAGGCCGTCGTCGGGCTCACGAACGGCGCGGTCCCGTTCTGGGTCGGTGCCGGCGGCATCACGCTCTTCATGATCCTCTACGTCGTCGTTTCGGGGCTCCGCGGCGTCGCCTGGACCGATACGATGCAAGGGCTGTTCATGCTCACGCTCGTCTGGGCGGCGGTCGCCTGGGTCCTCGCCGAGGCCGGCGGGGCAAGCGCGGCCACGAACGCGCTCGCCGAGACGAACCCCGAGTTCCTCGCGCTCGGCGGCGGACTCTACTCCGCCCAGTGGATGCTCTCGACCGCGATCAGCATCGCCTTCGGCGTCACGATGTTCCCGCAGATCAATCAGCGGTTCTTCGTCGCGCGCTCGAAGCGCGTGCTCAAGCAGACGTTCACGCTCTGGCCGGTGCTCGTCCTCCTTTTGTTCGTTCCCGCGTTCATGCTCGGTGCGTGGGCCGCTGGACTGGGCGTCCAGGTGCCGGAGAACGGCAACGTCGTCCCCGCGCTGCTCGAAGCGTACACCCCGACGTGGTTCGCCGCGCTCGTAATCGCCGGCGCGATGGCCGCGATGATGTCCTCGAGCGACTCGATGCTCCTCTCCGGGTCGTCGTATCTCACGCGCGACCTCTATCGGCCGCTCGGCGGTGACGCCGACCGCGAGGACCTGCTGGGCCGCGTCGGCGTCGTCGTGTTCGCCACGCTCGCGTTCGTCGCGAGCCTGTTCACGCCGGGCACGCTCGTCGAGATCGGCGACACCGCGTTCGGCGGGTTCGCACAGCTCGCCCTGCCCGTCATCGTCGCGCTCTACTGGACGGGAACGACCCGGACGGGGATGTTCGCGGGCGTCCTCGGGAGTCAGGTGTTCTACCTCGCGAACGTCTTCCTCGTCTCGAACCCCGCGCAGTACTACCTCGGGTGGGAACCCGCTGTCGTCGGGATGCTCCTCGGGCTGGTCCTCACCGTCGGCGTATCGGCCGTGACGTCCGCTCACCCGCGCGAGGACGCGTCGGTGTACGTCGTCGACGGCGAGGTCGCTGACTAGAGACGAGAGCGGTCCATCGCCTGTCGGCGGGAGGCAAGAAAATACAGTCCTCCGGTGCGTACCCGAATGCGATGTCTCTCACGAACGTCGGTGGTCGCGACCGTCTCGTCCGCGCAGTGCTCGCCGTCGTCCTCGCCGTCGTCGCAGTGCGGGCGCTCGGAAACGGCAACCGGAAAGCCGGGCTCCTCGCCGTCGTCGGCGCGCTCGGACTCGGGTTCAACGCGACGACGTGCTTCTGCGGGCTGAACGAGGCGCTGGGAATCGACACGACGGAGGAGTAAGCGAAGGGGTCACTCGTCCGGCGTCGTCGAGCGGGTGGTCGCGAGACTGGTCCTTTATGTGACGGCCAGTCCCACCTCTCACGTATGCAGACCCACATCGTCCCGGTCGGCTTCGACTACGACCGGCTCATCGCGCCGCTCGTCCGGGACCACCTCCACGTCGACCGCGTCATCCTGCTGGAGGGGGCGGTCGGCTCGGAGGCGAACGTCGAGTACTCCCAGCGACTCGCCCGGAAGCTCGAACAGGATTTCCGCAACCTCCTCGGCGCGGAGACGGAGCGCTTCGTCGTCGAGGACGTCTACGACTACGACGCCGCCTTCGAGCAGGCGTTCGAGCTCATCAACGACCAGCTCGACAGCGAGGGCGAGGTGTGGGTCAACATCTCCGCGATGCCCCGGACGGTCAGTTTCGCGTTCGCGACGGCCGCCCACTCCATCATGGTCGAGCGCCAGGAGGACCGCGACCGCATCCACACCTACTACACGGTCCCCGAGAAGTACCTGGAGACCGAACTCGCCGAGGAACTCCAGAAACAGACCGACCTGCTGGCCGACCTCGCGGCGGAGAGCGACGACGACCGGGTGACCGAGCGCGTCGAGAGCGCCCGCGACCTCCTCAGCGAGTTCGACGAGCGCGGGACGACCATCGGCGCGAAGGAGATCGGCGGCCGCCACATCATCGAACTCCCCGTCGCGTCGTTCTCGAACGTCAAGCCGTTCGAGGAGGTCATCCTGTTCACGCTCGGCGAGCACGGCGAGTTCGAGAGCGTGAGCGAACTCGCACAGAGCCTCGCACGCGAACTCGGCGAGGAGTACACGGACAGCTTCCGCTCGAAGGTCATCTACAACGTCGACCGCCTCGGTCCCGGCGGGAAGGGCTACATCGAGCAGGAGGAACACGGGAAGTCCTACCGGACGCGATTGTCGCGCATCGGCGAACTGTGGGTGCGCGCGCACGAACAGAGCGAGCCGGACCTGTAGAGAGCATCAGGCCCGTTTGACCTTCTCCACGCGCGTCGCCAGCGCGAGGAACGTCGCGACGAGCGTCAGCGTCACCGCAGCGGCCGCGGCGAGGTCGTGAGCGGGAATCGCGTGGTTCACCGACGCCGTCGCGAAGTCGAACTCCGCGCGGAGCGTCGTGTGGTGGTACTCGCCGACGATGGGCCAGAAGTAGTCGACGACGTCGTTGAAGCCGTACCAGAGGACGGCCACGGCGACGCTCCCGACCGAGAACGAGGCGTAGCGGTGGATGAGGAACGCCTCGACGCCCATCGCGAGGTGACTGAGGACGAGGAACCAGTACATCCACAGCGCGATGGACCCGACGCCGTTGAGCGCCAGCTGGACGTACGGCGTCCACAGACCCAACTTGAGACAACCGAAGAACGCCAGCACGTGCAGCCAGCCCACGTCGTAATCGAGTTTCCAGGCGGCCAGCGAGAGCGCGATGAACAGCGTCGCGACCGGACTGTCGGGAACGACCACCCAGGCGGCCGGCGGCGTCGCGGCCAGCTGGAAGCGGTAGTACCAGAAGCCGAACAGGGTGCCGGCGAGGTTGACGAGGACGATGGGCCAGGCCAGCCGCAGCCCGAGGTCTTCGAGCCACTTGGGTAGCGGTGCGACGTACCGTGGTAGGTCGCCGTCCTCCGGCAGCACTGCGTCGAAGTAGCGCGCGACGAGACGTTCGATGCGCCGACCGACCCCGCTCGTGGACATACCGATGCCGAGGGCTGGCGGTGGCAAAACCGTCACGGTCGGCCGACTGCTGGGACGCTGGTGCGCCGCTGTCTCCCAAAGGACACGCGTTAAGTAACAGCGATTCTTAGCCGCCAGCAAATGACTACGGAAACCGACCTGGAAGACCTCCAGCGCGGGACGGAACTGGTCAAGCGCGGCTTCGCGAAGATGCAGAAGGGCGGCGTCATCATGGACGTCGTGAACCCCGAACAGGCCCGCATCGCCGAGGACGTCGGCGCTGTGGCCGTCATGGCGCTCGAAGCCGTGCCGGCGGACATCCGCAAGCGCGGCGGCGTCGCGCGGATGGCCGACCCCGCGGACGTCTCGGAGATCGTCGACGAGGTGTCGATTCCGGTGATGGGCAAGTCCCGGATCGGCCACACGAAGGAGGCGCAGATTCTGGAAGCAATCGGCGTCGACATGATCGACGAGAGCGAGGTCCTCACGCCCGCCGACGACAAGTACCACATCGACAAGCGCGGATTCACTGCACCGTTCGTCTGCGGCGCGCGCAACCTCGGTGAGGCCCTGCGCCGCATCGACGAGGGCGCGGCGATGATCCGAACGAAGGGCGAGGCCGGCACTGGCGACGTCAATCAGGCCGTCCACCACCAGCGCACCATCAAGGGTGCGATTCGCGAACTCCAGGGCATGACCCACGAAGAGCGCGAACGCTGGGCCCGCGAGAACGAGGCACCTGCCGACCTCGTCCACGACACGGCCGAGCGCGGTCGCCTGCCCGTCGTGAACTTCGCGGCCGGCGGCATCGCGACGCCCGCCGACGCGGCGCTCATGATGCACCACGAATGCGACGGCATCTTCGTCGGCTCCGGCATCTTCGGTGCCGAGAACCCCCGCGAGATGGGCAACGCCATCGTCGAAGCGGTCAACAACTGGGACGACCCCGAAGAACTGGCAGACATCGCCAGCAACCTCGGCAAGAGCATGAAGGGCGACGCCAACGTCGACCTGCCGGACGAAGAGAAGCTGCAGGGTCGCGGCGTCTGAGCGGCAGCGTTCCGTCGCTTCTTCGACCGAATACCGAACTGACACGTTCTGTTTCTCTCGAACACAACGCCAAAGGCGGATGATCCCACACTGGGTTACATGCTCGCCCAGCTGACGATGCCGACGATTGCGGATCTCCGAACCACGCTCGAGGGGTTCGTCACGACCGAGACCCGCATCGCGGTCAGCGTCGGGCTGCTGTTGGCTGGGCTAGTCGTCAGCCTCGTCGTCCTGCCGTTCCTGTTGCGGCGCACCGAACGAACGATCTCCGCTAGATTCGCCACGGGACGGTTCGGTGGCGTGACGAGCGCCGTGAGCGACTACGTCCCGAAGACGGTCGGGGACCTCGTGCTGCGAACGGTCCAGCTAGCCATCCTCGGGGTCACGGCGGTGGCCGTTCTCGTCGTCTGGGGCCTGACCGGTCTCGTCCGTAACGTCGCTGCATGGACGTTGTTGTCGGCTCCAGTCCTCGGAAAACTCGGCGGGACGGCAGGCGTGGTCCTCGGGACCTACGTGGGGCTCCAGATCCTCAAAGACTCCATCGCGCGGTTCAGTAACGACGTCCGATGGATGACCCAGCATCAACAGGAGATCCTCCTGCGGATGACGCAGCTCGTCGTGCTGTCGTTCGCCGCCCTCGTCCTGTTGGGGGTCTGGAACGTCAACCTCGACGCGCTGTTCGTCGGGGCGGGCTTTCTCGGTATCGTCGTCGGCCTGGCGGCACGGCAGACGCTCGGCTCCATCATCGCCGGATTCCTGCTGATGTTCTCCCGGCCGTTCACCATCGGTGACTGGGTCACGATCGGAGACCACGAGGGCGTCGTTACGGACATCACAATCGTCCACACGCGCCTGGAGAACTTCGACGGCGAGTCGGTCGTCATCCCCAACGACAGGGTGTCAGATAGCGCCGTCACGAACCGGACCCAGCGAGGGGGGCTTCGACTCTCACTCGACGTGGGTATCGACTACGAGGCGGACCCGGAGCACGCGTCGGAGGTGGCGCTGACTGCGATCAAATCCGTCGACCTCGTCGTCGACGGGCCGCCGCCGCAGGTCCTCCCCAAGGCGTTCGGCGACTCGGCCATCGTCCTCGAACTCCGGTTCTGGATCGACAACCCCTCGCCGCCGCGGAAGTGGCAGGCGATCTCCGGCGTCGTGCAGGCGGTCAAACGCGCCTTCGACGAGGAGGGCATCGAGATCCCCTTCCCGCAGCGGACGCTTTCGGACCGAACGGTCACGTCCGACGCGACGGTCGATGGAACGAACGGGATGGTCGCATCCCGTGACGGGACCGGTACCGACGACGGAGCCTGAGTCAGAGATCGATCGGACAGCCGTTGATCTCGCCGCCGCGCATCCCGTCGGCCAGCCAGTAGATGGAGAGGACGAGCGCCACCCCCGCCAGGAGCGAGAACTCCAGTCCGTCGAGCGGGAGCAGCGTCAGCAGACCCGCAGCGCCGAACAGCGACAGCAGGCCGGCCAGAATCGCCGTTCCACAGGCCGCACAGCCCGCGCCGAGGGTCCCCAGCAGGACTCCGATTGCGCTGCCGCCGCCCTGTTCGATCGAGACGCGATGCTCGCGGAAGTGATAGACGGCCATCGTCACGTCGACGGCGACCAGTCCCGCGACGAGGACCAGCACGCTCCCCGAAACGAGGTCGTAGGCCGTCCCGACGAAGGGGAACAGGCCGACCAGGATGCTCACGCGGGCCTCGGTGGTGAGGCCGCTCCCGAGCGCGAACACGACGAGGTCGACGTTCTGCGCGAAGACGAACAGCGCCAGCCCGCCGATCCACGCGAGCGCGCCGAGCACGGCGTAGCCTGGAATCGTCAGTACGAGCCTCGCCGTGCGCCCCATCAGCCGCCAGTCGGCACGGCTCGTCGGGAGTCGATTCCGGACGGCCATCTCAGACACCCAGGGCGTTGGCGAAGACGCTGTAGCTCTGCGCGCCGACGACCGTCGTCCGGAAGTCGCCGTCGCGGAACAGGAGGAAGGTCGGCGTGCCCCGAGCGCCCGCGGCTTTCCCTGCGTCGAGGTCGAGGTTCACCGCGTCGTTCGTCGCCCCGCCCTCGACGTCGGAGACCACTGCGTCGCCGTCGACGTCGGTGTCCGACAGGAACGACTTCGTCTTCGACAGCACGTTTTCGGAGTCGAAGCTCCCCTGCTCGGCGTAGTAGTGGTCTTTCAGGTCCCAGAAGACGTCGCTGTCGCGCTCGAAGGTGGCCTCTAACGCGTGCGTGGCCGGCTTACCCCATGGATACACGACGGGGAATCCCCTGAAGACGAGCGACACCGTTCCGGGATCGACGAGCTTCGACCGGATCTCGGGGAGCGTGCCCCGTTCCCACCGCCGACAGGTGGGACACGACGGGTCCTCGAAGGCGACGATGACGCCCGTCGCGTCCGCCGGTGCCGGTCCGAGTACCGGTTGACTCTCCAGTCCCTTCGTCCCGGGATGGTTAGCCAGCGACTTCGGTGACTCAGTGGTCGTGCTGGACGACTCGTCGGCGTCCGTCCCTCCGTTCGTCTCGGTCGCCGTCGCTGCCTCTCCCGCACTCCCGTCCGTCCCCGAACACCCTGCCAGCGCGCCAGTAGTTACTGCGGCAACGCTGGTCAGGAACGCACGTCGCGAAGTCATACTCCCAGAGGGGAGTGGCGCGTACAAATCCATTTGGCGGTTTGGGTGGTCAGTGCGCACGACCGTCGTCCGGCCAGGAGGACTCGGTCGTCGCCGTAATTCCCACGTCGGTCGTCATTTCGGTCGGGGGCCGTAACTGGCTGCTGTCGGGTAGCGGGAGTGGAAGAAGTACGTTCGCTACGGATTTCAATCGACGTTGCCGGTGTCCCCTGGGTTGTCGGCGGTGTCGCTGTTCCCGGAGTTGTCGGCTGTGTCGCTGTTCCCGGAGTTGTCGGCGGTGTCGCTGTTCCCGGAGTTGTCGGCGGCGTCCGCTGACTGACCGCCGGCGTTTCCGTTTTCACTGCCGGAGCTGCTTTCGGACGCATCCGCGTTGCCCTGTGAGTGGTCGCTCGACGGTCCGGCGTCGCCGCTCTGTCCGTGTTGTCCCTCGGCGGCCGCGTTCCCGTTCGGGTCGGTCTGATTGCTCTCGGTGGGATCACGGTTTTGCTGGGACGTTTCGGATGCCTTGCCACTGTCTTTCGGTGCAGCGTTGGACGAACTCGCGTTCACCGCCGCCTGAGCGGAGCCCGTGTCGGCATTCCCCGCACCGTCCTCGGCGGCGTTGTTCCCCTTTTGGCCCGCGTTGGACCCTGAACTAGCTGCTGGCTGCCCTGTTCCGTTCGCGGCGGCGGCGACGACGGCCGATTCGGGCGGCCCAGTCTTCCCCTTTCGGACTGACTGCAAGCCACTCGTGGCTGCGGCGATATCTCCGTTGCCGAGTTCCGTGGCTTCGGTTCGGATGCCCGAGAGATTCGAGACGGTCCTGTTCGCAGCGGCTGCACGCGTCTCGGTATCGTTCACCGCCCGATGGAGCGCGTCGAGTTTCGCTGCGATACGACTGGCCTGGGCTCGATAGGCGACTTCGGACATCGAGCCGTTCTCGTGTCGTGATTCGAGGCGTTGGCTCTGGCTCTGCAACCGCTGGAGTCGGCGGGAGAGCGTCTCTGTTCGCGCCGCAACGTTCGTGGTCCCGTTCGACTCGTGGTTGGCTTCCCACAGGCCGTCGTCCACGGCATCTTCGCTCTCACCTGCATTGGCCTGCATGAACGCCGACAGCTCTGTCCCGAAGGCCGTCGAATTGACGGCCGTCTCGTTCCCCGGACCAGCAGTCGCGCTCGCTGCGAGGGCTGGCGAACTCACTACCCCCACCAAGAGCACACATGCTCCGACGAGGAGCATCCGGCGTATCCACATCTCGGTCGATGGTTCGAGCATTCTCATATAAAATCCCGGCCTTCGTTCGTATCGTTCAGGGGCAGTTATCGACGAGGGAGAGGGTAGGAGAGCGTTTATCGTCCGCTCTCGCTGGATAACCGGTCGAAGTAGTAGCTGGCGAGTGCGACCGACCCGAGCGAGACGGCCAGCGTCGCCACGACGAGGGCGGGACTCGGCGCGATTCGTATCGGCGGGTGATAGCCGAAGCCGTAGTCCAGCAGATCGTTTGCGAGTGCGACGAACAGCGCGAACGCGAGCGCGCCGCGCGTGGTGGATCCGTAGTGGGGAATCAGGAACGCCTCCCAGACGAACGCGAGGTGGGTCAACAGGATGCCGAAGTAGGCCCACGGTGCCGGAAAGTACGCGTCGAAGCCCAGATGGAGCACGACGGCGGTCCAGAGCCCGGTCTTGAGCAGCCACACGAACGCGAGCGTGTGCAGGTACGCGAGGGCGCGGTTCCGCGGCACGTCGGCGAGCGGCCGACCGAGGTTCGGGAGCAGGGTCGCCACGGAGAGCGCCATCAGGAACACCGCCGCGGGCGAGTCGGCGTACAGCGGCCACAGGAACGTCGACACGTCGACCATCGTCTCGACGTAGTAGCGGACACCTACCAGGACTGCGAGGACGTTCCCGCAGAGAAGCCAGACCAGACTCGGCGTCGCTTCGAGGTAGTAGCGAGCGTATTTCCGCGGGACGGGCCAGCGGGGCCTCTCGCTCATAGGGGATGGCCGCGGGCAGTGGGCAAAGTCGTGTCGGACTGGCTATCGGGCGCGGGCTTCATCGAGGACCGCCGCCGTTCCGACGACCGTGGCGAACTCGCCGTCCAGATGCGCCAGTGCGGACCGATGGACTACGTCCGCAGGGAACGTGTCGCCGTCGTAGGACCGCTGGAAGGTGGCGCAGGCGTCGTCGACGAGGAGGACCTCGAAGCCGCGGTTCTCGGCCATCCGCGTCGTCGTCGAGACGCAGTGGTCGGTCGTCAGACCGGAGACGACGAGGACCTCGATCCCTCGCTCTCGAAGCCAGGGCTCCAGGTCGGTCCCGACGAACGCGCCGTTGACGCGTTTGACGACCTCCCGTTCGCCCGGTTCTGGCCGGAGTTCGGGTTTATACGCGAACCCGTCGCTCGACCCCCGAAGCGGCGAGTCGGCTTCCGTCGAGTCGTGGCGGACGTGGACGACGGGCCGGTCTGACTCACGCCACGCGTCCAGCAACGACGCGGCGTTCGATTCGGCGTCGGGATTGGTCCGCTCGCCCCACGCCGGGTCGTCGAAGCCCTGCTGGAAGTCGACGAGTACGAGCGCGGCGTTCGTCGGGAGCGACAGGTCCGCCATCGTCACGGAAGGTCCGCCGCGGGTCCGGGACCGCGCGTCACTGTCAGCGGACACTCCTCCGGTTGGTGCTCGGGGTCCGAGTAGAAGAGGTACTGTGGCCACTCGCGGTCACCCTCGACGCCCCAGTCACCAAGGTCTGCGTGCGGGCAGACGCCGTCGTACGATTCGAGTCGGTCCTGGATGACTTCGCGAGCCTGTTGGCCCGCGTCTGTATCGGCCGTGATGCCGTCGAACAGCGAGCGCGGCTGGAACGTGATCTCCAGTCCGACCGGGCAGTAGCGGCTCTTGCGCTCGTCGTAGAACGGCGCGCGGCAGGTGGGGAACATCGGTTCGCCGCCGAAGCAGAACTCCCACCGCTCGTCGTCGGGGTCGGTCGGGATGTGCTCGGGCCACGGCTCCGGGTCGTGGACGTGCAGGAACTGCAGGACGTGCCAGAGCACCTCGTGGTAGTCGGCTTCGGTCAGCGGCTCCGAGGGCGGCGCGAAGAACGTCACCAGCGAGACGCGCTCGCCGTGGTCGCGGTACGTGTCCAGATACTCCAGCAGCGTGTCCCGTAGCGAGAGCAGGGCGTCCCTGTCAGTGGTCGACCGGCAGGCGGTGTACAGTGGTCGCCCTTCCTCGAACGACTCCTTCCCGAAGAAACAGGGGAACGGCGTGTCGTTGCGCTCGCGCTCCATCGATGTCCGAAAGGCTTCCCAGTGGGATTCGACCCACGACGGCATCTCGCCGGCGGCGACGCGGTCGGCGAACGTCCCCTGGTCACAGAGCACCTCGACCCCTGGCTCGTTCATACCGTCTCCTCGGGGTCGGTCAAAATGTGTCTTTACATCGGGCGCGAGGCTTTTTGCCGCGCTCCCCGACGCCTCGGACATGGGTGCAGGAGTCATCGTCGCCGGCGGGCGCTCGACCCGCTTTGGCGACCAGGACAAAGCCGTGGCAGACCTCGCCGGAACGCCGATGATCCGCCGCGTCGCCGACCGTATCGCTGGCGTCGTCGACGAACTCGTCGTCAACTGTCGACCCGACCAGGTCGACGCGATTCGGTCGGCGATGGCGGGCTACGACCACGACGTCACGTTCGCTCCCGACGAAGAACCCGACCAGGGTCCCGTCGCGGGCATCATGACCGGCCTGCGCGCCGTCGAGCAGGAGTACGCGTTCGTCGTCGCCTGCGACATGCCGTTCGCCGAGCCGCGACTCGTCGAGTTCCTGTTCGAGCGCGCACGCGGCCACGAGGCCGCGGTTCCGCAGTTGGACGACCAGTGGTTCCAGACGACCCACGCCGTCTATCGGGCGGCGGCGATGGCCGACGCCTGTCGGGCGGCGCTCGACCGCGGCGAGCGGAAGATCATCGCGCCGCTGGCGGACCTCGACTACGTCGTCGTCGACGAAACAGCGGTCGAGCCGTACGCTGACCTGGAGACGTTCGAGAACCTGAACACGCGCGAAGAGTTCGAGGCCGCTGCCCAACGGCTCGGTTGAGCTACGTCACGACGTCGACGAGCGGGTCGTCGTCGATCATCCGCGCGAGCACGACGCGCGGGACGTCGACCTCCTCGGGCACGCGGGACAGAAGCTCGGTCGCGATCTCCCGCCCGACGTCCGCGAGGTCGGCGTCGTCGACCATGTTCACGAGCGGGACGACCGTCGCTCCGTCGGGGACGTCCTTCAGTCCGCCGTGCTCGCTCGCCATGACCGCTCCGACGTCCGCCGGACGGATCTCTTCGCCGAGGTCCCGGCCCGTGAGCTTCGAGACGAGTTCCGGTCGATGGACGTGTTCCTCGCCGAGCGACTCTCCGACGACGCGCGCCGAGGCGATGGGTATCACCGTGTCTGTGCTCGCCGGAATCTGCGGTTCGCGGTCGCTGGGCGCTTTGAACTGTCGCATCCGCGCGCCGTCGGCCTTGACCAGAATCGCGTCGGCGACGCCTGCCGCCGCGAGGTCGTCGACGACGGCGGGTTCGTAGCCCAGATAGCGGTCGTCGCGTTCGCGCTCCGGTACAACGCCGACTGGCCACGTTTCCGCCTGCCGGACAGCGGCGACGGGGTCGTCGGTTACCTCGACCTGCTCGACGTGCTGGTCGAAGATCGGGATCCTGACCGTCGCGGTGACCACTGCTCTGTCGATTCGCTCGGCCAGCGCGTACATCGTCGTCTTCTTGCCGCCAGCGCCGACTGCCGCGACGGTGCCCGAGGCGTCGAGTGCCGACTCGATGTCCATACCGTCCGTTGGACCACCGTCGCAAAAACCTCAGGGGAACGGGTGGTGCCGTCGGCCGGGCTTCGGTTCGTATCCCATCGCTTCCGGCACGGTCTGGGCGCGTTCGCCGAAGTACGGACTGTCGAAGAACAGCGGTTGGGCGGAGGGCACGAGCACCCGTACGGCCTCGAACCCGAGCGCCGCCACGTCGCGCGTCGTCGTCCGCGCCGCGAGCGGACGGAGATCGGCGTCGACGACGCGGGAGACCACGGCGTCGAGTTCCGCCCTGACCGTCGGACGCGGGGCCGGGCCCACCGAGTCCGCGGGGATGCGGCTCTCAGCACCGAGGTGGTCCCAGGCTATCTCCGGGTCGTTCGCGTACAGCCCGATGTCCCCGCTCGCCTCCGTCGCCCCGTCCGGCCCCATCCCGTCGAGTTCGACCCAGTTCTGTATCGCTTCGGCCAGCGCCGAGCGCGCAGCAGCCACCGGGTCGAGATTCGCAGCGCTCCCGAGCGCGAACTTCGGGAAGGTCTCGCGATGCACTGCCACAGCGACGACCGGCACGTCGACGTCCTGCGTGAGCAACAGGGCGGTCGCGTCCAACCCCTCTGCACCTGCCCGCCGTCGGAGCGCGTCGTACGTCTCGTCCTCGACGACGAGTTCCAGCGGCTCGTACGTGGAATACCACGCCAGCATCGCGGCGTCGCGCTCGACGACCTCGTACAACCCCGATAACCGAGCCTGCGCGCGCGAGTTCCCCAGCCCGAGACCCGTGGTGATCGCCGGCCGCCAGCGGCGGTGCTGGGGCGGGTAGTGGACGAACGACGCGGGGACGGACACCGTCTCGCCCGTCGCCATCGACTCCGCGTCGGCCCAGTGGATCGGCTCCGACTCGTCGTCGCCATCCGACATCGTGACGAACTCCGCCGGCGGGACCGCGTCGGCACGCTCTGTCACGGGGTCCGCCGGATACGAGTCGAGTCGATACACGCCCGCGCAGTACCGCTCCAGCCCCTCGCCGAGGGCCTTCATGAACGCTGCGTTCCAGTCGGCGTCGACTCCCGCCGCGTTGCGCGCCGCCGTCGCGTCGCTGAACCCGGACGTGTCCGAGACGGTCGCGAGGTAGTACGGTGCCGGGTACGACTCCGCTTCGCCGACCTCTCTGAGGAGTCCGACGCGCGGGTCCAGCCCCCGCTCTGCACGAGCAAGCGCGTCCTCCAGACTGCGGTCGTCGTCTTCGTCGGCGAGTGCGACCCCGTCTGCGGAATCGCACTCGCAGTTCGGAACCGGCAGGAACCTCCGTTCCGCGTGGGGGACCTCGACGACGCTGCCGAAGATCGGTGCCTCCTCCTGGAGGAACGCGACCACTCGACGACCGGCGAGTGCGCCGGCGAACCGAGCAATCGGGGCCGCAGGCGCGGCCGTCGGCGCTGCGTCCGATTCGACGTTCGCCGCGACGCGCCGTTCGAGACAGGCGTAACAGCCGGTCCCGGGCCCGAAGCCTGCGACGGAGGCGTCGACTACGGGAACGCCACCGACGCCGCCGAGTTCGACGGCGAGCCAGGGCGTGTCGGACGCTCGCGCCGTTCGATTCGCGACCGAGAACGTCTCCGACCCAGTTCGCGCCACGACGACGGCGAGGTCCGCGTCGTCGATCTCGTCGGCCTCCGTGGTGCGGACTGACTCGTCCACGTCGGCGAGGGCTACCCGCACGGCTTCGAGTGCCGGTCCAGACCCAGCGAGGGCTACTGTCATATTGCAGTCGAAGACGGCAGATGAGAAAAGCGTCGTGCCTACGCGAGCAGGCTCTGTGCGACGTTCGCTAGCTCGTCGGTGTCGGCCGAGTCGAGGCGGTCGTCACCCAGCATCAGGCGAAGCCGCGGGCGACCGACGTCGATGGGCACCTTCTCGGTGTCGATGAGGCCCATGTCCTCGAGTTTGGTCTTCGTTCGCGAGAACGTCGCCTTGCTGGCGAGTCCGATGTCCTCTCCCCACTTGCTGATGTCGTAGAGGAGTTCGCCGTTCTTCGCGGCGACGAGCAGACTGATGGTCACTTCGTCGAGTCCCTCGCCGTTTCCGCGCGCGGTCTGGAGCGAGTCGAGTACCGCGTCGAAGTCGGTGGCGGTCTCCGGGCCGATGTCGGATTCTAGCGTCTCGCGAACCTGCGAGAGCGGTGGCGTCCGGAGGCCGAACTCGTCGGCGGTCTCCCACTGTTCGTCGTAGTAGTCGCGTGCCTGCGTGACGAACGCGTCGTTGTCCGTCGACAGTCCACCGACGCGGTCGCCGGCGAACACCAGCGACACGACTGCGTTCTCCGAGACCAGCAGCGAATTCTCCGGAAGCGACTCGCGAACGCGAATCGTCAGCGTATCGGCTGCGATGAGGTCTGCAGCGTTACTTGCGATGAGGAAATCGTCCATCACCGACTTCAACTTCCGTTCGTTCGCCAGGAGGTCGACCGTCGTATCGTCGTCTAGCTCACCGAGACACGTCACGAGACTCTTGATTGTCTCCTGTGAAGGGTTGACGACCTTCACCTGCCCGCTCACGTCAGCGAGTGCCCCACGTAGCAACTCTTCGACGCCGTCCCCGAGGTAATTGGCATCCATCATGCTCTTACGGAATGTACTAACCAAGGATATTTAATTTTATCGAAGAGGAAGAATGGAATATCGGTTGATTTGCAATACTACAGTGGGGGTGGATAAAAGTGTAGTGCATCAATATCAGAAATAGAAAACCGTTGTCACCAGGAACGGGGTGGGAGACGACGGACACTCAGTATACGGGCCGCGTCGGGAATGGCTATCATCTCTCGAAACCGGGGGTCGGACGAAGTCCGATTCGACGCGGTTCTGTCGATGCTACTGTACCGAAATACTCGACAGTGAGAGTACCGGCAAACGCTCCAACTGCATCCGAGTGGGAATCCGATTGGAGCGGACTTGGAGTTCTCGGCGTGCTGCCGTTCGATCAGAGCTTCGCTGCCAGTTCGTCCGACCAGTGGAACTCGTTCTCGTAGATGACAGGTAGCGACGTGGCTTCGAGAAGTTCGACGAGTTCGTCGCCATCGAGGACGCCCTGTGACGACTTGCCGTGGAGTCGCGTCGTGTCGTCGAACGGCGTCGAGTAGCTCTCGCCGTACGTGCTCGCCGCCAGGACTTCGTACGCGAGTTCGAACGTGTCGTCTTCGCGGTCGAGCCAGATGACGCCGGGGTCTCCGACCGGCAGCAGCGAGTACGTCCCGTCGCCGACGACCGCGTAGTCCTTCCCCATGAGGATTCGGCGGCGAGCGAGTTGCATCGCACGTTCGATCTCGAAGCCGTGCATCAGGAGGCGGGCGAACGCGGTCCCGACCTTCGCGGCGTGACGGTCGAGGACCTTCGTGAGCGTGACCGCTCCGGCGACGCTCCCCTTCTCGACGAGCGTCAGCCCCTCGTGGTAGGACCCACAGGCGTTGAGGAAGAAGGTCCGCGTCTTCGACTCTTCTAAGGTCTCCAGCGAGAGGTTCCCGTCCGCACAGCAGAGTCCGGACTCCTCGCAATGGCCGATGTAGTGGACGAAGTCGTTCGGCTCGGCGAAGACGCTCCGGAGGTCGTTCGTGGTCAGCGACTCGTGGACGGAGAGATTGATCGGGAGGTCGGCGGCTCGGTCGCGGTATATCTCGGCCGCTTTCGTCCGTTCTTCGCTCATCTCCCCGTCGTTGAGCACGACCGAGACCTCGAGGGAGTCGTCCTCGGTTCGACTGTAGCGGTTCCGATTCCGGTAGGCGTTCGGCGTCAGTTTGAACGTATCGAGGGAGGTTCCCGGAGCGAGCCAGGCGTGGACGCGGCCGGCCTGTAGCTCGGGGACGAGGACGTTCACCGAACGAACCGAGTCGGTCGGGGCGCGGTAGGCGTCGTCGAGTGTTCTGTCCAGTAGCTCCGTCTCTTCTAGCTTCGATGCCTTGGGGAGGTAGACGAGGCTCAGCGAGTCGAGGAGATAGGGAAGACAGGGAACGTGTTCCGGCTCCGGCATGGCGTAGGTCGAGAGGTGCCAGTCGGGGAGGCTCGGCCAGACGAGTCCGTCCGGCACGTCGAGGTAGCGGTCGAGACGCTCCGCGGGGGTGGCCGCACGAAGTCGATCCGGGTGGAGCGAGAGACGCGAGAGGAGCTCCGCCTTCGAGGCAGGCGACTCGACGTCGACGTCCCTGACGAGACAGTCGAGGAAGAACGTCTTCCTGAGCGTGTCCGCGCAGTGCTGCTGGAACTCCGGCAACGCCGGGAATCGGTGTTCAGTGCCGCTCGAGGAGATCGCGAGCGTCGGGTCGACGCCCGACTCGACGGATACGTCCGCACCGAGATAGTACGCGAGCGGTGCGGCGACGAAGAGGGCGTCCAGTCGGTCGGGAAGGACGAACTCGATGTCGCTCTCCGGCGTCCGCTCTCGGACGCTCTCGGGTACGTGGACCGAGGACCCCGCCTCGACCATCGGTGGTTGGTCGCGGAGCGCGGGATGGGACCGAGCCGGGCCGGTCGTGTGGTGGGCGACCGAACTGTGCGTGAGTGCGGTCGCCAGTCCCGCTGGCGTCCCCGGGACTCGGATCGTGTCGTCACTGACAGAGCTCGGATGGCTGACGCCGGCGATGACGTAGTACTCCTCCGGAAACGACAGTGTAACGCGTTCGTCGTGTGGCTGGACGGTGGCCGGACCACCGAAGCGAGCGTACGTTTCCAGCGTGTCTCCGTCGCCGGTCGTTCCTGCATCGAGGCGACATTCGAGCAGGAACTCGCCTTTCGGTAGTTCGGCGGTCGCCGTCAGAGTGTACGTTCCGGGTTCGTCGACCTGTTCGATGGTCACGTGGTTGGCCGGAAGCGATAGCTCTGCAGTCACTCGGGACCAGGTCTCGTCGACCCGGTCGGGGAAGACCCCCGTACTGTTGTTCGTCGGCCGGTACTCCGCTGTCACGAGCGAGTGTGAGAGGACGTCGGTTACCGAGGTCGCCTCTCGAGAACCGATGTTACTCACCCCCGCGTTGGTCACCCCCCAAGGGACCATTAACTATATCGTGTGAATTGACACCATAAATACGTGGCGATATTGACAACCTGTATTCAGGAACCCGACGGCGAGGGACGTCTCACTCGACGTCGTCGAGTCGACTTCGAGCGGTCGTGAGTGCGGTCTCGTCGCCTGTCTGCACGTATTCCGCGGCGTCTCGAACGGCCCGGACCAGCGTCTCGGCAGCGCTCGGGTCGACGTCGCCGTCGAGCGCCTCGATGCGCTTTCGCCGTTCGGCGATTCCGGACAGCACGGAGCGTAGCATCGGGTCGGCATCGTCGTCGAGATGCGTCCTGAGATCGTGGACGTACTCTTCGACTGCCCGAGCGACTCCCAGGCCACGAGCAGCCTGAAGACTGCCTGGCACGGCAGCCGGCTCCGGTCGCCCGTCCTGGTCGGCCTCGCGGAGCAACGAGAGGAAGTACAGTTCCTCGTCTTCGGAGTGGCGCATCCGTCGAGCGAGTTCTTCGCCGACGTAGCGAAGCTCCGCCGCGGCGAGATACGTCTCCGAGAGCGGCTTCAGTGACCCAGCGTCGATGAACCCTGCCTTTCGACAGTACTCCGCGCACGCTTCGGCGGCGTCGCTCGCGGCGTCCCGAATGGGTGCGTCGTCGCCCACCGCGTTTCGCATCGCCGTCAGGTCCAGGGTGACCGCGCTCGCCGTGTGCTCTTTCCGTTCGTCGACGCCGACGCTCCGCAGCCCGCCACACTCCGGGCACTCCACCGCTCCCGTCTCGTAGTACGACCAGCGGGCCCCACACTCCTTGCACTCGCGCTCCCCGCGAATCTTCATGTGGCCGGCTTGGACGGCGTGGTTCATAACAGGCCCGGCACTGTGCCGTTTCGCCACGTCCCGTCTCGGTGGCCAGACAGAAACTGTTAGAAGCGTCGCCCGACAGTGCTGAGCCATGACCGACGCCGACGACCTCGCTGCACGGGTGCGTGAGGGTGACCTTCGACTCTACGAACTGGAAGAACACGCCGACGCCGACACCGCGGCGGCCGCCCGGCGACTGCTCCTCGCCGAGGAGACGGGCGCGGACCTCTCGACGGTCGGGGAATACGCGTTCGACGCCGACGTCGCCGAATCGAACGTCGAGAACATGATCGGTGCCGCCCAGATTCCGATGGGGGTCGTCGGCCCGCTCCCCGTCGATGGAAGCGCGGCGGATGGCGAGTACCAGCTTCCGCTGGCCACGACCGAGGGTGCGCTCATCGCGAGCGTGAACCGCGGCGTCTCGGCCATCCGGGAAGCAGGCGGCGCAACGGTGCGAGTCCTGAAGACCGAGATGACGCGCGCACCGGTCTTCAGCGTCGAGGACGTCGGTGAGGCCAGCGAGGTGGCAACGTGGGTCCGCGAGCACACCGACGAGTTGGCCGAGGCAGCCGAGGGAACGACGAACCACGGCGAACTGCGCGACGTGACGCCCTACGTCGTCGGCGACAACGTCTACCTCCGCTTCGGCTACGACACGAAGGACGCGATGGGGATGAACATGGCGACCATCGCCACGGAAGCCGCCTGCGAACTCGTCGAATCCGAGACACCTGCCTCGCTCGTCGCGCTGTCGGGCAACCTCTGCACCGACAAGAAGCCCGCGGCGGTCAACGCCATCGAGGGTCGCGGTCGGACCGTCGCAGCCGACGTGTTCCTGCCCCACGAACTCGTCGAGGAGACGTTCGGGACGACGGCCGACGCGATCGCGGAGGCCAACACCCGGAAGAACCTCGTCGGGAGCGCGAAGGCGGGGAGTCTGGGGTTCAACGCCCACGCCGCGAACGTCGTCGCCGCGGCGTTCCTCGCCACCGGACAGGACGCCGCGCAGGTCGTCGAGGGATCGAACGCCATCACGACCGCAGAATCTCGCGAGGACGGGCTGTACGCCAGCGTCTCTCTCGCCTCGCTGGAGGTCGGCACTGTCGGCGGCGGGACGTCGCTCCCCACGCAGTCGGAAGCACTCGACGTACTCGGCGTCGGTGGCGGCGGCGACCCCGCTGGAAGCAACGCCGATGCGCTGGCGGAGGTCATCGCCGCCGCGGCGCTCGCGGGCGAACTCTCCCTGCTCGGCGCGCTCGCGTCGCGTCATCTCGCGAGCGCGCACGCGGAACTCGGCCGCTAGACGGCGTCCAGTCCGTCGAGCACGAGGACGAGACCGCCCGCGAGAAGCCCCGTTGCGCCGCCCCAGACGAGGAATCGATGGCCGAAGACGGTGGAGAGGAACAGCGAGAGCCCGCCCGCGGTCGCCAGCGCGAGGGCGACGCCGTCACGCCGCTGCCCCCGTGCCATCGAACGGGTCGCGGCTCCACCGAACGCGAGTGCGAACGCGGCCCAGGTCACCGTCTCCACGTCCACGCCGCCGACGCGCCCGAAGTGGACCATCGACACGGTGACGACCACTATCGTGAGTACTCCGAGGAACAGATAGAGCGCCCGCCGTTTCGAAACCGGGGGCTGGATCATGCGTTCCAATGGTTCGCTGACAGGAAGTGTGTTGTGAATTGACGTGATTCAGTGAACGGCCGCCACCAAACGGTTCAAAAATAGTCCCGAAATCCGATCGGCTACAGCAACCGATACGTCCCGCGGTCGGTCGTCGCTTCGCCGGCCCGGACGAGCTTTTCGAGGGCTTTCTCGGTGTAGGACGCGGGTACGTCCCGCTCGGCCGCGTAGGCGACGACCTCGGATTCGGTCGGTTCGTCGAGTTCCCGAAGCGCCTCGCGGACGGTCTCCGTGCGGCTCTGTGACCCGCCCTGGGACTGCTCGGCGCGCTCGCCCGCCGCTTCGACCGCTGCGGCGTCGAGACCAGACGCTTCGAGGTACTCGCGGTCGTCGACTCCCGCGTCGTCAACCTGGTGTTCCATCTCGGCGAACGAATCGAGTTCGGCGAAGTCGTCGCTGTGGCCCTGGCGTGCGGCCAGCATCGACGAGCGGACCTCCCGCGCGTGGTCTTCGTCCTCCGTCGAGACGAACTTGCGGCGTTTGGCGTACTGCCGGCGCGTGCCACAGCGGGGACACTGGCTGGTCTCGGGTCGCCCCTCGACGATCCAGAGGTGCTGGCAGTCGCTACACCCGACGACGGCGTACATGGTCGCTTCTGGGTCGCTCTGGGGTTTGAACGTTCGGGTCCATGCATCACTGGGCTGTGCTTCCGGGACTGCGAACGGCGTGACTGGGACACACACCTCGAAAGCCCCGCCCGGTCCGGGAGGTCGGTCGGCCTGGTCGGGGTGAAGCGTCGGTCGTACCGTCCTGCGGTTGGGCGACGTTGCGTGTCCCGGCGGGACGTCGAACCGACAGCCGACGGGCCGAACGCTTAGGTCGCGGCCGGTCGTTGGTCGGCGCATGGAGCGCCTGTCCCACGCTGCGAGCGAGACGGTCGAAGTCGTCGACGGCGTCCACCTGACCCAGTTGGTCGCCGGCGAGGAGATGAGCGTCCAGCACTTCCACGTCGAACCGGGGGCGACACTTCCGCAACACAGCCACCCGCACGAACAGGTCGGCTACCTGCTCGAAGGGCGTCTGGTCTTCGAGGTCGACGGCGAAGAGATCGAGGTGAGCGACGGCGATTCCTACCGGATACCCGGCGACGAACCGCACGCTGCCGAGAACAGGGACGACGAACCCGCCGCGGGCATCGACGTGTTCAGCCCGCCGCGGGCGAATCCGGACTGGATGGACTGACCGCTCGCCGGGTCACGGTCGGTCGAAAAATGGTGTTCTGAGGGTTATCCGGCGGCCTACGCGAGGTCTTCGATGTTCTCCACGACTTCGTCGGCGAACTCGGAGGTGGCGAGCTTCTCGCCGCCTTCGATCTGCCGTTCGAGGTCGTAGGTGACCGTGCCGGCGGAGATGGTCGCTTCGACCGCGTCGTAGATCAGCTGGCTGGCGTCTTTCCAGCCCATGTAGTCGAACATGAGACGGCCGGAGAGGATCATCGCGGTCGGGTTGGCCTTGTCCTGGCCTGCGCGTTTGGGGGCGCTGCCGTGGACGGGTTCGGCGAGCACGCGGGCGTCACCGAAGTTCGCGCCGGGCGCGATGCCGAGGCCGCCGATCTGTGCGCCGGCGGCGTCGGAGAGGTAGTCGCCGTTGAGGTTCGGCATCGCGAGCACGTCGAACTCGTCGGTGCGGAGCTGCATCCACTGGAGCATCGCGTCGGCGAGGCGCTCCTCGACCATGACGGCGTCTTCGGGGATCTCGACCTCGTCCTGGGTCTCCCAGAGGGAGTCTGGTGCCGCGAAGACCTCGTCGTCGGGGTACTCCTCCTCGGCGACCTCCATGCCCCAGGTGCCGAACTGCCCCTCGGTGAACTTCATGATGTTGCCCTTGTGGACGAGCGTGACCTTGTCGCGGTCGTGTTCGATGGCGTAGTCGATGGCCTTCCGGACCAGGCGCTTGCTGCCCTTCTCGGAGATTGGCTTGATGCCGATACCGATCGGGCCGTCGTGCATGACGTCGTCGAAGCCCATCTCGTCCTCGACGAACTCGCGGACCTGCTCGACGTCGTCGGTGCCCTGCTCCCACTCGATGCCGGCGTAGACGTCCTCGGTGTTCTCCCGGAACGTCACCATGTCCATCTCCTCGGGGGCCTTCATCGGGGAGGGGACGCCGTCGATGTAGTACGTCGGGCGGACGTTGGCGTAGAAGTCGAGCGTCTGCCGCAGCGCGACGTTGAGGCTGCGATAGCCAGCGCCGACGGGAGTCGTCAGCGGGCCTTTGATAGCGACGCGGAACTCGTCGATGGCGTTGACGGTGTCGGCCGGGAGGTTCTCGTCGTACCGCTCGCGGCCGGATTCGCCGGCGTAGACGCGCATCCAGTGGATCTCGCGGCCAGTCGCCTTCGCAGCGGCGTCGAGCACTTTCTGGGCGGCCGGTCCGACGTCTTTCCCGATTCCGTCGCCGTGGATGATGGGGATGATCGGGTTCTCGGGGATGTCCAGTTCGTCGGCGTCCTCGTCGACTACTTCGATCCGCTCGCCTGCGTCGGGAATGTCGACCTGCTCGTAGTCGTAGACCATAGGTAGGCGGTCGCCCAGCGCAAGTAAAGGCCTGCCGCTTTCCGCATATTTGACACCGGAAAGTGTATTACTGTGGCTTTCTTTGCACTATTCTTGGACAGCCTCGAATCCCGGTCCGGACTGCCACGCCGCTCGTGAGGCCGTCAGACGGACTGCCGTGTAGCGAGCACCTGCGCTCATCGACGGGACCATATTTGGGCCAGGAAGCCGATGGGACCTGCATGCACGTGGTCGCTCACGGCGGCGCTGGCAGTGACCCGGACGAACCGGAACCGAGACGGGAGGTACTCGACGAGGCGGTCGAGCGGGGTCGAACGGCGACGATGCCCATCGAGGCGGTCGTGGAGACGGTCCGCGTTCTGGAGTCGAACCCCCGGTTCAACGCCGGGACCGGAAGCGCGGTCCAGAGCGACGGCACCATCCGAACCGACGCGGGACTGATGACGAGCGACCGGGAGGTGGGCGCGGCCTGTTCCATGCCGGGCGTCGAGCACGCCGTCGAGGTGGCTCGCGTCGTCCATTCGGAGACGCCACACGTCCTCCTCGCGAGTGATCACGCGGTCGACCTCGCGGCCGACTTCGAGGTTGCCACAGACGTCGACCTGTGGACCGCGACGACCCGCGAGCGGTGGCAGTCGCTCTCGCCGCCCGAGGGGTCGCCGAGAGAGCACCTGCGGTGGGTCCGCGAGCAGTTCGGCGGCACCGATACGGTGGGCGCGGTGGCGTCGGACGGCGAGACGGTCGCTGCGGCAACGTCGACCGGTGGCCGCTGGTGTGCGCTCGCCGGTCGCGTCGGCGACGTCCCACAGATCGGGTCCGGATTCTACGCCACGCCCGCGGGTGGTGCGAGCGCCACGGGTGCGGGCGAGGACATCGCTCGCGTCACGCTCTCCCGTGTGGCGGTCGAGTACCTGGCGGACGGCCACGACGCGCAGGCGGCCGCGGACGCGGCTATCGACTACTTCACCGACCACTCCGACGGCGACGTTGGCATCATCGTTCTGACGCCGGACGGGGACGTCGGGTCGGCGTACGACAGCCCGGGGATGCAGACGAGCCGGACCGCGAACTCGTCCAACATCTAACGGCAAACCCTAATGTGTGGACCGTCGAACCCGGTGGTATGAGTGACGTAGACTTCTCGGACGAGAAGTACGAGAAACACCGTGAGGCCGGCGAGATACTCGCCGAGGTCCGCGACGACGCCGCGGAGATGGTCGACGTGGGGGTCAGCCATCTCGAAGTCGCGGAGTGGGCCGAAGACCGGATCCGAGAACTCGGCGGCGAACCCGCGTTCCCGGTGAACATCAGCATCGACGAGGAGGCGGCCCACGCGACGCCGGCACCGGACGACGAGTCCACGTTCGGCGAGGACATGGTGAACCTCGACATCGGCGTCAGCGTCGACGGGTGGTTGGCCGACACCGCGGTCACCGTCGACCTCTCCGGAAACGCGGACCTCGTCGACGCCTCCGAGGAGGCGCTGGAGGCGGCCATCGATCTCGTCGAACCCGGCGTCGAGACCGGCGATATCGGCGCGGCGGTCGAGGAGGTCATCGACGGCTACGGCTACAACCCGGTCGTCAACCTCACCGGACACGGACTCGGCCACTACCAACAGCACATCCCCCCGAACATCCCGAACCGAGCTGTCTCCCAGAGCGTCGAACTCGAAGTCGGCCAGGTCGTCGCCATCGAACCGTTCGCGACGACCGGCGGCGGCAAGGTTCAGGAAGGGAGCGACGAGGAGATCTTCGCCCTCGAACGCGAGGGCTCCATCCGCGACCGCGCGGCGCGCAAGGCCCTCGAACAGATCACCGACGAGTTCAAGACGCTCCCGTTCGCGCGCCGCTGGCTCGACGTCCCACGGGCCGAGATGGCGCTTCGTCGTCTCAAACAGCGCGACATGGTCCACGGCTACCCCGTGCTCAAGGAGGACGACGGCGAACTCGTCAGCCAGAAGGAGCACACCATCATCGTGACCGAAGACGGCTGTGAAGTAACGACGCGCTCCTGATTCGACAGCGAGCGTAGCGAGCGGCGGTTCTCGGCGGTCGACAGTTTCCGACGCTCTCCTTGCGATTATCAGAGAATATAATTGGCGAGAAGAGGGAGTTCAGGCCGGAATCCGCGTCGTCCCTACGCGTTGTTCATCCGGGTTTCTGTGACGGTACCACAAACCCGGCACTCGGCGACGCGGTAGGGCTCCCTGGAGAACTGGGCGTTATCCGGTTTCGTGCTCTCGGTTCGGAGACGGACGGACACGCTGTGAGGCGTCGTCCGCTCGCAGCACTCGCACGTTTCCGTGAACTCGTTCATCCGCGGTTTGGATGCCATCTTACCTGAGAATTCCCGGCTGACCCAATAAACACCCGGCAACGTTCGGAACCGTTTTTGAACCGTTTATCGCAAGACGGCGATGGGAAAATCGGGCTAAAACAGACGAAATCGGCACGACTTTCACCGTGCTACCTCTCCACATATCATCTGTGATATTTGGAGGGGTCCCAGGGTTGCTCCACACTCTCTCCGATGATACTCGCCGTCTGACGCCAGAGGGAAGTCGTTATGTCCGTGCCCCCGAACCCTGCCGACATGGAACAGGTCTTCGCGCCGTGGCGGATGCAGTGGGTGGAACGACCGGACAAGAACCCGGAGGTCGAGGAGTGCGTTTTCTGCGAACTGCCAGCGAAGGATGAGGACAGAGCGCACAACGTCGTCGCTCGCGGCGAGCACTCGTTCGTCCTCCTGAACAACTATCCGTACAATCCGGGTCACGTGATGATCATCCCCTACGAACACACCGGGGACTATCGTGACCTCGACGACGAGGTGCTGCTGGACCACTCGCGACTGAAACAGCGGACGTTCGACGCCCTCGACGAGGCGATGGGACCGGATGGCTACAACGCGGGGCTGAACCTCGGCGGCAGTGCCGCGGGCGGTTCGATCGACGACCACCTGCACACGCACGTGGTCCCCCGGTGGTCGGGCGACACGAACTTCATGCCGGTCGTCAGCGATACGAAGGTCATCGTCGAGGCTGTCGAAGACACCTACGAACGGCTCCACGATGCGTTCGCTTCCCAGGCTGGAACGACCGTCGTCGGCGACGACGACGCGGTCCGCATCGACTGAGTCGACGGCATTCGACCTGTCACTGGGAGTGCCGGCCGACGGAAAGCCCCTTTAGGGCTGGCCGCCAATCGCGGTTCGATGGCACGCCGTACCGCGCTCCGCCGAGTCGGCCTGGTCGTGCTCGCGGTCAACGCCGGACTGGCGCTGTTGAAGGGCGTGGTGTGGTCCCAGACCGGCAGCCTCGCCGTCGGTTCCGAGGCGGTCAACAGCCTCGCGGACACGGCGTACAGCCTGGTCATCGTCGCCGGACTCTATCTGACGACCCAACCGCCAGACTTCGAGCACCCGCACGGCCACGAGCGAATCGAGCCGTTCGTCGGCCTGTTCGTCGCACTGGGCATGTTCGCCGGTGGTGGTGCGGTTCTCTGGCAGTCCGCGTCGACGCTGTTGTCGGGGACGACGCCGACGGTGACGCGCCAGCCAGTCGCGATCGCCGTCCTCGCGCTGGCGGCGGTGGCGAAGTACCTGCTGTATCGGTACTGTCTGGCCACCAGCCGGGAGTACAACTCGCCCGCGCTGATCGCGACCGCGCTGGACAACCGGAACGACATCCTGACCGCGGGTGCGGCGATGTTCGGTGTCGTCGGTGCAGCGCTCGGCGTCCCACTGCTCGACCCGCTCTCCGCACTCGTCGTCGCTGTGGGCATCGTCTACTCGGGAATCGAGGTCGTCAGGGACAACGTCGACTACCTCGTCGGGGCGGCACCACCCGAGGAACTACGACGCGATATCGTCCGTCGAGCGCTGGAACACCCCGAGGTGGAGGGTGCCCACGACGTCATCGCCCACTACGTCGGTCCGGAGATAGACGTGAGCCTCCACATCGAGGTCGAAGGCGACCGGACGCTGCTCGAAGCCCACGACATCGAGACCGAGGTGATGGACGCGATACGGCAGATACCGGAGATAGACGACGTGTTCGTCCACATCGACCCGAAGGAACTGGGGGAGTGGAAGGAGGACGACGAGGTCGACCGCCTCGCCGACTTCCGACGATAGTATAAAACACTTTGCCACGCTTTCCGGCGTGGAAAGCCTCGACTCCCTTTTATGGAATTCCCGGCTGCACGTTCTGCTGGAGCCAGTCAGGTTCATTCCCGCTACCTCGCCGCTGGCTCACGGCCGATACTGTCCGCTCCCCGGTCAGTACGCCGGAATCCCCTCTCCCCACCCAACCATCGTTTCCCGCTGCGCTCGGCCCTCCACACCGTGCGCCGCTTCACGCTCTCGTCAGCGCGTACAGCAACACCACGATACCGACGAGTCCGGCCGTCTGGGAGACGAGCGCGCCACCGGTCGTACTCGCGAACCCTGAACGGACGACCACCGTTCGCAAGACGAACGGGACGACGGTCAACAGCGCGATACCGGCGGCCAGGAACAGCATCGGACGGCTGCCGTTCCGTCTGTACCCGCGGTAACTCTGGTAGGCGACGAACGTGCCGAGTAGCGCCGTCGCCATCGCCGCCGCGACCGAGAGCGCGCCGAGAGACCAGAGGCCGAGACTCACGGCTGCCACCCCGCTGTAGATTCGCGGTCGTCCTCGGGATCCGGACTGCGCCATCGCTCGTCAGTTGGACGCCCGTCGAGTCGGTCGGTCGGTGGTGTTCGTTTCATCGGCCTGTGTTGTAGATGACGTAGAGGACGACCAGCAGTCCCATCAGCCGCAGACCGTCCGCGAGCGTGCTGACGACGGCGCTGTCCAGTCCGGTCGACGTGGCGAGGACGACGTTCAGGAAGATCGGCGCGCCGCTCAGCAGGAGGATGCCCGTGGAGAGCCCGAGGATCGCCGGATCGCCCGTCGCTCGATAGCTCCCGACGCCCTTCGCGACGACGACGACGGACACCACCATCGACACGACGAGCCCCAGAAACAGGAGCAGGCTGACCAGCGTGCTGGCCGGAGTCGCGACCGCCGACTGTGTGGTGAGTGGGATCATTGGAGCGTCTCGAAGAGGTCAGTGAATCTGTCGGCCGCGTCCTGGTCCGTGCGCTCGACGTCGAGGTCGAAGTCGCCGTCGTCGAGGTCGATGGTGACTCGCGAGAGACACGCCGTGTACACCTCGTAGTGGTGGCCGTCCGGATCGAGTTGCTGTTGGGCAGCCACGAGGTCGTGCTCGCGGAGGCGGTCGAGCCGGCGATAGACGGTTGGTGGCGACATGTCGCACTGCTCGCTCAGTTCCTCGGCCGAGAGCGCTTGCACGCTCGTCGCCCTGAGGATGGCGCGTGCGTACTCGTCGTCGAGGAGGTCGACGACCGCGTCGAGTTCGCTGGCATCGCTCATCTGGTCTGTCGGGCTGACAGCCGCCGCGTGGCCTCGGTCACTATACGTCGCACTCGTGACTCACTGCGGGCCGTCGTATAAAAAACGGCAGGGGAACGTTTCTGACTCGGAAACTCTGCTCCGGGGGCGGACCGGAACGCAGGAGCTTTGACGGGTCGCTTCGAGGGGCCGATGATGTGGTCCCTCCGGACGCTCGTGTCGAACCCGCGGTCGTTCTTCGCGGTCGAGTCCTCCTCGCCGCGGCGGCTTCAGCCGGCCGTCGTCGTGGGAGCAGCGGGGCTGAGTACGCTCCTGGGTTCGCTGTTGCTCATCTCGTACTCGCTGTTTCCCGAACAGGAGTCGCTGGCGTACGCGCTCGGCCGAACCGTCGTGGAGGTCCCGGTCAGACTCCTCCGGGGCACCATCGTCAGCTTCGGGCACATCTACGTCTACTGGATCGTCTTCGTCGTCGTGTTCTACCTGCTGACGACGCCCTTCTCCGGGGACGGATGGACGTTCGACAGACGGGAGGCGACCACCCTGCTGTGGCTCGGCGGGTGGGGGTTCCTCCCGGTCGCGCTGTCGGGGCTCGTCTGGTTCGCCATGATGGTGGTTGGGACGCAGGTCGTCGCCCATCCGGAGACCGTCGCCGAGACCGAGCGCTTCTGGCAGGCCGTCCAGCAGACGCCGTACGTCCGGGCGACCCAGTACCTCAACGTCGGTGCGACGGTCTGGGCGGGCTATCTGTGGGCGACCTCACTCGCGACGGTCCGAGACGTGGACCTGAAAATCGCGTTGGCGAGCGTCCTGCCGGCGGTCCTCTACCTGAACCGCCACTTGTTGCTGTGAGCGGTCCGGGTCAGACCGGCTCGCCGAAGGCGTACACCGTGTTGTGGGACGTAATCTCGACGTCGACGAAGTCGCCGACTTCGAGGCCGCGGTCCTCGGCGTCGGCGATGACGACCTGTCGGTAGGCCTCGTCGTAGCCGACCAGCGACTCGTCGGTGCCGTCCTCGACGAGCAGGACCTCGCGCTCCTCGCCCACCATGGCTTCGTAGGCGTCGCCCATGACCTCCATCTTCAGCTCGGACATCGCCTTCGAACGGTCCTTCTTCGTCTGGCCGCCGAGCCCTTTCATCTTCGCCGCGTCCGTGCCCGGCCGCTTCGAGAAGCGGGTGACGTTGATCTTCTCGGGGCGCGTCTCCCGCAGGAGGGCCATCGACTCCTGGAAGTCCTCGTCGGTCTCGGACGGGAAGCCGACGATGAAGTCCGTCGAGAGGGTCCAGTAGTCGAGTGCCTCGTCGAAGGTCTCGACGACTTCGAGGTACTCGCCGACCTGGTGCTGGCGACGCATGTCGCCGAGGACGTCGTTGGACCCGCTCTGGACGGGCGCGTGCAGGAAGTTGTACAGCTCGTCGTGCTCGGCGAACACGTCGGCCAGTTCATCGCGGATGCCGTGGACGCCCTTCGGGTTGGCCATCCCGACGCGGACGCGGAACTCACCGTCGATGTCGCAGATGCGTTCCAGCAGCGTGTGGAGCTTCCGTTCGCCCTCTTCCCAGCCGTAGACGCCAGTGTCCTGGCCGGTGATGCGAATCTCCTTCGCGCCTGCATGGACGAGCGCGCGTGCCTTCTCGACGTTCTCCTCGACCGGCGGTGAGTCTATCTTGCCCGTCGCGTGCTTCGTGATGCAGTACGAGCAGTCGCTCATACAGCCGCGGGCGATGGGGAGGATGCCGACGACGCCGTCGAGGACGGGTTCGGTGTCCGGCGTGACCGTCGGGCACTCGCCGTTGAGCACCTGTTGGGGCACGTCGTCCCAGTGGAGGACGTCGGCGTCGACGCCGGCGTCGCGGAACTGCTCGCCCTGTGCGAGCGCCATACAGCCGGTGACGACCAGGTCGGCCGTCTCGTCTTCGAGTTCTTTGGCCCGTTCGAGCATGTTGCGCTCGGTCTTCTCGACCACGGTGCAGGTGTTGAGGATGGCCACGTCGGCCTCCTCGGGTCCCTCGGCGGGGTGGTGGCCACCCTCGCGGAGCGCCTGCTCGATCTGCCGGCTCTCACCTCGGTTGGAGGTGCAGCCGTACGTCTCGATGTGATACCGGGCCATTCCTACCGTCGCTATCGCCCGGGAGAGCAAAAGGGCGACGAATCGACGAGGCGCTCAGGTCGACTCGGGGTGAGCCTCGCGGTACCCCTCGACGATATCGACGCCGGAGGACGCGCCGATGCGCTCGGCCCCGGCGTCGAACATGGCTTTCGCCTGCTCCCACGAGCCGACGCCGCCGCTGGCCTTCACCGGGAGGTAGTCGCTCATCAGGGAGACGTCTTCGACGGTCGCGCCGCCGTCGGAGAAGCCGGTCGCGGTCTTGAGGAAGTCCGCGCCCGCGTCGGTGACGAGTTCGCAGGCGCGGCGTTTCTCTGCCTCGTCTCTCAGCAGCGGCGTCTCGATGATGACCTTGACCGGAATCGGGACCGCGGCGACGACCTCGGCGATATCGCTCCGGTACCGTTCGTCCTCGCCGGCCCGAAGCAGGCCGAGGTTGGCGACGACGTCGAGTTCGTCGGCGTCGTCCTCCCAGGCGAGGCGCGCTTCTTCCGCCTTCGCTTCGGGAGCGTGCTGGCCGTGCGGGAAGCCCACGACGGTCGAGACCTCCACCGTGGGCGCGTACGACGCAGCCTCGCCGAGATAGCACGGCGGGATGCAGGCCTTCATGCCGTACTCGATGGCGTCGTCAAGCACCGACTGGACGTCGGCGGGCGTCGTCTCGGGGCCGAGGACCGTGTGCTCGATGCAGGCGGGGACGTCCCTGTTCATGTGCTCGTCTCGAACGCGGACCGCATAAAACGCACCGGCGAGCGCCGCGGCCGGTGACCGGCCCTCCTCGGCCAGCCTCGACCGGTGACCGTCCACAACCCGCGCGTCTCCACCGGTGACGAACCGCGGCCGGAAGGTTTTCGACCGTCCGTGGCGCGTCGTACCCACATGGTACTGCCAAGCGGCCTCGTCGTCCCCGAGCTGGAGTACGTGCTCGGACTCGCTGTCCTCACGGTCGTCGTCGTGGTCCTGCTGGTCTCGATGGACTCGGCCGTGACCAACGCTACCGTCGTCGCCTTCGGCCCGTGGATGGTCATCGGCGGCGGTCTGCACGCGTTCTACGTGATTCGCGCGTTCCCGCGGTGGGCGATGCCCCTCTTCAGCGCACCCGCGGTGTACGTGACGACGTTCGACCTGCTCTGTCTCGTCTGGCTCGGTGCGCAGTTCGTCGCACGGGTGTGGGACAAACCCGCCGTCGTCCCTCGCTACGTCGGGGGCGTCGGGACTGGCGTGCTCATCGTCCTCGTGGGGTCCCTGTTCTGGCAGGCGGTCCCCTTCGGCGGCCCGCACTTCCTCTGGCCGGCGACCATCGTCCTCGTCAGCGGGATGCTCACCGTCGTCGTCTACTTCCTCGTGAGCATCTGGCGGACCGAGGCGGTCTCTCGCGTCGGACTCGCGGGCATGCTCGTGGTCCTCGCGCACACGCTCGACGGTATCTCGACGGCCGTCGGCGTGGACGTGCTGGGGACCGGAGAGCGGTCGCCGCTCCCACGGGCCATCATGGAGTTCGCAGGAACGCTTCCGACCGCCGAGGTCGTCGGCGTCGGCTGGCTGTTCGTCCTCGTGAAGCTCGTCGTCGCGGTCGTCCTGCTCGTCTACATCTCCGCCTGGGTCGACGACGACCCGACGTGGGGTCGGCTCGCGCTGGCGTTCACCGCTGCGCTCGGGCTGGGGCCGGCGTCGAACAATCTCTTTCTGTTCGTCATCGGCGCGTAGCCGGCAGCCGTTTCCTGAACGGTTTTGACCCATGCACTCGCAGGCGGCCTATGGGCAAGCAACCGCACCTGCTCGTCGCCGAGGGCGACGTGCACGATATCGCGCTCGTGCCGGGCGACCCCGGTCGAGTCGACCGCATCGCCTCCCACTGTGACGACCACGAGGTCGTCGCGGAGAACCGAGAATACAAGGTCGTCAACGCCACGTACGAGGGTCGCGACCTGACCATCTGCTCGACCGGTATCGGCTCGCCGTCGGCCGCCATCGCCGTGGAGGAACTCGAAGCCGTCGGCGTCGAGACCGTCATCCGCGTGGGCACGACTGGAGCACTCCAGTCGGACATCGAGATCGGCGACATGGTCGTCGCGACCGGTGCCGCGAAGGACGAGGGGACGAGCAAGCGCTACGAGTCCGAGACCATCCCCGCCGTCCCGGACTACGACGTGCTCACGTCGCTCGTCGACGCCGCGGAGGCCAACGGTGAGGACGTCCACGTCGGCCCCATCGCTACGGACGACGCCTTCTACGCCGAGACGGACGAATACGTCGAGAACTGGGAAGCGGCGGGCGTGCTCGCCGTGGAGATGGAGGCCGCCGCGCTGTTCACGCTCGCCCGGCGGAAGGGTATGCGCGCGGGTGCCATCTGCACCGTCGACGGCAACCTCGTCGAGGGCACGCAGAAGGGCGAGACCGACGCCGAGGAACTGCCCGAGAAGGCCAAAGACAACGTCGCGCGCGCCATCGAACTGTCGTTGACCGCGGCGAGTCGGCTGTAGGGCCGTACACGGGCCGCCATTTTTACGTGACGGCAGCGGATACGCCATCCATGGACGACCGGTTGGGGCTGTACGATTTCCTCTACGCCTGGGCGCGGCGTGCGCGGCGGATCGAGCGCCGCGAACTCCGGGAGTTCCGCCGGTGGCTCGAACAGACGCGCAATCTGGTCCACCTCTCGGCGCTGCTGTTCGTCCCGTTGCTCATCGGAGTGGTTACACTGCTGTCGAACTCGGTTCAGCAGCTCTCCTTCCTGCTCTTTCCGCCGCTGGCGTCGGGCACGTACACGCTGTTCGCGAACCCGGACAGTCGGTACGCGACACCGAGTCGATTCGTCGCCGGGCTCACCATCGGCGCGCTGTGTGGGTGGCTCGCGGTGATTCTGTCGTCGCTGCTCCTGGGAGGCACTGCGACGGGGCAGTTCCAGGTCCACGCGGGTGGGGCTGCCTTGGCCGTGTTCCTCACCGGTGCGGTCACGTGGCCGCTCGACGTCGAGGAGCCGTCGGCGTTCTCGACGGCGCTGCTCACGCTGCTGGTCCCCAGCGGCGTCCTCTCGGGCTACGTCGCCAGCGTCTTCCTGGCGAGTTCGCTGGTGGCCGGCGTCTTCTCCGTCTGGCACGACCGCGTCTACGAGCAGCGGGCGGCATTCCTCTACGAGTCGACGAAGGGCGACGACCACGTCCTGGTGCCGATGCGCGGGGCGAATCCGGACGCGACGGCGATGCTGGCGGCACGACTCGCCGGGGCGCACGACGCGGGCAAGGTCGTCCTCCTCGACTTGGTCGAGAGCGCCGACGCGGCGATGGCCGAGCGGGAACTGCTCGACGACCACCGCCGGCCCGCGCCGCTTCGAGCCGACGGTGGCCGGACGACGGACGGGCGTTCGTCGGACGAGGCTCTCTCCGAGGTCGAGGCAGAACGGGCCGTCTCCTCGGCGGTGACGAATTTGGAGATGCGAGCCGCGGAGATCGAGACGCAGGTCGGCGTCCCGTGTGAGGTGGTGGTCGCCGTCGACGGAGCGAACCCCGCGCCCACGGTCCTCCAGATCGCCGACGAGGTGAACTGCGACCTCGTCGCGGCCTCCTACGAGGAACGTCACGGTGGCCTGTCGCCGTTCGTCCGTGACCTCTTCCGCGGTGACACGGACGTCGTCGTCCACCGATCCCACGCCGGCCGGACCCGCTGGCGACGCGTTCTCGTCCCGGTCAGACGCGCCAGCGACGTCGCACACAGCATGCTCGATTTCGCCTGTCGGCTGGCCGGGGAGGCCGGCCGCATCAGCGCCGCTACCTGTCTCCCAAGCGATAAGAACCGCCGACAGGCCGAGGAGATGCTGGCGGACCTCGTCGACCCCTTCGGGGGGACCATCGAGACGCGCGTCTCCGTGGGCAGCATCGAGTCATTCCTCGCAGAGACGACAGGCGCGTACGACCTCGTCATCATGGGCGCGAGCACCGACCGCAGTGCCGCATCACGGCTCATCTCGCCGCCGACGTTCGAGCGGATCCAGGACCTGGACACGGACGTCGCCATCGTCGACCGGAGCTAGCGGTCGGTCGCGTCAGTCCTCGTCGAGAATCTCGTTCGCGACGGCTTCCATCTCGCCCTGTCCGAGTGCCGACTCGACGAGGAGGTGGCCACCGATGACGGCCGGGCTGATGACCTCGTCGGCCCCCGCCCGGCGGAGTTTGTTCACGTTCTCGCGGTCGGTCGCCGCCGCGACGATCCGGATGTCGGGGTTGAGTGCCCGTGCGGTCAGCACGGCCAGTGCGTCCTCCGCGTCGTCGTTCGTGGCAACGATGATGGCACGCGCGTCTTCGATACCGGCCTTCCGGAGCGGTTCCTCGTCGCTCGGGTCGGCGGTCAGCACGGTCACGTCGCGGTTCCGCAACTCCGTCGCCCGGTCCGCGTTCGGGGTGATGACGACGAAGCTGGCGGCTGGAGCCAGTTCGTCCAAAAGCGGTTCAGTCAGTTCGCCGAAGCCGAGGACCAGGACGTGGTTCTCGACGACGTTGAGTTGTGAGTCTGTCATGGTACCGAGTGCGTTCGCGAATCGGGCTTCGATGGCTGGCCCAAGCAGCGACCCCAATGCGACGGCGAAGCTCGTGGTTCCGAGGAGGACGACCGACATCCCGAACAGCCGAGCCTGCTGGCTCGCCGGCGTCAGATCTCCGTAGCCGACGGTGCTGGCCGTCACGAGGGTGAAGTAGAACGCGTCGGTCAGTGTGTCGACGTTGGTGAACTCCGACCGGAGCGCGTACGCGCCCACGGTCCCGTATATCTGGGTCCCGCCGAGCGCGGCCATCGCCGCAAGCTGGGTCGCCGTCAGGTCGAGTTCCCGGTCGAAGCGGCGATGGTTGAGCAAGACCGTGGGCAGTGACACCGTCGAGAGCACGACCAGCGGGACCGAGAACTCGCTCGACTGGACGAGCCCCTGGATCGCCGTCATCGGCAGCAACACGACGGTCGTGTACCACGCGACGCGGAAGCGTCGCCGCATCCCGTAGGCGCTCCCGAGCATCAGGAAGCCGGTGAACGCGCCGGTGAAGCCCGCCGCCCGCTGGACCGCGAGCGGAACCATCGACGCGAGCGGACCCTGGACGCCACTGTTTCCGATGTTGACAATCCCCGTTGCGAAAGACAGCAGCGCGACTGCCGTGGTCATCCAGATCGCCGCGCGCGCACCGAACAGTCGCACCCGTTCGGCACGACCCTCCATCCCGCCCATACTACACTGCTGCTCATCGGACGTGTAAACTCTGTCGCCATCTCCCCTTCGTCCTCCCAAATTCAACTTCTGAAAACGTCGGTAGTGGTTTGTATGAGGACGAATAGATTTGGAGTATGGCGTCTCTCCCAGTGGAGATTCTCCTCGGCATCTACCTCGGTATCCTCACTGGCATCATCCCGGCACTCGTCTCCTGGGCACTCGGATTCGTGTTCAAGTACTTTACCGGCGTTACGGTGCCCGGTTTCGGTGTGGTCGTCCTCGGCATCGCGCTGGCCGGGCTCAACGGGGGACTGCTGGCCATCGCGGACCCGACGGTCACGCAATCGGCCAACGCGCCCTCGGTGATGACGGGTCTCCTCGTCGTCGCGATGATGTCGCTGTACGCTCACAACCGCGGCGACGCGATGGGCGCGCGAGTCCCGAAACGGCTCTCCCTATCGAAACTCCGCGAGCGTACCCTCTCGACGGAGGTCAAACTCCCCGGTCGAGACGAAGTTCGCGTTCGCGTCGTCGGCGACGTCGCCGACATGGAGGGGTATCCGCCGCTGTCCGACGACCTGCGGGCAGCGATTCGCGGGACCGAGTGGACATTTCCGTCGGACTTGCGGATATCCGAACTCGAGAGCAGGCTGGCCGAACGACTGAAGACCGAACACGACCTCGGCGACGTCGCCGTCTCGCTGGACGAGAAGGGGCGGGCGTCGGTCGTCGCCGCACCGCCGTTCTCCGGGCTGTCGAAACGGATTCCCGGCAACAAGCAGGCGGTGTCCGTGAACGCGCTCGTCCCGACCGGCGTCGCTCGCGGCGACGAGGTGACCGTCATCACGGCCGACGCGCAGGTCCGCGGGACGGTCGTGAGTGCGCACTCGCGGCGAGCGACCGCCGGTGCGGGACCGGACGTCGAAGCGCCCTCGCAGGCCGGACACCCGGACGAGACTCCTTCTGTTCCCGACGACGAACGAACAGATGGCGACGAGTCGGCATCGCCGGCACCCATTCGTGCGCCGACGACCGCCGGTGGCGAGGGTAGAATCACCGTCGCCGTGACTCGAACCGACGTGCAACCGCTGCTGGCTGCGGACCGTGCTCGCGTCATCGTCGAGTCCCGCGGCACTCGCCGCGAGTACGAACTCGTCTCGCTGCTGCGCCGGATGGGCAGGCGATTCAAGCGGCTTACGGTCAGGGAGGATGGACCGCTCGACGGCGCGACGCTCGGGGAGACGCGCGTGCTCGACAACTACGACGTCACCGTCCTCGCCGTCCGCCATCCCGACGGCTGGCAGGTCGCGCCACGGGGGGCGACCCAGCTGACCGGTGGTGACGAACTGTTCGCGGTCGGGACGCGCGAGAAGCTGACCACGTTCTCGGAGGCAGTCGCATGAGTCCGGCGGCGACCGAGCCGTTCCTCGTCGCCGTCGCGAGAGCGGTCGGCGTCGCGATCGTGGCAGGCACCATCTCCGCCGCCGTCGCGGTCGGCTACCGCTGGTACGTTCGCGAATCCGTCGCCCCCCAGCTCTCGATTCTCGCCGGCCTGAGTGCGATCGCCGTCTACCTGAACGCGTCGACGGCCCTAGGCCAGGCAATCGGTAGCGCCGCGCTGTTCGACCTCGGACTCGTGTTGGTCAACGGTGCGACGCTCGTGCTCGGGTTGGCCGTCACCTGGGTGGGCACGCGCCTCGGCGACCAGCTCGCCGAGGACGTCTTCGAGACCAGAGACGGCCGGCACGTCGACGCCGACGGCGAAGTGGGTCGGCTCGTCCGTGCGGTCGGCCGGGTCATCTCCGTGGAACTGCCCGACGACGTGGACGACATCGTCGGCTACGACCCCGTCCCGGAGGCGACGAAGGACGACCTGGCCGGGCGGACGTTCGTCTTCCCGCGGCGGCTGACCGTCGAGGAACTCCACGACCGGCTGGTCACTCGGCTGAAATCCGATTACGGCGTCGGCTACGTCGACCTCGAACTGGACGCGGACGGCTCCGTCGAGTACCTCGGGCTGGGGTCACGCGTCGCCGGCATCGGTCCGACGCTCCCACCCGAGACCGCGGCGGTCGCCATCTCGGCGGATCCTGCACACGCTGCCAGCGCGGGCGACCTGGTCCAGGTCTGGCAGACCGATCCGCAACAGCGCGTCCTCACCGCAGAAGTGCGAGCCGTGTCGGGCGACACGGTGACGCTGGCCGTCGACATGGCGGACGCGCTCGTCCTGGACGACGCGACGACGTACAAGCTGGTTACCCTGCCCGTCGAAACGCGGCCCGACCGGGAGTTCGCCTCGCTGTTGCGTGCGGCCGACGAGACGATGGCCGCCGTCTCCGTGGCCGAGAGTAGCGAACTCGACGGCCGAACCGTTGGCGAACTCGACATCTCCGTCGTCGCGGTCCGGAACGCTTCGACGGGCGTGCGGGCGCTGCCCCCGAGCACCCTCGGCATCGACGGTGGTGACACGTTGTACCTCGTCGGCCGTCCGGAACAACTGCGCCGCATCGAGACCGCCGCGGGCACGCCCGCGAGCGACCGGAGCCCGGCCGAGTCACCGCCGTCTGAACCCAGCGTCGAGACGCCGACGACCGACGACACGCAGCCACCCAGTCCGACCGACGAGTCCGTCGCGGCGAGTGATTCCGGAACTGCAGCAGCGAGTGACCGCGGCGACGCGTCCGACCCGTCCGCCACCGAGGCACCGTCGTCCGCGTCCGAGACGGTGGCTCCAGAACCACCGACTGCGGCGGACGAGCAGCCGGAGACGCCCGCCGACGCCGCTGCGGACGCGGACTCGGCGGCGAGCGCCGGCGACTCGACGTTCTCCCGTCTCAAAGACGAGTTCGAGTCGGGCGAGGCGGACTGGGGAGACGAGCCAGATACGGCCGAACCGGCGAGTGCCGAGTCAGCGAGTGCGGAACCGGACGCCGAGTCGACGGACACCGAGGAATCCGAACCGGTCGAGAGGTCCGAACCCGAGTCCGAACCGGCCGAGACGTCCGAACCCGAGCCGACTGCATCCGACGACGAGGACCCGGACGACCCACTCGCCGAGTTCGAGGGCGTCGCGGTCGGGAGAGCGGACGAGTCGTCGTTCGCGGACCTGAAAGACGAGTTCGACTCCGGCGACGCGGACTGGGACGAGGGCTCGGAGCCGTCTGCTGAACGGCACGACGAGTCCGACCCAATCGAATCCGAGTTCCAAGATTCTGCCACCGACCGAGAAGTCGCAGACTCCGACGACCACCGAGGAGCGAAACGCCCGGACCTCGACGACGCCGCGGTCGGGAAAGCAGACGAGTCGTCGTTCGCGGACCTGAAAGACGAGTTCGACTCCGGCGACGCGGACTGGGACGACCGGTCCGCAGTCGACGAGGAGACCCCCGAGCAGCCCAGCGCCGCCGACTCCGATGACGGTCACCGGGATGCTGTGGAGGCTCCCACCGAAGGCGACGACGACGCGTCGGGTAAGGACGACGTCGCAGTCGGGAAAGCGGACGAGTCGTCGTTCGCGGAGCTGAAAGACGAGTTCGAGTCGGGCGAGGCCGACTGGGAGGACGATTCGGCAGACGAGGCTTCCTCCGCGGACGCGGCCGTGGACGATGCCGAGTCGGCCGCCGAAGCGTCACCCGATTCGGGTGGTGGAACGTCGTTCGCGGACCTGAAGGACGAATTCGAGTCGGGCGAAGCGGACTGGGACGATAGTGCGGAGCCACGACCAGACGACGGGGCTGACGCGCGTGACACCGAGGACGAATCCACTGGTGGTACGTCCTTTGCAGACCTGAAAGACGAGTTCGAGTCCGGTGAAGCGGACTGGGACGACAGCGAGGACGAACCCGAACCGGCCGGCGAGCAGCGCGCCGATGCGGACGGTTCGACGCAGGAAGACGACGACTCGGGTGGCGGAACGTCGTTCGCGGACCTGAAAGCGGAGTTCGAGTCGGGTGAAGCGGACTGGGACGAGGGCGAGGAGCCGCAAGCGGACGACGAGGGAAGTGATGACGCCGACGAATCTGGGGACCAACCCACGGACGACTCGGCCGGCGGAACGTCCTTTGCAGACCTGAAAGACGAGTTCGAGTCGGGCGAAGCGGACTGGGACGAGGGCGACGACGGAACCACGCCAGCGGAAGAGGAAGCCGACGCCGAAACGGTCGACTCGTTGTCGCTCTCCGATCTGGACGAGCTCGAGGACCTGGACATGACGCCGCGCTCGTCGTTCGACGAGCTGAAAGACGAACTGGACTCGTCGGCCGACGACGCCTCGGAGTCCGACCAGAGTGAGGGCTCGGACTCACAGACGCAGCAAGCGGACGGCGACTCCGACGGTGGCACGTCGTTCGCGGACCTGAAAGACGAGTTCGAGTCGGGCGAGGCGGACTGGGACGACGAATCGGAGGGGACGACGGCCGATGGCGGGGCGACCGTCGAGGAGTCCGACGCTCCGGACACGTCCGCCGAGGGCGACGACACTCCATCGACCGACGACTCGGGTGGCGGAACGTCGTTCGCGGACCTGAAAGACGAGTTCGAGTCGGGCGAAGCGGACTGGGACGACGACGCAGGCGGCGACTCGGACGAAGATGCCGTGACCGACAGCGGTGACGGTCCTGCCGCGGAGAGCGCATCGACTGTGGAAGACGAGGATGCTGTCGAGTCGTCGATAGTGGACGAGTCGGCCGCGGACGACGGAGATGACGACGACGGAGATGACGACGGTGATGACGACGATCCGGGCGGTGCCGGCGCGTCAGCGTTCGCGGAGCTGAAAGCGGAGTTCGAGTCCGGTGAGGCCGACTGGGAGGACGACGTCGAAATCGGTGGGATGGCCCTCGAACCGGAAGACGGGGACGACGATGGTATCGACTTCGGTGGCGGCTCGACGACCGATGACGAGGACGACGCAGACCTCGACGACACGGCAGATGCCGAGGACGACGCCGACCTGGCCGACGACGACCTGTTCGACGAGGTCGTCGAGGAGCCGAGCGGACCGCCAGTGGAGGACTCCGAATCGGAGTCGAGCGGAGGTGACGCGGACGACGCAACCGAAACGAGGACTGCGACGCGAGACGAACTCGAGGAATCGCTTGCCGACGACGACCTGTTCGACGAGGTCATCGACGAACCGAGTGGGGAGGAAGACCCCTTCGAGGAGCTGGACGACGACGATATCGCCGATCTCGACGACGATCTCGACGACATCGGCGACATCGGGGACGAGGCGGTCTTCGACGACGAGTGAGTGCGGAACCCTCTTTGTTCGCGCACCCGGTCGTTCGCGTATGCAGTGGAAGCTCTTCGCCAACCTCGCCGAGACCGTGGGCGACAGGAACGTGACCGTAGACGTCGAGGACGGCGCGACCGTCGGCGACGCCCTGGACGCGCTTCTCGCGGCCCACCCGACGCTGGAGGACGACGTCCTCGACGAGGACGGCGACCTCTACGACCACATCCAGCTCCTCCACAACGGGACGAACCCGTTCGCCGAGGGTGACGGCCTGGAGACGCCGGTCGCGGCCGACGACGAACTCGCGCTCTTCCCGCCGGTCAGTGGCGGGTAGCCGACCGTGGCAGCTGGCACCTCCCGCCATGGATTGCTGGGAGGCGCGTGCCGACCACCAGTAGACCCTTCCCCCGGCGTGCGGTATGAAGTGGCATGGTCAAGATGGTGAACCTCCTGGTCCGCAAGGCGGCCATGCCGCACGACGAGTTCGAGCGGTACCTCGAAGAGACCCACGCTCCCATCGCCAGCGAGCTTCCCGGCCTGGAGCGATACGTCACGTCGATTCCGAGAGACGCCTCGCGCGCCGCCTACGACGCCATCGCGGAGCTGTACTTCGAGGACAGCGCGGCGATGAAGGCGGCGTTCGACTCGGAGGTCGGCCAGCGTGTCCAGGCGGACGCCGCGGAATTTCTCGACCAGGAGGCGGGCGAGACGCTCGTCGTCGACGAGACGGTACGTGTCGACCGATGACGACGACTGCCGAGCGGCTGGTGGCCGACCTGGAGGCGCTGGCCGTCGAGACGGTGTTCGGCTATCCGGGTGGCCGGGTCATCGAGGTGTTCGAGGCGCTGGCGGACTCGCCCATCGACGTGGTTCGGCCCCGAGACGAGCGACAGGCGAGCGTCATGGCCGAGGCCGCGGGGCGACTGACCGGCCGGCCTGGCGTCTTGCTCGGGCAGGGGCCCTGGATCGGCAGTCTCGGGGCCATCGGGCAGATGGAGGCACGGCTCGGGTCGACGCCGATGGTGGTCGTCACCGAGGCCTCCGAGCGCGGCGAGTACGCCACCCTCGCGCCGTATCAGGCCGCTCGTGGCGACTACGGCGGGCTGGACCTCCCCTCGATTCTCGACGGCGTGACGAAGGAGTTCTGGGAGCCACGGACGCCCGCGGAGACGGTTCGGACGCTCCAGTTGGCGTTCAAGCACGCCGTCGCCGGGCGACCCGGCCCCTGTGCTATCGTTCTCGACGGCGACGCGGCGACCGACGACGTTCCGGACGACCCGATGCCACCGCTGTATCCGGCCGCCGAGCAGGTCGAGGTCCAGACGAGTCGGCCGACACAGGAGGATCTGACGGCCGCGCGGGAGGCGCTCGAGGGTGCAGCGAGACCCGTCATCCTCGCGGGCAATGGCGTTCGCGTCGCCGACGCGACCGAGGAACTGCTCGCGACCGCAGCGGCCTACGACTGCGTCGTCACCACCTCATACCTGGGCAAATCGGCGATTCCGGAGACCCACGAACGGGCCGCGGGCGTCGTCGGCTCGTTCGGTCACGAGGGGGCGAACCGTGCCGTGAGCGAGGCGGACGTCCTGCTCGTCGTCGGCTGTCGGCTCAACCCCATGGACACGAACTGGCAGGCCCCGGCCTTCATCAGGCCCGACGAGCAGACCATCGTCCACGCCGACGTGGACCCGCGGAACGTCGGCTGGGTCTACCCAGCGGACGTCGGACTCGTCGGCGACGCCGCCGAGACGCTGGCCGCGCTCTCCGTCGCCGGCGGCGCGAGCAACGACTGGGCGCTCGACCGCGCCAGCGAGGCGCGTGACGACTTCCACGCGCCGGCCTGCGAGTCGGACGCGACGCCTATCAAACCCCAGCGTGCCGTCGCCGAGATCGAGGCGGTGGTCGACGAGGAGACGGTCGTCACCGCCGACTCGGGGAACAATCGCTTCTGGCTGCTGTACTACCTCCAGACTCCGGCGGCGGACACGTACGTCGGGAGCGGCGGCGTCGGCGGGATGGGCTGGGCACCGCCCGCGGCCGTCGCGGCCGAACTCGTCACCGACAAGGACGCCATCGCAGTCGCGGGCGACGGCGGCTTCGCGATGACGCTGACCGCCGTCGAGACCGCGGTCGAGTACGGCGTCGCACCGACGTTCGTCGTCCTGAACGACGCGTCGCTCGGGATGGTCCGGCAGATGGACGACGCGATTCCGACCACGCGGTTCCACGACACCGACTTCGTCGCGACTGCGGCGGCGATGGGTGGCGATGGCGAGCGTCTCGACGACCCCACCGCTCTCGGCCCGGCACTCGCCGACGCGAAGGCGAGCGACGTGCCGACGGTCCTCGACGTTCGCATCGACCCCGACGAGGAGATGGCCGACGAACTGGCGTCGTCGTTCTACGAGTCGGTCGGCGGCCTGCACGAATGAGCTCGTGGTCGGTGATTCGACCGCGTGCCCCATGCGGGTCGTCGTTTCTCAGTTCACCAGCTTTAACACGAGTCATGGGTCCAAATGTGTCACGCATATGTCCGCCGACCCGAACTACGTCGAGGCGCGCCCCGCGCAGACGGCGACGTCGAACCTGACGGAGATAACCGGTATCGCGTCGCTGCTGGTGGCCGCGAACATCCTCCTGATGCTGGTCATGTCGTACACGCCGGCCGTCGCGCTCGGCCGCGTGCTGTTCTCGAACTTCTTCTTCGCCATCGGGACGTTCGTGCTCACCGTCGGTGGCGGCTACTGGCTCGCGAGCCGCGGCGTCGAGAACGGCAGCATGCCGCTGGCCGGCGCGGGCGTGACGCTCACGCAGTTGGGCTACGGCCTGTTCGGCGCGACGGTGCTGGCGTTCGCGTCCTCGTCGCTCCGGGTTCCCGCGCTCGCCATCACGACCGTCGTCACGGCGCTCATTACCGCCGTCATCACCGTCGTGGTGTTCAAAACGGACCACTCGTTCGAGCGCTGGCAGCTGTACTCCGGCGGCCTGTTCATCACCGGGATCGTCCTCGGTGCAATCGGCGCGTTCGCCGCGAGTTCGCTGCTGGTCGTCGCCGGCGTGTGCTTCTTCCTGGGCTTCGTCACCGACCTGACCTACGAGATCTGGGCGGTCAAGACCAGCGCCTACGCGAGCCCGCTGTTGAACGCCATCGGTATCTACGTCGCCGTGATGGGCGTCTTCATCCACGTGCTCCAGTGGGTGCTGCGCGTGCTGGAGATGCTCGACCTCTGAGCGGACGGGACCGCTCAGTACTCGATCTCCGTGATCTCCGTGACGGGCCACTGACTGAGCACTTCGACGCCGTCCTCGCGAACGACGACCATCTCCTCGACGCGAACGCCCTGTCTGTCTGCGGGTTCCTGTGTCTCCACGGCCATGGTCATTCCCTCCTCGATCTCGATGGGATGGTCCATCGAGAGGCCGCGCCAGATCAGCGGGACCTCGTAGAGCTGGAGGCCGAGGCCGTGCGCCCAGTGGTTGGTCGTGAGCTGCCAGTGCTCGTCGGCGTCGTAGTAGTCGGCGTGTTCGCCGGCCATGTCGGGGAACGCCCGCGCTATCTCGTCGGTGGTGACGCCGGGCTCGATGCGGTCGAGGACGGCATAGAGGTTCTCGACGGCGGTCTCGTAGGCGTCTTTCTGCGCGTCGGTCGGCGCCCCGACCGAGAAGGTTCGGTAGTAACACGAGCGATAGCCGAGGTAGCCGATGTTGTAGAAGTCGGCGTAGACGAGGTCGCCGGGGCGTATCGTCCGGTCTGTCGTGTTGGCCTGGTGTTTCGGCCAGGTGTTCGGCCCGGAGGTTAGATAGCCGCCCTGGACCATCGCGCCGTGTCGCCAGCACTCCCGGACGGCGTCGCCCCAGATCTCGGACTCGCGGCGGCCCGGCTTCGTCCCGTCGACGATGGCCTGGAAGCCGGCCTCGCAGATGGCGGCGACCTGCCGCAGACACTCGATCTCGTCGCGCGTCTTCGTCTTTCGGGCGTCCTCCATGACGGCGGTACACTCGTCGGGTCGCACGTCGACCCCGCGGTCCGTGAACGCGTCGTGCAGACCCGCGTGGCCCACGTCGATGCCCATCGGTTCGTTCGCCAGGCCGTGGTCGTCGAGCGCGTCGTGGACGGTGTCGGCCATCGTTTCGAGGAGGAAGCGTCTCGCACTCGCGCTGCCAGAGGCGCGGGGGACGTTGCCCAGGCCGGGACAGGCGTAGCGGATATCTGTGAGCCACGGACAGTTGTACCGCTGATTGCTGGCGTGGTCGGCGGTGTCCCAGTGGACGACTTCGCCCTCCTCCGTCAGCAGCGTGTAGTGGTCGGCACCGGACCCGCCGGTCATCGCGAGACCGGTCACGTACCTGACGTTGGGGTCGGACAGCAGGAGCATACTTCCCAGGCCGGCCTCGCGCATCCGCTCGAGGGCGCGGTCCTTCCGTTCGCGTCGCAGCCGCTGGACGTCGATCCGCTCCTCCCAGTCGACCGCCATGGTGCCGCGGGTGCCGTCCATGAAGTCACGCTCGTGCATCGTTCGACATTCGAGGACGAACGACAAGAACGTACTGACGGGGACGCCCGCTGTACTTCGTTTACCCTCGCATTGTCGGCAATTTGACCGCCGTCGGGCCGTACCCTCGACGGTCACTGCGGCGTACACCTATAGGGCCTCCCTGCGTTACATGATACCATGTTCAAGCACGTGGCGTTGCTCGTGCGCAAGGCCGGGCTGACCCACGAGGAGTTCGTCGCGTACTGGCAGACGAACCACACCCCGATCGCCCGCGACATCGAGGGCGTGGTCCGGTACACGACGGTGCTCCCAGTCGACCCCGACGCGTCCGAGTTCGACGGTATCGCCGAACTCTCCTTCGAGGACCTCGACGCACTACACGACGCGCTGGGGAGCGAGGGGTCGCGCGACTACGACCCCGAGAAGGGGAAGGCGAGGGAGGCCCGCGAGGACGTGGACAACTTCCTCGCCGTCGAAGAGCGCCCCCGACTCATCGGCGAGGAGGTCCTCCGGAAGGACGAGACCGGCCCCGACACGACGGGCCTCTACAAGCACTCGGCGTTCCTCGTCCGGAAGGACGGGCTGACCCACGAGGAGTTCCGCGACCACTGGCTGAACGAGCACGTCCCCATCGCCCGCGAGATCCCCGGCGTGGTGCGCTACGCGACGGTCCTGCCGACCGACCCCGAGAACGCCGAGTTCGACGGCGTCGCCGAACTCTACTTCGAGGATCTGGACGCGCTCAGGGCAGCCCTCGGCCACGAATCGGCCCGCGATTACGACCCGGACGACCCGAAATCGCGTGCCGCTCGCGAGGACGTGGACGAGTTCCTCGCCGTCGCGGACCGACCACGCTTCGTCGGCCGTGAGACCGTCCAGACGGACGTGGCCGGAGGAACTTGATGTCGGACTACGGGACCCAGGTGCGCGATGCGCTCCCGGAACTCGACGACATCGGCGACGAGGAACTCCGCGGGAAGGTCGTCGAAGCCTGGAAACTCGCGCTCGACCGCGGCGGGTGGCGCGACGTCTACCACGTTCCCTACGCCTGGAACATCCAGGAGGTGAGCAACGTCGAGCACGTCCGTGGCGTGACCCGCATCGCCGTCGAGAGCGCGCGCGAAGCACGGGACTTCCACGGATCCGACCCCGACCTCGACGTGATTCGCGCTGTGGCACTGCTCCACGACGTGGGCAAGTGCTACGAGTACGTCGCACACGTCGGTGACGACCTGGTCGACCCCGACCCCGAGTACGCGGCCGAGCCGATTCCGCACTCGCTGTCGGGGTACGCCCTCGCCCACGAGGTAGGGTGTCCCCTGGCCGTTCAGCGTGCGATCCCACACGTCATCGGCGAGGTCCCCGAGCGGACGCTGGAGTCAGAACTCGTCAAGAGCGCGAACATCGCGTCCTCGAACGCCATCACACAGGCGACGATGGGTATCTCCCTCCAGGAGTGGATCGAGGAGTACTCCACGACGAAGTGACGGTGCGTCTTCAGACCGGCTCCAGCCCGGCGTCCTCGCGGAGGACGGACACGTACTCTCGAACGCCCGCTTCGAGGTCGTACTCGGGGACGTACCCGAGGTCATCGCGCGCCGCGGTGCAGTCGAGGTCCTGCGTCCACGGGAGATCGCCCTCGTCGGACACGGTGACGTCAGCGTCGGGGACCACCCGCTGGACTACCTCGGCGGCCTCGCGAATCGTCGTCGTCTCGCCGGCGACGTTGTAGACCCGCTGGGTGAGCGCGCTCTCGTCGGCGAAGGCGGCCTTCCTGAACGCCTGCGCGATGTCCCGAACGTACTGCCAGTCGATGCGCTGGTCACCGTACTCGACGGCGAACGACTCACCGAGTGCGGGCTTCTCTATCAGGTCGACGAGGAACGCCGAGCCGCCTGTCTCGCGGTATGGGCCGTAGGCGACGGTCGGGCGCAGGCCGACGTGTGAGACGCCGTACTCCTCGGCGTAGACGCGGGCCTGATGTTCGTTGTACTCCTTCGTCGCGCCGTAGAGGGTGTCCGGATAGACCAGGTCCGATTCGGTCACGGGCAGGTCGTACTCGTCCGGCGGCGCGTAGACGGCAGCGCTGGAGGCCCACGCGACGCGCTCGACCTGGTCGTCCAGCGTCCGCGCAGCCTCGAAGACGTTGTTGGTGCCCTCGACGTTCACCTCCAGCGCCGCCCGCGGGTTCGCCCGCGCGCCGTCGGTCAGGAGGGCCGCGAGGTGAACGACGTGTGTCGCGCCCGTCTCCTTCACCGCGCGGACGACGGCCGTCGAGTCGGTGACGTCGCCGCGGACGACCTCGACGTCGCCGACGCCGAGCGTCTCCAGTCGCTCCCTGTCCGTCGAGAGGTCGAACGCCACGACGTCGTGGCCCGCGTCTTCGAGGTCCGCCGCGACGTAGGAGCCGATGAAGCCGGTCCCGCCGGTGACCAGGACAGTTGCCATGTCCGTTCCTACCACGGCCCGGAGGATAATACTGTGCGCCGACGGCCGGCCAACAGTATTTGGCGTCAGCGTCCGAACACGAATCCATGGACATCGGTACGGGTCTGTTCACCTGCCAGCGCCGGCCCGACGACGAGCGGTCGATGGACGCCATCTACGACGAACTGCTCGCGCTCGGCCGCGCCATCGACCAGGCGGGGCTGGCCAGCGCGTGGGTCTCCGAGCACCACTTCACCGACGACGGCTATCTCCCGGGGACGATGCCCTCGCTCGGCGCGCTCGCTGCCGCAACCGACGACGTCAGACTTGGGACCTGCATCGCGCTCGCTCCCCTGTACGACCCCGTTCGGCTCGCCGAGGACGCGGCGACGGTCGACCTGCTCTCGGGCGGTCGGTTCTCGCTCGGCGCGTCCATCGGCTATCGGGACGCCGAGTTCGCCAACTTCGGCGTTCCGAAGGACGAACGGACCGCACGCACCGAGGACGCTGTGGGAGTCCTCCGCGGTGCGTGGTCTCCCGGACCGCTGGAGTACGACGCCGAGTTCCACGACGTCGCCCCCGACGCGACGGTGACGCCCAAGCCCGCAGGCGACCCGCCCATCCTGCTCGGCGGAGCCGCGAAGCCAGCCGTCCGGCGCGCGGCCCGTATCGCCGACGGCTGGATCGCCCTCTCGTCGCTGTCGATTTCCGGAATCGAGAAACGCGTCGCCGACATCGAACGCGTCCGCGCCGAGGAGGGTCTCGACGGCGAGTTCGAGATCCTCTGCATCCAGCACGGCTTCGTCGACGACTCCCGCGAGTCGGCGTGGAACGCGATGCAGGACGGCTACTTCTACCTTCAGCGGCGCTACGCCGAGTGGTACGGCGATGGTCCCGTCGACGAACTCGACGCTGACCGTCGCACGGAACTGAAAGAGCAGGCCATCTTCGGGCCGCCAGCCGAGGTCGCGTCGGATCTGGAGGCGTATCGCGACGCGCTGGGCGACGACGTCCACTTCATCTTCCGGACGTACTACCCCGGAATCGGCACCGACGCCATGATCGAGTGCGTGCAGCGCCTCGGCGACGAGGTCGTTCCAGCGTTCTGAGTGCGCGACACCGGCTAGTCGCCGGTCTTGTAGACTCCGCGGGCGTCGGCCAGCAACGTCCCGTCTTCGGCGGTCACGTCCACGTCGACCACGCCGACCTGTGCGCCGTTCTTCACCACGTCGGCGGCCGCGTACACGTCACCCGTCGCCGCGTCGAGGTAGTCGATGCGCATGTCGATGGTAGGGACCGGTCGGTCCACCAGTGAGACGAGCGCCGCGCCGCCAACGGTGTCCGCCAGGGTGAACGTCACGCCACCGTGGGCCATCATCCGGTCGGCGTTCCAGGACAGCTCGTCGCGCATCTCGATTCGCCCCTCGGCGTGGCCGTCCTCGACCGCCGTCACCTCGACGCCGAGCAGGTCGGCGAACGGCATCTCCTCGAAGAAGGCTTCGACGTCCATGACGAATGTTCACGTCGGCCGACCGTAAACCCCGCTCCCGAATCACCTCGCCGTCACTGTCCGGGGAACAGGAGCAGTCGCGTGGTCAGGAAGACGAAGTAGAGGACGATCATGTAGACGCCTTCCCGTCGAGTGAACGCTCTGTCCGAGACGACGGTCGCATAGACCACCAGTCCGACGGCGGCGAGAATCTTGAACGGGAGGTCCCAGTAGACGACCGCCGGCGGGACGAAGTACGTCGAGATGACGCCACCGAGGCCGATGCCGACGAGCGGATTGACCACGTTGCTCCCCACCAGCGTCCCCAGCGCGACGTTCGGGGTACGCCGACGAATGGCTTCCAGCACCGTCGTCATCTCCGGGAGCGCCGAGGCCACGCCGATGGTGACGACGCCGATGATGGACCCGCCAAGTCGGAGCGTCTCGACGACGCCCTGGATCACCGACAGCAGGAGCGACGCGCTCAGAAGGACGAGCACGAGCATGAGCGTCGCCATTACAGCGTCGCTCCGTGGGTTCGTGCTCGCCGCCTCGGGTAGCATCGCCGACCGCTCGCGCGTCTGAACGCTGTAGTAGACGTAGCCGACGTACGCGACGAGCAGGACGAGCCCATCGAGTCGCGAGACGTGCCCGTCCACGACCGTTCCCAGCGTCACCAGCAGCGCCAGCACCATCGGCGCGTAGTTGTCCCGCAGGAAGGTATCGGTCAACTGCACCTTCCCGTAGCCCACCACGAAGAAGCCGACGAGGAGTAGTTGCTGGACCGTCGAGGACCCCATGTTGCCGCCGATAACGACCGCCGACGTGATACGATAGTCGAGGACACCGCCGAGGATGCCCAGCGACGCGATGACGTGCGAGCCGAGTTCGGGCAGGCTCGTCCCCAGCGCGAGGACGGTCACCCCGACGACGACGTCGGGAACCTGGTAGTAGGCGGCGAGTCTCAGCAGGCGGTCGATAGCCCGCTGGGAAGCTGTCACGAGAGTGTAGAGTGCGACGGCGACGATGGCGAGCTGGGTCACCAGCGTCGGGGAGATGCCGACCTGTAGTACTCCCGTCATGCACGGCTCCGGTCGCGGATGACGTTCGCACTCACAGTTCCGACAGTCGCGTGTCGTCCCAGTCGACTTCCCGCTCGGCGTCCAGCGGCTCTCTCGTCCACGCCGGACAGTTCTCGCAGGTCCAGACGCGGACGACGGCACCGTCGACGTGGGTCACTCCGACGGAGGCCCACGCGTGCTTCTGACAGAACTCCATGTGGATTGGTGGCGATTCGACTGCGTGGGTGGTGTATCTTGCGGCGAACGCCGCCACTACGCGCGGCCGGTCAGATCGGCTTCGAGCACGAACACGGGGTCGTCGCTCACCTCGACGCCGACCACGGCCGCGTCCGAGACGTGCCTCGGGGTTTCGGGAAGCAACACACGCGTCCGGTCGGCACCGACGCGTGCGGCGTCGCGAGCGATGGCCCCGAAGAGTGCGTCGGCAGCCCGCTCGTCTCGCCAGCCGGCCGCACCGTACTCCGCCCACGTCTCCGATTCGCCGTCGGCTTCGCGCTCGTAGTCGCGGACCCTGAACGCCACGCCGTGGGTTCCGCCGTCGTCACCCACGGTGAGCAGTCCGTCCGCGTCGGCGGCGCGAGCGAGTCGCTCGCGGGTCAGTTCGGCCAGCGCCCACGTCTCCTCGTGGTCGAGCGCGAGTCCGTCGAGTTCTTTGCTCGCGGCAAGTCGCCGCCAGCAGCTCCACGCCGCGTCCGGGTCCTCGCCGACCTCGAAGCCGGTCACGCTCGCGTCCGCGTCGGGCGTCGGATGGCCCCAGCGCCCCTCGATACCGGGCTCGAAGCCGACCGACCGCGCCGACCCGAGGCCGGCGAGGTTCCAGGAGAAGACCATGTTGCGACAGACCGTCGCCCCGCGCTCGCGCGCCCACCCGAACACCGCGTCCGTCAGCGTGGCGGCGATACCCTGCCCTCGGTAGTCGAGGTGGACGCGCATGCCCTGTGCCCACGCCTCGTACTCGGAGAGCAGGACGCCCTGGCAGATGCCGACGACCGTTCCGTCGGCCTCGGCCACGAACGTCCGTTGTTCGGGCCCGTCGCTCGCGATCCAGTCGGGGAACGCGTCCGCCAGGTAGTCCCCGCCGTGTTCCGGCCAGGTGTTCCGCGTGAACGACGCCACGTCGTCGTGGTCGTCGAGTCGCGCCTGTCGGACGTTCATTACGTCCAGGGGACCGAACGGTCCTGGATCTCGCCCGCCAGCGACGTCTGCATCGTCTCGGTGACCGACTCGGCGTTCGCCAGTGCCCACATGAGTTTGACCTTCGCCGTTCCGGGCAGCATGTCCTCGCCCTCGACGACGCCGGCGTCGATGAGGTCGCGACCCGTATCGTAGACGCGGTCGCAGACGCGGCCTTCGAGACACTGGCTGGTCATCACGACCGTCGTCCCGCTGTCGACGACCTCGTCCAGTCGGTCGATCCAGTCCGTGTTGACGTGGCCCAGGCCCGTCCCTTCGATGACGATACCCTCCTTGTCGGCGACGGTCTCCAGCAGCGCGATGTCCGTCCCGGGGGTGAACTTCAGCAGTTCGACGTCCGTCTCCAGGTCGGTGTCTGCGTCGAGCTCGACGGCGCCGCGCTCCTGGTAGTCTCGGCGGAACGTGACCTCGCCGCTCTCGTAGTCGACCTCCCCGAGTGGCTCCGCGCCGACGGTCTCGAAGGCGTCACGACGGGACGTGTGGTTCTTCCGCACGCGGGTGCCGCGGTGGAGCGCGCAGACGTCGTCGCTCTCGGTCGCGTGCATGCAGACCATGACCTCCGCGGCGTCGCTCTTGGCGGCCTCGACCGAACAGACGGCGTTCATGACGTTGTCGGAGGACGGGCGGTCGGCCGAGCGCTGGCTGCCGGTGAAGACGATGGGGACCGGCGTGTCGAGCATGAAGGCCATCGCGCTCGCGGAGAACTGCATCGTGTCGGTGCCGTGCATGACGACGATGCCGTCCGCGCCCGCCTCTATCTCCTCCTCGATTGCCGCGGCGAGGTCCTGCCAGATGGCGGGGTTCATGTTCTCGCTCAGGATGTTCGCCACGACGCGACCGCGGTAGTTCGCCATGCCGGCGAGGTCCGGTACCGCTCGCAGCACGTCCTCGGCGTCGAACTGCGCGGTCACCGCACCCGTGCGGTAGTCGACCGTCGACGCGATGGTCCCGCCGGTCGAGATGAGCGAGATGGTCGGCAGGTCCTCGTCGAACTCGATTGCGGAGGACTGCTGGTCGGCCTGGGCGCTCTCGACGTCGTAGACGTCGTTCTCCAGCACTTCCACGTCGGCGGCCTCGCGGTCGATACCGACGTTGTACCCGCCGTCGAGCTTGACGACGAGGCTCTCGGGCGTCGAGGAGGGGAGCAACACGCCCTCGTACGTCTCGCTGGCCCGCTCGACGCGGACTCGATCTCCTGCGTTCATGGACGGGCGTACCGCGTCGCTGGACTTGAATCCACTCGTTCGAACTTCCCCGGCGACCAAAGGCCCATACTCGTGCGTCCCCGAGATGGCGGTATGGCCGAACGAACCGACGAGCCGACGCGGAGCGGCGTCGAGGAGTACGAGGACCTGCTCGACGACGGCCCGACGACGAGCCGCGGCGGTCGGGAAATGGCCGCCGGCGAGTCGTCGACGACGGCGGAACCGTCGGGCAGTCGCTTCGGTAGCCGCCTGCGAACGCCGTCGCTCTCGTCGTTCCTGCTCACGCTCGCGCTCGTCGTCGTCGGCATGGTCGGTACCGGCACGCTCGTCCCGTTCGTCCCGTTCACCGGCCTTCTCGGCGTGTTCGCGGCCGGATTCGGCCTCGGTGCCCTTTCGGACCGTCAGCGCTACGTCTCGCTCGCCGTGGCGGGCGCACTCGCCGTCGGCGTGGGGACCCTATTCGACTACCTCGTCATCTCGCTGTTGGGCGTGGGGCTTCCGCTCGTCGCAGTCGGTGCGGGCGCCGGGGCTGTCGCTGCGGTGCTCGGACACTACTTCGGCCGGGACCTCCGCGACGGGCTGACCGAGGAGCTATAGACTACGATCGGAGTCGCCACTGGTCGTCGACGCGCTCGACGACGCCCTGCTCGGCGAGCTTTTCCAGCGCTTCCGCCACCACCGGCAGCGGCGCGTCGAGTTCGCGAGCGAGCGACTCGGCGTCGCTGCCATCGTCCGCCAGCTCGCTCAGTATCCCACCGAACAGCCTGGCGTCGCGCTCGTCGAAGTGCTCGCCCAGCTTCTCCATGACGTCGGTCAATCTGCCCTGGACCCACCGCTGGGCCATCGAGAGTTCTCGTTCGAGCTGTTCGAGTGCGTTCAGCTCCTTCGCGAGGTCGGACAAGTCCGGTCCGTTGTCGTGGTTCACGTCGATAGAGAGGTGCCGACACGTGGTCAGGTCCAGCCGGGTACTCGCCGGATAGGCGCTTTTGGCTCCGAATCCGTACGGCGAGAGCCGAACCTCCAGCCGGAGGTTCTCGGAGATGTAGTAGTACTTCCGGCGCTGGTCGTCCACGCGACTCTCGACCAGCCCCGCACTCTCCAGCTTCTGCAGGTGATCGATCACCGCCTTCGGACTGACGCCGATATATTCGCTGATCTCGGTGACGTAACAGGGCTTCGTCGCCAGCAATCTGAGAATCCGCCGGCGGTTCTCGTTGCCCAGCAGGTCGAGGAGCTCGGCGGAATCCATTCACCTGACGTAAGCGGTGGGTTGTGAAAAGTGTGTCTCCGTCGTCAGAGGGTCGCCGCCGCACCGAAGTACAGCACGGCGACGAGGAAGATCCAGACGACGTCGACGAAGTGCCAGTACATCGAGACCGTGGTTACGGAGGTGTGTCGCTCGGCGTCGTACTGGCCGTAGACTCCCCGGATCAGTACGATGGCGAGCAGGATTGCACCCATGGTGACGTGCAGCCCGTGGAGGCCGGTCAGCCCGAAGAACGCCGACGCGAACACGCCGCTAGAGATGGTAAGTCCCTCGTTGACGATGAACTCGTAGTACTCGAGGATCTGCCCGCCGACGAAGATGATCCCCAGGAGCAACGTGACGCCGAGCAGCTGGATGAACCGATCCCGGTTGTTCCGCCGCAGCGCGACGTGGGCGAAGTGCAGCGTGATCGAACTCAGGATGAGGATCGCGGTGTTACCCAGGACGAGCCCGCTTACCAGGTGCGGTAGTTCGGCTCCGGCGGGCGGCCAGGTGCCTGCCCGGACGAAGAAGTAGTAGACGAACCCGGCACCGAAGGTCGCTAACTCCGTGCCGAGGAACAGCAGCATCGCGAACTTCAGGCCTGTTCCGCCGTGGCTCTCCGTCCCGTGCTCCCAAAAGTTGACCACGAATGCGTGGTACGTCCAGCCGTACAATCCGATCAGGAACACGGCAACGCTCGCTACCGCGGCGATCGGTCCCACCATCGACCCGACGATGGGTTCCTCGCCTCGTCCCAGCACGAACAGTGCAGCTCCGACGTAGATGCCGCTGGCACCGAGTGCCGTGATAAACGGCCACCAGCTAGCTTCACCGAAGCCGCGCGGCCAGTCCTCGACCGCCGGGAGGTGATGGCCGCCGTGGTCGTCTGCGTCGTCGTCGGCTACGCTCATACTCCCGGGTTACAAGTCGAATACTAAAAAGCCTCCCAAACGCGCCGCGGAGGGCGACGGCCAGCCCAGCGCGAATCGGCGCTTCGTAACTTTCATGCGCGCCTGTGGCCACTGCTGGGATATGGAACTGCGGGTCATCGAGAAAGAAGACACGATGCTTGCCATCGAGATCGCGGGCGAGGACCACACCTTCATGAACGTCCTGAAGGGCGCGCTGCTCGAAACCGACGGTGTGGACGCCGCGACCTACGACATGAACCCCGAGCAGTCCGGTGGCCAGACCGATCCGGTCCTCACGATCAAGACCGAGGAGAACGTCGACGCCCTCGACGCGCTCGAAGCCGGCACACAGCGCGTCATCGACAAGTCCGAGAGTCTGCAGGCTGCCTACGACGCGGCCTGAACCGACCTTCTCGCCACGCGATCTCTCCGCGTTCGTCAGCAGACGACGAGCGTCGCGTACACCGTTCCGTCCGGCAACACGTGCACGTCGATGCCCAATCGCTGGCGTTCGGGCGACAGCACTGCCTCCGACGCGGCGAACCGTGTGGCGATCAGTCGCCCCAGTTCGTCCGCGGAGCCGGCCGTCTCGACGTCCAGCCGAGCCCCGCCGTTCGGGACGGTCACGAGCGCCATGGGTCGTGAACACCCGACGTCGAAGCGGCGCGGGAGGCCCTCGGTTCGGGGCTGTTCACCTCCCGCGTAATCCGCTTTCGCCCGTTTCTGATTGTAGTACGTTGCCATGTCGCCGATGCGGTCGTCCTCGCGCAGCGGTTCCAGCCCGGTGGCGGCGCGCCTGTCGCTCAGGTTCGCTAGCACCTCGCGTTCGGCGTCGGCCAGGGGGATGCCGTTCGCAGTCTCCGCCTCACCCGGGACGTTCGACACCGTCGGTTTCCCGCCGAGCAGCTCCGGCAACGGAACGACGCCGACGATCACGAGGACGAACAGGCTCAGGACGAGGAGTGTGACGCCCGCTGCGAGGAGGTACTTCGGCGTCGCGAGGTCGAGATAGCCCGGCGCACTGTCCGTGCCGATGTCGTAGTCCTGGTCGCGTTTCTCGAAGCGGTGGTTGCCACAGCGGCTGCACGGCGGCGAGTTCTTCGTGTGTGCGCGCCCGCACTCGGTGCAGACCCACACGTAGCCGCCCGTCGACTCGACGACCGCACTGACCTCCTCGAACCACTGGTGGCCACACTCCGCACAGGGTGGGTCGTCGGTCTCGTACTCCGCGCCACAGCGTTCACAGCGGTAGACCACGGCTCAGAGCCTGACTGGGACGCCTCGTTCGGCCAGGTACTCTTTCGTCTCGGCGATGGAGTACTCGCCGAAGTGGAAGATCGACGCGGCGAGGCCGGCGTCTGCGTCCGCTTCGGTGAACACCTCGTACATGTCTTCGGGACCGCCACAGCCGGAGGAAGCGATGACCGGCGTCGAAACTGCGTCCGTGACCGCGCGAACCAGCGGGATGTCGTAGCCGTCCTTCGTCCCGTCGGCGTCGATGGAGTTGACGAACAGTTCCCCGGAGCCGCGCTCCTCGGCCTCCTCGGCCCACTCGACCACGTCCAGCCCCGTTCCCTCGCGACCGCCCTTCACCGTGCACTCGAACCAGCAGGACTCGCCGTCGATCTCCTCGTAGTACTCGCCGTCCTCGTCGTAGCGTCGGCGTGCGTCCACGCTGATGACGATGCACTGGCTGCCGAAGGAACGCGCACCCTCGTTTATGAGGTCCGGGTTGGCGATGGCTCCGGAGTTGATCGATACCTTGTCCGCTCCGGCGCGGAGCGTCTCCTTGATGTCCTCGCGGGTGCGGATGCCGCCGCCGACCGTCAGGGGGATGAATACCTCGTCGGCGACAGCCGAGACCGTGTCGAGCATCGTCTCCCGCCCCTCCGCGGAGGCCGTGATGTCGAGGAAGACGAACTCGTCGGCACCCGCCTCGTTGTACTTCTTGGCCATCTCGACGGGGTCGCCGGTGTACTGCAGGTCCTCGAAGTTGACGCCCGTGTAGACGGCGGCCTCTCCCTCATCGTTCAGGTCCACGTCGATGCAGGGGATGATACGCTTCGTGAGAGTCATCTAGATACCAGTACCTCGGAGAGCAGGCACCAAAAGGTGTCTGGAAGCCACGTCGGCTACCAGCCCCGAGTTCGCGGTCGTGGGCAAACATCAGCGATCGTTTGACCCTTCTGAAAGCATTTACCCCGAGCCACAGCAGGTCCAGGTATGCACCGCCGGCGCTTCCTCACCCTCTCCGCGCTCGGGACTGCCGCCCTCGCGGGCTGTTCGAGCCGGACGAACGGCACGGACGCTTCCGGAACCGACGGGACTGCAACGCCCACGCCAGATCCGACGACGACGGACGGCGGGCCTCCATCGACGACCGACGCGCCCGTCACCGTTACCGACGTCACCGTACAGCACTCGCTCCGGTATCTGACCGCGCCAGACGCACTGGGCGTATCGGCCCCCGACGACGAGCAATTCGTCTTCGTGACGCTCGCGCCGGCCGACGGTGCCACCGGCGCACCGCCGCCACGGGCTGGCTTCTCGCTCGCCCTCGACGGCGAGACGTACGCTCCGTTGGACGCCTTCGAAGGGATGCCGCTGTACGAGGTCCGAGCCGGCCCGTATCCGTGGAACGCTGACGACGACGACCCGACCGGATGGCTCCTCTTTCGCGTCCCTACCGACCTCGACGTCGAGTCCGCGGCGGTCGAGGTCGCGACCGGCCAGGGCCGCGACTCGTGGCCGCTGCCGGCGGACCAACTGACGAGGCTCACCGCCCCGCCGCCGTCCTTCGCGCTCTCCGGGTTCTCCCTTCCCAAACGCGGCCACCACGACACGCCGGTCGAGTACTCGTTCACCGTCGCGAACGAGGGCGACGGTCCCGGAACCTTCCGCGCCGCCCTGAACTTCAGCGGGACCCTCTACGGCGCGTCGACGATCGACGTCTCGCTGGCGGCCGGCGAAGCGACGACCTACCGCGATACGTTCCGCGTCTACGGGGAACCGGGCGACGAGATGGGCGTCGAACTCGTGACCGGCGGCGTCGCAGACCGTCAGTGGACCGTCACGGTGGTCGGCGACGGCACCGCTACGCCCGACGACCACACCACGACGGCCACCGCCGCTTCCGACGCGACGGCGACCGATTCCGATAGCTAAACGTAGGGGCAGCGAGAAGGCGCGTCCATGGGAGACCACGCCGAGGACCGTCCGGACTACGACCCGGAGCACATCGACGTACCGACCGACGCGCCGCCGCTACGTTCGACCGCGCCCCAGAGCGACTTCACGCTCGGGCAGGTCGGCGTCGGCCTCCTCGTCACCATCGTCGGCCTCGTCGTCACGATGGGACTGCCGTTCGTGCTGGCCTGATTCCCGCTTTCTCGTCGCGATACGATTTCGACACGTCGAGGTTCGACTGTGTTGTTCGCACACCCTGCACTGGGTGGCCGACATCTGTGTGTCCTCGATACGTGTCTTTGCTTGGCGCACGTAATTCCAACTGTAGGTTCATTCTGGGGTTTCGAATGAAGCTAGCAATGGCGAAATGCGAGTGAGTTCTCACGTCGCTGGCTCGTCGACTACCGGACTCGCGAGGAGGAGACGAGTGTCGCTTCGCGCTCGTCAATAGGTCACCGGAGGCTTTTCGAGAATATCGAATATCTCCTTCGCCCGGTACTCTTTGTTCCGCTCCTGTCCGGTCGTCTCCTCCAGGACGCCGTCCTGGACCAATCGCCCGATCGCCCGGTACGCGGTTGGGCTGCTTACGTCGAGTTCCTCCTCGACGAGCGGGGCCGTCAGGTAGGGTCGTTCGAACAGGTTACACGCCAACCGCGCATCCGCTCTCGCGCTGCCCCCGTAGTGGTCCTCGTACTGCTGCTGTAGCTCACGTAGTTCTCGGGAGCGCAACAACGATTCTTCTGCTTGCTGTCGGACTCCCGTGACGAAGAACTCTACCCACGCTTCCCACTCTCCGTTCGTCCTGACCGCTTGCATCCGGTCGACGTACGTCGGCTTGAATCGGTTGAAGTACTCGCTGAGATAGAGATTGGGCTTTTCGAGATACCCTGCGTCGAACAGCTGGAGCGTGATCAGGAGGCGACCGAGCCGACCGTTTCCGTCGCCGTAGGGGTGGATCGTTTCGAACTGGTAGTGGACCAGTGCGATGTCGATGAGCGGGTGGTAGTTCCCTCCAGTCCTGATGTACGTGCTGAGGGCTTCCATGAGACTCTCCACTGTGCTCGGAACCGGCGGAAGGAAGTCCCCGAGGTAGTTCGGGTGGGTTTTGAACTCCCCGATGGTGTCCGTTTCGCGCCGCTCCTCGGGGACACCTGTCAGTAGCTTCTCGTGGAGGGTGTGGAGAAGGTCGAGAGAGATTTGTTCTCCACGTTCGAGCTTCTCGATTCCCAGCTCCAGTGCATCCTCGTAATTGAGCACCTCTTGCACGTCTTTCGTCTCGTCGGCATCGCCGCGTTCCGACTCGTCGTGAGTGATACCGGAACGAGTCTCGTAGCTGTAGAGTGCGTTATAGTCGATCTCTGCGCCCTCGATCTCGGCGGATTCCATCGCCTCTTTCCGTAACAGCGACGTGTACAACACGGGCGCGAAGTTCACGGTCATCGAGAAGCCGCCGAGCTTTCCCAGCCAGAACGTCGCTTCGGATAGCGTCTCGTAGAAGCCCTCGTCGAACGTGAGTGGTTCGTCTGGCGGGAGCGGGTCCGGTTTGTAGTACGATTTCCTCCCGTAGGGGACGAGCGTCCCAGGGGCAGAAGTCGTTAAATCCTCGTCCCTCATCGTTGTCTATCACCTATTCGACCTCGCCTTAGTAAAGATAGTGGGTGTCGAATGAAGCTAATTGCCGGCCAACGGCTCACAGTAAACGTTCGCACCGAGAGATGAAATTCGACCCGCGACGACTCAGGCCAGTTCCCGCTCGATGATGGAGCGGAGGTCGGCCACGTCGGCGGCGTCGTAGGTCAGCGACTCGCCGTTGACCGTCAGGTCCATCGCCCCGGAGTCGTCGGCGTCGCCGAGGTCGTACACCGGAGCGACCCCGTCGAACGCCTCGCGGACTTCGGACGGCGCGGTCGTCTCGATGACAACCCGACCGGCCTGCTCGCCGAACAGGAGTTCGGCGGCGCTGCCCTTGTTCGGGGCGTCGATTTCGACGGCTGCTCCGGCGTCCTCGGTCACCATCTCCGCGAGGGCGACGGCGAGACCGCCGTGGCTGACGTCGTGGGTCGCCAGCGTCTCCTCGCGGTTGGCGACGTCCGCCAGCGTCTCGACGAGTGCCGCGGGGTCGCTCGGGAGTTCGGGGAAGCGGTCGCTGCCGCCGAACTGCGCGAGGTACTCGGAACCGCCGAGGCGCGGTTCGGCGTCTCCCTCCAATGCGCGCGCGCCGACGAGCAGGAGCGTCCCCTCACCCTGGAACGCCGCGGGCGGGGCGTCGTAGCCCTCCTTCGTCCCGGCGAGCGCGAGCGTCGGCGTCGGCGGAATCGGGCCGGTGGCGGAGTCGTTGTACAGCGAGACGTTCCCACCGACCACGGGCACATCCAGCGTCGAACACATGTCCGCGAGGCCGTCGACGATGCCCTTGAAGCCGCCGTAGACGTCGGGCTTCTCGGGGTTCCCGCCGTTGAGACAGTTCACGGCGGCCAGCGGCGTCGCACCCTGGGCGGCGACGTTGGTCGCGTTCTCGAGTGCGACGGCGCGGGCACCCTCGTACGGCGCGGCGTCCGTCCAGTTGGGGTCCGCTCCGGACGAGAAGGCGAGTCCCTGGCCGGTCTCTCGAATCGCGGTCAGCGAGGCGTCGTCGCCGGGTCGGACCGCGGTCCGGACCTGGACCTCGTGGTCGTATTGTCGATAGACCCAGCGCTTGCTCGCCGTGTTCGGGCTGCCGACGACGGTATCGAAGGCCTCCTCGAGAGCGACCTCGGGCAGGTCCCTGTCGGGCTGTGTCGGCTCCTCGGCTGGGAGGTCGTTGAACGGCGCGCCGTCACCGAGGAACTCGGCGGGCGCGTCGACGACCGTTTCTCTGTCTCGCGGTTCGCTTTGCTCACCGCTCGATTCCTCCGAGGCGCGTTGCGCCTCGCTATCGAACCGACAGACGTAGTTCCCGTCGGTGACCTCGCCGATGACCGAACAGCCGAGGTCGTACCGGTCGGCGATCTCGGCCACCCGGTCGACGTTCTCCGGTTCGACTTCGTAGACCATCCGCTCCTGAGACTCGGCCAGCAGAATCTCCAGCGCGTTCATGTTCGGCTCGCGCTGGTGGACGCGTTCGAGGTCGATGGTCGCACCCAGTCCGCCTTTGGCGACGAGTTCCGAAGATGCACCGCCGAGGCCGGCGGCTCCGAGGTCGCGGGCCGACTCGACGAGGTCCTCGTCCAGCAGCTGTTCGTTGCACTCGATGAGTAGCTTCTCCGTGTACGGGTCGCCGACCTGGACCGCCGGACGGTCCTCCGTCTCGGCGTCTTCTGCGAGGTCCTCGCTGGCGAAGGACGCGCCGCCGAGGCCGTCGCGGCCCGTCGCGTTACCGACGAGGACGAGCTTGTTGCCCGGTTCCTGCGCTTCGGCGGTGATCATCCGGTCTGCGTCGAGCAGGCCGATACAGGCGACGTTCACCAGGGGATTGCCCTCGTAGTCGTCGTGGAACGCGACCGAGCCCGTGACCGTCGGGACGCCGATGCAGTTGCCGTAGTGGCTGATTCCTTCGACGACGCCCTCGAACAGGTAGCGGGAGTGTTCGCGGTCGAAGTCGCCGAAGTAGAGGCTGTCGGCGAGCGCGATGGGGTAGGCACCCATCGAGAGGGTGTCCCTGACGATGCCGCCCACGCCGGTCGCAGCGCCGTCGAACGGGTCGACGTACGAGGGATGGTTGTGGCTCTCGATGCCCATCGTGATGTAGGTAGCTTCGCTTCCGTCGTCCGACGACGGGAGCGCGACGACCGCGGCGTCGTCGCCCGGTCCGAGGACGACCTGTTCGCCCTCGGAGTCGAACGCCGAGAGCAGCGGTCGCGACGACCGATACGCACAGTGCTCGCTCCAGAGGTTCTCGAAGAGAGCTTCCTCGGCGGGTGTTGGGTCCCGTCCGAGCTCCTCGACCACGAGTTCGCGGTCAGAATCGGCGAGGCTCATTACCGGGACGGTTACTGGAGGCCGGCTAAAGCCCTTTCCATGCGCACGTACAGGAGAGCGCGACCGGCCCTCGGACCGGCGGCTCGCTCAGAGTTCGCGGATACCGGCGGCGGAAGCGTTCTTCTTCACGCTCTCGATACCCTGCTTGGCCTTCTGCTTCGAAGCGTATCCTTCGCCGCTGTCGGCGATGATGTTCCCGTTCGAGTGACGCAGCCGCCACCGCCAGTCGCCGCCCGTGTCCTCGTACAACTCGAACGTGGCGTCGCTCATCTCTACTGTAACGTCGGTTGCACCCGTCATTATTGTTGGCCAATAAGTGAGGGGCCGAGCGGCTGAAAATTACGAAGAACTTAGAAATCCGACCAGTCTGTCGGTTGGCCACCGAGTCCGAGCACGCGAACTTGACGGTCTCCCTCGTTCTCCCGAATCTCGATGAGGCCGTCGAACGCCTGCTTGATCACCTGGATCGTCTGATCGTCGTGTGCACCGGAATCGATCGTGAACAGTCCGAGATACCCTGCGGCGTCGAGTCTCGACGAAAGGACGTGACAGAACTTGAAGACCGTTTTCTTGTCGGTGTACGTCAGCATCGTGGAGAGCGACACCAGAGCGAGGCGGCCGTTGTCCGCTCCGCTGTTGTGCAGACTCTCCAAACATTTCGTGATGCCGATACCGATGCCGGTCAGGTCTCCCGGCGAGGAAACGTGATGGACGAAGGTTCCCGAATTCGTGTAATCTTCGCTTCGTCCACCTTCGCTTCGAGTGTCGACGATTCCCACCCGAGATTCGTCGACGCTCGGCACTCGCTCTCGGTAGTTCGCGAGAATGTCCGAGGCACTGTCGCCGGTCGAGACGATGACTGCGCCCTCCCCCTCTCGCGATCCCTCGGCGAGAATATCCATTGCCAGTTGCTGCTTGCCGGTCATCGCCGGGCCGGCGATGAGGATGCCGGATCCCGGTTTGACCGACGATAGCTCCTCGACGTCTAAGACGGTAGACAGGTCGTACATAGTCTTTGGTTGTTCACTGCTCATTACCATCGCTCAGGCCCCGGAGCGTCGCGATGAAGTCTTCGTCGTCATCGATACCACCGAGCGTTTGTGACAGATCATCTCGAAGCTCCCCAATCCTTTCCCGAAGTTCGTTGTAGTCCTCGCTTTCGGCCAGTTCTGCACTGCTCTTCGTCGCCTCGAGGGTTGCTTGTTTCTCGACAAGTGAATAGTATTCGGTTAAGAGTTCGTCGTACTCTGTCCGCTCGAGGAGGTTCTCGACCGTCTTGTGAAGTTGTTCGCTTCGGATCGGTTTGCAGAGATACGCGTCGAACCCCATCTCCAGAATATCGAAGTCGGGTTCGACTGCCGTGACCATGGCCACCCGCGTTTCGAACCCCCTGTCACGAATGCGCTCTAGCACTTCGTCCCCGGAGAGGCCCGGCATCATCCTGTCGAGCAGCACCACGTCGACTGATTGGTCGAGTTCTTCCAACCCCTCGTCGCCGTTCTGGGCCATTCGCACCTCGTACTCGTCGGCGAGCCAGAGGTTGTACGTCTCGGCGACGTCCGGCTCGTCTTCGACGATGAGGACGACTGGTTTCTCCGATTCTGACATCTGCTCTCTACCCCGCGTATTGTCCTTCCTGATACATAGCACTGTGGGTACGGCCGAATCGCGTGCGGAAGCGACGTTTACAAACGCGGGTCCACCGTACATCGAACTATGATTCGGAATCTCACGAGCGACGTGCAAGCGTTCACGAGTAACGTCTTCCTCGTGACCGGAGCGCGAAACGTGCTCGTCGACGCCGGCAGTAACTTCGACGTCGTCGAGGCCGTTCGAGCCCACGTCGACGCCATCGACGCCGTCGTACTCACCCACAGCCACCGCGACCACGTCGAGAACCTCGACCAGGTCCGTGCTGCGTTCGACGTGCCGGTGTACGGCTTCGACACGGCCGTCGAGGGCATCGACGAGGAACTGGCCGATGGAGACTCCGTCACCATCGGAGACCACGAGTACCTGGCGCTTCACACGCCGGGCCACAAGAACGACCACCTCTGTCTGTACGCCGAGGACGCCGGTATCCTGTTCGCGGGTGACCTCGTCTTCGACGGCGGTAGCTTCGGTCGAACGGACCTCGAAGAGGGCGACCGTCCGACGCTCATCGAGAGCATCGACTACGTGCTGGACACCGTCTCACGGGACCTCGAGGTGATGCACACGGGTCACGGACCGAGCGTCACCGATCGGCCCTACGAGACCATCGAACTCGCCGGGCAGGCGGCGCGCTTCTAGTCGAGTGCGACGTCCAGAAGGGCGTCGTACGCGGACGCGTACGCGGTCGCGACCTTCGAGGGTGATGCCCGTTCCTCGCTTCCCAGTGCGGGCAGTCCGACCGTCGCCTGCGGGTCGAGGAGGTCGACGACAGACGGCACGCGTTCTTCGAGTTGGCCCGATTCCGGGCCGCCCGTCGCCACCTCGCAGGCCTTCTCGTACCGTTCGCCGTCGTAGATTCGGACGCGTCCTGGTTCGACGACCGCAGCTGCGTCGGCTTCCACGCCACTGTAGGGTCGGGCGACGTCGCCGTAGGACTCGACGACCGCTCGTTCGGTCGCGTCGATGTCTGTGGCGACTCGTTTCTGCGCGGCGAGGTGAGCGTCCGCCATGACCTCGTTGAACGCCGAGAGGGACCGCACGCCGATGGCGTCGGAGAGGTCGAGATGCTCCCGGACCACGGCGGGCGTCTCGACAGTCTCGTTGACGACCAACTGTTCGCCCGCGCGGTCGAGGACGAACTCGCGGTCCTCCTGGCCGAGTATTCCGGTGGCACTCCCCGGTGACGGTCGCCACAGGCGATGGACGGGGTTGATCGCCTCTGGTACCACCTCGCCCGGACTCGCGGCCGCCAGTCGCCGAGCGTCCTTCCCGAAGAGCCGACCCTGTCTCACCGAGTGGCCGACGTCGTCGTGGTCGAACCAGAAGTCGTTGCCGGCACGCGGCTTGAACCCGGTCGCACCCGTTCGGTCGAGCAACCCCACGGAAAAGGTGGTCTTGCCGGCGTCGACTCTGTTGGCTCCAGCGACCAGAATCCTCATTTCAGACCGTAGTAGCCCGGTTCGTCGTCGGCCTGGGGTTCGGCGAAGACGAACTCGTCGGTGTGGTTCATCATCCACGGAATCGCCCAGTCGAGCAGGACGTTCTCCGTCTCGACGTCGAGGGAGGCGTCGGCGTCGACACCCTGCAGCAGTCTGGCGACCTCGTAGATGGTGTACATCTGATCGTCGTCGAGCACTTCTCGGGGGGTTCGGAACTCGAGGGTCCGCAGTTCGTCGAACTCGGATTTCGGTCGTGGCATACCCGACCTTGCGGACTCGGCGGCCTAAAGGTCCCGAAACGAGCATCCGATCGCTCCGAACTCGAACTCGGGGCCGTGGCCGTCGCTCGGCGGAATCGGTGGCTGCAAAAAACGTCGAAGGTTAGGACGCTTACTCGAAGTGCTGGACCGACTTCTCGTACTGCTCGGCGGCGTGGTCCCAGTCGACGACCTCGAAGAACGCGTCGATGAAGGAGCCGCGGTCCGGGCCGTAGTCGTAGTAGTAGGAGTGCTCCCAGACGTCCAGGGCCAGAACGGGGTGTGCGCCCCAGAGCGCGCCCTGGTCGTGCTTGTCTACGGCGACGTTCCGCAGCTGCTTCGCGACGGGGTCGTACACGAGCAGTGCCCAGCCACCGGCGGCGCTGGCAGCGGCTTCGAACTCGCCCTTCCAGCCCTCGTAGGAACCGAAGTCCTCTTCGATGCGGTCGCGGAGGTCACCCTCCGGCTCGCCGCCGCCGTTCGGGCTCATGTTGTCCCAGAACAGCGTGTGGAGATAGTGGCCACAGCCGTTGTGGGTGACGTTGCCGAGTGCCCCACCGGTCGTGGAGAAGTCGCCGCTCTCGCGGTTGTCCGCCAGGGTCTCCTCTGCGGATTCGAGGCCGTTGACGTAGCCCTGGTGGTGGGTGTCGTGATGCCAGGTCAGCACCTGCTCACTGATGTGCGGTTCGAGTGCGTCGTAGTCGTATGGAAGCGGTGGCAGCTCTGGTTCTGAATGTTCAGGCATAGTGTCCCTCCAGACAGAGGTGACGAATGGCCTCCTGTTAAAACTTTAGCGCGTCGTGTTATCGTGACACACTTTTGCGAGCTTCGACCGCAGACGATGAGGCCGACGGTGAACCTGGTTCCGAGTCCGTCCGTCCTGCACCATCACGACCCGTCTGAGGCGGCCTCGAAGGCCGCCAGTGCTCGCTCGCGAGCCTCGGCGTGGTCGACGATGGGGTCCGGGTACGCCGGTGCGAGGTCGCGCCGCTCGGCGACGTCGAGTTCGTGCCAGCGATGAATCTGGTGGGCCGGAACATCCCGAAGCTCGGGAACGTACTGCGTGACGTACTCGGCATCCGGGTCGTATCGCTCGCCCTGCGTCATCGGGTTGAAGACGCGGAAGTAGGGTTGTGCGTCTGTCCCGGTCGACGCGGCCCACTGCCAGCCGCCGACGTCGTTGGCCGTGTCGTGATCGACGAGCTTCTCGCGGAACCAGTCGTAGCCCTCCCTCCAGTCGATCAGGAGATCCTTCGTGAGGAACGAGGCCACGAGCATGCGAACGCGGTTGTGCATCCACGCTTCATCCCGAAGCTGTCGCATCCCGGCATCGACGATGGGGTAGCCGGTCTCGCCGTTCTTCCACGCGCGCAATCCTTCTGTATCGTCGCGCCAGGCGATCTCGTGCTCGTACGTCTTGAAGTTCTCCGTCACGAGGCCAGGTTGGTTCGACAGGACGTGGGCGTAGAACTCGCGCCAGGCGAGCTGTCGCTGGAACTCGGTCACCGAGTCGCGTTCGGTCTCGGTCTCGGCGGCGGCCCACGCCTCGTCCGTCGCAGCGTACACCTCGCGGATGCCGATGGTGCCGAACTTCAGATGCGACGAGAGCCTGGAAGTGCAGCCGCTCGCTTCGTCCCGGTCCCCGCAGGCCGGATAGTCCCGCTGGTCGGCGTACCGGTAGATAGCGTCGGCACAGAAGGCGTCGAGTCGACGTCGCGCGGCGTCCGTCCCGGCGGCCGGAACCGTCGCCTCCGGCTCGCCGAACCCGAGCGATTCGAGGGTCGGCAGGTCGCCCCCACTGACCGGAGCCAGATCTCCGCTCGACGGCGACTCCACCGGGTCGTCCTTCGCCCGGTCGAGCCACTTCTTCCCGAAGTAGGAGAACACCGAGTACGTCTCGCCCCCGTTCGTGGTGATCGTCCCGGGCTCGTGGAGGAGCGCATCGTGGACCCGATCGACGGTGACGGCGTCGCCGAGTGCGGCCTCGACCCGCTGGTCTCGCTGGCGGGCAAGTCCAGAGTAGTCCCGGCACCACGACACGGTATCCGCGTCGTGCTCGTCGACCAGGTCCGCCAGCCGCTCGGCGGGGTCGCCCTCGACGACGAGGAGGTCGCTCCCTCGCTCGCGGTACCAGGTTCGGAGGGAGGCGAGCGCGTCCAGCAGGAACGCGACGCGCGGCGGGCCTGCGTGTGCGAGCACGTCGCGGTCGAAGACGAATACGGGGACGGTGGGGCCTTCGTCGGCGGTCAGCCCGCGATTATCGGTCGCGCGGAGATCCCGGCGGTGCCAGTGCAGGCGCATGGGAGACGATAAGGGACGAATCACCTCAACCCTCCGCCCAATCCTTTTGGCACCGCCCCGCGTCGCTCACGACATGCCCGACGACGCAGTTCACCTCGATCTCGACGGCGGCGTCGCGACGGTGACGCTCGACCACCCTGACGTCCGGAACGCACTGACCCAGGAGGTCGCGCTCGGTGTCGCCGACGCGTTCGACGACATCGCGACCTCGGACGCCCGCTGTGTCGTTCTGGAAGCGACCGGAAACGCGTTCTGCGCCGGCGGTGACATCACCGCCATGCTCGAGCGGTTCTCGTCGGACGTCCCGCAGACGGACGTCGTCGACCGCATCGTCACGGAAACCGCGGGCGCGATCCGGGCGGTGCGGACCTGCGACCTCCCGACCGTCGCGAAGATCGACGGCTCGGCGTTCGGTGCCGGCGCGGGCCTGGCAATCGCTTGCGATATCCTCCTGGCGAGCGAGGACGCGAAGATCAGCTTCGGGTTCCGGCAGGTCGGCCTCGCCGTCGACTCGGGCGTCTCGTATCTCCTCCCGCGACTCGTCGGCGAGAACGTCGCGAAGGAACTCGTCTACACCGGCGACCTCGTCGACGCCGAGCGCGCGGCGGAACTCGGGCTGTTCAACCACGTCTATCCGTCGGAGACGTTCGAGGAACAGGCGTCGGAACTCATCGACCGAATCGCGAGCGGGCCGACGGCCGCGCTCTCGACGTCGAAGCGACTCCTCCAGCAGAGCCAGGACAGTTCACTCGAAACGGCGATCAGGAACGAGGCCGCGGCACAGGCGACGCTTCTGGAGTCGGAAGATCATCGAGAAGGTGCAACGGCGTTCCTCGAAGGGCGCGATCCCGAGTTCGAGGGAGCGTAAACTGACCAGCTTCGGGGACCGGTGATCTCTCTGGAGCGGATTACAGTTTCTGCTCGGCATCCTCTGCGAGTTCCTTCATGCGCTTGCCGACGCGACCCGCGTCGGAGAACTCGTCTTCGCTCATGGCGTTCGCGAGGGCGTTCCCCAGAACGAACACCGCGTGTTTGTGCTCGCTCTTCGATTTGTGGACGTCGTTCGGCGTCACGTCCAGTTCCTGGTACTGGTCGAACAGCCCGGAATCGACGCCGTCGAGGTCGCTGAAGTACTCCATGATGGTCACCATCTGGTCGTGCAGCTCCAGAAGCTCGTCTTTGTGCATTGTTGCACATCCGTAGACCGTTATGGAAGTTAAGACTTTCCTGTGATTCGATACCACCCGGGGACCAACGAATCGACGCTCTCCGAACGATCGTTCATAACGATCCTCGCACCAATCGATAGAGCGCTGGCCTCGTGGTCTGCCAGCACTCTATCGTGACGTCCGAGAATCGCTATCAGAAGACGTACTCGTCTTCGTGACCCATCATGCCGTCGTCTTCGAATCCCGGTTCTTCGTCGTCTTCGACCGGCCCGCTCGTCTTGTATGCTTTCAACCCTGTCGAGAGCAGATCCTCTATCGCCTCCTCGCGGTTGAGGAACTCACCCTTCTCTACGAGCTGGGCGATCTGCATCTCGAGGTGTTCCGGGACGGTGATCTCTACTTTGGGCATCGGAACGTTCGGACGTTCGGGAAGGTGGTATTTAAGCTTACCGGCCAATATTACGAGTCAACAAAAATATTCTCACGAATCGGCAAGGTAACTCTGTCGTAAGTGGATGATATCTTCAATACTGAAAAATAATCGCGCGCCACCTCCGCAGTCGACGTTTCGGGAGTCCGCGCCCGCGCACCGACGAGGCGAGACATAGTTAGGCTCAAAGGCCAGGGGTCCATAGCGGAAACAGATGGAACCACTGCGCGGTGACGAGGCGACGGTGGGTCGGCTGGACGAGCCCATCGTCACACGAGGGTGCCGGGTCGCCGATGCGTCGCTGGACTCGTTTCTCGACAGTGGCCGACACCCCCGCCTCGCCTGGACCGGCGACGACGCGGCCATCGCTGCCCACGGGGCCGCGGCGACGGTCACCGCACACGGGCCGAACCGCTTTCAGTCAGTCCGGGCCGACGCGGAAGCGCTGTTCGAAGACCGGGACGTTCCCGACGACCTTCCGCGGGTCGCACGGCCGCGACTGTTCGGTGGATTCGCGTTCCACGCGAGCGGGACCGACCCGAGCAGGAGCGACCTCTGGAACGGCTTTCCGGACGCAGCGTTCTTCCTGCCGGCGGTTCAACTCACGAGAGCCGACGACGAGATCTGGCTGTCCGTGACAGCGACCGGTCCCGACGCCGTCACGACCGCGCGTGACCGACTCGAAACGTGGGAATACCGACTTTCGAACACCAACGGCGGACCGACGCGGTCGCAGCCTGCGATCACGGCCCGTCGATATCGACCCTCTCGGGAGGGATGGCGGTCACAGGTCCGGGCTGCGCTGGAACAGGTCGAACGCGGCTCGCTCAGGAAGGTCGTCCTCGCACAGGCGTTGACGCTCGATCTCGACGCCACCCCGTCGGTGTCCGCCGTCCTCGCGTCGCTCGGCGAGACGTATCCCGACTGCCGGCGCTTCCTGTTCGCGCCGGACGCCGAGGGGACCTTCTTCGGTGCCACTCCGGAACGACTCGTCTCTCTCCAGGGTCGGACGGTCCGAACCGAGGCGCTCGCGGGCTCGACCGGTCGGGGCGAGACGCCGGCCGAAGACGAGTGGCTCGTCGAGCAACTCCTCGAGAGCGAGAAGGACGCCCACGAGCACGAACTGGTGGTGGACGCGATTCGCGACCAACTCGTTCCGCTGGCCAGTACCGTGCGGACCGGCGAACGGTCGATCCGACGACTCGCGACCGTCCAGCACCTCCGGACGAAGATCACGGCCGAACTCGCGGCCGACGAGCACGTGCTCTCGCTCGTCGACGCGCTCCACCCGACGCCCGCGGTCGGCGGGCTGCCGCCGGACGCCGCTCTCGCGACGATTCGGGAGACCGAGGCGTTCGACCGCGGCTGGTACGCCGCCCCAGTCGGGTGGTTCGACGCCGCCGGGAACGGATCCTTCGCGGTCGCGCTCCGGTCGGCGCTCGTCAGGGAGGCCGAAGCGACGCTGTTCGCCGGCGCGGGAATCGTCGCGAACAGCGACCCCGACGCCGAGTGGGACGAGGTACAACTCAAGTACCGGCCGATCCTCGACGAACTAGAATGACTGCACCGAACCGGAACGTCTTCTGGGCCGAGACGTTCGTCGACGAACTCGCCGCGGGCGGACTCTCGGCGGTCTGTCTCTCACCGGGGAGCCGATCGACGCCGCTGACGACGGCTTTCGACGCCCATCCGGACGTCGACTGCTTCTCGATACTCGACGAGCGCTCGGCCGGCTTCTTCGCGCTCGGACGCGGCCGACGGCACGGCGAGCCGACCGCACTCGTCTGCACCTCCGGGACTGCGGCGGCGAACTACCATCCCGCGATAATCGAAGCCGATCAGTCGGGCGTTCCGCTGCTCGTCCTGACCGCCGACCGACCGCCCGAACTCATCGACAGCGGCGCGAATCAGACCGTCGATCAGGAGAAGCTCTACGGCGACGCCGTCCGGTGGTATCGCGATCTGCCCGAACCCGAAGCCGAACCCCGGAAGGTCCGGATGCTCCGTACCACTGCAGCGCGAGCGCTCGCGAACACGACCGGGGCCGACCCCGGCCCGGTCCACCTGAACGTCCGATTCCGGAAGCCGCTGGAGCCGACCGAGGTGCCCGGCGACGTTCCGGAATCGTTCGCTGGGGACGAACCGCTCGCCGCCGAAGGCCGAGCGGGACCGTTCGTTCGGACCCGTCGAGGGCGGTCGACGCCGACGGACGCCGACGCCTCTGCTCTCGCGACGGCGGTCGACGACGCGAGCCGTCCGCTGTTCGTTGTCGGGCCGTCCGACCCCGGTCGCGTTCCCGTCGACGACCTCGCCACGCTCGCTGCCCGGCTGGACGCACCCGTGCTGGCCGATCCGCTCTCTCAGGCCCGGTTCGGTCCACACGTCCCATCGGCACCGGTCTGTGGCGGCTACGACTCGTACCTGGCGGGCACCGGGGAGTGGCCCGACCCGGACCTCGTGGTCAGGTTCGGCGCGTCTCCGACGTCGAAAGTCCTCCGACAGTACCTGCACGACGCCGCCGCGCGCCAGCTCATCGTCGACCCGGCCGGCGGATGGACCGAGGCGGAGTTCACTGCGACGGACCTGCTGGAGGCGGACCCGGCCGCAGTCGTCGACGCACTCTCAGCGCGTGTGACCGAAGGCGGCGAACCTGCCTGGCGCGACCGCTTCGAGCGCGCTGAACGCGAGTACTGGGACGTCGTTTCGGACGCACGCGCGAAGGAATTCTTCGAGGGCGACGTTCTCGCGACCGTCCTCGAAGACGCGCCCGACCCGGCGACGCTGTTCGTCTCGAACAGCATGCCCGTCCGCGACGCGGACCGATTCGGCTGCCCTCGAAGCGCCGACCTGACCGTCCTCGGGAACCGGGGAGCCAGCGGTATCGATGGCATCACCTCGACGGCGCTCGGGGCCGGGTCCGCGACCGACGATCCGCTCGTCCTCGTTACCGGCGACCTCGCGTACTACCACGACATGAACGGGCTGCTCTCGGTGGCCCGATGCGGGGTCGACGCCACCATCGTGCTCGTCAACAACGACGGCGGCGGCATCTTCCACCAGCTCCCCATCGAGCAGTTCGACCCGCCGTTCACCGGGCAGTTCAAGACGCCACACGGGCTGGACTTCGAGCCGAGCGCCGAACTCTACGACCTCGGGTTCGCTCGGGTCGACGACGCGGATTCGTTCCGTGACGCCTACCGCGACTCGGTGTCGAGCGACGGGACCCAGGTCCTGGCAGTGCGCCTCGACGGCGAGGAGAGCCACCGCTACCGTGACGCCGTCCACGAACGCGTCTGCGAGAAGATCCGTTCAGACGACTCTCACTGACCCGGCGTCGGTCCCCACGACCGACGGGAGTCCGGCTTCGAGCTTTTTCAGGCGGTCCATGATCGTGTGGACCGAATCGCCTTTGGTACACGGCGCGACGTGTTGTAGCTCGCCATCCTGGTACTCGGCCAGCCCCATCACGGGCAGCGTGATCGCCGTTTTCGGCTCGTCGCTCACCTCGGTCTCGGCGGCGTGGGTCTGGCAGAACGAGTCCAGCGAGACGTTGTTCGACAGTGCCCACTGCTGGAACTCCGCGACCCGATTCAGGATGTACCGACCCTCGTCGGTCCGGGTCGCCGCCGTGTCGCGCGCGAGTTGCTTTCCCCAGACGATGACCGAGAATCCCTCGACGTCGCCGCGTGCGTCCATCTCTTCCAGGCGTTCGATGACGGCTTCCTGCCGTTCGTGTGCACCGTCGGGAAGCAGCGACCGGACGTACAGCTCGATTCGGGGCTGCGGTGTCTCCACCATGATTGGCAAGCCCGTACGGGGCCACTACAATATATCTTCCGGCTGTTTAGGACGGTAGTCGTCTACCAGGTTCGACGAACGTCGAAAAGAGTGGGTGGGCCGGACCGTTTCAGCCGTCGGTGTCGCGGACGATCTCGTAGCCGAACTGCACCGCGTGCTCGGGCATGATGCGGACCGTCCAGTTGCCGGCTGCCGGGTCGTCGACCCTATAGACGAACTCCTTGTTCTGGCCGCCGGTCGCGTATGCACCGTCAGTCTGAACTCCGGAGCGACGGTCCGCGTCGCCGAGGTCGACGTGGCCGCTGTTGGTCACGCTGACGCGTTCGGCGTCGATGGTCGTGCCGTTCGGTGCGACCCACGCGACGTCGAACTGTGCGGGCTTGGTGTCGGCAGCGTTCCGGTCGTAGCGGTCGTTACTGGTGAGGGTGAGTGTAAGGTTCTGCGTCCCTTCCTCGACGTTGACGGACTTCTCGAAGGGGTCCTCCGGCTGCGTCCACACCTGGAAGTTCAGGTGCACCTGCTGCCAGTAGTCCCGGTCCTCCGGGCGGGCCGGGTCCGTGAGGCCGAGGTCGAGTTCAGCGTCGTAGTGTCCGCGCGAGGCGTCTGCAGGCGCGGTGACGGTCACCGTGACCGTCGCCGTCTCTCCGGGCTGAACTTCGTTCGGCGAGTCGATGTCGAACCACGACCGCTCGACGGTGTTCGCTCCCGGACGGTGGCTGTGTCGCTGGCGGGCGAGTTCGGGATTCAGCGGCACTGCCTGCTCGCCGGTGTTCTCGACGACGATCTCGTGCGTGTAGGACTCGCCAGCCTGGACCTGCGAGTAGCCGTGGTCGCCCGAGCGGATGAACACCGTCGGGTCCTTCGTGACTTCGGTCGCGAAGCTCACGGCGTGGACCGGCTGCGGCGGCCGACCGGGATAGGAGACCGTCTCGTCGGTGAACGCGACCCAGCCCTGATAGCGGCCGAGGTCCGCGTCGTCCGGCACTTCGACGGTGACGTTCACGGTCCGCTCGGCTCCGGGTTCGATGGTTGCGTCGTCGACGTCGACGCTGACCCAGGATTTCTCCACGGGTCGCTCGCCGACACGCGGGATGACGACGTGCGGCGAGATGGTCACCGCTTCGTCTTCACCGTTCTCGACGTCGACGGTGAACGAGTCCGACTCGCCAGGTTTCAGTTCGAGGTGGCGATAGCCGTCGTCGACGTACAGCCGCGTGTAGTTCGTCTGCTGTGTGTCGTTGCCTGTCGTCGCCTGCTGTGGTTCGGTCTCGACGCTCTCGTCGTCGAGCGCGTTCGATGCGGGGACGGTACTGGCACTGGCTGCCGGAACCAGGAGGACGGCGACCAGCACCAGTGCGAAGATGCCTTTCGTGTTCATGTTCGAGGCGCAGCCGCCGCTACGGGTCGCCTCGCGACGTGTGGAGGGCGAGGGCGGCGAGCTACGTCCGGCGGGTCAAAGCCGTTCTGTAAAAAGGTTGTGTATTTCCCCGCCCCCACACCTGTTCCGGGACTGACTCAAAGCCCTTTTGCCCACCGATGGCGGACAGTCCGATAATGGGGCTCGAAGAGGAGATTCAGGAGATCGAAGAGGAGATCGCCAACACGCCCTACAACAAGTCGACCGAGAGTCACATCGGTCGGTTGAAGTCGAAACTCGCCGAGAAGAAGGAGAAACTCGAACAGCAGTCCTCTTCGGGTGGCGGCGACGGCTACGCCGTCGAGAAGCACGGCGACGCCACAGTGGCTCTCGTCGGCTTCCCGAGCGTCGGCAAATCGACGCTCATCAACGCCCTGACGAATGCAGACAGCGAGACGGGCTCGTACGAATTCACGACCCTGGACGTCCATCCGGGCATGCTCAAGTACAACGGCGCGAACATCCAGGTCCTCGACGTTCCCGGACTCATCGCCGGGGCGGCCGGCGGCCGCGGTGACGGGAAGGCCGTCCTCTCGGTCGTCCGTACCGCCGACCTCGTCGTGTTCGTCCTCTCAGTGTTCGAAATCGAGCAATACGCTCGCCTGAGCGAGGAACTATACAACAATAAAATCCGCGTCGACCAGGAGCCGCCGCGAGTCTCCATCCGGAAGAAACACAAAGACGGCATCACCGTCAACGCAAGCGTCGACCTGGACCTCGACGAGTCGACCATCGGGGAGATGCTCCGCCAACACGGCTACGTCAACGCCGACGTCACCATCGGGGAACAGGTCGACATCGACCGCCTCATCGACGGCATCCAGGACAACCGGGAGTACATTCCGTCCATCGTGACCGTCAACAAGGCCGACCTCATCGACCCCGACTACGTCGATACCGTCTACGATGATCTCCGGGAGCACGACATCGACCCCGACGACGCCATCTTCATCTCCGCCGAGGAGGAGAAGGGGCTGGACAGTCTCAAAGAACGGATCTGGGAAGAACTCGGACTCATCCGCATCTACATGGACAAGCCCGGTCGCGGCGTCGACTACGACGAACCGCTCATGCTGTTCGAGGGTGCCACCATCGAGGACGCCTGTGAGAAGATCGGCGGGGACTTCAAAGAGAGATTCCGGTTCGCTCGCGTCAGCGGGCCCAGCGCGAAACACGACGAACAGCAGGTCGGAATGGAGCACGAACTCGCCGACGAGGACGTCCTCCGGATCATCACCCGTAAATGACTCTTTCCGCGTCCGCGCGAGGACGCTTCGTCGCAGTCGCGTCCCTCGCACTCCTGCCGTGGACTATCGTCTACACGCGCGGGTTCGTCACGGTGTTCACCGCCGTCGCACTGGTCGACCCCCTGACTGGCCACGTGACCACGGTCGGCGAGTACCTCTCCTACACCGTCGGCAGGCCGCCGGAGCTGATGGTCCCGTGGCTCGTCGGTATCGTCGTGTTCGCTCTCGCCGCGGTCAGTGCGGCGCTCGCGTTCGTCGACCGCGAGGACGAACGCGTGACCGGATTCTTGCTCGTGTTGCTCGGCGTCACCCAGCTCTCCGTCGCTGTCGGATTCAGTGGCCGGCCGACGTACGTCGCCGTTCCGGTCGCGACGGTCGCCGCCTGGGCGCTGGCGTGGGTGGTCTACCGACCCGCGCTTGCCCGCATGGTCCGCTGACGCCGGTAGCCTTTTCGCCCGCCGGGCGGTTGCCCCGAACATGGACGCGACACTCGACCACACGATGGTCCGCGTCGAAGACCTCGACACCGCCCTCGACTGGTACCAGTCCCACCTCGACTACGAGGAGAAAGGCCGCTGGGAAGCAGAGACGTTCACCAACGTCTTCCTCGGTCCCGAGGACGTCCACGAGGACGGCGCGCTCCTCGAACTCACGTACAACCACGACGACCGTTCGTACACCTTCGGCGACTCCTGGGGCCACATCGCCGTCCGGGTTCCGGACGTGTACGAGGCCTACGAGCAGCTCATGGACCAGGGCGTCGCGGACTACCGCGACCCCGACTCCTGTGGCGGCTCCTACGCGTTCGTCACCGACCCCGACGGCCACGAGATCGAACTCGTCGAGCGCGACCACGGCGCGAAGTGGAGCCTCGACCACACCATGCTCCGCGTCGCGGACCCCGACGCCGCACTCGGATGGTACGTCCGAAATCTCGAATACGACCTCGTCCGCCGCGCCGAGTTCGACGACTTCTCGCTGTACTTCGTCGAACCCGCCGACGCCCCACCCGAGGCGATGTCGATCGAACTCACGTACAACCACGACGACAGATCCTACGAGATGGGTGACGCCTGGGGGCACGTCGCCGTCCGCGCCACCGACCTCGAAGAATTCTGGGAGACCCTGATGACCCGCGGGGTAGCGGATTATAGAGATCCTGAATCGTGTGGCGGTCGCTACGCCTTCACCAAGGACCCCGACGGCCACGAGGTCGAAATCGTTACTCAATGACATGATGTCAGACGACCGGCATACGAAACCGATTAATCTGCACTTAAGAGCGGAAAACTGGTAGAGCGACGCTGACACTGCTGTTTCGAGCGTGGGTGTGTGTATCAACACACAGACTTTACCACAAAGCATTTATAATACCCGAGGTACGGTTTTATCGTACCCCTACCCACGGTTGCAGTAGTGAGTAGGCTGATTCGGGGGAGTGCAGTCGTCGCGACTGCCGACCTGAAGCGGGCAAAGCTACTGTGGCCACCCGAAAGCGGAACATAACAACCTATGACAGGGACCAAAACCAAACTCCGTAGTCTGTTCCTGACGACACTGATGGTTCTATCGGTGTTCGCAGGGACGGTCGCATTCGCCGGCACGGCTGCCGCGGCAAACCAGCCGTCCGTAGTGAGTGCGACGGAGTATACAAACAACGGTAATATCGAACTCTCGTTCGAGAATGGAGTACAGGACGCAAGTGACCAAGATGCGAATTTCGACGCGGGCGACTTCCGCGTCTACATCGACGACCAGTCCTACTCGGGACCGGGCGAGCTGACGATGGTGGACGCCGACGGATCCGACGGTGACCTCGAACTCACCGTGGACGGGGTCGGCAACATCTCGCCGAACCAGAACGTCACCATCGACGTCCTCCCGGACGTCGAGGCTAACAATGGTGCCGACACCACGCTCGACGTCAACGAGTCCGTCGACGTGACCTCCCAGGACATCGCGGAGGGCGATGGTACCATCAGTACGAAGGCTACCGCCGCGACGGTCTACCAGGGCGAAATCATCGCGCTGAACGCAAACGTCGGTGTTAACAACGACGAGGGCGTCGTCGTCAAGCGCATCAGCGGTACGACGCAGCTCGACTCCTCGACGGGTTCGAACAGCCAGGTCGTCGCGTACAACACCAGTACGCTCACGACGGGCGCGACGTACTCCGTCACGTACGAGACGAGCGGCAACACGCGCTACTTCAACGTCAGCGACCTCCAGCTGGAGGCGACCGCTGACTCCACGAGCATCGAAGACGACGAAGACCTGAAGGTCGACGTCTCCGCCATCCGCTCCGGCACGGTCACCGCGACCCTGATGGACGCTGACGGCGACGAGGTCGACAAGACGACCGCATCCCTCGCGGGTGCGCCGCCGTCCGCAACGGTCAACTTCGGCACGCAGAACGCCGACGATGGTCCGTACACGGTCGACGTCACCGACAACCAGACCGGCAACAACGTCACCACGTCCGAGATCACGGTCTCGGAAGCTGCCTCCGGTAAGGCCAGCCTCCAGTCCAGCATCGTCACGGACCACTCCGGTGACGTCGTGAACATCCCGGTCTCCGTCTCGAACACCAACAAGGCAACTGTCGTCGTCGGCAGTGCCTCCGAGGACAACTACGTTACCAACCTGTCCGTCAAGGACGGTAACGACGACGGCGAAGTCATCGTCCAGTTCAACACGTACACTGCAGGTACGGGTGCGAAGGGCGATGCCTCCGGTGTCTTCAGCGTGAAAGACAGCAAGGACAAGCTCCTCGAGAGCCACGAGAACAAGTCCGCAGGACTGTTCAACCCGGCCACCGCGTCCGATGACACGCTGGACGCGTCCGACTACAACATCGCGGTCTACGCCGGCGACAACGCCGACGCGCAGGCCGTGACCTCTGACAGTGCCGACGACGTCGGCACCATCTCGCTCCTCGAACCGTCCGTCGACAAGACCACGCTGCACGTCCTGCCGAACGGACGTCAGGGTGACGTCGGCGACCTCGAGGAACTCAACGAGAACATCGACAACGAGAACATCACGCAGTCCGGCGACGTCGCCGCCAAAGACCTCATCGTCGCGAAGGTCGAGGCCTCCGGTCTCGAAGGCGTCTTCGAGAACGAGGTCTCCGGCGCCGCCAACAACTACACGGAAGCGCTGCAGAACCAGAACCAGGAAACCACTGCAGCCGGTAACCTCTGGTTCAACATCACGCAGACCAACCCGGCAGCCAACCAGAACGATCTGGAACTGTCGGTCAACATGACCACCACGTCGGTCATCGAAGACCCGAACAACGACACCTACTACATCGTCTACGACACCGGACCCGCCGAGGGTGAACGCACGGACGACCCGACGACGCACATGGCGAACGGTGGCGACGTCAGCCCGTCCGACGGTGACAAGTTCAACGTCAGCTTCGCCGTCAACGACGAGATCTACGACGGCTCCGACGACAACGACGACGTCGCGGGTGACGACATCACCTACGAGTCCGTCGACGGCGACCTGACGACGAACGCTGACGTCGACAACGACGGTTCCACCGACGAGATCACCATCCGCGCCGCAAGCGGACAGGAGATCTCGGGCACGACCAACGTCGCGCCCGGTTCGGAGGTCACCGTCCGCGTCCAGTCCAGCGACGACAACAGCCCGTTCCTCAAGCCGCTGACCGCCATCGTCCAGCCGGACGGTAGCTACACGGCGACGGGCAACTTCGCTGACACGACCGCTGGGACGAACTTCACGGTTCAGTCCAAGCGCTCCAGTGACAGCACGCAGGTCAGCGACGAGGTCGACGGTCAGGTCACCGCCGCCGCCACGGCGTCGGTCACCTTCGACGACCAGGAATCCGACGGTGACACGGTGACGGTCGCATCCGTCACCCTCTCCGACGGTGGCTTCGTTGCGATCCACGAGAACAACGCCAGCGGCGACATCATCGGTTCGAGCGAGTACCTCGAAGCGGGCACCCACTCCGACGTGAGTGTCACGCTCGACTCCTCGATCTCCGAGGACTCCACGCTGGTCGCGATGCCGCACCAGGATGCTGACGGTGACGAAGCGTTCAACGCTTCGACCGACAGCGCCTACACGTCCAACGGCTCCGCCGTCACGGACTCGGCATCTGTCACCATCGCGGACATGACGACGACCACCGAGGAGACCACGACTGAGCAGTCCACCACGACTGAGCAGTCCACCACGACTGAGCAGTCCACCACGACTGAGCAGTCCACCACGACTGAGTCCACGACTGAAGCGCCGACCACCACGACCGGCTCCGGTCCTGGCTTCGGCGTCGCAGTCTCGCTCATCGCCCTCATCGGCGCTGCGCTGCTCGCACTCCGCCGCGAGAACTAACCGGACTCACCGGTCTTCGAACATCGCATTTTCTTTGGCGACCCACACCGGCGAGCGACAGCGCTGTCTGTCGGTCGTGCGCTGGTGGCGACCACACGCGCGTAACGACAAAACATATACTGTGGGTTTCGTAATATACGGACAGCAACGATGTTTGGGTCCCTGCTGTCCGCGCTGGCGTGGTTCCATCAGTTTTCTGATCCGCTGGCGTGGCTGGTGCTCGCGACGTTCCTGACGGGGACGCTCTTGGCCCGCTACGACGAGGACCTGTCGGAGCGGGTGTTCGTCCTGGCCTGGGGCATATTTGCCGCCTTCTGGTTCACGCTCATGCATTTCTACCTGTTCGAACAGAAGAGCATCATCGAAGGGCTGGGGAGCGTCGTCGCCGTCCCGGCGTCGCTCTACGTCGCCTACCTGCTGTGGAACGGCCGGAGTTCGCTGACGGTGCTCTCGCGAGCAGTCGCGGTTATGGGACTCATCTACTTCCCGTTCGAGACCCTCGCCATCCTTCGGCGACCGCTCGTCGAACTCGTCACGAGGCAGGTCGAGTTCCTGCTGTCGCTGCTGGGCTACCACCCGCAGGTGATCAACGGGAGTAGCGAGCTGTTACCGCTGAACGTCGATCCATATCGGAACACGTTCTTCTTCGAACAGGAGGGCAACCACCGGATCACGTACACGATTCTACTGGCGTGTACGGGGCTGGGAAGCATGTCCATCTTCGCGGGACTCGTCGCGGCCGTCAGAGCGCCGCTTCGGCGAAAGCTCCGTGCGGCGGCAATCGCGTTGCCGGTCATCTACGCGCTGAATCTCGTACGGAACGTCTTCATCGCAGTGAGCTTCGGCTATCAGAAGCTCCACGTGTTCCCGGACGTGATTATGGGGTTGTTCTCTCTGGACGACCCGTATACGGTTTCGTACTACCTCGCGGACAGGATTCTGGCACAGAGCATGTCCGTGGTCGCACTCGTGGCCATTACGTTCCTCGTCGTTCGGGAACTGCCGGAGATTCTGGACGTCGTCGAGGAACTGCTGTTCATGCTGACTGGGACGGAGTACGACCTCCGCACCGAGCTGGACGTGGACGCCCCACCGGTTCGAGCCGACGGCGAGGGACGGCGTTAGAGGCTGTTTTCGGGCGCGCCCCCGAGTGACCGAAGGGCGTCCTGTTCCATGTGGTGGAGCTCACCGGGCACGACGAGCATGTGGAGGGGGTCGCCGTACTCGCCCGTCGCGAGGTCGGCCATCCGGTCGGCGACGACCGTTGGGGACGGGCTGCCTGCCTGACCGACGACCACGCCGAGCATGTCGGGCCGTTCGGCGGCCAGTAACTCTGCGGCGTGGTCGCCGGTCATGTAGATCTCGTCGGCGTCGTCGGGCCAGTGAGGGTCGTCGGCTTTGATGTCCAGGAAGACCAGCGTGTGCAGCCCTCGCTCCCGGTTGTCGTCGATGGTGTCGAGGACGCTCTGGGGCACGCCGTCGCCGCCGTGGGCGCGTTCGAAGGGCAGCGTCGTCGCCTTCCCGAAGCGATAGTTCTGCAGGCCCGTGAGCGAACTCGCGGCCGTCTGTGCGGTCGTGCCGTGAACGATCTCGGTCTCGATACCGCGCTCCTCGGCGCGAAGCCGGAGATCCACGTGGGTCGTCGAGATCATCGTGTCGCCCGCGGTGAGGAACGCTGCGTCGCCCTCCGCCGCCGCGTCGAGGATCGGCTCGGGGTCCTGCTCGACGTCGGCGCGGCTACAGACCTCGATGTCGACGTGGTGATAATCTTCGAGCTCTTCGACCGTCGTGCCCGCGAGCTTGCTGGTGTAGAATTCGGCGAAGACGCGGTCGACGTCCTGCAATGCGTCGTGGCCGGCGATGGTGATGGACTGCTCGTCGTACAGTCCCAGTCCGATGAAGGTGAGCATACGACTGCTCGGGGTGGTGGCCGCTTAAACGGCGCGAAGCGTCACACTTACCGACCGTGACCGACCAACCCGTGGTATGGAAGTGCCGTGCGTGCGGGTGGCCCGGGAGGACGGCGAGCGGACGCGCCGGGCGCTCGCCGACGACGACCTGGTCGCCGAGGACTACGAGATCATCGTCGATGACGGGTGGCTCTACGTCCCGGTCACCGACACCGGTGCGGTCCCACCCGAGTTCTCCGTGGTCGACCGCGAGGTCCCGACGCGCTCGACGCAGACGACGCCGACCGACATCCTGGGGTTCGAGCCGAGCTACGCTCGATTGGGTGACGTCGTCATCATCGACGAAGACGATGCGGACCGCGCTGACGAGATTGCAGCCGCGGTCGTCGAGTCGGACCTCCCCGTCGAGACGGTCATCAACCGCGCGTCGAAGGTCCAGGGGGAACTCCGCATTCGAGACTGGGACGTGATCGCGGAACCGGACGACGCCACCCAGGACAGTCCCGCCACGGAGACCGTCCACCGTGAATACGGCTGTGAGTACGTCCTCGACCTCGCAGAGGTGTACTTCTCGCCCCGACTCGCCACAGAGCGCCACCGCGTCGCCGAGCAGGTCTCTGCGGGCGAGCACGCATTCGACATGTTCGCCGGCGTCGGCCCGTTCGCAATCCCGTTCGCCAAACGCGACGCCGAGGTCGTCGCCGTCGACCTCAACGAGATCGCCATCGAGTATCTGCGGCGGAACGCGGAGCGCAACGCCGTCGCCGACCGTATCACGGCGATCCAGGGCGACGTTCGAGACGTCGCCGCGGAGTACGAGGGGTGGGCCGACCGCATCGTGATGAACCTCCCCCACAGCGCCGACGAGTTCCTCGACAGCGCCGTCGCGCTCGCCGGCGACGACTGCGTGATTCACTACTACGACATCCAGCACGAGGACGATCCGTTCGGCCCTGGACTCGACGCGATTCGCGCCGCCGCCGAACCCGAGTACGACGTCGAGGTCCTGACCGAACACGTGGTGCGGTCGTACGCCCCGCACGAACTGAACGTCTGTCTCGACGTCCGCCTGACGGCGTAGATTCGCAATCCTTATTGCGGTTATCGCTCCAACAATCGAGTGGACACAGACGACGTGTGCCGGTGTAGCTCAGACTGGCTAGAGCGAATCCTTCGTAAGGATTAGGCCGAGGGTTCAAATCCCTCCACCGGCTTTTTGCTGCGAACAAACCGTGAGCAGCAAAAGCCGTCGTGGGATTTGAACGAGAGAAGTCGCAGCGGCCGAGCAGAGCGAGGCCGACCGTCTTCGCGTAGTTCACAATCCCTCCACCGGCTCTTTCTTTCGGAATGGTCCAAATGGACAGACAGCGGACCGCTTACTTAATCATTGGGTCGCGGATTCGAGCAATTAGCACCCGCTACACCGACGGTTTTGCCGGTTTGTT
>JARUKX010000089.1 GCA_029688825.1 Haloarculaceae archaeon H-GB1-1 | reverse complement strand
CGCGTTCAGCATCGTCTACTCGTTCCTCGCGTCGCTCGTCGTCCTGCCCTCGGCGCTGGTCGTCTGGGACCGGCTGACGACGCGGACTGCACCCGGTGCACTCCGCGAGGACCCCCGCTTTGGCTTCCACCGCGACGGCGAGACCGACTCCGGCGTCGATGACTGACCCACGCACACGCACTGAAAGCTTTACTTCGCGCCACTGCCACGCCTCTGTATGAGCATTCACGTAGTCGTCATCGGAGCCTACGGCAGCGCCGGTGCCGCTATGGCTGGCGAACTCGTCGACGAACCGGACGTCGAACTCACACTCATCGACGACGGCGAACCGGGCGGCGGCCTCTGCATCCTCAAGGGCTGCATGCCGAGTAAAGAGGTCCTCTCCGCGGGTGCCCACCGCTTCCAGGCCCGCCACGACGAGCGACTGGACGGCCCGCTCCCGGAGATCGACCTCGAAGCCGTCGTCGAGCGCAAGGACGACCACGTCCTGAGCTGGGCGGGCCACCGCCGCGCGGCCGTCGAGGAGTACGCCGAACACGACGACGTGGAGTTCATCCACGACACCGCGACGTTCGTCGACGACCACACGGTCGCCGTCGGCGACCGCGAAATCGAGGCCGACTACGTCGTCGTCGCCACCGGGTCGGTCGTGAACATCCCCGACCTGCCGGGCATCCACGACGTCGGCTTCCAGACCAGCGCCGACGTGCTCGACGCCACGGAGTTCCCCGACTCTGGCATCGTCATGGGATTCGGCTACATCGGGCTCGAACTCGTCCCGTATCTCAGCGAGGCCGGCGGCATGGACCTCACCGTCATCGAACACGACGACTACCCCGTCGACGAGGCCGACTCCGAGTTCGGCGAGGCGACGCTCGACCTCTACCGGGACGCCTTCGACCTCGACATCCCCACCAACGTCTACGAGCAGCGGCTCGAACCCACCGACGACGGCGGCGTTCGCCTCTACCTCGAAGACGAAGACGGCGAGGAGGAGGTCGTCGAGGCCGACGACCTGTTCCTGTTCACGGGCCGCCGCCCCGCCATCGACCGGCTGAACCTCGACGCCACGGCCCTCGAACCCGGGCCTGGCTGGGTCGAGGAGACCATGCAGGCCCGCGACGACGAGCGGACCTTCGTCGTCGGCGACGTCAACGGGAAAGAGCCCATCCTCCACGTCGCCAAAGAGCAGGCGTTCCAGGCCGCCGACAACATCCTCGCCCACGCGAACGGTGAGGACCTCGAAGCCTACGAGAACACCCACCATCACGTCATCTTCTCCGGGCTGGGCGTCTACCCGTTCGCTCGCGTCGGCCACAACGAAGAGACCGCTCGCGAGGCCGGCTACGATATCGCCGTCGCCTCGCGCAACGCCAGCGACGACGGCGTGTTCAAGAGCAAGGACGTCCCCGAGGGGCTCGCGAAGCTCGTCGTCGACCGCACGGACGGCACCGTCCTCGGCTATCAGGGCCTGCACTACCACGCCGACGTGATGGCCAAGACCATGCAGGTACTCGTCGAGATGGAACTGGACGTCCGCGAGGTGCCCGACCGCTCGTACCACCCGACGACGCCAGAGATTATTGACGGGCTGCTCCGAGAGGCCGCCGCTGCCGTCGACGAGTGACGACCGCCTCGGGTTCGCCGACCTGACCGGCCCGGACTACGGTTCCGTGACGCCCGTGAACTCGAAGCGCGCGCCGCCGTCGTCGCTCTCCGTCACGCGCACCTCCCAGCCGTGGGCCTCGGCGATCTGCTCGACGATGTTGAGCCCCAGCCCAGTGCCGCCGTCTCGCGTCGAGTAGCCCGACGTGAACACCTGCTCGCGGTCCCCGGCCGGAATCCCGTCGCCGTCGTCTTCGACGAAGAACCCGCGGTTCTCTGGGGCGCTATCCGTCTCCGACGACGCGAGTCGCCCCACGCTGACAGTCACGGGTTCGTCCCCGCTCGGTCGACCGTGTTCGATCGCGTTCCGGAAGAGGTTCTCGAAGAGCTGGACCAGCCGCTCGGCGTCCGCCTCGATGACCCACTCGGCGTCGACCAGTAGCTCGGCGTCCCCGGTGGCGACGGTGTCCCACGCCCGACCGGCGACCGAGTCGACCGCGACCGCCTCCGTCTCGTCGACGATCTGGCCCTGTCGCGCCATCGCCAGCACCTTCTCGATGAGGTCGTCCATCCGGTCGAGAGCCTCCTCGAGGTTGTCGAACCGCTCGTCCTCGTAGTCGTTCCGGAGCAGTTCCAGGTACCCGTTGGCGACGTTCAGCGGATTCCGCAGGTCGTGGCTGACGATGCTCGCGAACTCCTCCAGCCGCTCGTTCTGTCTCCGCAGCCGTTCCTCCCGTCGCTTCTGGTCGGTGATATCCGTGTAGATCGCCAGTGTCTCCACCGCGCCGGAGTCGTCCTCGCGGAACGGGATCGACTGCAACAGGAACGTCCGCTCACCGTCGTCGGTAACCCGCCTGACCTCCCGCTCGATACTGTCCAGCGCCGCTGCCCGTTCGTCGATGGCACGCGCTTCGTGTCTGGCACGGTCGGGAACGACGTAGGCGTTCAGCGAATCGCCCGCGAGCGCCCCGGCACTGAATCCGAACACCTCCTCGAACGCGTCGTTCGCGTTCTGGACGATGGCCTCGCCGTCGGCCCCGCCGTGCTCGATGTGTACCACCGGGTTCGGGACCGAATCGAACAGGGCGGTAAATCGATCGCGTTCCTGTTCGAGGGCACGCTCGCGCTCCTCTCGCTCGGTCATGTCGTTGACGATCACCAATCCGGCATCCTCCCCATCGTAGGTGATCGGGACGGACGAAATCCACACGTGTCTCGTGCCGTCGGCGACCTCCAGGCGATACTCGACGCGCTCGTTCAACAACTCCCGGTCGTCGAACAGCCGTCCCATCCGGTCGCGAGCCTTCTCGCGGTCCGCCGGATGCACATACGAGGTCGACGCCGTTCCCACGACGTCCGCGTCCGACTCGGCACCGACGAGGTCGGCCAGCCCCTCGTTCGCGAACAGGATCGTCCCGTCCGCACTGTGGATGAGCGCCGGCATCGGGGACGTCTCCACCATCGTCTCGTAGACCCTGTCGTGGCGGCCGTGGTCCAGGACCGCGTTCGCGAGCGCGGTCGCCACCTCCGCCTGCCCGTCTTCGACGACGGCCATCGGAACGTCGACCTCTCCGACCACCGCTGCGTCGAAACCGGTCGCCGCCTCCAGCCCTGACCGCGTACAGATGAAACAATCTAGGTGGGGCGACGCCAGTCGTTCACCGACCCCCACTCCGTCGGTGACGACGGTCACGTCGAGTTCCTCGACGGCCGTCTCCAGCGTTCGGAGTGCCGCCGCTGCCGGGTCCGTACTGTCCCCCAGAAACAACAGTCGCGTCTTCGATGGTGAAAGGTTCGTCATTGGTTCCCCCAACGCAGTCCGCACCGCAGGCCCGTCACTACGTCCGGATACCTTTTGCGACGACCGTCATGAATGTCACGGGTACGGTGATTCTTGTGGTCCGCGATCCCTTACTGCCCCGTGATGTCGAGCGGCCGCAGCCAGCGATACCACCCGATCAGCACGAGCCCACCGTACCCGACGATCCAGACGACGATGGAGAGGTCGGCGTACCCGCTCACCGCGACCCAATAATCGATCAGCCCGACCGCGACGAACCCCGCGACCAGCAACAGCGCTTCGAACGGTCGCGCCATCGCTCACGCCGACGCCGGGTATCCGGCGTCCTCGACCGCTTCGACGAGTTCCTCGACCGACGCGTCGCCCTCGACCGTCGCCGAATCCGTTTCGCTGTCCGCCGTCGCGGCGGTCACCCCATCGACCGCCGTCAAGGCGTCCTCGACCGTCTCCTCACAGCCGTCGCACGCCATCTGCTCGACGTTGATCGTGATGCTCATACCGCGACCGTAGGGACCCGCCGTTTAATCGACTTTCCGTTCGTGGTCGCGGTCTCGGCGGTCACGGTCCGTCGAGTCCACGGCTCGTCGTGGAACGGTCCAGGTGCGAGGATTGAACCCGAGGCGAGACTCGCTGACGCTCGTCTCGCGTGGTTCAATTCTCGGAGGACTTCTTCTCGTCACGATGTCACTCGCGAC
>JARUKX010000088.1 GCA_029688825.1 Haloarculaceae archaeon H-GB1-1 | reverse complement strand
CGCGTTCGCGTGGAACTCGTGGCACGCGAGATCGAGCGTTCGCATCTACGCCTCCTCGGCGTCGAGGCGACCGACTGCTCGCTCGACGGCCGCCTGACTCTCCAAGAGCGGCCGCAGGTTCGCCCAGTCGAATGGGACGTGTTCACCGCTGGACGCGTCGTAGAGGTGCGAGGCGCGCACGAAGGACCTCACAGCGACTCTCCTCCATCAGCCCGCGCGTCGACGCGACTTCCCCGGTTCCGGTTCGGCTGCTCGTCCGGATCGGGGTAGGACACGTCACGGCCTGCAGCACTGCCAGCTTGCAGGCGCGGCGCGGAGTCACAGCCTTGGCAGCGGTGGGCTACGTCGTCCTCGTCGCCGAAGGTGCGACGGAACGACGAGGAGACGTGACCGCCACAGTGCTGGCACGCTCGGCGATGATTCGCCGTGCTGACGAGGCGAATCATGACAACCTCCCTGCATCCCTCGAGATAATCGCCCGACGGCAACACCCGGCACTCGTTACGAGTGCAACTAGGATTCGAGAGGGAGTCCTGAGAGGGAAGGATTCCGCCGAATTCGAGGGATACAGACCGTCTACTGTAGTTGGTTGTTCCCTCGGTACGGCACTAAAATTTAGATGGACTCGCCGGGATTTGAACCCGGGGCCTCTCCCATGCCAAGGGAGTGATCTACCACTGATCTACGAGCCCGCGAATGCAACTTGAGGTTCCGGGTGGTCTTTCTTAAACCCATCGAACCACGGCGGCGGAGGGCGGTTCGATGGCGTGTGCCACAGCAACATAGGTCTGTGAGGAGGGTTACTTCGTGAGCAACGCGTCCTCGACGACGAGGGTGTCGAGACCCATGCCGTAGAAGTCCTTGAGCGCCTGTGTGGGAGTGGTGACGATGGGTTCGCCGTGGTCGTTGAACGACGTGTTGAGGAGGACGCCGACGCCGGTCAGCGACTCGAAGTCGGAGAGCAGGTCGTGGTAGCGAGGGTTCTGCTCGCGAGACACGATCTGGGGTCTGGTCGTGCGGTCGGCGGGGTGGGAGACGGCCTCGATCTCGGCGGCGCGGTCGGGCGTGACGTCGAAGGTGTCGATCATGAACGGAGAGGTGGTGGCGTTCTCCAGATACGTCTCGGCGGCGGAGTCGAGCATCGAGGGGGCGAACGGCCGCCACTCCTCGCGGTGTTTGACGAAGCGGTTGACGCGGTCGCGGGAGGCTGCATTCCGGGGGTCGGCGAGGATGCTGCGGTTGCCGAGTGCCCGCGGCCCGAGTTCCTGTCGGCCCTGGAACCAGCCGACGAGCGCGCCGTCGGCGAGCAGTTCGGCGACGGTGCCTGTGAGATCGTCGGGCTCGCGATAGTCGACCTTGTTCGTCGCGAGCACGTCACGGACGTGGGCCATGTCGAAGCGGGGGCCGTGGTAGACGGTCGTCATCTCGGTGACCGACGCTGGGTCCTGGCCGGCCCAGCCGGCACCGAGCGCGAGGCCGGCGTCGTGGGCGACGGGTTGGACGAACGTCTCACCGACGCGGTCGGATTCGCGGACGCGCTTGTTCAGTTTGCAGTTTAGTGCGACGCCGCCGGCGAGGACGACGTCATTGGTGGGGAGGGGAGACAGCTCGGCGTCGACGATGTCGACGACGGTCTCCTCCAGAAGGCACTGGGCGACGTGAGCGAGGTCTTTCTCGAACTGGTCGAAGGACTCGGTGTCGGTCGTCCGTGATCGCCCGAAGGCATCCTCGAGGGTCGCGACGCCGTGACCGGTCCCCCAGCGGCGGGTCAGTGCCGTCACGTCGTAGTCGGCTCCGACGTCGACGAGGTCGCGGAGCGTGGCTTCGATTTCGGGGTCGCGGTTGCCGTAGGGAGCCAGCCCCATCACCTTGCCTTCGCCATTGAACATCCTGAACCCGAGATACTCGGTGACGACGGCGAAGAACAGACCCAGGCTGTTCGGATGCTCGTAGGTGCGGACGCGACGCAGCCCCTCCGCGGTGCCGTGCCAGACGACGGTCGAGTCGTATTCTCCCTTCGCGTCGATAGTGAGGACGAGCGCGTCGTCGAACCCCGACGGATGGAACGCGCTCGCGGCGTGACAGCGGTGATGCGGGAGGAGTTCGATGGGTGGAACGCGATCACCCAGCTCCGCCAGGCGTCGTTCGATGGCGTCCGTCCGGCGATAGCGAATCTTCGTCTGGTCGCGTGCGACGCGGGCGAGTGCGATTCCCTTCGAGATGACGCCGTCGACCCGCAACGCGTCGGGCACGTAGTGCGACCACAGGATCTTCGACCGCAGGGCAGGGTCGTACGGGATGCGGACCTCGGTGAGGTCGTCGAGACCGATTCCCTCGTGGTCGAGACAGAACCGGATCGACTGCTCCGGAAAGGTGTTCGGCGCGTGCTTCTCGCGCGTGAACCGTTCCTCCTCGACGGCGACGGTGAGGTCGCCGTCGACGAATAGCGCGGCACTGGGGTCGTGCTGTCCGTAGAGGTCGATGGCGGGCTTGAACGCGAGTCGGTAGTCGGTCATCTATCGAACCGTGAGTGATCGAATCGCGTCGCCATCGTCCCCGATTCCCGGCACCCAACGTGGCTCTCCCCGTCGACTGCAAGTTTCCATAGCCAGCCGTTTCGGTGGGGTAGTATTGCTTATACAGTCGCTAATGCACGAGTAGCGCCAGACCGCGACGGACAGCCTCGGTGGCAACTCGGGTCGGGACGCCGAATGGTCGGCGCGCATCGGTCCAGGGAGGACCACTCACTCGATGCGGACGTCGATGCACCCGTCGAGCAGGTCCAGCGACGGGTTCTCGACGATTCGGTCACGCCAGAGCGCGAAGGTGATGAGGGTCCAGGTGAGAGCGCCGTACCGCTCGACCTGTGTCGGGACGAGTCCGGAGGGGAGGAACGCTGGTGGGTCGTACCGGTCGAAGACGGACTGGAGACAGCCGTCCTCGAACAGGCGGCGGCGAGGATACGCACCGTTCGCTTTCCGTTTGTCCGTCTCGTAGCCCGGCACGCGTCGTTCGAGGAGGTCTTTCAGCAGATGCTTCTGGCGGATACGCGTGGGGAGTCGGCTCCCCTGTGCGTACCGCTCACTGGCGGGAATCGACGACGCCAGTTCGACGAGCGACCGGGTCTTGAACGGCGTACAGAGCGTCGACCCGTGGACGTGGGCGAGCTGTCGCCACTGCGTGACGGTCGTGTGCCCGAAGAACGAGAGGAGGTGCCCGGCCGCCAACTGTCGGTCCGGTGGGCGAGTTGCCCCGAGTTCCACGCGGTCGGTGACGTAGTCGAACTGCTCGTGGCTGCGCCGACGAATGGCAGCCTCGCCCACGATCTCGGCGACGAGGTCGGGGTCGGAGAAGAAGGCGAACTGCTGGGCGAACGACCGGGGAGCAGACGGCGGCCGGCGGGCCTGCCGTGCCTGTGCGTGGAGGGACCTGCCGAGCGACGTTGCGGGTTCGAGAAGGGACGCGAGTGCCCCGGTCGCGTTCCAGCTCAGCGGCGGGTCGAGCGCCGTCGCCGTTCGGAAGCCGGCGATTCCGTCCATGCCGAACAGCGCGTCTGCCCCCTCGCCGTTGAGGAAACACCCCGTGTCGAGGCGGCCGAACAGGTCGTCGAACACCGGAGTCAGGCTGAAGTGTGACGGATAGCCCAGGTGGTCCATGCTCGATTCGAGCCGGTGGAGAAATCGGTCTTCCGGAAACGAAACGGTCTCGGGCTCGACGCCGAGGAGTCCGGCGGCCTCCGTCGCGTAGTCGCGCTCGTGGGACATCTCGGGTGGTTCGTGGTCGACGAACAGTGCATCGTCCCCGACGAACGTCTGCAAGAGCGTCGAGTCGACGCCGCCAGACAGCATGTTCGTCGCGGTGGTCGCCCCTGCGTGCTCGATGTGCGTGTCGAGCGCCCGCGCGATGGCGTTCCGTGGCGACTGTGGTGGCTGTCCGCCGGTGAGACCGGCCGTCCGGGTCGTGGTCCAGGTATCGGAGTCGGCGTCCCAGCGACGCCAGCGCCCGTGTCTGACCTGGGAGATGCCTTCGAGGTAGCTCGCCGGTGGGACCCGAGTCCGGAACAGGAGGTGGTCGGCGACGGCCGCATCGGCGACGGTTCGCTCCGAGACCGGAAGCGTCGCGGCCGCGTTCCGGAAGTTATCGGTCACGACGAGGGTCCCAGCTGGTGCCTCGAGGAGATACAGACTCCTGGTCGCAATCACACTGCGATACACGTCGACGTGCGCGAGGCCACTGGCGTCCGTCGCGACGTGGACGACGGTGGCGTCTTCGGCGACGTCG
>JARUKX010000087.1 GCA_029688825.1 Haloarculaceae archaeon H-GB1-1 | reverse complement strand
TCGCGGGGGCTTTTTGCATATAGAGAAGATCGATGAGCGGCAGCGCGATCCGCTGGACAGCAGTCGTGTAGCGGAGACCGCTATGTTTATCTGGACGCTTCGGCTAGGTCCTGTTGCGCGCCAAGGTGGCAGAGTCCGGCCGAACGCAGCGGCCTGCAGAGCCGCCTACCGCCGGTTCAAATCCGGCCCTTGGCTTTTGCCGAAGAGCAGTGAGACGAGAGGAGTGGCGATGCTGAGTCGGTGACGGCAGAGTACAGACGGGTGGGGACGACACCATCATCCTCAGTTCGCTACGGAGGACGATGCACTTAAATGCCGCGCAGGGCTGTTTTGAACCAGTCAGACACTTTTCGGGTGATATATCATGTCGGAATCCTCCCCAGATGCGGACACGGACGCGGCGGACGAGCAGACGCTTCGAACACCGATCGTCGCGGTTCTCGGGCACGTCGACCACGGGAAGACGAGCCTGCTGGACAAGATCCGTGGTTCGGCGGTCATCGAGGGTGAAGCCGGTGCGATTACACAGCATATCGGCGCGACGGCGGTTCCGCTCGATGTGATCTCGCAGATGGCGGGTGACCTCGTCGACCCGGACGACTTCGACCTACCCGGGTTGTTGTTCATCGACACGCCGGGTCATCACTCGTTTTCGACGCTACGCTCGCGTGGGGGTGCGCTCGCGGACATTGCGATTCTCGTCGTCGACGTGAACGACGGCTTCCAGCCGCAGACGATGGAGGCGATAGATATACTGAAGCGGACGCAGACGCCGTTCATCGTGGCAGCGAACAAGATCGATACGGTGCCGGGCTGGAATCCGAACGAAGACACGCCCTCGAAGGTAACTATCGAGGCGCAGTCGGACCGGGTCGAACGTGACCTGAACGAGAACCTGTACGAGATCATCGGCCAGCTTTCCGACGAGGGCTTCTCGGCGGACATGTACTGGCGGGTGCAGAACTTCGAGAACAACATCGGTGTGGTTCCGGTGTCGGCCGAGACTGGTGAGGGGGTTCCGGACCTGCTGACGGTGCTGATGGGACTCTCGCAGCGGTATCTGAAAGGCGAGATGGCGATCGACGTTGGTGGGCCCGGCGCGGGCACGGTCCTGGAGGTCAAAGACGAACGTGGCTTCGGAACGACCATCGACGCGGTGATCTACGACGGGACGGTCTACGAGGACGACCAGATCGTCGTCGGTGGTATCGAGGGGCCGATCGTCACGGAGGTGCGTGCGTTGTTGAAGCCACAACCGTTGGCAGAGATACGGACGGAGAAGCAGTTCGAGAAGGTGGATTCGGTCGCGGCAGCGGACGGGATCAAGATAGCGGCCCCGGATCTGGACGATGCGATGGCTGGGGCACCGATCAGGGTCGTTCGTGACCGGGACGTGGACGAAGTCATCGCCGAAGTAGAGGCTGAACTGGCGGAGATCGAGGTACACGCCGAGGAGGAGGGGATCGTGGTGAAGGCGGACACGCTCGGGAGTCTCGAGGCGATTGCGAGCACGCTGAAAGAGGAGGAGCTACCCATCATGCGTGCGGAGGTGGGCGACGTCGCGCCGCGTGACGTCCGTATCGCCGAGACGGCGGGCGAGCCGAAGCATCGATCGATTCTGGCATTCGGCGTCGACGTGCTCGACGACGCGCGTCGGCTCGCCGAGCAGCAGGAGGTGCGCCTGTTCGAGGACGACGTCATCTACCAGCTCGTCGAAGAGTACGAGCAGTACGTGACGGAACTGGAACGGTCCCAGCAGGACCAGGTGCTGGAGAACATCACGCGGCCGGCGCGGTTCCAGATTCTCAAAGACCACACGTTCCGACAGTCGGATCCGGCCGTGGTCGGCGTCGAGGTGCTGTCGGGGACGATCAAGCGGAACTCGCGCGTGGTCAAGTGGGAGGGGAACGATACCGAGCGCGTCGGGCTGATGAAGGGGATACAGGACGAGGGAGAAGACGTCGACCAGGCGCGCGCGGGTGACCGCGTGGCGGTTTCCATCGACGGCCCGACCGTGGGGCGGCAGATCGAGGAGGGTGACGAACTCTGGATGGAGATTCCCGAGAAGCACGCGAAGATCCTGGAGCAGGAGCTGAAAGAGGAGATTCCGATGGACGAACGGGAGGCGCTCAGTATGTACCTGGACAAGCACCGCAAGCGGGATCCGTTCTGGGGCAAGTAGCTGGCTGTAATAATATTTAATTAGCCCGCGTTCGTTAGCTTGGATAGCTCGTGCTCCGAGAAATCCTCCACTCGGTGAGTGCCCGGTTGACACTGGTGCCGGACGTTCCGGACTTGGTCCTCGCCTTGATCCCGAGCCTGTTGTCGCTCGCGTGGCTCGTCGGTCTGATGTCGTCTATCTCGATGGGGACGGCGATGGCTGCGGGGAGCGTCCCGGCCAGTGGTGCAATCGGCTACGTACTGTTCTACGAACCGCCAGAACGAGTTCGTTCGAACTGATCAGCGCGCGGTTGGCGAGTCGTCGTTCGGCAGCGACTGTTTCACCTGCAGTGCGGCCGACGCCGCGAGGCCGCGAGCGATGTCTTCTCGTTCCTGTTCGGTGATCTCGGCTTCGCGGTCGTCTTCGAGCGTGTAGCCGGCGCTGACGACCGAGCCGACCGGGGGCCGGACGGCGACCGTCGCTTCGGGGCCGTTCATGCCCGAGGTGATCTCGGAGCCGACGACGAACTCGCTGGGAAGGAGTTCGCGGGTGCGCGCCGCGACGCTCGAAAGGTCGCGCTGGAGGGCGCGCCGCTGCTTGGCGTCGAGTTTCACGGTGTCCGACTCGCCTGCGAACGGCGTGTTTCCGTACATGGACTGTTCCCCGGGCGTAAGCGTGGGTGGGACTTAAAGGCCGGGAATCTCACAAAAGTGGCCAGCTATCGCCGTAGACTGCGAGGACGACGACCGTCGTGTAGGCGTCGGAGGAGCCTTCGGTGTGTTCGACGACGACGCGTTCGTCGTCGTGGAACGACCAGTCGCGGAGGTCGCGGCCGGCGTCGAGTCCGTCTTCGATGGCTGCGGAGACGACTTCGACGTCGGACCCGGAGCATTCGTAGAACAGGCCGCGTCCGGATTCCGAGCGGGTCCAGCCGACGCCCGCGCAGGGGTCACTGTCGTCGTCGGGGGCGACGGTCGCGCGGCTCTCGACGACCGTCAGCGCCTCGCCGGCCGGGCCGAGGTCGGGCGCGGTGCCGACGGCTTCGACCGTCGGCTCGGCCGGGATGACCGAGGAGACGGTGATGAGGTTGAAGTTGTGGACGTTGGCCTCGGCGAGGGCGGCGTCGTAGGAGGCCATCGCGGTCGGGCCGGTCGCGGTTCCCCACACGACCCGAATCTGACTCATATGTAGTGACAGCGGAGTCGAGACTAAGGGGATTTCGCTTTTCCCATCGTCATCGTGCGGGGTGTACCGTCGCCGACTGTCTGCGTCCACTCAGTCGTGCCTGATCGCGTCGCGGATGGCGGCATCGAGTCGCGTTCCGAGCCGCTCGCTGGCGGCGTCGGGTAACCAGAAGCGAAGCTGTGCGGTGTCGTCGCGCGAAACGATCGTGGTTCCGTCGCAGTCCTCGAAACGTGCGGTCAACAGGGCGTCGCCGTAGAGGGAGAGGACGTCGTCGCAGTGGGCTGCGGGGACCGTGCCGTAACACTCCAGATCCGAGACGACGACGTCGTCGCACCGTCGGAGCGCGTCGACGGCATCGGTCGCCCCGTCGGGGACGAGGTCGGTGAGGGCCGCGAACTCGACCCGAGCGACTCGCCGTGGCGACAGTTCGAGGACGGTTTCGCTGACCGTTCGCATGGCCTGCTGTGTATCCGCACAATCGGCCGCGTCGAGGTCGGAGCCGAGCAGCCAGGAGCGCCGCTCGTCGGTGGGTGGCGTGGCAGGGGCGACGGTCGGCTCGACGGTACCGTCGACCAGCGCCGACATCGAGTCCGTGAGCATGTCCGCGAGTCGTTCCTGGCCGATCTCGTCGAGCGCGTCGGCCACCTCGGACGCTCGGTCGCGGTCGTCGTCCATCGTCCGTGGTTCGTGGGCCAGCGTGAGGACGCTTTCGGTAGCGCGAGCTGAGAAAGCGACGCCCCGTCAGTAGAACGCGACGGGTTGACCGACGACGTCGTCGTCGCCTTCGACCTTCTCCAGCGCGGCCTCGAAGTCGGCCATGCGAACCTCGGTGCGGCCGTCGCGGATGGCGAACATGCCGGCCTCGGTGGCGAGGCTGGCGAGTTCGGCACCGGAGAAGCCGGTCGCTTCGTCAGCGATGGCACGGAGGTCGGTGTCGTCGTCGAGGTTCATCTCCTCGGTGTGGATCTCCAGAATTCGCTCGCGGCCCTCCTCGTCGGGTTC
>JARUKX010000086.1 GCA_029688825.1 Haloarculaceae archaeon H-GB1-1 | reverse complement strand
TGACCGCGCCGTCGGCGACGTGGATATCGAGGACCTCCGTGTTCGCACAGGTGGTCAGTGCGCCCTTCTCCTCGGCGCGGTCGCGCATGATCTGACCCGCGTGCAGCGGGTCGATAGTGCCAGCGTCGGGGCAGTAGAACCCGGCCTCGACGACGTCCTCTTCGACGTAGGGGACCTTCTCTGTGACCTCGGCGGGCGTGAGCAGTTCGGCCTCCTCGCCCCAGGCCTTCGCGGACTGTAATCGGCGGTCGAGTTCGGCTACCCGTTCCTCGGTTCGGGCGACCTCGATACCACCCGACTTCGTGTACACGTCCATCTCCTCGTATATCTCTCGACTCCGCTGGGAGAGTTTTGTTATCTCCTTGGAGTGTGATACAGGGAAGTTGAAGTTCGACGCGTGGCCCGTCGAGCCGCCGGGGTCCGGGAGTGGCCCTTTGTCAATGAGGACGATGTCCTCACGACCCATCTCCGAGAGCCAGTACGCGACGCTGTTGCCGGCGATGCCAGCACCGATGATGACTGTGCCTGCCGTTTCGGGAGTGTCGTTCGAGCTCATTTGTTGCGAAAACGTGCCTCTCCTCCAGAGCCGTTGTCGGACTCGTATCCGCCGGGGTGAGACACGCACACAGAGACCAATTTCACAGTAGAGCATAAATATGTTTTCTCTGGATGCCGACTGCTTCGAACACCGTGTGGGTGACAAGATTTATGCTTGGGAATCCAGAATATCAGAGTGCAGGTAGTCGGCAACTGCAAAGACTAACACCCCCCACCCCGGAGTTCGCAGTGCTCCGCCGTAGCACCCGACACTCCACCGCACGACGGCCCCTGGACATCGACCCACCCCGATGTGCAGCAGGTCACCCGACTGACTACCTGCACACCACTCCATGGTGCCACCCTCACTGCGAGGGTTTTTCGGCCGAGTCATTCCGTGCCAAAGGAATTTATACGCAGCCGTGAAAGCACCTACCGTTCGAGTATGCTCGAGGACCCGCAGATACCGAGCGAGTGGAGCCGAATCGAGACAATCGAGTCCCACACGGCGGGCGAGCCGCTTCGCATCGTCGTCGACGGCTTGCCTGACCTGAAAGGCGAGACCATCCTTGACCGCCGCCGGTTCGTACAAGACGAGCACGATGACCTGCGGATGGCACTGATGTGGGAGCCGCGCGGGCACACGGACATGTACGGGGCGCTCCTCACGGAACCGGTCACGGACGACGCGGACGTCGGCGTCCTGTTCACGACGAACAAGGGCTACAGTTCCATGTGCGGCCACGGTATCATCGCCCTGGGAACCGTCCTGTTCGACACGGGGATGCTCCCCGAGGGATCGCCCGAGGAAGTCGTGGGCTTCGACACGCCCGCCGGCCTCGTCACGGCGACCTCACACTTTGAAGACGGGCGCGTCGAGTCGGTCTCGTTCGAGAACGTCCCCTCCTTCGCGCCTCTTCTGGACCGGACCGTCGAGGTGCCGGAGCTGGGGACCGTCGAGTTCGACCTCGGGTATGGCGGCGCGTTCTACGCCTACTGCGATGCCGACCAGTTCGACCTCGACTTGTCGGCCGGCAACGCTGACGAGATAAGCCGTACCGGGATGGAAATCAAGCGCGCGGTGGCCGATGCATTCGACGTCGAACACCCCCATGAAGACGATTTGAGCTTCCTTTACGGCACCATCTTCCGCGAGCCCTCGGAGACCGAGGAGTGTGACAGTAGGAACGTTTGCGTGTTCGCGGACGGTCAGATAGACCGCTCGCCAACCGGTACCGGCGTCAGCGGACGGCTCGCCATCCAGCACGCCCAGGGGGACCTCGATCCGGGTGAGGAGTTCATCGTCGAGAGCCTCATCGGCACCGTGTTCCGCGGCGAGATAGCCGAGCGAACCGAGTACGGCGAGTACGACGCTGTCGTTCCCCGCATCACGGGCAGTGCCCACATCACCGGCCGCAACGAGTTCGTAATCGACCCCGAGGATCCGCTGGGAGACGGCTTCTTCGTCCGATAGATGTCCCCGGACCGCGTGCCGCGACGCTCACGCGCTCTGGATGTCGGCCTTGCATTGTTCTGCTCACACGCCGAGGTCGCGACGGATGTTGGCCCGGCGAGAACCGCCTGGATTTATTGGGATGACCGCGAGGCTCCTGCATTAGCAGTTCCCGAACCCAATCGGAGTTTTCGGCGAAGGTGTCACGCCTGTCTCGGACGCTCCCGACCCCGGTTATCGACTCGTCGACATTGTCGACGGTGAGCGAACCGAGGATGTCCCCGTCCGGTTTCGTAGTCGTCGCGCTCACGCTTCTAAGCTTACATTCCTCCTCGTCGTTGATTGCGCACCTGCGCTCGCGTACGGCGCCGAGTTCCGCCATCAGTTCCCATTTCTTGGTAATCTGGTTCTCCGTGAGCCGCGGGAGGCCCCACTAATCGATTATCTCGTCGATTCGGTGTTCCGGCATCTTCGCGAGCAGATCCTTTCCGGCAGCCGTCGAGTGCATGTAGAGGTACTGCCCGATCTGGAAGTCGATCATGACATCACCACCGATGTTGTGATACACAACGGTGAGCCAACCGCTGTCCTCGACTGAGAAACCGTTCTCCTGGGCGACCCGATCTGTGAGTTTCTGGGCCTTCGCTTGTACCACGTCATAGGCGGGTCCTGCCGCTTCGCATATGCCGCGTACGAGATGAACCTGAGTCCGATCTGGTTTCGTCAGCGAAAATCACGGCGGAATTCCGTGCAGTAACCGACCGACCGCATCCGAACTGTCGTTCGGTTCCGATCTGTGTGTATCATTAGTGAACGATTTTAGCCCGACGTGCTTGGGATGGGATTCTGTGGCTTTTTTTGATGAATTATGGGCGAAATCGGCATCATTACTGAATATTGGACGACATATATCGACGTCGTGGAGCGAAGTCGCCGTCAGATCCTAGGACTGTCCAGTATTAATGTATTATTGTGTTCGTGATGTCGTCGGCCCTAATCCTTGTAGCTGGCTCTGCGCGGACGAAGAGCGCGACTGTCACTCAACCCTGTCCACCATAGAATTACAGACCTAAGTTTGTAATGTTATCTCCGATACCACTGTCGTAGATCCCCATTTGCCGGAAGATACGTTTGTCAAGAGCGGTTTCGCTCCGTTGGCTTTCGTCAATTGTCCGCTTCCCTTCGGAGACACCGCATGAACTACAATTTGGCAGTATCTACTATTACTGGACAATTTCCGTCGAACGGTTGTCTGTGACACTTGCTGAGGTTCGGGACCGTGTGGTTCGCACTGTCCACCCATCGGTCGACTCTTCGAGGCAACGGACGCGTGCCGCCCGTCCACTCCGGACGACCGTGCCATTGCTCCGAGCGTAATACCTTTCCATCAGCGGTCCAAAAGCAATTCCAATGGAGAGTGTTGTAATCGTCGGTGGCGGTATCATCGGCACCAGCATCGCCTACCGGCTTCGGGACGCTGGGTGTGACGTCCACCTCTACGAGAAGGACATGATCGGTGCCGGGACGACGGCGAAATCCGCGGCGATGCTCACACACCATCGAGAAGAACCGGACAGAGAGGCGTACGAACTCCGAGAACACGCCTGGGAATGGTACGACCAGAAGATAGCGAACGACGTGTTCGAGTTCGACCAGATAGGAACGCTTCACCTGGCGAAGAGCGAGGCAGAGGACGAGACCATCCGAGAAATGCAGCAGTCGTTCGCCTCGTTCGGACTAGACCTTCCCATCTTATCGCCCGACGAGATAGCCGAGCACAACATCGCGAGTGAAGACCTCCGCAGTGGCCTCTGGTTTCCCAAGGATGGCGTGCTCGACCCCGGGGAAATCGTCCATTTCTTCGCCGACCACGCTCGCGAAGCGGGCGTCCGCATCAAGACGGGCGTGGAAGTGACCGACGTCGTAACGAGTGGCGGACACGTGACCGGCGTCGAGACGAGCGACGGCTTCCAGGCGGCGGATATCGTCGTCAACGCAGCTGGACCCTGGGCACAGCAGGTAAACGACCTCGCCGGCATCGACGTGCCGATTCGTCACACCCAGGGCCCGATTCTCGTCCTCCAGGCCGACGAGTCGATCTCGCTGCCGTTTACGTTCTTCGAAGAGGGCGTGTACATCCGCGAGGAGGGCGTCTCGCAAGCGTTCGCCGGCCAACTCGCGACAGAGTACGCCGAGTCGGGGACGGTGAATCCGAACCACTCGCAGTCGATAGACGAGTCGATGTACCTCCAGGTTGCCGAGATAGCGGAGACATATTTGCCCGATCTCCCGGCGTTCGACATCATCAACGAATGGAACGGCGTTCGAACGGTCACTCCGGATGGCCAGCCAATCGTCGATGAGACCGACGTGGATGGGTACTTGCTCGCCTGCGGGATGAGTGGGTATGGCATTACTGTTGCCCCGGCAATCGGCGAGTTCGTCGCCGAGTGGCTTGCAACCGGGCGCAAGCCCGACTCCTTGGACCCGCTCGCGCTCGAACGCTTCGAGACCGTAGCCTGATGACATATGTACAGCACAGCCAGCGACGCGTCTGTTCAGTCGTCGCTGTCCTGTTCGTCCTTGGTCGCAGCTCGGTCTGATATCCGCCCAAAATCCACAAAGTGCCTCGTCGTTCGACGGTATCTCGACGTTCTATCTCAGGTAAGTCGTTGACGACAACCTTTCTCCGTGAGCAGTTCACGCTCACCAAATCACTTATTATCTTATACGGTCATGTGTGAAATCAGTATGAGCGAAATCACAGACGGTGTT
>JARUKX010000085.1 GCA_029688825.1 Haloarculaceae archaeon H-GB1-1 | reverse complement strand
CCAGCGCGCCACGGTCGAGGCCGCTGTCGACGCCTTCGACTACGAGTAAGCGGACTAGTAGGCCTGTGCCCAACGTGGCGGAAGGGGCGTGTTTTCGAGGTCCTTCCGAGCGTTCGTAGCCACGCCAGTTGCAAAAGTGTGCGAGATGAGAGATACATTGAATCCGTGACGGACTACGCAGCCATGTCGGCTCCGGACGTCCTTTGAGATGCCCCGCGATCTCCGAGGAAATGCATAAGTACATGCCCTCCCGGTTTTCCTAGCCTGGTAGACATGTGGGCACCTCTAGCGCAGGGGGGTCAATACGACCGTGTGGGCCGACGGGACGTCGATTCCGCATGCAGCGGCGTTTGTTCCGGCGATTCGTCGTGCATGGTTGCGTGTGACGTGGCAATGTACTAATTTCACACCGGCGGCTAATATTACACAACGGTCCGCGACCAAATACTGTGGACCAACCACGCACACCTAGATTCGATCTACCCTTACTTAGCAGAATTGCTGATTCGCCTTCAGAGACCGCATAGAGCAACTGCAAACAGAAAATAACGTAGTAATCAGCATAACAAACATATCCAAACTACCTATATAATATAGATCAATCGCCATTATTGTTAAAAATACAGCAGAATGGTATGAGAGGGAACAATAATTTTATTACACCGTACCATGTCCTTACGTCACATGAGAGATTCCCTCTCACCAGGGGAGAGTAGTACTAGCAGTAGAAAAGTTTCCCGTCGCGCGTTCATCGGAACGGGTGCTGCCATCGCGCTGGCAGGTTGTTCGGGCAATTCAGGCGGATCACAGGAAAGTCAATCGACGACCGTCGGGAGTGCTGATTCGAACGAGCTCGCCGATAAAGTGACCCTGTATACCTGGGGCGGATCGTACGCCGAGGCGCGTCGGAATTCGATTAAGAAGGTCTTCGAGGAAGAAACAGGCGTGACGGTCGAAATCAACGAGTTCGCAAACGATTGGGACGCGATTTCGAAACAGCGTGCCGGTGGCGGTGACATCGACGTGATTCAGCCGACACAAAACGGACTGTACACCGGTATCTCGGAGGAACTCATCCTGCCGCTTCGGGAAAAGAACTTCGACAATCTCGACCTCCTGAAAGACAAGTTCGACCCGAAGAAGGCTTCCTACGATCCCGGTGACGGCTTCCACCACGTCCCGGTTGAGGTGGGTGCCACTGGAACGGTCCACAACACCGAGCAGATGGACCGACCGATGGAGTGGAAAGACCTCTATACCGAGCAGACGAAGGGGAAAATCTCCCAGCCCAACTTCGGGTTCTCCGGCTACGGTGCTATCGCTATTGCAGCGATCGAAGCCGGCATCGACATTACGAAGCTCAACGAGAACACTGATTCCAAGATGGAGAAGGTCTGGAGTCGACTCGAGGAGATGAACGACTCCGTGTTCCAGTACTACTCCTCGAACGCCGAGATGGGGAAGATGCTCCTGAACGAGTCGGCTCTGGGTGGTGGGTACTTCTACGCTCGCGCCCGCTCCTACCAGCAGGAAGGTGCTCCCATCGAGTACAGGATTCCTGAAGACGGTGCGCCGCTGTGGGCCGGAACGACCGCCATCGCGAAGGGGACTGAACGACGCTACACCGCCGAAAAACTGCTCGACTACAGCCTGCGCGAGGACGTCCAACGGCTGTACTTCGAGGAGTTCCCGTATGTGCCGACAACCAAGATGGATCCTGTTCCGGAGCCGGTGAAGGACAATCACCTCTATCATAACCTGGACCGTGCGAAGATGGCTCACATCCCGACCGTCTTCGAGAATCAGGAACAGTGGCAGCGCAAATTCCAGGAAGTCATCCGCAGCTGAACCGGTATCTGATATCAGTGCAGTACGAAATCACTACCTAGCAATGAACACGATAATCGACATCGAGAACCTCACAAAGCACTTCGGCGCAATCGAGGCCGTCAAAGGCATCGACTTCAATGTCGAGGAGGGCGAGTTCTTTTCGCTACTGGGGCCGAGCGGCTGTGGGAAGACCACGACGCTCCGGCTGATAGCGGGTTTCGAGAACGCGACAGATGGGGCGATACGGATTGCCGGCACTGACGTGACCGATTCGCCGCCGTATAGTCGCGACCTCGGGATGGTCTTTCAGGGATACGCTCTCTTCCCGCACAAGACCGTCGGAGAAAACGTCGGGTTCGGGCTCAAGATGGACAACGTCCCGAAGGATGAACGCGAGCGGCGCATCGCTGACGTCCTCGAGACGGTGAGTCTGTCGGGGTACCAGGACCGGTATCCGAAAGAGCTGTCCGGCGGGCAACAGCAGCGCGTCGCGCTCGCCAGGGCACTAGTCGTCGAACCGTCGGTCCTGCTGCTCGACGAACCGCTGGCGAATCTCGACCTGAAGTTGCGACAGAAGATGCGGTTCGAGCTACAGCGGATTCTGGACAAGACAAACGCGACGACTATCTACGTCACTCACGACCAGGAGGAAGCCCTTTCGATGAGCGACAGGGTCGCCATCATGAACGAAGGCGAAATCGAGCAGGTGAGTTCACCTACCGAACTCTACCATCACCCGAAAAATCGGTTTGTCGCCGATTTCGTCGGCGAGGCAAACCTCCTTGACGGCACCCTGTCCTCGATGAACGGAACGGGCGGCGATATCGAACTCGACGTCGGTTCGACCGTGTCATTCAACGGTCAGTCCACCACGGCGGGTGCGAACTACGCTGAAGGAGATCGCATCGCCATCAACGTCCGGCCGGAGGAATTCGAGATCCACCGGGGGAGTGCATCCAACGGGAACTCGATCGAGGGAACTGTCGGAGCGAAGACGTTCCTCGGAAACGTCACACAGTTCCTGGTGGAGGTCGACGACCACGAAATTCTCGTCGAGACGTCCGGTCGAAAGGCGCACCTGAATTACGACATCGGTGATGAAGTAACGCTGAGCTGGGACGAGGAAGGCTCCATCGTCCTGCCGGGGAGGAGCTGATGGGCGTCCTTAGCTACATCCATGAGAGCGTGACGGCCGCCACTGGACGATTCGATCGGCTGAAACGCCAGATTCGAAAACAGCCGAATCTGGTACACGGGCTGCAGTTAGCCCCAGGTCTCTTCTGGATTCTGGGACTGCTCGGAACGTCGCTGATCTTCATCGGGGGAGCCAGCATATTCACCAACTTCCTGTCCGGTCAGGAACTCTCGTTCACGCTCGAGCACTATCAGTACTTCCTGGATAACCAGATCTACCAGGACGTGATGTGGACATCGTTCGTCATCGCGCTGAAGGTGACCGTTGCGACGTTCGTTCTCGCCTATCCAGCGGCGTACTACCTCGCGTTCTACGACTTGAAATACGAGAACGCAATCCTGATATTGATTCTCGTCCCGTTCTGGATCAATATCGTCATCCGAACGTACGCCTGGCGATTGATTCTAAGTCGCAACGGTGTACTGGACTACTTCCTGGTCGATGTGTTCGGCATGATGGGTGACTATCCCGGGTTCCTATTCAGTCAAAACGCCATCGTCGTGGGATTAATTCACGTGTTCCTCCCATTCATGTGGATTCCAATCTATACATCCCTGGTCGGTATTGACAAATCTCGGGTTGAGGCAGCGAAGAATCTCGGAGCGACCAAACTAGAAGCGTTCTACGAGGTGACGTTCCCCCAGAGTTTACCCGGTGCGTCTGCCGGTGTGATTCTGGTCTTCGTCCTCTCGTTCGGGTCGTTCCTAGTGCCGCAGCTCCTGGGAGGGTCACGACACGTGATGATTGCGAATTTTATCGCGACCCAGTTCGGGACCCTGCAAGAATGGGGCTTCGGCAGCGCTCTCTCTATCATCTTCATCGGAATCGTGCTCACGATCACGGTCGTTTTCAACCACTTCGTCGGTCTGGAGAACCTCTACAGTAGCGGTGAAGGTGACGAGTCGACAGACGTCAACAGGTCGAAATCATCGGGGCGCGGTCTTGGATCGTCCCTTCGGGGACGCTTCCAGTCACGCACGCTCTACAGCGTTCGGAAGCGCCTGACGCAACTTCTCGACTTCTCGGCAGCTGGAACTGCACGCGGGTTCCGATTGTACACGTACCTGCTCTATCTGTTCCTGTACCTGCCTATCGTCTTCGTCATCGTCCTCTCGTTCACCGAGCAAGATCACGCGACGTTCCCACTAGACGGACTGTCACTCAAGTGGTATGAATCGTTATTGACCAACGACCGACTCATCGCAGCAGTGATGAACAGTCTGGAGATTGCGGTAATCACAGCTGTGTTCGCAGGCATCGTCGGCCTCGCCACAGCCATGGGGATGGTCCGCGGAAAGTTCAAGAGTCGCTGGCTGAGCGTCAACGTCCTTAACACGATAGTCATCGCACCTATCGTCGTTCCGTGGGTCGTGACCGGCGTCGCGATGCTCCTGCTGTTCAACTTCCTAGGTATCCAGGGAACGTTCATATCCGTCGTCGTCGGTCACATCCTCATCACGATGCCATTCGTCACCGTGGTGATTGCATCGCAGCTCTACAACTTCGACCGGTCAACCGAAGAGGCGGCACAGAACCTCGGAGCGACCGAATTACAGACATTCTTCCGAATCACGCTCCCCCAGATCTATCAGGGCGTGGTTGCAGGGATGCTGTTCGCGTTCACGCTGTCGTTCGACAACTTCACTCAGACCTTCTTCTGGGTTGGAACCGGCTTCCAGACGCTCCCGATCAAAATCTTCGGGATGTTGCGGACTGGCATGACACCGGACATCAATGCCATCAGTACCGTCATCCTCATATTCTCGGTAGCTCTCGTCGTCTCCGCCGAACGACTCGCAACGCGGTTCTAGCAGACGTATCGTTTTCGCTCTATTCTTGACGAATACGTTGGGGT
>JARUKX010000084.1 GCA_029688825.1 Haloarculaceae archaeon H-GB1-1 | reverse complement strand
TTTCGAGATAATCTACACAGCGTATAGAAACACTCTAGGTACTGGAGTGTGAAGGGTTGGGTAGAGGATGGCCCGACCACAAATCAACATCCGAGTAGATGAGGAGCGTAAGGAGCGGTGGAAGCAAGCCGCCGAAGAATCGCCGGAGTACGACGGGTTGACTCACCTGATTCGTCTCGCAGTGGAGCAGGAACTTGCCGAAGGGGGAAGTACCGGGAGTTCTCCCGAGGGTGGAGAGGCAACACTTGATGAGGAGAGTTCTGACTTGCTTCGAGAAGTGAAGGGCACTACTGAGCGCGTAGAGGGTGGGGTCGAAGACGTGAAAGCCCGTCTCCACCGACTTGAGGAGCGAGTCGGACAGAGTGGCCCGGAGTTCTCACTTCGAGCGGCAGTACGTGAAACAGTCCCCGAAGGTTCCCGCGAAGATGGGCTTACAGTCCGGCAGATTGCCGCCAGATTGAACGCCGACAGGGGCGACGTTTCGGACGCTCTCGACTCGCTTGAGGAGGAAGGGGAAGTACGACCCGGCCCCGGAGGAGAAGATGGAAGCAACGAAGTCTGGTTCCGGCCCGGAGGACTCTGAATGGCTGAATCCGTTGCTTTCGACCTTGATGAAGCCCTTGAGGAGTTCGAGCGACACATCCGATTCGGCGTTCCAGAGAAAGAGCGTGTTGCTGAATCTACTGCCTGCGGCTACAAGCGAGACGTACAGCGGTTCGAGGAGTTCGTAGCAGAGGAGCGACCCAACACGGAGGGGTTACTTGATGTAACTACATCCGACCTACGGCAGTACCTCACCCTCAAGCGAGAGGATGGCGACAAACCCCGGACTATCGTCAAGCGTCGGTCTGCCCTTTCCCGATTCTATGGAGTCCTTCCGAAGTTGGCAGAGGACGGTGTGATTGCACTCGACCCCGACGCCGTCCCCGACAATCCAGAGGAGGAACTCGACCAGATATGGTCTGTCGGGAAGTCGCACAAATCGAAGAAAGGTGGCAAGGCCTATCTCACTCCCGAGGAGGTGACGGCTCTCTACAAGCACGTCCCCGCTCCTCGAAAGCGAAATCTGCTAATCTGTAAATTACTCTACCAGACTGGGTGTAGGAGAAACGAGTGTGCTACACTCCGGTTAGAGGACGTTGAACCGCTCGAAAACCAAGAAATAGTCATTCGGGCAGAGAACGCGAAATCAGGGAAAGAGCGAACGGTCTACTACAAGGAGAGCCTGATTGCAGACCTTCGAGAGTGGATTTACGGGGGCTACCGAGACGCCGAGGGCAAGTCGGGGGAGAGTGAGTATCTGATTCCGACCCGTGAGTCTGTCCACATTCACCCCAACCACATCACTCAGATAGTCAAGAAAGCCGCCGAGTCTGCCGGTTTGCAGGCCCACGTATACACCGACAGTGGGGGAAAGGACCGTGATTCAGTGACCCCACACACCCTTCGCCACTCCTACGCTATCAATATGCTCAAGCCGCCGAATCCGGTGGATGTGAGGACGCTTCAGGCACATTTAGGCCACTCTGACCTTTCGGTGACTGAGGAGTACCTTGACATCGTACGAGACGATGAGAAGCGCGAATATATCCGAGCCGGTGGCCCACCAGAAGGGTCCGAGTAGAGTCAAGTCCGGCAACGTGAACCATCTACTGGTGACTGATGAACTCAGTTGTAGCAAGTAAAGCCGTCGTAATCTTCTTCATCTTCATGGAGTGGAGAGATGCTGATTTCTTCAATCCTCTCATCCTCGAAATCTTCGCTGTCGAGGTATTCATCAAACGCTCCAGAATCTATAGTAATGGTTCCTCTCTCCCCTCCTTCCAAGTAGTCAGGTCCCTCAATGTCTCCAGCGATAACACCGGACGCCGATTTGCGTTCCTCACCAACTGGGTTAATTGTCACACCAATTGTATATACATCCACCTCAGTTGCCAATAAGTTTATAAAATTTACATGAAAATCACCATCACCGTACCCTGCACTGATAACCTCAAATACATAATCGCCAGAACCACAGGACGGGAGTCCATAATCTGGTGGAGACTCAGTGGGTGTCGGTGTCTCAGTTGGTGTCTCTGTGGAAGGTTGTTCAGCAGTCGTCGAACCATCTGTATTCTGTCCTGAAGCGGGTTGACTACCGGAGTCCGAACCCTCCGTACATCCTGCGAGAACTGTAGCACTTGCGGCCACTGTGGTAAGGAAAGAGCGACGTTTCACCATATATACTCCAAACAATAGAGTATCATCAAGTTACTGCATATATCTGAGATTTCACTACTCGGAATGCTCAAGTAGTAAACCGACAGCAGGGGGAAGCCCCTGCGCCGATTCCAGACATTGAATCAGAACCGCAGAACTACCCCCGAGGAGGGGAGTATGTCGAGGCAGTCCAAGAGAAGTCAGAACCCACACACATACCCGCCAGCAGAAGATGACCACTGGCTACCAAGACTTCTCGAACTATCCGAGGAGACCGCTACTCTCGACTACCGTAACCTCACCACGTTTCTCACCGACTTCAACCTCTACCCCAAGTGTCTCCGGCAGGTTCTTTCGCCGGAGCAAGCATGATTCGAGAATCCAGTGAGCCTGTGGCGAGTGGCGATATGGGGAGGCTTCGAGACGGCGTTGTTCTTCCTCCGGCAAGTCGTTCAGGTAGCCGCCAAGTTCTCGGACAAGTTCGTTGGGGACTTCGACAGAGATAGTAGTAGTGCGACCCATTCTACTTCGCTCCAGTAATCCGCTCGCGTAGTTCCTCTTGCTTTCGTTCTGCCTCTGTGAGAGAGTCGTCGGCAAGTTCCTCACTGTCTCGACCACTGAGACCCATGCTCTCGCGCAAGTCCTCACGACGGTCCTCAGCACTCTCAGCAAGGTTGAGGGCCTGCCGGAGTGCGTCAGAGACGACAGTATTCACACGGTTTTCGTCCATGCCATCTAATTTTTCAGATATATCTGCAGGTAACTTTACTTCCCACGTCTCCGTCTCACTCATCGCTCTCACCTCCTGAGTGCTGTTCTGCAAGGTACTTGATGTAAGCGCCGTAGGAAATCCGATTCTCTCCGAAATCTTCGGAAAGAGAGCGTTCAAGAGTGCGTTTCTCGTCTTCTGTCAACTTCAGATACTTTGTCGCAGACATTGATATTCCTCCGAAAAGGGAGACCGCTTAACCACTATGTATATATAGTATTAGTTCTATAACTACTTAAATCTTTCGGTAAAATGAACCAAACTCGTTGCACTCTGTGCGATTCAGCAAGCTCGCACTCCCGAGAGTGACGTAGTCGGTCGAATTGGCAGGGGCCGAGGTGTTTTCATTCTCAGGGTTCAGTGGAGCAATTCGCCCGAAACTCCCACTATATATCAGATATATTTCTTCTCGCCGGTAGCGCCCTTTTATGAGCGCCCCGAAAATCCAGCAGTAAAGAAAAAACGTGTTTCGTTCTATGCCGAAAGTTTTATATGTCTTCAGGCCCTAACTACAAGTGAAGCCGCAACTTGGGCGTTGTTGGCTACTCTGGTTCTGACAATATCGCGTTCACGCAGTTTTCAAAGGCTGTGATTGCGATTTCTCACATCACTCTTTGACCGTTAGGTATATATACCTTATATCCACATTAGGGAAAGTTTTAAATAGTTAGAGTACGTATCAACTAACAAGGCTTTGCGTCAGAACCGGAGCCTTGTGGACCCACGGTGCGCCTAATTCTGAGACTTAACGCACTGTCTGGCACGCTTCAAGTACGCCCGAGTTGAGGACAAGGTTGCTATCCACTGGGTAGTAACCTGCTGAACCCCTTGCAGGACATCAGAACCACGTCTGACTGAGCATTGCTCATACGTGCGATAGGGTGAGGGGATAGGCGACTGAATCGGGGAGACTACACTAAAGGGACGTTTCTCTCGTTTGATAGAGCCTCCCAGTAGTGAGAAGTCCGTCCAAAGGATGGCAGGAAGTCGATTCCTCCACCTCTGGACCCACGGATTACCGTCGGACTGTCTGGCATACGTAGTAGTCTGTGTGTCGGTTTCATTCCGACTCTTGCACAGTCAGACAGGTTGATGGCTCTCCGTGGGTCCGTGAGTGCTGGTATTCGACTGCTGTAAGGTGGTTCTCTGCCGTCTCGTACAAGTCCATGACTGCCGTCTCTCGTCCGAGTAACTGCCGGTCATGCACTCGGACAACCTTCTGTCCCTACCCTCGAACTAATTGGAAGGATGTACGCGCCAAGAGAGCGCAAGAAGTCCCCAGCAGAAGGAATCCAAGCAACAGGAATCCTATCCCCGCGTAGTAGATAGGATTGATAGATGTGAGAAGATAGAGTCCGAAAGTCAAGCCAGATACTAACAGTCCAATGAGGCTCACAACTCCGATGAGGAAGTCAGAGTGAGAGCCTGCGTCCGTTAGATGTGCCGTGAAGCGGTCAGGCTCGAAAGTGAACTCGTTACCACTCCAGTCGTCATCCTTCGGCACTAACTTCGCCCCGGTCTCCCGTCTTGCCGTCATATGAATATCTGTCAATACTCCTAAATAAAGAGCCACTGCCGGGAGTGAGAGGCCCACAATCTGGAGTAATCGCAAGGCAGTGTCCTCTGACGGACTCATTGTGCGCAATCCTTTCGGTAGTCCAATCAGTGTTTCCCATGTAGAGATAGTATTTTGTCCTCTTACCCACGACAGACTAATATGTTGACACCAACTACATTCAGTTATGAGTCAAGTACGGCAAGCGGCGACAGCAGTGTGCTTGTTAGTGGCTTCATTTCTGGCGATTAACTCCTACACTGCTGTGATGAACGGTAACTTTGAGGAGGGACTTGTCCCTTGGTGGACTGACTTCGCTATTGCTAACCCCATGCTGTTTGCTCTGATACTGGTTGGTGGGACGACTCTCCTCGGTGCGCCTTTCCGCGCAATCTTCGAGTGAGGAGCGACAACCGTCACCCTAACAGTGGTTCCCGCCTAAGTTGGGAGCAATGAGTGAATCGTCGGACGAAAAGTCGCGCGCGCAAGAGGATATGGAGGGGTCCGACGAACCCGAAGACGTACAGACATTGCGTAGACAAGTAGAAGAAAAGTACGACTTC
>JARUKX010000083.1 GCA_029688825.1 Haloarculaceae archaeon H-GB1-1 | reverse complement strand
CGCGCCCTGTATGCAGCACGCTCCGGGAACATCACCGATATCTGGTAGATCGCAGCCTTCCGGAAGGCAATCATATCTAACGGTTGATTCAGTCGAATACGCTTGTTTAGTCGGAATAATGTCAGAGTAACGGAACTAATCCCGGTGTCGTATGAGAACGTACCGATGCAGTGGATGAGGCGGCTGCGTGGGGCAACGCACTGAGAGTGCTCGGAGGCCCGACGACCCGTCAGTGCCTCGTCGTCGACGAACTCGATGGTCGCGTGGTCGAGGCCCGCCCCGGAGGGTACCTCCTGAACGGCGTGTCGAATCTTGCGCTGGTCGGAGCACTTCGACGGCGAGTCCCGAACCGCGTCGGGTTCGACTGAGCGTTTCTCGAGAAGAATCGCGACGGTCCCGCAGGAGTTTCACAGCCGACCACACGACGATACCGGGCGCGAGAGCGATGTTTCGGGCGTTCGTCCGGCCGTGGTCGTGTCCTCCTCCGACGAGCCGGCGCGGCTCACTCCATCGATGACTACGCCTGGGAATCGAGGACGACTGCACCGTCCGACTGGACCCAGCCCCGGTGGTTCTCGACGTCGTAGATGACGAGCGAGCCGTCAGCCGTCTCGAACGTGCCGATTCGCTGCGTCGTTGATAGGTGTGTTTCGGACATTGTGATCGAGAGTGGGTTCCGCGGCTGTGCCGGCATCGTCTCGCCGGCCCGCAGTTTCCCTCTACGTTAGCGTAGGAAGGAGGACGTGTTAAATGTTACCACACCACTTAGTTCGTCCGTTACCGGATGTTCATCGGCCCGTGTAGCCACCACTACTTAAACATACCCCGTATACACGGCAACAGCGTTAGCGAGCACGGATGCGACAGTACCCTATAGCCATGATGGGGCAGTACGTATCGGTTGAATCGGCTCGAGCAGCCACGAGACGGATGCAGAGGCCAGTCGCCTCGCGGACGCATCACCAATTTTATTCGCCACCGATGCGAGTGAACGAACTGATGGATAGTTTGGAATCGTTTCCGACAGTATACGAAAGCGCAGTCGGAAGGACCCCCATAGCGCCGACTATCCAGCAAGGTCCCCGATTCTGCTAACCCTACGAGAACGAAACAATGCAGTATACACGAGCCCTCGCACTCACAGTCGCCGTATTGCTCGTCGTCCCTGGCCTCTCGGTCGCCGGTGCCCAGGGCAATCCGAACCTCAGTGCATCGTTCGCCGACAACCGGGTCACGCCCGGCGAGGAGACGACACTCACGGTAAACGTCGTCAACGACGGAGAAGTCGACACGATCGACAGCAACATCGACGCCACGTACGCCACCGTAAGGAGTCGACTGACGACGGCCCGCGGCGTGACGGTCTCCATGGGCGAAGCGGACGCCCCCATCGACGTCGAGACGAACAGCCAGACGTTCGGCAGCCTCCAGGACGGAGCCAGTGCGCCCGCCAAATTCGACGTCACCGTCAGCGAGAACGCGAAGCCCGGCACCTACGAGGTCCCGGTCCACGTCGAGTACACGTCCACGACCTACATCTCCGCCGTGGACGGCAACCACAAACAGCGCACGGTCAACCGCACCTACGACCTCACCCTCCGCGTGCGCGACGCCGCTCGCTTCGAGGTCGTCGACGTCGAATCGAACGCTCGCGTCGGCGCGACGGGAACCGTAACGCTCGAGATGAAGAACGTCGGGACCGACCCGGCGAACGACACGCAGGTCACGCTCACCTCGAAGAACAGCGACCTCACGTTCGGCACGTCCTCCAGCGCGAGTCGCTACGTCGGCTCCTGGGAGCAGGGTGAGACCCGGGACGTCGAGTACCGCATCTCGGCGACGCCCTCCGCGAGCGCCCAGCAGTACGCCTTCGAAGTCGCGACGACCTTCGAGACCAGCGACGGGGAGACGATGACCGGGGAGACGCAGGCCCTCTCGGTCGTCCCCAGAGCCGAACAGCAGTTCGTTCTCGTCGGCACCGAGAGCAACGTCGCCGTCGACGACACCGGAACGCTGAACGTCACCCTCCGCAACGACGGCCCGATCTCCGTCCGCGACGCGACGGTGACAATCTCCTCGGAGAACTCCGACATCACGTTCGGCAAGTCCGCGTCCTCCAGCCGGTACGTCGGTTCGTGGGAGGCCGGCGAAACTCGGTCGGTCCAGCTGGAGACGACCGCCAGCGGCGACGCCGAGCCGAACAACTACGCCCTGAACGCGCAGATATCCTACGAGGACGAGGAGGGCGACCAGGAGACCGCGACGGGTCTCTCGCTCGGACTCCGACCCGAACCCGAGCGGGAGTTCGTCGCGAGCGACCTTTCGTCGACGCTTCGCGTCGGAGAGGAAGGGACGCTGAAGGGAACCATCACTAACACCGGAGACACCACGGCCGACAGCGTCGCCGTCGTGCTCGACACGAACACGCAGAACATCAACCCCCTCGAAACCGAGTCCGCAGTCGGCGACCTCGAACCCGGCGAGGCCGCGGACTTCGAGTTCGAGATCGAGATCAGCGACGCCGCCGAGGCTGGCGCGCGGCAGTTCACGCTCCACACGGAGTACCGCAACAGCGAGAACGAGGCTCGACGGGGTGACGACATCGTCACGCGACAGGACGTCGCGCCGAAGAAGGACGAATTCGCGCTGGAGACGAGCAACGCGACCTTCGAGAAGGGTTCGACGAGCGTCGTCTCCATCGACGTCACGAACACCGGCAACGAGACGCTGACCAACATCGGCGCGGAGATGTTCGCCGACGATCCCATCTCGGTCTCCGACAGCGAGGGCTTCATCAACCGCCTGGAGCCCGGCGAGACGGAGACGGTGAAGTTCACCGTCAGCGCCGCCGGGAGTGCGACCCCGAAGAGCTACCCCGTCTCGGTCGACTTCCAGTACGACGATAGCGACGGGGACACCCTCCTCTCTGACACCTACCGGCTTCCGGTGACGGTGACCGAGCGCGAGGGTGGCAGCGGGAACCTCCCCATCATCGTCGGCCTGGTCGCCATCCTCGTCGTCGGGGTCGGCGGCTACTGGTACTACTCCCGTCAATAGGGGGCTTCAGCTATGGACTATCAACGGTACATCGACTGGGCAGACGACAAGATCGTCAACTCGCCCGAGCGGGTGATCCTGACGTTCCTCGTCGTCACGCTGGTGTTCAGCTTCGGTCTCGGGAGCATCTCGACCAGCGCCGGCACCAGTCAGTTCACCACGGGGCTCCCCGCAGAGGAGGCGCTCCAGGACGTCAACCGGGAGTTCTCGCCGTCGTTCTCGGCCGACACCGGGAGCACGCAACTCATCCAGTCCGGCCAGGACGTCCTCGACAAGCGGGGACTCCTCCGGATGCTGGAGGTACAGGAGCGCGTCGAGGAGACCGACGGACTTCGAGTGAGCAGCACGTCCAGCGCCGCCAGTATGGTCGCCCAGCAGCTCGATCCGCAAGCGACGACGACCGACGCGCAGATCCGCGCCGTCGAGCGGGCGACGCCCACCGAGATCGACGCCGCCGTCCAGCGGGCGGCCGCGGATAATCCCCGGTTCACGAGCCTGGTGAGCAACGACTTCAACCGCGAGAGCGCGAGCGCCTCGGCGACCATCGGCCTCGTCACGCACGAACTGCCGGCGGGCATCGCCGAGGGATCCGGGCAGAGCGGCTCCAGCCCGCTGACGCCCATCCAGCAGCGGATGCAGCGGGTCGTCGACACCGTCGACGGCGACGTCCAGGTGTTCGGCAACGGCATCATCGCGGCGGAGAACTCGACAGTCATCTTCGACTCGCTGCTCATCGTCGTCCCCGCCGCCGTCCTGTTCATCACCTTCTTCCTGATCGTCGCCTACCGCGACCTGCTCGACCTCCTGCTGGGCATCACCTCGCTGGTGATGGCTATCATCTGGACGTTCGGCTTCATGGGTCTGTTCGGCATCCCGTTCAGTCAGATGCTCATCGCCGTGCCGCCGCTGTTGCTCGCCGTCGGCATCGACTTCGGCATCCACGCCATCAACCGCTACCGCGAGGAGCGCGTCCTCGACAAATCCGTCGGTGAGTCGATGCGCATCACGACCGACCAGCTCATCGTCGCGTTCGCCATCGTGACCGGGACGACCGTCATCGGCTTCATGTCGAACTTCACGAGCGCCCTGGGGCCGGTGAAGGACTTCGGACTGGTCGCCAGCATCGGCATCACGTTCACGTTCTTCATCTTCGGCGTCTTCCTCCCCGCCGCGAAGGTCTGGCTGGACCGCAACCGCGAGCGCATTCCGATTCCGAAGTTCAGCCAGCGGCCGCTGGGGTCGGAGGAGTCGGCGCTGGCTCCCGTTCTTCGGACCGGCGTCGTCATCGGCAAGCGCGCGCCGATGCTGTTCCTCGTCCTCGTCCTCGTCGCCAGCGCGGGTTCGGGGATGTACGCCACCGGCGTCTCGACGAGCTTCTCCCAGGAGGACTTCCTCCCGCCCGAGGAGGTGCCGGACGTGCTCGAAGAGCTGCCCGAGCCGTTCGCGCCGAGTGAGTACACCGTCTCCGCGCAACTGAACTTCCTCGACGAGAAGTTCGAGTCCACGCAGGGCGACAGCGCGACCGTCTACGTCGAGGGGCCGATGCGGAACGATCAGGCGCTGGAGATGATCCACCGCGCCGGCGAGGACCCGCCGGACTCGTTCGTCCGCGACGGCCGCCACGCCGACGCCAGCAGCATCATCACCGTCATCGAGTCCCAGGCCGAGCGCGACCCCGAGTTCAGACGCATCGTCGAGCGCAACGACCGCAACGACAACGGCATCCCCGACGACAACCTCGCAGTCGTCTACGACTACCTGCTGTCCTCGCCCGCCCGCTCGCAGGCGCTGGACTACATCACCGCGGACTACAGCAGCGCCCGCGTCGTCTACACCGTCCAGGCCGACGCCAGTCAGGGAGACATCACGGCCGACACCAGGGCCGTCGCCGACGACTACCGCTACACGGCCACGGCGACCGGTGGCACCATCGTGTTCGACGCCGTCTCCGGCGTCATCCTCGAATCCGCGATGACCAGCCTCGCCGTCGCGCTTGCCGGGGCGAGCATCTTCCTCGTCTTCGTCTACTGGGTGCTGGAGGACGAGCCGACGCTCGGCATCGTCAACGTCCTCCCAATCGGCGTCACGGTGACGGCACTGGGCGGGACGATGCGCTACGCGGGAATCCCGTTCAACGCCATCACGGCCACCATCCTCGG
>JARUKX010000082.1 GCA_029688825.1 Haloarculaceae archaeon H-GB1-1 | reverse complement strand
CGGGGACAGCTCGATCTTCAGTCGAGTGCTCTCCCAGTCTGAGCTAAGGCGGCGCACTTTGGTCGACGGGGAGTGTAGAAAAAAGCATTTCGATACCCGACGGCTATCGCGTGGTGCGGTTCCATGGGACATCGGGCGCGTCGAGTCGGGCTGGGACGGTGCGCAGTCCCGGTCCCACAGCTCCCGGCGAGTATCGAGAACGTGGGAAAGGCAGGTGAAGAACGCAGGCAGCGCGGCCGGAAGGTGGAGCAGGATCGAAGCTGGAGGAGCGAAGGTGTGCCACTGAGTCCGGTGTTGGTGACCAGGCCGCGAGCGTTCGGAGCTATCGGTGCTCGGCGGTGCGCTACCTGCGTACAAATCATTATTTCGCATAGGAGTAAATAATTTACGGTCGTGGGGTGCCGGGATTTGCTGTGATGCTGGTAGCGGCGTGACGACGAGCATCCCGGGGTTGCGTCCGGGTCGGCTGCGCAGAGCAGGTGCTCGGCGCTCTCCGCGGCGAACCCGCAATGAATCACAGAACGGTACCGTCGCGTGGATGCCCGAGCGTCGGCGAAGCCACTGCAGAAACAGGCGTTCGAACCGACTGAAGACTCGCTCCGCTCGCCTTCCGGGGTTCGAACACGCCACTCACGCCTTGCTTCGCTCCGCACGTCCGTTCGTCGCAGAAGTGATGGGTTCGGGCGGCTTCGGACCACTGTTGTTTTGAGGGGTCTGAGTGGGTTCTATGCGCCGATTCGTGGAAGGGGGTGGATGGTAGGTTCATGATTCGAAGTCGAATGACAGTTTTTCGAGGTGGTGGCGACGACGTCGCTCCATCCGCTCGCGGGGCGACGTCTTGTCGTAGTGGTGTTCCAGCGTCCGCCGGGCGACGTTGGCCCGCTCGCTGACGATCTCGATGGGGATGCCGCAGTCGAGTTGCCAGCTGATCGAGCCAGTCCGAATCCGGTGAGGCGACCGGCTCGACGGACACTTGCTCTCGTGGTTCGGTTCTCGATAGTCGCACTCAGCAATCTCCTGACCGTGTGGGCACTCGCCGTAGTTGCACGGCAGGGTCACCTGATACGACATGCGGCGAATCGTGTTGATTCCCGGCCGGCCCTGACGGCTCGACAGCAGCGGCTCACGGCCGTGCTCGTCGCGCTTGTCCCATCGGTCGCCGTCGATGTACTCCTGCACGGCGTCGACGACGTCCGGCGTCAGGCCGACGACTCGCTCGCCCTCGGTCTTGTTCTTCAGCGGAGTGTCTGACTCCGGCCGGTGGCGAAACTCGATGTACTGCTCGTCGGGGTAGAAGTCGTGCCGGTCGAGCGCCCGAAGCGCGCCGAGCCGGGCACCGGTGTGCCACGCGAGTTCGAGGAAGGCATGCCCGCGAGTCCCGCGGCCGTGGCTCCGGTAGTAGTCGAGCAGCCTGTTCGCGGCCGAAACGTCGAGTTTCGTGTCGCTGCTCTTTGCGTCCCTCGGAACGCGAACCTCGGGGACCTTCTCGGCGAGCCCGTCCTCGACAGCCTCGATTCGCTCCAGGTACTCGATGAACCGTCGAAGGGTACCCATCTCCTTGTCGAGCGTCAGGATCGAGATGTCGCGACCGCGCCGGGCAGTCTCGTACTCCGCGAAGTGCCAGCCGGTCAGGTCGTCGACGTTGTCGATTTGCTCATCCTCGCACCACTCGACGAACAGCCGGAGCCGATAGAAGTACGCCTCGGCGGACTGCTCGGTGGTCTCGACGCGTTTCCGGTCGACGAACCGCGACCACGCTTCTCGCGGGGTGAAATCCGGGCCCTCGGTCATGTGTCGACCCGTTTGAGCGAGCCGCAGACGTTACACGCGACGAGTGCCCCATCTATCCGTTCAAGGCGCTCTCGAAGCTCGGACTCGCTGATATCTTCGGCCAGCCGATCCTCGCTGATGAAGTACGTGGCGTTGCGCTTGGACACCTGTGAGTGCATCCGCTGCCACTTCTGGCTGTCTCGCTGTTCAGCAACCTCAGGGACGCACTCACAGTCAACACGCCACTGTCTCGCTCCGCTGTGGCTCACACTTCGACCTCCCCTAGCTCGCTCTGGTCATCGGCGAGCCGCCGCCCGCGCTGGGGCTGGATGTTGCGGAAGTCGTTGGCCCACTCCTGCATCTCGTTGCGGAGTGCCTGCACCTTCTCGTGCAGCTCCTCGACGCTGTCGGCGGAGACCTTCGCCTTCATCTTGTCGCGGTTGTTGCTGTCACCGCCACGCGTGAGTTCGACCGTGAGACTGTATCCGTCAGTCATCCGCGACCACGGCCTTCGCGGCCTCGGTCGTCTCCGCTTCGTTCTGCATCTCTCGCGCCCGCTCTCGCCAGTCCTCGTCGGCCACTCGACGGTCTCGGTGGCCCTGACTGTCCATCTCGCCGTGCTGTTCTGTTTCGACGCGATGGACGGCGAGAACACGATGAGGGGGAAGAATCGCCCGGCCGCCGTCCCAGTACTTGAGCCACAGCCAGCCGTTGTCTCGGACCTTCGTGGCAGCGACGTACACCGTTCCTTGGTCCGTCACCTTGACGAGCGACGGTGACTCGGTCCGGCGGAGGTCCGCCGGGTCGGGTGCAGGACGGCCGCCGTCGGTGGCGAGACCGCGGCCTCGGTCGACGTCATCGGCGTCGACGTCGTCACCGACCACGACGGCGCGGGTCGCGTCGGGCCACTGTTCTGAAACGTCGCGGCTCATGGGCCGCTCACCTCGTCGTCGTCACTTTCTTCGTCGTCGGCGTCATCACAAAAAGCGGGGCCGGGACTACTGGACATAGTTTACGTGGCCCCCTTTTTGCGTTCCTCTGATGCCTGTTCGTCAGTGCAAAGCGTCGTCTCAGGAATCTTAAAAGGAGAGTCCTGAGCTTGCCGAACGCAGTGCCTAATGTACTCTGCACGACTCATGTCGTGTTTGTCTTTCTCTTCCTCGATCTTCGCGAGCATGGACGGCTCCATGCCCACAGTCACATTTGCATGTGGCATTGCATGAATGACTAATTAATTGCCGCTTAATATAGTTAATGGCTCGTTGTAGAGAGATTGGTTTGCAACGTTCCATACAACACTAGCGGTGGTATAATGGCCCCAAGTCTATAAGATTGATTCAATCATTCATGAATAAGCGCTACTCGGGAGATTGGATGGTGCTTGCAGACGATAGGATACTTGAGTACCTTAGCGAAGAGGAGACAGCGACCCCCGGAGATATGGTTAAAAGTGGGTTTGTCAGGTACTCGAACGGGTATATTTCCCAACGATGCCAGAAGATGGCTAAGCGCGGTCTAGTAAAGAATCTCGGTAGAGGCGTCTATACTATCACAGAGAGGGGAGAGAAGTACCTACAGGGTGAAATTGACACTTCTGAGGACTCTCCTGACAGAGTGAATTCCTCGACAGAGAACGGTCCTACGGCTGGTGAGGAACAGGAAAACGCCTGATATATGCGCAAGAGAAAGTCGGCTTTCTGGATGAAACAGTTGGACGAACGAATACTCGAACACCTCTACAGCGAAGGTTGGGCATCCCCATCAATAATGGCGAAAACAACTGAATTCACCGCATCTGAGGGGCACATTCGCGAACGCTGCCAGATGCTCCGCTACGTCGAGTTCGTCGACACGATCACCAGCGACATGTACGAACTCACGACCGATGGAGTGCTGTATCTACACGGGAAGGTCGATGCTCGGCATCGGCCGAAGCCAACGGTTGATCGGGTTCTCAGACAATAAATCCAATTGGCTACGAGCCGCTTTCACCAATTCTGAAGTGTCATCAGACGCTTGTCTTGGTGTCTCAGTCCTCTAACGGATTGTCTACCTCTCTACGAAGCAAATATCGTATATAGGCATCCATCGAGAGATCGTCCGGCTTCTCGTCTTTCAGCCCGTCGTAGGTCTCTGGCATCATCGAAATCGTCACCTCAAGAGTTCGCGTCACCATATTGTGAGTCAAGAAGCGACAGCCACTCGAATTTTCCCGTTCTCCCCCTGAACTGCACGAACCATTTAAAAGGTTCAGGAGAGTCAAATAGCTATAACCATCCATAACTTCTAAATGACTCAATCACGCACTAGTCACTCAAGACAATGAACTGGGATTCCCAACGGGACATGGACCGTGATGTCCAAGAAAATAAAGACCTGTACGAAGCGTTCGCCGCCACGCCCGACGACGACGAGTGATTACTACGTTTACGCCGTGCCGTTTCTGAGGACTGTTTTGAAGTAGAGAACCCAGACCAGAAATAGCCAATCGTGTCGGTACAGTGTATCAAGCCGGACAGTCTCAATCTCTTTGCGAACCTCGTGCGACCACAGTACAGTCTTCTTTGAGAGGTCCAGCGGCCAGCGCCCAACAGGAATATCGTTGCTTCGTAGGAGTGTTCGGAGCGTCGCCAGTGCCGTCCGGTGGTTTGCATCGGGAAAGAAGTGCTTGCCCGCGATGGCGTGCATCCAGCCCGCACACTGTTCGTACAGTGGAGCCTCAGTCGGAAATTGATACATGACACGCCGAATATCTCCATTCCGTGTGACCCAGATTTGGTGACGAAGTTCTTCGAATGTCTCCCGGCCTGTCTGTTCGTATTCTACATCGCTCTTGAGGAACGTTGTATTTCGGAATTTGATGTCCTCGGCGTCAAGTGCCGACAAGTCGGTGATGCGTGGCTCCGAACCCATATCAGCAGTAAAAGGTGGTTGCACCGCCAGGGCGATAAATGGACCTGATGAATCAGGACACTACAGCCACTCCACTTTCTCCCGCTCCCGCAGCTGCGCTTCAGGCGAGTGCGTCCCGCGGTAGTGGTCGAGGAACGTCTCTAGATCGTCCCAGCCGCCCCAGTCACAGACGACCATCGCGTCGACGTCGGCGCTCCGCAGTGAGGTAGCCCACGTTCGTCGAAGATCGTGCATCCCGACGAACTGCCAGCCGGGTTCCCCTGACGCCTCTCGTAGCTCCTCTGTCGCTTTGTCCATCCAGCGCCGAAGGGTGCGCGTCGAGGCGTCGACGAGCGGGTCGTCGGTCGGCTTCTCGCGCACGTCGCCGACCGTCCGAATCGTCGTGGCGAGGTTCGGCGGCATCGGCGTCTCGCGGTACTTGTCGGTCTTCGCCGACGACCACACGCGGAGCATCGTGCCGGCGTCGGTGTCGACGACGTGCTCGGGTGCAACGTCGAGGACCTCGGCGGACCGAAGCCCACACCGCACGGCCAGACTGACCGCGATGCGTCGCTCGGTGTCTTCGAACTGACCGAGTAGCTGTTCAATCTCTCGCTCGGAGAGCCAGACCTTCATCCCGTCCTGATTCTCGTAGTCTTCTAAGTTCATGTCCGGTATGTTCGTTTTACGGTCAGAAATCCTAGAATCTTGTGGTGTTTACCCCCGCTGAGGGGGTCGAATCGGGGTGAATCTGTCCGACTCT
>JARUKX010000081.1 GCA_029688825.1 Haloarculaceae archaeon H-GB1-1 | reverse complement strand
TATGGGACCGCCCGGATTGTTACATTCCGCATCGAGAACCCTCCGAGGCCTCCCAAAGTCGGAAGTCTGAACATTAGATTTCCTCCACGCTCAGTTTCCGGAGGTGGGGGCGACGACGGTTCTCCAACTCCTCTCGCTTCGTCGCCTTGTCGTAGTACTGCTGGATGACTTCGAGTGAGGCATTCACCCGCTTCGCGGTGACTTCCGCAGGAACGCCACAGTCACGGTGCCACGTAATCGACCCCGTTCGAATGTGGTGGGGCGACCTCGACGACGGACACTTGCTGGAGTGGTTACGCGCTCGGAACTCGCAGACGTTCTTGTCGTACCCGTGGGGACAGTCGCCGTAGATGCAGGGCTGCGTGACGACATAGCTCATCACCCGAATAGTGTTCAAACCGGGACGACCGAGGTACGTCGTAAAGAGCGGCTGCCTCTTGTGGTCGTCCTTCGTGTCATCTCGGTGGCTCCGAATGTACGCGTCGAGTACGTCACAGACCTCTCCTCGCAGGCCCACGATCCGTTCGCCCTTCGTCTTGTTCTTCAGTGGCGTCCCCGAGTTCGGACGGTGGACGAACTCGGCAGTCTGGTTCTCGCTGGAGTAGTCACGGACATCCAGCGCACGGATACCGCCGAGACGAGCGCCCGTATGCCACGCCAGTTCAAGGAACGCATGTTTGCGAGTGCCGTACAGCATCTCGTTGTTCCTGAAGAATTTGAGCAGTCGAGCGGCGTCGTCGGTATCCAATTTCGTTTCTCGGGACCGTTCAGCAAGTGAGACGTGGGGAACGTGGACCTTCTCGGCCAGCCCATCGTCCACGGCTTCGATTTGCTCCAGGTATTCGACGAGGACTTTCAGCGTGTCCATGTCGTTATGGAGCGTCGAGGGGGCGTTCTTCTGGCTCGCGCGGTGTACCTCGTACTGCTCGAACGACCAGCCGGTGAGGTCGGACACGTGTTCAATGCCCTGCTCCTCACACCAGGCGAACCAGAGCTTCAGGCGGTAGTAGTAGGTGTTGATGGACGACTCGGTATCCTCGGTGGCCCGACGCGTCAGGAATCGGTGGGTGGCCTCTCGGGGTGAGAGTTCCCCAGGGTCCTCGGTCATGCCACAGCCTCCGAAATGGAGAGGTGTGGCGCATTCTTCCAATTCTTCGCAATGAAAAAGTTGTTAATTGATGCGAATCTCTTCGAAAATGATGCTACTGGTTGACGGGAGGATTCAAGTCCTCCGCACGTATCTCTTAGCATGGCTTCTCGCACTCCGAGAGCCAACCCGACGCCGGTGCCTCAAACACCGGCTTCTGAGTGAGTTCCAGAATCGGACAGACCGAGTGAGCTGGCTCTCTATAACGTCGATTTGTGCGTCATTGCATAAATCTATGCTTAATCGTCTACGGCTGTGTATTATCAGTACAAATGCATTCCATATCGGAGCATCTAACGGAGAACAGACCGTTTGGCGGGTATGCGACCCCGCGTGGAAGGCATGAACGAGGTCGACGACGCAATTCTAGAGTTTTTCGCCGAGCAAGGGGACGACGTCGTTTTGCCACCGACCGTGGTCTGGTACAACCTGAAAGAAGTAGAGTACGCCTTAGACAAGAGTCGGGAGACTGTCGCTCGCAGGATGCGACAATTACCTAAGCGAGGGTTACTGGAGAAAGTCGACGAGGATAGAGCGTATTACCGGCTGACCGAGAAAGGGAGATCATACCTTGCGGGAGATATTGATCCGGACAAGATTAAGCTGGAAAATGATGAATAGCCGAAAGACAATAAGCAGACTCCGGAAACTTTTCAATACATATTCCTCCTGGGAGATTCGTCTCATTATTCTCGGTTTCTTGGGAGGATTTCTACTACTATTACTACCTTTAGAGTACAACATTTCTAAAGTTGATAGTGTATTAACAACGCTCGCGACCGCGCAGGCGAGCATTCTTGCAATTGTATTTTCTGTCAGTTTGTTAGGAATACAGTTAATCGCAAATCGATACTCATCGCGCATGATGTCACTTATTACTTCCTCAGCCTCATTCCAGAGCACACTCCTGATTATATTCACATCGATTAGTTTTGATATTATATTACTGCTTCAACTTCCTGTGTTATCAGAGGAGTCGATAATGGCCGGGTTAGCCATCATAGGTGGGTTCGCTGGAGCATCAGGAATAGCACTTAAAAGATATGTTGAAACGACATTATATCGAAGTTCACCAGAGGGTTTACTGTCAGAATATACTAGCAGTATTTCAGCAAATAAATGTAGAGATATGGTGAAACAAAGTCAAAATAGCACCGACGTCATGCACCCAATGCATGAGTTACATTCGTTTGTAATGTCCGGCCTCTCAAATGGAGAATGGGCAACTGCAGAGAATGGTTTGATTGAATTTCGTGAAATTTCTGAACGAGTTATGATTGAGCTTGCAGATTCCGGTCATCTCAAGAGAACAGATGAAATTACAAAAGGTATATTTGAGACATCAGTAACGGAATATCTACCGAGAATAGCGTTTCAAGCGTTAGACTCTAATGAGGACGATATCGCAAGAGCAGCTGTTCAAACAATATTTACTATCGGTAAGTTAGGAGTTGAACACTACTATCCTATCATTCTGAGCCCCGTGGGAGCTGGTCTCTCTGAAGTTGTCAAACAAGCACCTGAAGGAAAAGAAGGAGACACACTCCGCCATGAGTGTCTATCTGCATTCTCACATCTCTTGGTCACGGCAGCAAAGCAGCCCTCACCCGATGATTTAACGTACTTTCTCAGTATTTATACCGGACAATTTCGGGAGTGGCTTGAGCGAGATCGTGAAGTCTGGGTTTATCAACACAGCCTTGATGGCTTCACAGAAAGAGGAATTGGAAGAGCACACTCATATACATTAGATCAGTACAGTGCCTTCATCGCAACAAAAGAGGTCAACTGGAGATCTCGAACCAAACCAATCGAGTTTGACGGAGTCGGGCCAATTCAGATATTATTTTCGTATCGAAAAAATCTAAGTGAAGTTATTGAACATATCTTAAGATATTATAGACGGAATGGAAAATGGCCGACATATCCTTCTAGATTGCGAAAAACAGTGGCAAGTATGGCAAAAGACGCTCTTGATACAAATGCAAGTCAATACGCATCGTCAATGTGTCAATTCTATGTTGATCTTGCATACATTTTCACACAAGTTGGCGAGGGTAATATAGACGATTGGGCATATGAGCTAGCTAGAATCAAAAAATCTAGCGCACACAGTCAACCAGTAGATGATGGTTTTAGCAAATTATTACAGGAAGGCATGACACCTGCACTTGAACAAACAAAGTACAACATATCTCCGAGCGATGAAGAGCGATCGTTTTTCAATAAGATAATGGAAATAGAACCATCAGGTATGGATTCCTACGAAGATTGGGTTCAAGATTTCCAAAGCCATGTTGAGTCCCATTACGAGAGTCTAGATTGATGGATTTCGTATATTACCTTTCAGGATCGGGATGAGAGCGCTGCCGGTCTTGACGTTAACTGCTGATGGACACCGAAACAAGGAAACCAAAAAAGCACATCAACATCTGCCGGCTCCAGACTCACAGCACCGATAGTTTCTAGACACCCCGACGGCAGGCTCAGCGTGCCCATGTTTGGCAAAGTGGACATGGAGGACGCGCTGGCGGGCACGGTGTTCGCGGCGTCGGCCTTCGTAACGAACGGAATCGCGTCGATCAGCATTCTCGGGAACGACCTCGGAGCGGCGGTCTGGACCATTCAGGGAACGCCCATCACGTTCGCGTTCCTCCTGACGGTGGTTGCACTCGCGACGGCGTACGCGACGAACCGGGTGAACGAGAGTCACGGGCAGAACTACGAGCTGAACACGGACCTCGCGGAGATCGTGCGCGGCTCGGCGACCGTGGAGACGTACCTGGCGCTGGCGACGCTGACGCTCGTGCTCGTCACCGGCTTCAACGTCCTCGGCGCACAGGACTTCGTGGCCGGCTCGGTGGCTATCGGGCTGGTCGTCGTTGCACTGGAAGCGGCGGGGTACTACGTCGTCTCCTACCTGGGGTAATCGCCATGCCTGAGATTTTCTTCATCCTCCCAGCCGCGGCATTGTCCGTTGCCTCGGTGGGACTGCTGACCCAGTACGTCCGCGCGAAGCGTCGAACCCGACCGGCAACCGACGCCGACGTTCGGGCCGCTATCGAACAGATCGAAACGGGAGAACGCCCATGAAGTCGGTGTTCTCGTCGGTCGTCGCGTTCCTGCTCGTCACCTCCGCAGTCGGTGGTGGCTTCGCGCCAGTCGGTACTGCTTCGGCGGCTGAAGCCGGCGAGTGTACGACGCTCGACGACTTCGTGATGTTCCTGACGCTGGGGTTGGTGAACGCCGATAGCTGCACGCGACAGGCGTACGTCGACGCCGCCGTGGAGGACATGGTGGCTTCGGACGCCAACCAGACGAAGGTAGACATCTACTCCGGTGCGACCGGGGTGAAAGCGGGCACCGAAGCGTGGCTCGTCCCGTACGACAACCATCTCAGTGACACGGAATCCGTCGCGTGGATGAAGGCCGAGGCTGCTGTCGCCGAAGCCTACGCCAACGGCTCGTCCAAATCGGTCGCGAAGGTTCGCGCGAAAGAGGCCATCGCCGACTACTACGCCGTTCGGCAGGTCAACCTCATCGAACAGTATAACGTCTCTATCTCGCAGATGAACGCGCTACGGGAGATTACGCTACAGGAGGACGGCATCGACCAGTACTACATCTGGCTGTCCTACGAATCAGGAACCTACTCGGATGGTCCATCCGCCATAGCGGGCGTGACGCCGCGGACTGTCTCGCTCACGAACGGCTCGACGCACCCGGCGCTGGCGTTCAAGGTCGAGCAGTCCGGTGGGTACCACTACAACACGCCCGCGAGATACGGCACGAGTTTCGGTAGCTACGGTGAATCCCGCTATCTCGAAGTCAAACCGCCGAACAGCAACTACGAGAAGTTGCAGGCGTTCGACTTCAAGGCCTTCCCGCAGCGGTGGAACCAGATCGAGTCGATGAACACGAACCTGCAAGCGGAGGCGGACGTGTTCGTCGACGCGACGTGGACGGACTTCGAGGCGGGACAGGTCAACGCGAGCGACGTAATCTCCTCGCACACGGCCATGTTCGAATACGGCGTGCGCTCGGCCAACGAGTCCGAAGGTCTCTGGCGCTCGACGGCGGCGCTCGCGATGATGGGTTACGATACGCCGAACCTCACGAACTCCGGTACGATGACCGTCGAGTACGGCGTCGGCACCTACACCGGGCTGCTGATGGCCCGGAACGCACCGAACGGTTCGTGGGAAGCGAACACGACCTACAACACCTCGGCTATCGACGGCCCGGTGTTCATGCTCACCACCGACGGCGAGAAGGTCGACTTCGCCGACGGTAGCGAGTTCACCATCTCCGGCATGACCGCGAAGGACGGAACCTCGGTGAACGCCACTGAGACGACGAAGTATGTCTACAAGACCGCGAACACCTCCGAGATGCTGGAACTACAGGGACAACTGCTCGACCTTCGTGCCGAAATCGAAGAACGCGAGCTCGCGCGAATCGGAGCGGGCGACGGAATCGGTGGTCTGTTCGGTGGCTCCATCGACTCCACCACCGCACTCGTCGGCGTGGCCGGCCTCGCCGTGGTCGTGATTCTCGGCAAAGGCGGACGGAGGTAGCTATCATGCGTTTTCGTGCATCCATCGCGCTCGTAGCTGCCGTTTCGTTGTTGCTCCTGGCGACCGCGCCAGCCGTCGCTGCTGCCGACAACAGTACTCAGCCCATGCCCATAGCGAACCAAACCCAGACCGAACGAATCGACGAGAACACGGTTCTCCTGCATTCGGAATACTCGGCGACCGACGGCGTGGCTCGCATCACCCTGCGGTCGGAGACGCTACAGACC
>JARUKX010000080.1 GCA_029688825.1 Haloarculaceae archaeon H-GB1-1 | reverse complement strand
GGCCTAGGCCGGGATTTGAACCGAAGGTTCAATAGCTCTGTAATATACTTAATAAACGGAATGGGTAGTATTGCATGACCGAACCCAGAACGCAAATCGAAAACTACCGCGACCGAATCCGCGAATCCGACGAAATCACCAAAGATGACGCCGACGTGCTGATAGAATTCAGCGACCAAATGGACTTGTTGAAGTCCGAATATTCCGACCTTCGGCACCGCGATCTTTTGGGTCATTGTACCCGAATCGCCGAAAACGTTGGCGGGCTTGCCGACGCACTTGAAGACCACGATGCCGCCGAAGAAATCGTTCGGTGGATTAACCGGACGCACGAAAACGAATGGACTAACGCCGACTATCGGGCCGCCCTTCGCGTCTTCGGGGGGCGCACAACCGACGGCGACGTCGAAGACAAGCCCGATAGTATCGAATGGGTGCCGTCGGGGACAAGCAATAGCCATGATCCCCGCCCAAACCCGGCTAATATGCTGACATGGGAAAATGACGTGAAACCCATGATAGACGATACCCGGAACGCCCGTGACGCCGCCCTGATAGCCGTCGCGTTCGATTCGGGTGCCCGAAGTGGGGAACTTGAAGACCTTCGCGTCGGCGACGTCGCCGACCACGACCACGGGTTGCAAATCTTCGTCGACGGGAAGAAGGGCCAGCGTTCGGTGACGCTTATCCCGGCGGTACCGTTCCTGAATCGGTGGATTTCCGACCACCCGGATAGCGACGACCCCGACGCACCCTTGTGGTCGAAACTGTCGAAGCCCGACGAAATTAGTTACCGCCAATTCAATAATGCATTCAAAGACGCCGCGAAGCGGGCCGGAGTCGATAAGCCCGTCACGCCGACGAACTTCCGAAAGTCGAACGCGTCGTGGTTGGCCAGGAAGGGTATGCCGCAAGCGTTTATCGAAGACCGGCAGGGTCGGAAGCGGGGAAGCGACGTCACCGCCCACTATGTCGCCAAGTTCGGCGGCGAAGCCGACACGACGTATGCGAAATTGCACGGGAAGGACGTCGAAGAAGACGATCCCGATCCGATCGGGCCGGTCGATTGCCCACGGTGCGGGAAGGAAACGCCCCGCGACGAAGACGCTTGCGTGTGGTGTCGCCAGCCGCTTGAATACGACACCGTCGAAGCCCGGAAGCAAGAAGACCGGGAAGTCCGTTCCGCCGTCCTTCGCATGGCTAAGGAAAACCCGGACCTTTTGGACAATATCGAACAAGCCCGGGAATTCATGGACTTGTTCGAAGACGATCCCGAATTGTTCGCCGATGCACGGGAATTCGCCGATGCCCTGTCGGACGGGTAAGGTCATTCCCTGTCGACGTCGCGTAAGTTGTCTAACTGCCCCTGAATTTCTTCAATATCCCGGGGCGACCCCGCTTCGGCGATTAGGGCAAGGGCGTAGGCTTGTGCTTCCGTATTCCCACGGGCCAGCACCCGGGATAGCAAGTCCCGGTTTTCCCGCACGTATTCGCGGGGCTTCGAGATTGATTCGTCGTTGCGGTTCCTTCTGTTCGATTGGTGACGGTCGTGCATTCGTTCGGACGTGTCGACGTATCGGCGTCGATGACCGCCCGATCGGGGACACCGTTAGGACTTAGTCGCAAGCTGGTGAATTTCGGCTTGCACGGCGACGAAGCGGCGTGCCGACGGTCCCCCGTTCGGGGTTTCTGTCGATTCAGGGGTGTGCTGGTGACACGCCCCGACCCATTCCATCTGGTATTCGTCTAGTTGCCCCTATCGTATTCGTCCAATAGCTTCCGAATAACCGAATCGTACGATTCGCCGCCCCTTTTCAGCGATTTGACCCTGTCCCGGGTCGCTGATCTTAACGGGATAGTGGTCGTGCCGGTTTGTGCCATAGTAGAAGCAATTAGAGCAATACGCGTTAAAACTGTCGGTAGATTGGTACAATAAATGTGTCCCCGTTACACGGTTTAGGCCAACGAAGACAGGCTTTTATGCCCTTGTCATATCGGATTTATGTGTGTTACCTTCTACAAGATTGTCCGAAGCCGAGCGATTGCTATGGGATTGATCGAACTAGGCGGGTGTTATAGAATTGTTCAAAATAGGGGTTTGCTACTATATTTATGCTGTCGGAAGCTACTGGGTGGCAGTCCGTGATTTTTTCGCGCCTATACTGAGTGAGAAGCGGACAACAACGAAAATTGAAATCCGTTGTAGCGCAGGGCAGCCTTTTTGATACCCCCTATACATGTTATCAGATAACCATGCCTGAAGGAGAGACAGCCGACTTTGATTACCAAGGCTATCTGATTTTCAATGGGGTCTATAAGACTGAACTTCATCAGGGATCGGAATATCAGGGCAGTATTTACGATGCCGAGTCAAAGCTATTGGATGATTTAGGACGCTTCGAAAACTCCCAACGAAATTCGGATAGAGGTTTAGAAAAGGTATTATTAAGAGACTTTTTCCGGGATGATGATAGTATTTCGGGAGAACTTGAAGAGTTGGCGAATAGTCTGATCGCAGTTCGGTTCTTGTACGAAGACCGAATTGAAAAAGAAGCATATGTTTCTGACGAAGATGAGCTTCAGATGGTCAAAATACCAGTGGTGAATGACGCCGATATCTACTGGAACTATCCCGACTACATGTATTTTAGAGGGGCAAAGAATGACGTGGCTGAGGCGATCGATTACACCTCCTCAATTTTGGGTGCTGACGTAGCTACAGACGGCGGGACTTCAGCAGGTTCCAACCCGTCGACTGGATTTTCACGTTTCAGTTCTATCTCTTTCCACGCCGATTTTCTCCTGTGGCTGTTCCAGCTACAATTCAACGATAATGACCCACCAGTGTCGGCAATTGAGATTGACACCCTGACAGACGCTGCAGTGACAGGTGACGCAGACGTATGGGGGGGAAATAATGTCGTAGGGGACACAAGCGAATTGGTTGAATCCCCACCTCTCTTGTCCGCGATATTACAAAATAAGTCGCTTAAAATGATTGAGGGTGGATTCGCTATCAACGAGAACACGCTACAATCGGAGATCCAAATCAACAAGGTACACGTGAAATCTTCTGTCAAATCGGTTAAGAAGGCAAACGACACACGCAGAATGGCCTTGTCAATCCAATTTTTGAATGAGTTAGTTGAATTGGAGGACTATTGGGATAATTTGGACCCACAAGACAAATATCCCTCTTATGATTTCTTCCTTGAGCTATTTGATACATGTCGTGATCAGGGCATGACGTTAGACAGTATATCTGAAACTCTTCGAAGAGAGTATTGCAACAAGCGGGGTGATCCAGATGATGAATGGGACCTATAACTATCCGTGCCATGGATTAAGTGAGAGGACGGAACAAGCACGGGCCGAAAGGGTCTAGGCTATAGAGCCACATAACAGGGACAACAAGAATGAGCGAGGTTCGGCGGGCCACACCGAAAGCAAGAAGCTGGAGAGACACGCTTAGAACCCTCTCCAGCGACAAAATCACTGACGTTGAAACTGTGTCTGAGCCCGTTGAAGAGCCTCTCTTTGAAGAGTACCCGTATTCGAATCAGGAAATAATCAAAGGCCGATTTACATATTTGCTTTACCCGCCCCGCGACGGTGACCCGACGCCAATAGCAATGAATTTCTTCTTCCGAACTGGCTCCAAGTTATTCATCTTGGACCCGGGAAGAAGAGATAATTTGTCTGATCAGGTCTTGTTCGAGCTTCGATCGCTTCTGACCGACAAAATGAGCATTCTACCGGGCTCCAGCGTATCTAGAAAAGGATTATGGAATTTCATTCAATCTGCCTATGAAGTTAGGGAAGTCACAGTCAGAGCGGATCCCGGCCAGATAGAGTCCAGCGGGAGTGAACGAATAACCGAACAAGAGGGCGTGGTATCCTATGAACAGCTTCCGTCTGATCCTAATGTTATTGGCGAAAGGAAGGTTGAACGGGCTGAATTAGTGTTTCAGTTTAATGGACGATTTGATGTCGTCTATTCTGATGATATTTTATCAGTAAATGGAGGAGACGAACAGTTTGAGTACGCCGTTCAAAAATTTGAAGCTGAAGCGATATTCAAGGGATGAGGAACGCAATACGTCGGTTCCTTGAATGGGCTCCATTAGATTATGCGGGTCTGTTTGTCGCGACTGCTGCGTTAATTTTCAATCAGATTGAGTATAATTTCAGAGGGTACGACGTTCCGCTGTCTATTTCAATCATTTTGATATCCATCTTGGCGCTTTTGTTCATTGGGAGATGGAGAGTGCCTACTGCTTCGATATATGTAATCGACTCAGGCCACGAAAATGAAGTCCCACTGGATGAATTCACCATTCAGATGGAGGAGGGAGGAACCAAAGTGGATCTGCGAATTGACATTCCCGATCACCATCATGAAGTGTATCTATTCTTTGATATTGACGGATACACGGTTGGGGTAGAGCAACCGCAGCATATCATTTACGATGGTGATAGAGCAGTAATCGACTATTCTAACGTGGAGGATTTCGAACTTACATTGAGCCTGACGCCAAATAGCAAGATGACAAAGCAAAGTGCCACAAAGCCCTTGAAAATAATTGATAAAATAAATAATAGGGCTGTATGTAAGACTCTTGTAAAAGGTTAGAAATACATTTATTACGAATCAAGCAACTGGATCCGCGGTTGTCGAGACGTTCTTGTTTCGGGTGCCGGTTCCCATTGACGGCGGTGGTCGATCCCGGAAGTCACGCCTAGTCAGGAACGCAGCACGGCTTCGGACGTACCCGGGAAGGTCGTTGTACTGGGCAGCCCCCACGAACCGATAGCGTGGAACATGCGGGACGCTATCGGCGTCGTTGTCGTCTTTGGTTAGTTCCCCCGACCCGTCGAAGAACCGCTTCCCAGTCGCCCAATACAGGGCGATTTTCCATAGGTCGGCGAGTGCGTCGATCGGGTCGCCCGACCGTCGGGCCGCCGCCGCGTCAAATAGGTCGCCCGGCGTCATATCCGCGACCGTCGACAGGGCGCGAATGGACTTCGATAGGTAGTCGCGGGGCGTCTGGCCCGCCGCGTCGTCGGGTCTATCGCCCGACCACCGCCAGCGACCCCGGCGATTCGACAGCCGCCGGACGTCGACCACCCGGCCCTGTTCCCGGCGTTCCCAATACGTCGATAGTGCCGCTTGCGTCGTCACCCACGGAACGCCGAAAAAGACGACGTGCAAGTGCGGAAGCCCCGAATCCGTGAATTCCAAGACGTATAGATTCGGCGGGCGATAGCCCGGGCGTGACGGGCGGTCCGGTGACTTCGGGTTGTAGGCCAGCCACCCCGCCAGCCGGTTCTTGTTTTCTATCAGGGCGTCCGTCGCCGACGCTATACTTTCATGCATTCCCGGGTCGGTCGTTAGGGTAACGACGACCGCGTCGTCGTACCGTTCGCTGGCCCGGTCCCAAGCGCGTTCCCAAGACGCCCGAAGCCCGCGGGCCCGGTCGGTCGAATTGAAGCGGGTCCGGTACGGGACGCATAGGTATTCTGGGCCGCTACCCCGGACCCGTTCGAAGACATTCCAAACGTCGTCTATTGATTCGCGTTCCGTCGCTAATTCCTGTAAGAAGTCGGCCCGCGTCGAATCCGACCCAACCGTCGACCACTTCGATAGGGCCGCCCGCGCCCTGTCCTTCGCCCAATCAGGGCGGTCGTCGGGGACGTCGGCCCCGAACCCGTCGCCGTCTTCGTTTTTTGCCCTTTGCTTACGGCGGTTCAAGTGAAGGGCCACCGGGGTCGGGTCGACCCATAGATAGCCGTCCCGTCGGGTGGTTTCGAATAGTTCGGGGTGGTCGGCGAAGAATCGGCGGGCAAGTTGGGCGTCGGCCCCGGCTAAGTCGGTATCCCGACCGAAGACGGTGCGAACGATATACGGTAGATTCGCACCTTCGGGCGTTCCGGCGACGAATCTGAATAGGTCGGCCTTCGCGTCGGCCCGACGGTCGCAGTCCCACGGCAGGGGACACGCGGTATCCCCCGGGCTGGCGATTTGACACGCGCTGGGCGTCACCCCGACCACCCCTTTTTACGTCGGTTATTCCCGAACCTACCAACCGACGAATACGACAGCCCCGTGGAAAACCCGCAAACTGGACTGTTGTAACTGAATGTCGAATTAGGATATGAAGGAAAAGTTACAAGCCTAGGCCGGAATTTGAATCCGGGG
>JARUKX010000008.1 GCA_029688825.1 Haloarculaceae archaeon H-GB1-1 | reverse complement strand
GGCGCTGCCGGTGCCGGTCCCGGCGCAGGTGCAGCTGGCGCTGGCCCCGGCGCGGGCGCTGCCGGTGCCGGCCAGGGCGAGGAGTACGTCGACGCTGACTTCGAAGACGTTCAGGAGGACGACGAGGAGTCGTCCTCCTGAGCCCATCAGAAATCTCCGATTTCTGAGGACGTCGAAGACGACGAGGAATCGTCGTCGTCTTCGGCTCGGGAGAGATTGCTCTCCCGGTGTTTCGAGACGTGAGCGGTGGGAACGTCTCGAAGGAGACGAGAGCGGCGACGACGAGTAACGCGAGTCGAGCCGTTCTCGGCTGCTCGGCGACGGCCGTCGCTGACGATGTTTTTCGCGGAGCAGGTACTCGACGCGTGCAAGACTGGCGACGCTGACGAAGAAAACCGACGCGAGTGTCGTGCTATGCGACCGTGATGCCGTTCCGGGCGAGGAAGTCGCTGGCGTCTTTTATTTCGGTCGGACTACCGATGAGCCGTACCTGTGCGTCCTCACAACGGATCGTCAGCCTGAACCGTCGTTCGAGTTCGTCACGAATGCCGTCGATGGCGGTTTGGGGCAAGAGGATCTGCGTGCTGTCGCGTAGCCGAGCCGCGTCTGGCATTGTCGGATGATACATTCCTCGTCGTATTAGTGTGTCGAAAGAACCGCGCTCTGCACCAGTTCGGATTCGACGACCGTCGATAACGAGGGGATTTATGACCGAGTACTTGCTACATGTTACCATGGCAGCAGACGAGTCAGAGCGACGGGTCAGTCAGCATCCACCACTGGAACACACGGCGTTCTTCGACATCGACGTGGTCGAGGGGTACGTCCGCATCGAACAGTCGCTCGGCGACCAGACGTTGTACACGCCGGACGAAGCGGAGGACATCGCCGAGGCGATCCTCGATGCGGTGGAGCAGACGGACGACTCGTAGACGCGAAAGCGGAGGCACTTTCTGTGGGCCGGTGAGACTGTGAGCCATGACCGACGAGCATCGACGCGCGGCACTGGCCGAGCGTGCGGCACGCGCTGGTGGCGTCGTCGCGCGGGAAGACTTCCGGAGTGCGATTCCCGTGGAGACCAAGAGCGACAAGAACGACGTCGTCACGCAGGCCGACCGCGACGCCCAGCAGCAGGTCGTCTCGACCATCCTGCAGGAGTGTCAGAACGACGCGCTCGTCTGCGAGGAGGACGCGCCGTTGCCGCTCGGCGTCGACGACGTGGACGTTCGCGAGACGGTCCCCGAACGCGGTGACGCCTGGGTGGTCGACCCCATCGACGGCACGGCGAACTTCGTGCGGGGACTGGACGTCTGGACGACGGCCGTGACGGCTGTCGTCGACGGCGAGCCGGTCGGGTCGGCGGTGTACTTCCCGGCGTTCGGGGACGCCTACACCGCTGGGCCGGAGAGCGTCACCCGCGACGGTGAGACGCTGGCAGTCAGCGAACGGTCGGACCCGGAGACGTTCGTGGTCGGACTACTCGGCCGGTGGGACGGCGACCGAAAGGGGACGTACGACCGGCTCTGCCACGAGATAGTCGACCGCTTCGGGGACGTGCGCCGACTCGGCAGTCTGCAAGCGTCGCTGGCGTACGTCGCGAGCGGTGCACTCGACGCCGGCATCCTCCCCGCGGGTGCGCCGCCGTGGGACACGCTGGCCGGAACCCACCTCGTGGAGCGCGCTGGTGGGACAGTGACCGACCTCGAAGGGGACGAGTGGCACCACGATAGCGACGGACTCGTCGTCTCGAACGGCCAGGCCCACGAGGAACTGCTGGAGTTGGTGCAAGCGCAGGCGGAGCCGTGAGGAGTTCGAAGACCGGGAGAAAGCCCATGCGTTCGGGACGCACGCGACCGGAAGGCTAAACTCGCCGGGCCGTTCCCTCTCGGACATGCAGGTCACCGAGGGATTCGACCGCGAACGAGCCTGGCTCGTCGCGGCCGTCGTCTCGCTGCTCGCACTCGTGGGCGGGTCGCTGGCGTTCCCGCGAACCGTCTACGACCGCTTCATCTGGCAGTACTTCTGGGGACCGGTGTACGCCGACGCCCACAACGCTCGCTGTGCCATCAACAGCGGCACCAGCGTCGAACTGCTGGGCAGTTCCGACGCGTGCCAGGCGGCTATCGACCGCGGTGCGGTCGTCGCCGAACCGGGGTACACGCCAGTGTCGGAGGTCGGGTACATGGCCATCTTGCTGTTCATGCTCATCGGCGTCCTGTATCTCCTCCGGCGGCTGGACGTGGGTCGCGAACACGACCTGTTCTTCGCGATGGTGCCGTTCATGCTGTTCGGCGGTGCGCTCCGGGTCGTCGAGGATGCCTTCGACGCGACCCCGGCGGGCGTCGACCCGCTGGTCACCTACCCCTGGAACTCGCTCATCATCAGTCCCGTCATCTACGGGACGGTCTTCCTCATCACGCTCGCAGCCGTCGTGTTCGCGGTGAAACTCGACGCCGAGGGAATCGTCGAGGACTCGAATCGGACGCTGACCCTGCTGGGGGCCGGTGTGTTCACCGTGACGTTCGGCTACCTCGCCGTGCTGGCAGTCACCACGGACTACGTCTCCTTCTACCCGCAGATCCTCCTGCTCGTCGTCGGCATCTCGACGGCGCTCGCCTGGGGTATCTACGAGGGTATCGAGCGATTCGCGCCGGAGATAAACCGCGGGACTGGAAAGATCGGCTTCGTCGTCATCTGGGGACACGCGATCGACGGCGTCGCGAACGTCATCGCGGCCGATTGGGCGATGGCGCTCGGTCTCCCGTTCACCTACGGCGCGAAGCACCCGGTGAACCGCTTCATCATCGGGCTCACCGACGGGCTCCTCCCGCCGTCGCTGGCGAGCGCTATCGGGACCTCCTGGCCGTTCCTGGTGGTGAAACTGATCGTCGCCGTGGGAATCATCTGGCTGTTCGACGAGCGGTTCATGAAAGAGAGTACGCGGTACGCGTTACTGCTGCTCATCGCCGCAGTCGCGGTCGGACTGGGACCGGGAACGCGGGACATGCTGCGCGTAACGTTCGGCATCTAGTGGAGTCGTTCGAGTGTCGGTTCCGGATAGTGTCGGCCACCGCAACTCGGGCATTCCGCGACCGTCACCTCGACCGTCGGTTCCGACGGTGCCGGGACCGTCGTCTGGACGAGGTCGTCGCCACACTCCGAGCACGGGAGTTCGAATTCTGAAACCATACGAGCCTCTCAGGCAGTGGCTTGCAAGAGCCGCCACCCAGTGTAGTAGACGAATCCTCGTGCTATAAATCCCCATGACAATAAACCCCACGGCAAGCTACGAGGGTCAGAACAGGTGCTCCTCGAGCAGCGTCGGTGGCCCACCGACGCGCCAGACGTCCGTGTCCACGTCCAGCGATTCGACGGCATCGGTCACGCGATCGACGTGTTCTGCGGTCGTGTTCAGGTAGGCAGTCGCCCCGGTATCGCAGGAGAAGTACACCGGGACGTCCGCCTCGTCACGGAGCCGACGCGCGGTCTGGAGCAGTCGCCGCGTATCCGGTTGCCAGTAGACCCACCCGTCCGGTCCGGTCATCGTGACCGCGAGGAGGTTCAGGGAATCGCGTTCGGCCAGTTCGAACGTCCGGTGGAAGTCGCCGTCGCGGATGGCGTCCCGGAAGTCCCCGACCGACTCGTGGATGTGCGCGAGACGGGACCGGAACAGGTGCGATTCGGGCGTCACCTGGTGAGCGTGTTCGGTTCGTTTGAACTCGGGGACGTGGCCGACGACGATTCGGATGTCCTCCTCGAAGGCATCGGGAATCCGCTCGGCGGTGCAGTCCGCGTCGTCCATGCTCGTCCGGAGGTGGGCGAAGCCGCCGGCGACGCTCCGTGCGGCAGAGGTCGCGCCACGGCGGGCGAGCGCGGACAGGGCGGGCGTCGAGAGCGAGATGCCAGCGGCGTCGGTCGCCGCGAGCGCCAGAGCAGCGTACGCCGATGCCGACGCGCCGAGGCCGACGTTCGAGGGAAAACTGTTCTCGGATTGCACGCGCGCGCCCGTGTCCACGTCCGCCCGCTCGCGAACGATGTCGAGGACCGTCCGCACGCGGTCGGCACCCTCGTCGTCCACCGGCTCGCCGTTCACCAGACAGGAATCGGCGTCGTACCCGAACTCGACCGTCGTGGTCGTCGCCGACGGTGCGGTACAGAGCGAGATGGAGTCGTGGACGGGGACGTTCCGCTCGGCGTCGGCCAGCCCGTGGTACTTCAGCAACCCCTGGATGGGATGGGCGCGCGCGGTCGCCTTCATCATGCAGTAGACGAGCCGTCGACCACCTTGTAGCTTATATTTCCTTCCCGCAGCCGGTCGGTGTGCGTCGAGAGCTCGTTGACGGTGGCCAGCAGGACGACGTCGAGACCCTTCGCCGCGGCCTCCTCGATGGCCGCGTGGGTTCCGAACCGGATGTCTGGCGTGCGGTCGAGGTTCCGGGCGACTGACAGCGCTTCGGTGCCGGCGCTCGCCAGCAGGGCGTGGCCCTCGACGTGGGACTCGACTGCGTCGAGGTCGACGGCCTCGCTGCCGCCCTCCTGCACGCGGGGCACGGAGACGATGGTGACCTTCCCGGGTCGATGTTCGAGCAAGCCCTCGAAGTCCGTGACGCCCACGTCCTGGTTCGCCTCGGCGTCGGTCACCGCGACGGCGGTCGCGCTGCCGGTGTCGCCCGGCGTCGCCCGGAGGACGCCCTCTCGCATCGAGAGGGAGACGGGCTCGCTCTCCTGGATGTCCGCCGTGGCGAGCGCCGTCTCGATCTCGACCTGCCCGACGACCTCTTCGGAGACGTACTCGACGAACCCCTGGAGGTCGTCGGTCTCGGAGATGAGCCAGTCGACGCCCTCCTTCGTGATCTCGTAGCGCCCACGGCCCTGTTTCGTGACGTGGCCCTTCTCGACGAGGTCCTGCAGGTAGTCGCTGACGGCCTGGGGGGAGACGCCGATGACGTCGGCGATCTCCTGCTGATTGACGGCCGGCTGGCGCTCTGCGATCTCGACGAGAATCTGATAGCGCGTCGCGTGGCGCTTGCTCCGGAGGACGTGTAACTCCCGGCTAGGGGCGACGTTCTGCGACATCGTTGTGGCCCTATTCGACTCCTTGTGCAAGTATCTTTGTACTCGACGCCGAATAATGCTACCTGAGTTGACCACTCGCAACTAAGTTTGTGGTAATACAAGCAAAATTGTTTTAAGCCGGTGGGCTGTGGGTTCCAGTGATGTCACGAGTGGCGTTACCGCACGATGCGAAGGCGGGACCGACGAAATCCGAGGTCCGCGCCGTCACGCTGGACAAGCTCGCGCTGGAGCCGTCCGACCATTTCGCCGAGGTCGGCTCCTGTACGGGGGCGGTCACGATACAGGCCGCGCGGCGAGCCGGGACGGTCACCGCGCTGGAGCGCAAGGAGAAGCGACTGGAGACGACCAGGAAGAACCTCGCTGCCAACGACGGCATCGAGGCCGACGTCGAGCTCCGGAACGCGGAAGCGCCCGAGGGACTGCCCGAAGACGCGACGGCGCTGTTCCTGGGCGGCTCCCGGAACTACGAGGACGTCCTCGACTTCGCCGTCGAGAACGGCGTCGAGACGGTCGTCATGAACGTCTCGCGGCTGGAGGTCGCAGGGGCGGCCACCCAGGCGTTCCGCGACCGCGACATGCTGGAGGAGGTCGTCCAGTTCCAGATCTCTCACGGCTACGAACTGGCCGGCGCGACCAGCTTCGACTCCGACAACCCCGTCTATATGCTCGTCGGCAGCGCCGCGGAGGGAGACGAGTGACGCTGTACGGAATCGGTCTCGGACCGGGTGACGCCGGGCTCGTGACCGTCCGCGGCAAGGAAGTGCTGGACGAAGTGGACGTCGTCTACTCTCCCGGTCGACTCTCCCGCACCGTCGCCACGAAGTACGTCGACGACGAGAAGATCGGCGACCTCTCCTTCCCGATGACGACCGACCCCGACGAGCTTCGGGACGCATGGAAGGAGGCCGCCACAGAGGTCGCGCCGCGCGCGAAAGACGGTGACGTCGCGTTCGTGACCCTCGGGGACCCGAACGTCTACTCGACGTTCGGCCACCTCCGCCGGACGATGGACGCGTTCCACCCCGACGTGGAGATGGAGATCGTCCCCGGAGTGAGCGCCATGACGGCGTTCACGACCGCACTGGGCATCGAGATCGACGCCGGCAGCGGCCTCGCACTTCGCGAAGCCGCTCGCGGTGCGGCCCCGACCGGCCCCGACCGCATGGTCCTGTTCAAGGTGACCGACGCACCGACCACCCACGAGAAGCTGGTCGAGGCGGGCTACGACGTGAAATACGGTCGCCGGCTCTACATGGAGCAGGGCGAGACGCTGGTCACCGAGGACCCGAGCGACCTCGAAGAACGGGATTACTACACGCTCGCGTACGCCGAGAAGGCGGACCTGGACAAGGACCGCCCGACGGCGGAGTACGAACCGAACGCGGAGGCACCCAGCGATGACTGAGGACCCACAGCAAGCCATCGACGAGCAGAGCGAGCAAAAGCGCCAGCGCGACGAACGCGTCTACGAGCACACCGCCGGCGACGTTCAGGAGGGCATTCCCTTCATCGGCGCGGGACCGGGCGATCCGGGCCTGCTGACCGTCACCGGCCGCGAACTCGTCGAGAACGCGGACCTCGTCGTCCACGCGGGCTCGCTGGTCAACAGCGAACTGCTGGACGAGTACTGCGACGACGCCGAACTCGTCAACTCCGTCGGCAAGGACCTCGAAGAACTCATCCCGACGATGCGTGACGCCTACGAGGACGGCGACGACGTCGTCCGTCTGCACAGCGGCGACCCCGCCATCTACGGCGCGGCGCTGGAGCAGATGGACGCGCTCGAACACGAGGACGTCCCCACCTACATCGTTCCGGGCGTCACCTCGTCGTTCGCGGCCGCCGCGACGCTGCGGACGCAGCTCACCCTGAACGAGGTCGCCAACCACGTCGCGTTCACGCGCCCGCAGGGCAAGACCCTGGACGCCGACGAAGACCACATCTCCGAGTTCCTGGAGATGGGCGACGTGACGACCTGCATCTACCTCGGCACCCACGCCATCCCGGACACGATGGACCGCCTGCTCGACGACGGACACGACCCAGAGACGCCGGTCGCCGTCGTCTACCACGCGTCCTGGCCGGACGAGGACGTCATCGAGGGCACCATCGAGACCATCGGCGAGAAGGTCGAGGAGGCCGGCTACCGCGCCTCCGCGATGGTCGTCATCGGCGAGGCCGCGACCGGCTCGGGCTACGAGCGGTCGTACCTCTACGGCGACTGGGCGAACCGAGGACCGAACGACTCCGAAAGCGAAGCTGACGACTGATCCATGAGTACCGACAACGACTCCGACACCGACTCCAGCGGCGGACACTGTGCCACGCCGGACAGCGACGGCGAAGTAGCGGAAGATATCGCCATCATCGCGTTCGAGCGCAAGTGGGACACCGCCGAGGACATCAAAGCAGAGCTCGCCGACCGCTACGAGAGCATCGACCTCATCGAGTACCACGGCGAGGTGTTCGCCGAATACTGGGGCGAGTACGACTGCTTCATCGGCCTGATGGCCAGCGGTATCGTCATGCGAAAGACCGCCCACCTGCTCGACGACAAGTGGGACGACCCGGCCGTCGTCGTCACCGACGAGCAGCTCACGTGGGCCATCCCGATCACGGGCGGCCACCACGGCGCGAACCAGGTCGCTCAGGATCTCGCCACGATGGGCGCGATTCCCGCGATGACCACCGCCAGCGAGGCGGCGGGCAAGCAGGGCGTCGAAGCCCGCGCGAAGGCGATGGACCTCCACGTCGTCAACGGCGATTCGACGGTCGCGACGAATCTGGCCGTCCTCGACGAGGAACTCGGCCCCGTCGCCCGACTCGACGGGCCGAAGGCCGTCGTCGTCGGCGACGACGTCACCGTCCTCAAACGCAACGAGGACGACGGCGTCGTCATCGGCTGTGGCTCCGTCTCCGGCGCGAAGAAGGAGCAGTTCCTCGAGGCGTGGGAGCACGCGCTCGAGCAGACCGACTACACGATGGACGACGTCGAGTTCGTCGCCACGGGCAGTCGGAAGGCCGACGAGGAGGGCATGCTCGAAGCCGCCGACGAACTCGGGCTGGGCCTCATCTCGCTCGAGAAGGAGACGCTGGAGGACCACGAAGGGCCGACGCCCTCGAAGTCGAAGGAACTCATCGGCTGGCCGGGCGTCTCCGAGTCCTCGGCCATCGCCGCGAGCGCGAACCAGGAGCTGATCCTTGAGAAGATCAGCTACGAGGACGCGGTCACCGTCGCAATCGGGAGATAATCATGAGTGACGCACAAACCGCGACGGACGCCGAGATCCCCGACGACTACGGGACGCTGTACGTCGTCGGCATCGGCCCCGGACTGCCCGACCAGATGACCAAGGAAGCGAAACGGGTCATCGAGCAGTCCGACTGCATCATCGCGTCGAACCTCTATCAGGAGTTCCTGCGCGAGGACGACACGCTGCCGCCGAAAGACGCTGCAGTCGAGGGCGAGAGCGACGACAGCGAACTCGCCGACGAGGAGGGAACCGTCCTCGAACGCGAAGACGGCACGCGACAGACGCTCATCCGCTCGTCGATGGGCAAGCAGATCGAACTCGCCAAAGAGGCGTTCGAGCGCGTCAAGGCGGGCGAGGACGTCGCCCACGTCTCCGGCGGCGACCCGAACGTCTACGGCAAGTCCGACCTGCTGTTCACGATGGCGAGGGCCGAGGAAGCAACTGAGGTCCCCATCGAAATCGTGCCCGGCCTGACCGCCGCGCTGGGCGGGGCCGCCAACGTCGGGGCGCCGCTCAGCAACGACTTCTGCACCATCTCGCTGTCCGACAAGTGGCGCGGCTGGGACGAGATCGAGGAGAAGCTCCGCGCGGCGGCCATCAGCGACTTCATCATCGTCCTGTACAACTGCTGGCGGAACTACGAGAAGGCCATCGAGATCATCCGCGAGGAGCGAGCGGACGACTGTCAGGTCGCCATCTTCAACGACGCCGGGCGCGCCGAGCAGGGCCGCAACCTCGACGACGAGACGCACACCTTCTGCGAACTCGGCGAGGCGACCGAACACGACGACGAGGTCGGCGGCATGGGCACCTCGCTCATCATCGGCAACCACGAGACCGAGGTCTGGGAGAACGACTACCGAGAGTTCCTCGTCACCCCGCGTGGCGGGCGAGACGTCGACGACTTCTAACCAAACAGAGCTACCAACAATGAGTACTGACGACGACACCACGGAATCGAAGTGCGGCGCATCGACCAGCGAAGCAGAGACCGAGACCGAATCGAAGTGTGGAGCCTCCTCCGCGACGGAGGACGAATCCGCCTCGAAGTGCGGCGGTTCCGCCAGTTCCAGCAGTTCCAGCTCCTCGAGTTGCGGCGCGAGCAGCGACTCGGACGACAGCGAGGAGAAGGAGGTCGGCTCGACCGTCGACGACTTCGACGCGGAGCCGGGCCAGCTCATCGCCGTCGGTCTCGGTCCGGGCCAGCCCGAGGGCATGACCCAGCGCGCGAAGGCCGCGCTGCTGGACGCCGACCACATCGTCGGCTACACTACGTACGTCGAACTGCTGCCCGACGAGATCGTCGAGGCGGCCGACGACATCTACAACACGCCGATGTGCGGCGAGGTCTCCCGCACCGAGGAAGCGGTCGACCGCACGCTCGCCGGCAACGACGTCGCCATCATCGGCTCCGGCGACCCGAACGTCTACGCGCTCGCCGGCCTCGCGCTGGAGATCACAGAGTCGAAGGGCGCTGACGCCGACATGGTCGACTTCGAGGTCGTCCCCGGCGTCCCCGCGGCACAGTCCTGCGGTGCCCGACTGGGCGCGCCGCTCGTCAACGACACGGTATCCATCTCGCTGTCGGACCACCTCACCCCGATGCCGGAGATCGAGTCCCGCCTGCACGCCGTCGCCGGCGAGGAGTTCGCCATCACCATCTACAACCCGTGGAGCCGCAAGCGCCGGGACAACTACCAGAAGGCCTGTGAGATCCTCCTGAACCACCGCGACGAGGATACCGTCGTGGGAATCGTCCACGGTGCCGGTCGAGATGACGAGGAAGTCGAGATCACGACGCTCGGCGAACTCCCCGAGAAGGGCGAGGAGGACATCATCGACATGACGACCACCATCGTCATCGGCAACTCCGACACCTACGTCCACGAGGGCCGGATGGTGACCCCGCGCGGCTACCGGAACAAGTACGACTACTGAGATGGCCCGCTACCGCGTGACCATCGACAAGGACGCCTGCGACGGCATCTTCGCCTGCATGATGCGGGACGACCGCATCGCCGAGAGCGACGACATGCTGGCGACCTACGACGCGGGCGAGGTAAGCGAAGACGAGTCAGTCGTGGTCGCGGAGTTCGACGACGACCGCATCGACGACGCGAAACAGGCCGCGGCGGCCTGTCCGCCGAACGCCATCACCGTGGAGGAACTATGAGTACAGAGCTAGAAACCCCATCGGACATGCTGGAGAGCCACCCCGAGACGGCCTACTTCTGGGGCCGCGTCGTCGGGGACGGCGAACTGACAGACGGCACCGTCACCGTCCGCGCGAACGACGAGACCGCCGCCCGGCGGCTCGCCGCCATCGCGGGCGCGGAACAGGTCGACCACCGCATCGTCGAGCGCGACTACGCCCACGACACCTCGATCACTCGCTCGGAAGACGAGTTCGAGGTTACCGTCGACGGGCCGCTCGCCGACCGCGCCGCCGCCTCGCTGGGCCTCCCCATCGACGGCGACGCCGGCGGCTATCGGCTGGACGTGCTCGAAGAACACCCCAAACAGCTCCTGCGCGGGCTGCTCGAAGGGTGTGGCACGATCTGCTTCAAGAGCGACGACGGAACGGTCGGGATGTCGTTCGTCCACGACGACGAGGCGGCGCTCGACGTCGTCCGGAAGCTGCTCGACGAGATCCCGCCAGCGGCACCCTACGACGACCTCAGCGAGACGTCCTCGGGCGGCTACTGGTTCGGCGTCGACGACGAATACGTCCCCGACGTCGGGGAGTACCTCTACGACGGCGTCGAGGAGACCGGTCTGTTCGACCCCGAACGGAAGCGCAAACTGACCCGCAGCCTCGACCAGGCGGAGAACGTATGAGCCAGAGCATCGAGTCACCGGACCTCGACGACCTCGCTCGCGAGGACCCGACCGAGATGGCCGCCCACATCGGCGACGACGAGGCGGTCCTGCTCGTCGGCCACGGCTCGCGCCGCGAGGAGTCGAACGAACAGGTTCGCGAGCTGGCCGTCGACCTAGAGGACCACCTCGGTCTCCCCGTCGACACCGGGTTCATCGAACTCGAACAGCCGGGCATCAACGACGCCATCGACCAGCTCGCGTCAGCTGTCTCCGAGATCTCGGTCGTCCACCTGTCGCTGTTCGCCGCCGGCCACGTCAAGAACGACGTCCCCGTGGCGCTGGAGACGGCCCGCGCCGAGCATCCGGAGCTGACCATCCGCAACGGCTCGCATCTCGGCATCCATCCATCGATTCTGGACCTGCTCGACGAGCGAGCCAGCGAGGTCGAGGCCGAACTCGGCGTCGACCGGACCGAAGACGACGTCGCCGTCGTCCTCTGTGCCCGCGGATCGTCGGACCCCGACTCCAACGCGGACGCCTACAAGCTGGCGCGGATGCTCTGGGAGAGCACCGAGTTCGAGACCGTCGAGCCGACGTTCATCGGCGTCACCGAACCGCTGCTAGACCAGACGCTCGAACAGGTCGGTGACGAGGACTACGACGCGGTCGTCGCCCTGCCGTACATGCTAGGCGATGGCGTCCTCACCCAGCGCGTCCACGACTGGACCGACGAGTTCGCAGCCGACTACGACGGCGTCGCTGGCTCTGGCGAGCCGCTGGGCACCGACGAGCGCATCGTCGAGGTCCTGGCGAGCCGCTGGCAGGAGGCCCGCACCGACGACGTCACGATGTCCTGTGACACCTGCAAGTACCGGGTGACGCTGGACGGCTTCGAGGACGAAGTCGGTGGCACCCGTGACGACCTCGTGCACGTGCTGGAGCACCTGCTGGAAGGCCACGACGGCCACAGTCACGACCACGACCACAGCCACGGTGACGACCACGGTCACGATCACGGTCACAGCGACGACCACGACCACGACCACGACCACGGTCACAGCGACGACCACGATCACGACCACAGCCACGGTGACGACCACGGTCACGGCGACGGTCACGACCACGGTCACGGTGACGACGCATGAGCAGCCAGAACGCTGAACGTGAATCGGTGACGACCTCGCTTGGTGACGTCCCGTCGGCCCGCTCGCGGCACGCGGGCCGTCGCTCGACGGTCGCCCTCGAAAGCGACGTTGCGGTCGTCGGCACCGCCGACGGCACCGTCGTCGGCTTCGACGCCGAGAGCGGCGACGAACTGTGGACCTCCGAGGCCAGCGACGCATCGCTCGTCTCTGCCGTCGCCTTCGACGGCGCAGTCGTCGTCGGCGAACGCGGTCCCGAAGGCGAGGTCCGCGCCCACGACGCCGAGACCGGCGACGTCCGCTGGCGGTACGCCACCGTGTCGGAGGTCGGCGAACCGCAGAAGGACACGCGGTTCTTCCTGCCGTTCGTCGCGGACCTCGTGGCCGACGACGAGCGAGTCTACGCCGCCGCGCGTCGCTACGAGCGCGGCAAGGACGGCTCGCGGGACTTCGAGAGCGTCGTCTACGCCTTCGATCCCGACGGCGAGATCGCGTGGTCGTTCGAGACCGACGGTTCGCCAATCGCGCTGAGCACCGACGGGAACCGGCTCGCCGTCGGATACAACCGCTGTACCGGCGACCACCAGGACGGCCTCGTCGTCCTCGACGCCGCGTCCGGAGCGGTCGAGTGGACGTGGGACCCGGGCAACGACGGCCAGCGCCGCGTCGGCGACGTCTCCGTCCTCGACGATGGGCTGGCGGTCACGAGCCACGGCGACTACCGCGGCTACGTCCTCGACGAGGGCGGCGAGGTTCGGTGGAGTGCCGACCTCGCGACGCCCCAGGACATCGGCGACGAGACGCTGTACGCCTATCCGAACCACGTCCACGCGACCGACGCCGGCGTGCTGTTCGTCACCGGGAACACCTACCCCGAAGAAGGTCGCGAGACGGAGTCGAACCACCCCGACGACCACACCGTCTTCGGGTACTCGCCCGACGGCGAGCGCGAGTGGACCGTCCCAGCCGGCGGGTTCGTCAGCGGCATCGGTCACGGGGTGCAGTGCGCGTCGGAACGGTCGAGCGGTAACGGTGAGGAACCGCGAGACGCGGATCGTGTCGTCGTTCCAGTGGCGCAGAACTTCCGCGAGCGCGACGCCAGCGTCCACGGCTATCACGTCTTCGACGTGGCCGAGGGCCAGCTTTCGGACGTCGCCGTCGACGGCATCTCCTCCGCGGGCGCGCTCGCCGGCGACCGCGTCGCGGTCGTCGAGGAGCCCGTCGAGTACCACGACGAGAACGAACGCCACGGTGCGTATCGCGTCCACCTCGACTCGTTCTGAGCGGCACTCTCGTTTTCTGACGCCCTCTCGAACTCCCGGCAGCGGTGCCGCTGTGAGTGGTGTCTGGAGGGGGCGACCCACGTGACGAGAAGGACAACTTTACTTGAACTAGAGAAAGTGAGGTAGATTTAAGTGGGTAGAATCACGAGAGGGTAGTGTAGCGCGCCCCGGATTCGACTCCAGGCAGGGCGAAAGCCAGGGCGTGCTCGTCCTCTACCATAGACCATCCCGCCGAGCGGCAGAACTGTTCTGCGAACCACCACGGGACACTGGCGAGTGACGAACGAACGAAGAGTGGCAACCAGCGGGTCGAAAAAACAGGCTCCTACTGGGACAGCGACGGCTCGTCGAGGCCGACACCGAGGTCGTCCCCGTCTGTGCCGAACAGGTCGGCCATCAGTTCGGGAACCTCGTCGACGGTAACGTCGGAGTACCACTCGTTGCGCGGTTGGACGACGATCGCGACGCCGTCGGCGCTGCAGAGGCCGACGCACGTCGATTCGGCGACGTACACGTCGCTCCAGAAGATGTCTCGGTCTCTGAGCCACGCTTTGACGGCGTCGAAAACCTCGTCGCCGCCGACCTCACCGCAGGCGGCGTACTCCGAGTCGCGCGTGTTCGTACACACCAGTACGAGGTCGGTGAATCCGCCGTCGAGTACCTCGTCTGTGCGGTGGCGCATCTATGCAGTCACCGAATCGGTGTCGGGAAGGCCCGTCTCGACGTCGGGCGAGTCGTCGTCGGCACGGCGCTGGAGCCAGGCGTGGGCGCTGGCGAGCACGAACCAGAGGACGAGCTGGCCGAACACGACGAAACCCTGGAACGCCGCGACCAAGTCGGCCGGTACGGTTCCAGTGACGGGATTCGCCGGTGTGACCATCGCGACGACGGGCAGCAGCGCGAGCGGGACGGCAGCGCCGACGAGCCCGACGATTCGTCCGTGCTCGGCGTTGAGCTGGTTGTACGTGAGCCCCGAGAGCAGGCAGGCGGCGAGTCCGGCGACCATCATACCGCCGTAGATGTAGAGTCTGGTCTGCGTCGGCAGCGCCTGGTCCATGCCGGGTGCGACCGGCGGGAGCGCCAGCCACGGCGCGCCGGAGACGGTGACGAAGCCCGCGGCGGCGAGCAGGTAGCTCTTCGTGTCCGCGGTGCCCGGAATTGCCGGTTCGAGGAAGTAGAACGCGCCGCCGAAGAAGACGGCCCCGAACAGCAGCCCCCAGAAGCCGCTCGTGGCGACGCTCACGAGTTTCGTGACGGCCATGGAGACCGCGGGCTCCTCGTGTCCAGTTTCACCCGCTTCGTGGGTGTCCGATGCTTCGTGGTGCTCGCCGGCCGCCGCTTCGGCGTCAGCGTCGTGGCCATCGCCACCGGTTTCGGCAGCGTGACCGCCGCCGTGGGCGAGTTCGTCGGTGTACACGACGAACGGGTTCCCGACGAAGGCCATGAAGACGCCGAACGCCAGGCCAGCTACAAGTCCGGCTGTTAGACCGCGCTTGAGGTACTGAAAGAACATGGAACTCTCCTGTCGCGTCGTTAGTGGCAGGTGACGCCAGCGGCGTGGCGGAAGTTGTGCATCGCGTCGTGCATCATCGGTTCCTGCACGAAGACCATGGTGAACGCCGCGATGGCGACGAGACCGAGGCCCAGTGCCATCTGGGTCGGCGTCAGGGACGTGGTTGCGTTGTCGATGCGGTCGTGAACGGTCTCGTTTGCGTGCATGATTGAAATCTGAATTGGATTACTACAATCTAATTTGTAAATCTACCGTTGTGCGTCATCGCGTGCTGACGCCACGGCCTGCTCGACGCGTTCCGGCGAGAGCGCCGAGAGCGGGGCGTGCTCGCCATCGGTGATTGCAGCGATGTCGGCGGTGAGCGCAGAGCGGTCGCCGTCGCGGCCGGCGTCCACGACCACGACGTGTGCGTCCTGTGACGCGAGTTGTTTCGCGGCGCGTCGAGTCTGTGCCGTCGGGCTCCCCTCCGCGGTGTTCGGTCGGCCGTCCGTGACGAGCACCACGATTCCCACGTCCGGATCGGCGCGGTCGATGACCTCGCCGGCGGCTTGCATTCCCGCTGGAAGCGGCGTCCGGTCACCCGTCGGCAGTTCTTTGAGGTGTCGGGCAGCGAGGGTCACGCTGTCAGTCGGGGGCAACAGGACCTCGGCGTCCTCGCCGGCAAATGCCACGAGTGCGACCTCGTCGCGCTGTTCGTAGGCGTCCTGCAGGAGGTCGATGGCGACGCCCTTCGCGGTCCGCATCGGCCCGCGCATCGACGCGCTGGCGTCGACCGCGAAGACGACGAGTGCGGAGGTGTCCCCGGCGCGAACCGACCGCCGGAGGTCGCGGGACTGGATCGTCGTCGAGCCACGAGAAGCCGCCGCGCGGACCGAGGCCGCGGCGTCGATTGCATCGTCCGTGCCGGCCTGTTCCGTCCGGACGCGTGCGCCCTCGTTGCTGGCACTCGCCTGGACCGTCGAGCGGGAGCCACCCGAGGCAGTGCCACCGTCGCGGTCGTCGGCCTCCGGTGAGTCGATGTCCGGTGCGCGCGCCTCGCCGACCTCGGCGCGTGACTGTCCGGGAATCAGCGGGGCCCCCTCTTGCTGCTCCTCGCTCTCGCCGGACTCGTCACCGTCGTCGCTGTCGTTCTCCTGGTCCTCTCCGTCGCCCTCGTCGTCCATCTCGGCACCGCTGGGCGATGGCGCGGGCTGGCTGCCGCGGTCGTCGTCCTCGCCGTCGCCCTCGTCTGCTTCCTGCTCGTCCTCGCCGTCTCCCTCCGCGTCATCGCCGTCCCCCTCCGCATCGTCCTCAGAGGGGGACTGCTCGTTTCCCGAATCGTCCGCCTCGCCCTCCGCGTCGTCGTCCTCCTCCGCATCGGCGTCGTCTTCGCCATCATCGCCGTCGTCCGCGTCCCGCTCGTCCTCTCCGTCGCCCTCCTCGTCGTCGAAGTGGTCGTCGAGTACGTCCTCGGGGTCGGGCGTGTCTTCGAAGGGCTTCGACTGCAGGCGGTGGGGAAGCGTGAGTTCGGCGGCCTTGCGGACGTCCGATTCGAGGACCTTCGGGCGGTCGTCCAGCGCCGCGAACGTCATGGCGGCCCGCGCAGTCGCGATGTCCGCTCGATGGCCGTCGACGCCCGCGTCGCGGCAGAGTTCGGCGATGTCCGCCGCGAAGTCTGCGGGCAGTTCCACGTCGTCGACGAGGGCGCTCGCCGTCCGGAGCGTCTCCCTGAGGTCGGCGGTCTCTGCGTCGTGGTCGTAGGCGTCCCGCGCGGATGCCGCCGCGTCGCGGTCGAGTGCCTGCTCGATGATGGCCACGCGGTCCTCGACGTCCTGGCAGCCGACGACGGTCGCCTGAAGCGCGAATCGGTCGCGGAGCTGCGGCCGGAGGTCGCCCTCCTCGGGGTTCATCGTCCCGACGATGGTGAAGTCCGCGGGGTGGGTGACGCTGACGCCGTCGCGCTCGACGCGGTTGACGCCGCTCGCCGCCGCGTCCAGCAGCACGTCGACGAGGTGATCGTCCAGCAGATTGACCTCGTCCACGTAGAGAATCCCACGATTCGCACGCGCGAGGAGTCCGGGGTCGAACTCCGGGTCGCCGTCGAGGGCCTTCTCGACGGAGAGGGTCCCGACGACGCGCTCACGCGTCGCTCCGAGCGGGAGCGTGACCAGTGGGACCGGGCGCTCCTCGACGGGCGGGTCCTCCCGGTCGCGGCAGTCGTCACACTGGCCGTCGGGGTCGTCGGGCGGGCAGCCGTACGGACAGTCGGCGATGGCCTCCTGCGGCGGCAGGAGGTCGGTCAGTGCGCGCACTGCGGTCGACTTCGCGGTCCCCTTCTCTCCCCTGACGAGTAGCCCGTCCAGCGCGTCGTTGGCGGCGACGGCCAGCAGGGCCTCCTTCAGCTCCGCCTGCCCCACGATGGCGGAGAACGGAACGTCCGAGCGAGGCTCGGACGAAGCCTTTTTGCCGTTCCCTGATTCAATCATACTTGCTCTAATACAACAGAGGTTTAACAACGTTATGTCTACGATTGGCCTGTACACCGCGACGGAGAACGAGCTCGGCGCTGTCCAGCGAGCGGCCGAGCAGGTCGAAGCCGACCTGGTCGTTCGGTCCGAGAGCGACTTCGACGACGAGACCGACGTCGAGTCGTTCGTCGACGAGCTGGAGGACGCGACTGCGGCCGTGTTCTGGCTGCACGGTGCCGAAGACAGCATGCCCGGCTACGACCGCGCCGTCGAGCGACTCTCCGAGGCAGGGGTTCCGCTCGTCGTCAAGTCGACCGGGGACGCCTACGCCTACGAGGATACGTCGGTGTCCGAGGCCGACCGGGAGGTGGCGTACGAGTACCTGGAGAAAGGGGGTACCACGAACGTCGCCAACGTCATCCGATTCTTATCCGACGAATACGGCGAAGACGCCGTCGAGTACGACGACCCCGTTGCGCTGCCGACGGAGGGCGTCTACCACCCCGACCATCCCGGGGCCGAGTACGAGGACCTCCTCGCCACGCTCGACCCCGAGACGCCGACCGTGGCGGTCTGGTTCTACGAGTCCCACTGGACCCACGAGAACACCCGCTACGTCGACGCGCAGGTACGGGCCATCGAGGAGCAGGGCGCTGACGCCCTGCCGATCTTCTGCAACCCAGCGACGGATACAGAGGAGCAAGAGGACGCCGAGTGGGTCACCGACAACTGGCTCATCGGCGACGACGGCGACCCCGTCGTCGACGCCGTCATGTCCTCGTTCATGTTCTCGCTGTCGATGGACGAACGCGGCCGGAGCGCCGACGACGAAGGCTCCAGTGCCGAGGACGTGTTCCTCGACCGCCTCGGCGTGCCCGTCATCCAGACGGTCACGACCATGCGCTCGCGCTCGCGCTATCAGTCCAGCGACACGGGCGTGATGGGCTTCGAACTCGCGCTGTCGGTCGCGCTACCCGAGTTCGACGGCAACGTCATCACCCATCCCATCTCCGGCAAGGAGCGGATGGACGACGACGCGGACATCGGAAGCGCGCCGAAACAGCACTTCCCCATCGACGACCGCATCGACCACGCGACGCGGCTCGCCGTCAACTGGGCACGGCTGCGTCACCTGGAGAACGACGAGAAGGACGTCGCCGTCGTCCTACACAACTACCCGCCGAGCGACGACGGCATCGGCACCGCATTCGGGATGGACAGTCCCGAAAGTACGGTCAATCTGCTGGAAGAACTCGACGCGCGCGGGTACGCGACCGGTGACACGATGCCCGACAGCGGGCAGGAACTCATCGACACGCTGACCGCGCAGCTCACGCTGGACGACCGCTGGGTCGCCCCGGAGGACGTCCGCGAGAAGAGCGTCGACGTCGTCCCGACCGAGGACTACGAGGAGTGGTTCGAAGCGAAGGACGAGCGGTTCCAGGAGAACGTCGTCGAGGAGTGGGGCGAGGTCCCAGACCGCCCGTTCGCGATTCCGGGCGTCGAGTTCGGGAACGTCCTCGTCACGGTCCAGCCCCCGCGCGGGTTCGGCATGGACCCCTCGAAGGTCTACCACGACTCGGACCTCCAGCCGCCCCACGACTACGTGGCGTTCTACGGCTGGCTCCGCAACACCTACGAGGCCGACGCCGTCGTCCACCTCGGCACCCACGGCAGTCTGGAGTGGCTGCCGGGCAAGACGGTCGGGCTCGACGGCGAGAGCGCTCCCGACCAGCTCGTCGACGACATCCCGAACGTCTACCCCTACATCATCAACAACCCCGGCGAGGGGACCCAGGCAAAGCGGCGCTCGTACGCCGCTATCGTGGACTACCTCACGCCGGTGATGCGCAACGCGGGCACGTACGACGAACTGTCGGAACTCGAAGAGCTGGCCGACCAGTACCGCGAGGCCGGCATGGAAGACGCCCGCAGCGACAGCGGCGACCACCTCGAAGAACTCATCCGCGAGAAGGTGAACGAACTCGACCTCGCCGTCGAACTCGGTATCGCCGGCGAGATCGACGAGAAGGCCGACGTCCGCGGTCCGGACGAAGCCGGGTCGACGCTGGCCGAAGGCGACGTCGACGGTGACGTCGTGGACATCGACGAACTCGTCGAGCGCGTCCACGAGTACCTCACCGACGTGAAGACGACCCAGATCCGGATGGGCCTGCACACGATGGGCGAACCGCCGGTCGACGAGCGGCTGGTCGAGTACCTCGTCGCACTCACGCGTCTGGAGAACCCGGGCGCGCCGAGCCTGCGCGAGAGCGTGGCCGGCGTCCTCGGCGTCGACTACCAGACGATGCTCGACGAACCGGGCACCTACGACGAGGACCTCGGCATGACGTACGCCGAGGCCGCCGACGAGGTGTACGGGACCAGCATGGAACTCGTCGAGACGCTGGCCGAGGAGGACTTCGACGTCCCGGTCTCCGAACTGGAAGCCGAGGCGGACGACGAGGTGAACATGAACCTCCTCGTGGTCGACCTCGAACCGCTCGGCGACGGGCGGGCGAAGTCCGGCGCACACGACCAGCTCCGCGAGGCGCTGGCCTACATCTGTGAGGAAGCTGCCCCGCGCGTGCAGGGCGCTGAAGACGAGATTCCGAAGACCGCGGACGCGCTCAACGGCGAGTACGTCGAGCCCGGCGGGTCGGGCGCACCGACCCGCGGCGGCGTCGACCTGCTCCCGACGGCGCGGAACTTCTACACGCTGGACCCGCGGAAGGTGCCAGCGAAGTCCGCCTGGCAGGTCGGCAAGGAGGTCGCCGAGGGCGTCGCCGCGCGGCACGCCGACGAAAACGACGGCGAGTATCCCGAGGAGATCGGCGTCGTCGCCTGGGGGACCCCCACGGTCCGCACCCGCGGGGAGACCATCGCCCAGGTGCTCGCGCTGATGGGCGTCGAACCTGAGTGGACCGACGCCGGCCGCGTCGACGACGTGAACCCGATTCCCATCGAGGAACTCGGGCGACCGCGCATCGACGTGACGACGCGGGTCTCCGGGCTGTTCCGGGACGCGTTCCCGCAGGCTGCGGGCGTCATCCACGACGCGGTCGACGCCGTCGTCGACCTCGACGAATCTCACGAGGAGAACTTCATCAAGAAGCACGTCGAGGAAGAGGCCGCAGAACTCGCCGACGAGAACGAGGACATGGACGAGTCCGACGCCCGCAAGGCCGTCATGGACCGCGTGTTCACCACGCGTCCCGGCGGCTACGGTGCAGGGACGAACAAGGCCGTCGACGAGGGCAACTGGGACGACCGCAGCGACCTCGCCGACGTCTACGTCCAGTGGGGCGGCTACTCGATGGGCAGCCGCGGCCGCGTCAGCGAGGCGCACGACTCCTTCGAGCGACGGCTCGGTAACGTCGACGCCACCGTGAAGCTCGAGGACACGGCCGAACAGGACGAGTTCGACAGCTCCGACTGGTACGCCTTCCACGGCGGGTTCATCTCCGCCGTAACGGAGGTCTCCGGCTCCGAGCCGGCCTCCTACGTGGGCGACTCCAGCGACCCCGACAACGTCGACATCTACACCAACGAGGAGAAGGTCCGCAAGGCGATGCGCGCTCGCGTGCTGAATCCGGACTGGATCGACTCCATGACCGAGCACGACTACAAGGGCGCGGGCGACCTCTCGCAGACCGTCGACGTCGTTCTCGGCTGGGACGCCACCGCCGGCGTCATCTCCGACCACCTGTGGGAGGAGACCGCCGAGAAGTTCGCCTTCGACGAGGAGTTGCAGGAGTGGATGCGCGACGTGAACCCGTGGGCGCTGCAGTCCATCACGGACACGCTTCTGGAGGCCATCGACCGGGACCTCTGGGACGCCGACGAGGAGACCCGCGAGCGACTGCAGGACATCAACCTCGACGTCGACGGCGACATCGAGGCCCACCACACCGACGCGCCGACGCCGCAGGCAGACGACGACTGACGGCATCGTTCGACGACCACACCCACCAACCACACACCTATGGCACAATCCGACAACTCCGACAGCGACGAAGAGTACGCCGACCTCGGCGCAACGACCCAGAACGCGATGGACATCGCGGAGACGAGCATGGACATCGTCCGGCAGTTCGTGCCCGACGAGACGCTCGAAGACCGCATCAAGCAGAAGGCCACCCACTCGACGGGCGACATCGAGTTCCAGCACCTCGTCCGCTTCGACAACGACCCCGTCACCGCCGGCGCGAACGCCGTCAACGACGAGTGCGACATCATCACCGACATCACGATGGTGAAAGCCGGCGTCACCGGCCGCGGCCACGACTGCGACGTCTACAAGGCCATCGGCTACGGCAACGGCAAACAGCTCGCCCAGGAGACGGGCATGACCCGCACCGCCGCGGCGATGCTCGAACTCGACAAGGACGGCAAGTTCGACGGCTCCATCGTCACCATCGGCAACGCACCGACAGCCGCGTTCGCGCTCGCCGACTGCATCGAGGACGGCACCCGACCGGCCTGCGTCATCGCGAACCCCGTCGGCTTCGTCAAGGCCGAGGAGAGCCGCGAGCGAATCCGCGAGGTCGCCGCCGAGTACGACGTCCCGGCCATCACGCACGTCGGCCGCCGCGGTGGCTCCGGACTCGCCGCCGCGCTGACGAACGAACTCATCCACGTCGCCAGTGACGCTCGTGACGGCGAGGTCGAACTCTGAGATGGCTTCGGAAAGCGACGAGTACGACCTCGATTCGGGTCCTGACCCGGCCACCTTCGCGGCCGAGCGGCCGGAGAATCCCGATCCCGAGAATCCGGTCTACGCCATCGGCGTCGGCCCCGGGAACACGGAGTACCTCACCCCCCGTGGCCGCCGCGCCATCGAGGAAGCGGACGTCGTCGTCGGGTTCACCACCGTCGTCGAGTTCGTCGAGGAGTTCGCGGACGACGACACCGAACTCCTGACCTGCGGCTACAAGGACGAGGCCGACGCCCTCGAAGCGTTCGGCGAGCGCGTCGCCGACGGTGCGGCGGGCACCGCGGTCCTGATGGGCGACCCGAACCACTCGGGCTACCAGTTCGTCGGCAAGGTCCAGCAGGCCGTCGACACCGACGTGCGGGTCATCCCGGGCATCTCGTCGCTTCAGATGGCCGCGTCCCGGGCCCGTACGCCGATGGAGGACACGGAGTTCGTCACGCTCCACAAGAGCGGCGACATCTCCGACGGCCTCCAGCGCCTGCGCGACAACGTGGGCGAGCGCAATCTGCTCGTCCTCCCGCGCCCCTACGACACCATGCCCGGCGACATCGCCGCGGACCTCATCGACTCGGGTGCCGACGAGTCGCTCGAAGCCGTCGTCCTGGAGAAGCTGACCCACGACGACGAGGCGATGCACGTCCAGACGCTCGGCGACCTCGCCGAACACGCCGGCGGCGACGGGGCAGAGGACACGCCGTACTCAGACCTGTCGATTCTCGCGGTTCGAGTAGACTGAGCAGACGCCGCCGGAGGCCGCCTTTTTCCCAACGTTTTTGCTCCGAGTGGTCGCCGCAGGCGACCCGAGGAGGAAAAAGTGGTCTCCCGACCTGTCGATTCTCGCCGTGCGGACGGAGTAAGCATACGCCGCCGGAGGCGGCGTTTCACTCCCGACGAGCGCCCCAGGCGCGAGTCGGGAGGTAGTTTGTCCCCACGTTTTTGCAGACGGGGGTGCGGGGCACCCCCGTCTGTAAAAAGTGGTTTCACAGCTCCCAGTCGAGGCGCTGCGCTTCTTCCCTGTGCGCTTGGTCGAGCAGATCGTCCTCGTGAGAGACGAGGTCGGTCAGCGTGATGATGCCGACGAGGTCGAGACCGTCGACGACAGCGAGCTTTTTGATGCCGTCGTCGATCATCTTTCGACTGGCCGACTGCACGGTGCGGTCGGGCGCGATGGTCACGAGCGGGTGACTCATGGCCTCCTCGACCGAGATATTCTCGAAACAGCGGCCGGTGTCGTACCCCTCCCAGAGGACGTCAGTCTCGGTGACGATGCCGGTCGGGTTGCCCTCGCGAGTGACGATGACGCTGCCGACGCCCGCGTCCAGCATCTTCCCGACCGCGGTCTGCAACGGCTCTGCAACGCTGCAGGATACGACGTCGGTGATCATGATGTCGCGAACGTGCATGCGACGAGTAGGATGGCCGAGAGTGTGATTGTTTCGCACAGGTTGCGCCACGAACGAGTCGCGCCGCCCGGCGAGATTTGCCGTAAACTATTTACTCGAATACGTATTAATTGAATGTATGAGCGAACCAGTCCGCGTCGGTCTCAACGGCTTCGGCCGTATCGGCCGCAACGTATTCCGTGCGTCCCTGGAGCACGACGGCGTCGAAATCGTCGCGATCAACGACGTGATGGACGAGGACGACGTCGAGTACCTCGCGACGTACGACACTGTCATGGGCCGTCTCGACGGCGTCTCGCTCGACGACGGCGTCCTCACGGTCGAAGGGACGGACTTCCAAGCAGGCGTGTTCAGCGAGACCGACCCGAGACAACTGCCCTGGGACGAACTCGACGTCGACGTCGCCTTCGAGGCGACGGGCATCTTCCGCACCTACGACGAGGCGAGCAAGCACCTCGACGCGGGCGCGGACAAGGTCGTCATCTCCGCACCGCCGAAGGGCGACAAACCGGTCAAGCAGCTCGTCTACGGCGTCAACCACGACGAGTACGACGGCGAGAACGTGGTCTCGAACGCCTCCTGTACGACGAACTCCATCACCCCGGTCGCGAAGGTGCTCGACGAAGCGTTCGGTATCGAGTCCGGCCAGCTGACGACGGTCCACGCCTACACAGGTTCGCAGAGCCTCATCGATGGACCGAAGGCCAAGACCCGCCGCGGCCGCGCCGCCGCAGAGAACATCGTCCCGACCTCGACGGGTGCCGCACAGGCAGCGACGGAGGTCCTCCCCGAACTCGACGGCAAACTCGACGGCATGGCCATCCGCGTGCCCGTCCCGAACGGCTCCATCACGGAGTTCGTCGTGAGTCTGGAGGCCGACGTGACTGAAGCGGAGGTCAACGCCGCGCTGGAGACCGCCGCCGCGGGCGACCTCGCGGGCGTCCTCGGCGTCACGAACGACCAGGTCGTCTCCAGCGACATCGTCGGCCAGCCCTACTCCAGCTACGTCGACCTCTCCAGCACGACGGTCGTGAACGGCCTCGTGAAGGTCCTGACGTGGTACGACAACGAATACGGGTTCTCCAACCGGATGCTCGACATGGCGACGTTCGTCACCGATTCGGCTCCGAACCCTTCTGAGCGCATCGCGACTCCCGCTGACGACTGAGCGCTCTCCACCGTTCGCTTCTCTCTCCCGTCCTCCTCTCGCTCCCGAGCGACGGCGCTCACCAAAAACTGTAAACCGATTCTCGTCGGCGACTCACGTATGGGCGAGGAGAAACAGGCGACGTTCGGGACCGACGGTGAACTCCGAACCGACGAGCCGCCCGCCGAGGACGAGCCGTCCGATGACGGCGGCGGGGACGGCCGCAACGATTTCGGCGAGGAGCGCGACGACCACGAGACGAAGTGCGGCGCGAGCCGATACACCGTCTCCAGTCTGCTGCAGAAGGCGGTCCGACGGTCGGACGAGGAGACCGCAGCCTGGGCGGCGTGGGAACTCGCTCGCTCGGGCTTCGCGTGGAACTTCTGGGACCGCGTCAACCTCTACGTCGTCGAGGACCTCCGCGCCGGTCACGATGTGGCGACCCAGATCGCGCGGTACGAGGAACTGGCGAACGAGCGCTGGGAACCCGACTCCTGGCGCGGCCGGCTCTGTGCAGTGCACGCGGCCCTCGCGGCGGCGCGCGCACCCTCCTCGCGCGAAGCCAGCCACGCCGACGACTACTTCGGTGCGCTCTCGGAAGAGCGCGCACGGGCTATCGAGGAAGACCGTGAGCCCCGTTACGACCATCCCGCGGACGACCTCGAACCCGGCGGGAAGTTCGACGTCATCTACGACATGCACACCTACGAGGGCAAGAAGATGGACCGTGGGAGCGGCTTCTTCCGCACCCACGGCGCGCGCGTCGGTCCCGAGGGAGAGTCGGAGCTGTCGAAGCAGTGGCGACTCCGGAGCATGAAGCTGCAGGACGTCGACTACACCCAGGAAGAACTCACGCGCGCCATCACGCCAGTCCTGGAGGAGGCCCCCTGGGACGAACCGTCGGACCTGTTCGACGACGAGGAGTGACAGGCTTATTCCGGCCCACGACGCAGGCCCAGACATGAGCGTCGATTCCGTCCTCGTCGTCGGCGCGACGGGGACACAGGGCGGTGCCGTCGCCCGGCACCTGCTCGAACGAGGCGTCGAAGTACACGCACTGACCCGAAGTCCGGACGGCGAGGCCGCGACCGACCTCTCCGAGGCGGGTGCGGCCGTGGTCGAAGGCGACCTCGACGACCGCGAGCGGCTGGAAACGCTCGTCTCCGCCGTCGACGGCGTCTACTGCGTCACGACGTGGGACGAGGGGATCGAGACGGAGATCGAGCGCGGGACGCGGACCGCAGAAGTGGCCGCGGACGCAGGGGTGGACCTGTTCGTGTTCAGCTCCGTCACCGGCGCACGGGACTCCGGCGTCGACGTCTTCGAGTCGAAGGGCGAAATCGAGGCCGCTATCGCGGACCTCGACGTGTCGGCGACGGTCGTTCGGCCGGCCTACTTCATGCAGAACCTCGAACGCGAGCGCGAGGCCGTCCTCGACGGAACCCTCTCGATTCCGCTGGAGCGAGGCAACGCGCTCCAGATGGTCGACGTGGACGACATCGGTGCCATGGTCGCGACGGCGTTCGCGAATCCCAACGCCTACGCCGGCGAGACGATCGAACTCGCGAGCGACGAACTGACGCTGGAGGGCATCGGCGCGCGCATGGCCGACGTCCTCGACCTCGACCTCACCGTCGAGCACGTCTCCGTCGCGGACTACCGAGATGCAGCGGGCGACCGCTACGGTGACATGTATCGCTACCTCAACGACGAAGGTGCCGCGTCCATCACCGACCTCCGGGCGACCCACGACGTCGACTTCTCCCGGCTGGAGACGTACCTGGAGCGTGCGTGGCCGTGAGTGACCCGGACGACCTCGAAATCGTTCTCGTCGTCGCGCTGACCGACGAGGGCGTCATCGGCAAGGACGGCGACCTCCCGTGGTACTACCCCGAGGATCTCCAGCACTTCAAGGAGACGACGATGGGCCACCCCGTCGTCATGGGCCGGAAGACCTACGAATCGCTGCCCGACGACTTCCGGCCGCTCCCCGGGCGGACGAACGTCGTCCTCTCGACGTCGAACCCGGACGTTCCCGAAGAGGTGGCGGTCGCGACCGACCTCGACGAGGCGTGGGCCATCGCGAGCGACCACGACGACGAGGTCCACGTCATCGGCGGTGCGGTCGTCTTCGAGCAGACCCTCGCCGATGCGGACCGACTGGTCATCACCGAGGTTCACGAGGAGTACGACGGCGACACCTACTTCCCCGAGTTCGACCGCGAACAGTGGCGGGAGGTATCGCGCGAGGACCGCGAGGAACTCAGCTTCGTCGAGTACGTTCGCGAGTAGTCACTCGGTCGCGGGTCGAGCTGGCTCGGCGTACTCTCGGCCCCAGCGTTCGAGTTCGGTGACGACCGGTTCGAGCGCCCGGCCGCGCTCGGTCAGCGCGTACGAGACCCGGAGCGGTTGCTCGGAGACGATAGTTCGCTCGACGATATCGCGCGCTTCGAGGTCGTCGAGACTCTCGGAAAGCACCTTGTTCGTCACGCTCCCGAGTTCGTCCGAGAGGTCGCCAAAGCCCAGTTCGCCGGCGTCGAGTAATCGGTGGACGATGACGGGATGCCACTTGTTCGCCAGCACGTCCGCCGCACACGTCACCGCACAGTAGTCCGTCTCCGCACACCAGCCAGCCCGACAGTCGCTCGATTCGCTCATACGACACCGTGGGGGCGACGGCGGCAAAGGTCTGCCGTGCGGTTACCGTCCACCACCTCGTTCCCACGTGGGTACGCGACGATTAATGCGCCCGGCGACCGGAGTGAGAGTCATGACGACAGTCGAGATCGAGTACTGCGTTCCGTGTGGTTTCCTGGAGACCGCGATGCAGACACAGCGGCACCTCCTCGAGGAGTTCGGTCGTGACCTGACCGGCGTCGAGTTACAGCCCGGCCACGGCGGCGTCTTCGAGGTCCGAGTCGGTGAGGAGACGATCTGGGACAAGGACGTCCACGGTGGTGACGTCGACCACGAACTCGTGGCGGACGCTGTCGGTGAGACACTGGCCGTCGACGACTGAGAGGTGACGACAGCGTCCGTCGCAGAGCGAGCGGCCGGCCTCGTCGACGACTACCTGCTGGTGTGGATTCTCCTCGCGGTGACGGTCGGACTCGCCGTGCCGTCTCTGGCAGTCCTGACCCCGCTGTCGACCCCGCTGCTGGCGGTCATGATCGGTGGCGTCTCGCTGACGCTCACGACCGACGAGTTCCGTGCCCTTCGCGGCCGGGCGCTCGGGACCGCACTCCTCACGCAGTCGTCGATGCCGCTCGTCGCGCTCGTCCTGGCGACCGGGTTCGGCCTCGACCCGACGCTGACGGTCGGCTTCGTCGTGCTCGGCGCGGTGACGCCCGAACTCGTGACCCCGGTCATGACCGAACTCGCGGACGGGGACACGGCGCTCGCGACGACGGTGCTGGTCGCGGTCGGACTCGGCTCGGTCGCGTTCGTCCCGCTGGTCGTCACGGGGTTGTTTGGCGACGGGCTGGCCGTCGACCCGCTGACCATCCTCGAACCGCTGGCCGTCGCCGTCGTCGTCCCGATGGTCGCAGCCGTGGCCGCTCGCGCGCGCTGGCCAGCACGTATCGGGGCGCACGAACAGCTCTACCCGTCGGTCTCGGCGCTGATGGTCGTGCTCGTCATCGGCATCGTGACGGCGGCCAACGCGTCGACTGTTCTCGCGGCGGACTCGTCGCTGCTGCTCGTCGTCGCGGCCGCGCTGGCGCTCAATCTCGGCGGCTACGCCCTCGGGTGGCTCGCCGGCCTGCCGCTGACTCGGCCCGAGCGCATCGCGACGGCACTCTCGGTCGGGATGCGAGATTTCGCCGTCGCGGCCGCGCTCGTCCTCGCCGCTGGCCTCCCAGCGGCGGCCGGACTCCCGGCCGTCGTCTTCGGCGTCGTCGAGATGGTCACGAGCGCGGCGTTCGCGCGGTGGCTTCGGCGCTGACTACTCGCCGATGTTCACGACGAGCACCGGCACGGGAGAGTTCTGGACGACCCGCTCGGTGACGCTCCCCAGCGTCGCCATCCGGTCGCGACCCGTCTTGCCGTGGGTTCCCATCGTCACCATGTCGATACCCGCGTCCTCGACGTACTCCAGAATCGTCTTGTGCGGGATTCCCTCGCGCATATCGGTGACGACATCCAGCCCTGTCTCTTCGGCGCGCGTCCGTGCATCGTCGAGGGCGACCTCGCCCTGCTCCTCCATCGAGCGCCGAACGTCCTCCTTCGTGTCCTTCGAGGCCGCGAGGTACATTCGCCGGTCGACGGCGTAGAGGATGTGCAACGTGGCATCGTTGTCGCGCGCGATGGAGATTGCGTGTTCGATGGTCTCCAGGGTACCCTTGCTTCCATCCGTCGGCAACAGGATATCGTCGTACATCTACCCGGCAGTTCGGAAGGGTCCTACAAAGAACTGGGTGGCCGTTCTCAGACGGCGAGCGAGAATCAGTTATCCTGCGAACGCGTCCACGCGTTCGTTAGCGGCCGGTGAAGTGCGGGTGGTCGCTGACGTGGCGTGGGAGGTAGCGAGCCTTCTGGGGGAGGTCCTCGATGTCGTCGGTGACGGTGTCGACGAGTTCGTCGAAGGACATGTCGAGTTCCTCGTCGTCGGCGCGGACGTTCACGCCGAACTCGCCACTCTCGATCTCGTTGCCGCCGACCACGATGTAGTAGGGCACCCAGTCGGTCTCGGCTTTCGCGATGCGCTTGCCGACGGACTCGTCGCGGTCGTCGATGTCCGCGCGGACGTCCGCGTCCTCGAGTTGGTCGACGAGGTCGTCACAGAAGTCGACGTGCTCCTCGCCGACCGGGATGAACCGGACCTGCGTGGGCGAGAGCCAGGTCGGGAGCTGCGGGGTGTCCATCGTCGCGGTCTTCTCCAGGATGGCGGCGAGGACGCGCTCGATGCCGCCGGATGGTGAGTAGTGGAGGATCGGCGGATTGTGGGTGTCCTGACCGTCGCTGTACTCGATGTCGAAGCGCTCGGCGCTCTCGACGTCGATCTGGACGGTCGGGTTCTCGATGGGACGACCGAGGCCGTCGATGGCGGCGAAGTCGATCTTCGCCGACCAGTAGTGGTGGCGTTCCGGGATGATCTCGATGAGGGCGTCGATGCCGAGTTCGGCGACGAGGTCCTCGACCCACTCGGTGTTGTCGTCGTAGAACTCGCGGGTCATTCGGATGGCGGGGACGTAGTCGATGCCGAGGTCCTCGCTGGTCTGCATCGAGAGGTCGGCCTGCTTCATCAGTTCGGCGCGGGCCTGGTCCATGTTCTCCGTGGCGGTGTGCATGTCCGGCATCGTGAACGCGCGCAGGCGCTTGAGGCCGGTGACCTCGCCCTTCTGCTCGCGGCGGAAGGAGTAGGTGGACATCTCGTAGATACGCAGCGGGAGGTCGTTGACCGAGATGTGCATGTCCCGCATGATGGAGAACTGGCCGAAGCACGCGGCGAAGCGCAGCATCATCCGGCGGTCACCGGACTCGAAGCGGTACTGGCGCTCGCCGAACTTCCCGGCGTGGTCGTGGATGCAGCGGGCACCGAGGTCGTACATGATGGGCGTCTCGACGGGCATCCCGCCGTAGTCCACGACGAGGTCGTTGACGTACTCCATCAGGGAGTCACGGACGAGCTTGCCGCGCGGGTACCAGCGGAGGTTGCCGACGTCGGATAGCTCGTCGTAGCCGACGAGTTCCTTCTCCTGCATGATGTCGACGTGCGGCGGCTCCTCGCCGGGGCTGGCGGTGATATCCTCGACCTCGTCCTCGATGAACGCCTGCATGTCCTCGCTGACCGCGTCCTTGGCGCTCAGGGCGCTCTCGACGCTGCCGTCCGGGGACATGACCTTCCACTCGCTGGGTTCGCGGTCGAGGTCCTCGGATTCCTCCTCGTCCTTCTCCTCGTCGCGGTAGGAGGAGACCTGTCGGGAGAGCTCCGAGAGGGGGTGGCCCTTGCAGGAGACCTCGAACGACTTGTACCAGCCGAACGGGGCGCGGAGGATCTCGAAGCCCTCGGCTTCCAGTTCGGCTTCGAGGTCGCGCATGACCTCCTTCGCGGCGTCGGGGTTGGCGAGGTCGTCGCTGAGGTGCGCGTAGGGGTACAGCACGACGTTCTTCGTGTTGAGTTGGTCGGTGACGTCGCGCAGTTCGGTGAGCGCGTTCTCGACGACGCCGTCGAGGTCGTCCTGGTCGCCGCTCTCGACGCTGATGAACACGGTCGCACAGTCCTCCATGCGACCCTCCATCGGGACGCCCTCGGTCTCGGCGAGGTCGTCGGGGCCGGCCTTCTGCTTGGCCTCGAACTCCAGGTGGTCGGAGTGGATGAACAGCAGTCTCATACGGAAACGGTCCCGACGGCCGGTAAAAAGCGTGCCGAATGGCGAGCAGGTCGGTGAGTCTGACACAGGCTTTTGTAGGAGTCGCGAGAGGAGCGAATATGGCAGTCCCGGCGCTGTCGACCGGTGGACTGGTCGTCTTTGGCCTGCTCGGCGTCGCTCTGGTGTTGTTCGTGACGGAGCTGTTGCCACCGGACGTGACCGCCATCGGCGTCCTCGTCTCGCTTGCGGTGCTCGAGCCGTACACGCAGGTGCCCGCGAGCGACGCCATCGCCGGCTTCGCCAGCCCGGCGACCATCACCATCATGGCCATGTACATCCTGAGCGAGGGCGTCCAGGAAGCAGGGTTGGTCGAGTGGCTGGGTGCGAAGCTGGCCGCGCTGACGAAGGGGAGCGAACGGCGGCTCCTCGGTTCGACGGTCGGCGTCGCCGGGCTCACGGCGGGATTCATCAACAACACGCCCGTCGTCGCCGTCTTCATCCCGATGATCACGCAGCTGGCCAACGAGAACGGCATCTCGCCGTCGAAGCTCCTCATGCCCCTGTCGTACGCGGCGATGCTCGGCGGGACGCTCACGCTCATCGGCTCGGCGACGAACCTGCTCGCCAGCGACCTCTCGCGGTCCTTGCTGGGTCGGCCGTTCACGATGTTCACGTTCACGAAACTGGGGGTGATCGTCCTCGTCGCTGGCGGGCTCTATCTCGTGACCATCGGGTGGCGACTCACCCCGGCGCGGGTCGAACCGAGCAGCGAGTTCACCCAGGAGTTCGACCTCGAACGTCACCTGTCGCAGGTCGTCGTCCGTGAGGAGTCACCGCTGATCGGCCAGCGGACGACCGACCTGTTCCTCTCGGCGGACCTCGAACTCGATCTCGACCTGCTCCAGCTCGAGCGAGACGATGAGACGTACATGGGGGCGACGCGGCATCCGTTTCAGGAAGGCGACGTGCTCACGGTGCGGGCGAATCCGCAGGTCCTGAACGAGTTCGCGACGCAGTACGACCTTCGGCAACTGCCACGCGAGGAGATCACCGACGCGACGCTGACCGAGACGGACCATCCCGGTTTGCTCGCCGAGGTCGTCGTTCCCGACGGGTCCGGACTCGTCGGCGAGACGCTGCTGATGTCCAGACTGACGGAGCGGTTCGATACGACGGTGCTGGCCGTTCGCCGCGGTGACGAACTCATCCGGGAGGGTTTGAGCGACCGTCACTTCCGGGTCGGCGATACGCTGTTGGTCCAGACCACGGAGACCGCCATCGACTTCCTCGTCGACGAGGGCGACCTGGTGGTGACCCAGCGACCGCTTCCCCCGCGGTGGACGCATCGTCCGAGCGTCTCGCTCGACTGGAGGGCACCGCTGACGCTGGGAATCCTCCTGAGCGTCGTCGGCGTCGCGGCGACCACGTCGATCTCCATCGCGATTACCGCGCTCGGCGGCGTCGTCGCCATGGTCGCCACCGGCTGTCTCTCGACGGCCGACGCCTACGACGCGGTGAGCTGGAACGTCATCTTCCTGCTCGCGGGCGTCCTTCCGCTGGGAGTCGCGCTCCAGCGAACCGGCGGCGCGGAGTTCCTGGCAGCGCTCGTTGGGCAAGTCGGAGCGGTCGCACCACCGATATTCGTCCTCGGTCTGTTCTTCGTGCTCGCGAGCCTCCTCGCCGCCGTCGTGACGCCCGTCGCGACCGTCGTCGTGATGATTCCCGTCGCGGTGAACACGGCTCAGACGCTCGGAGCGAACCCGTTCGCGTTCCTGCTGGGCACGATGTTCGGGGCGAGCGCCGCGTACAGCACGCCCATCGGCTACCAGACGAACCTCATGGTGTACAGCCCCGGCGGCTACAAATTCACTGATTACGCACGCGTGGGCGCGCCACTGCAACTGCTGTTGGCGGTGGTCGCGACGGTCGGCATCACTGTTTTCTGGCCACTGTAACGACAGGTGGCCTATAACACGAGGGGACTCGAAGCGTGGCTATGGCGGCCATCGAAGTCGCGGGACTGACCAAACGCTACGGCGAGACGGTGGCCAACGAGGACCTCACCTTCGACGTCGAATCGGGCGAGATATTCGGCTACCTCGGCCCGAACGGCGCGGGGAAGACCACGACCATCCGGACGCTGCTCGGCTTCCAGTCACCGACGGCCGGCACGGCGCGACTGCTCGGTCACGACGTCCGCGACGAGGGCGACCTCCTCGCCGCCAAGGCCGACCTCGGCTACCTCCCCGGCGACCCCGCCTTCGACGGGAGCGTCACCGGCCGAACGGTCCTCGACTACCAGGCCTCGCTCAAGGGAGACACCCGACGCGACGAGCTACTGGAACTGTTCGACCCGCCGTTGGACCGCAAGATTCGCGCGTACTCCAGCGGCAACAGGCAGATGCTCGGTATCGTCCAGACGTTCATGCACGACCCCGATCTCGTCGTCATGGACGAGCCGACCTCAGGACTGGACCCGCTGAAGCAGGGACTGCTCAACGACTTCCTCCGGACCGAACGCGACCGCGGCGTGACCGTCTTCTTCTCCTCGCACGTCCTCAGCGAGGTCCGGCAGGTCTGCGACCGCGTCGGCATCATCCGCGATGGCGAACTGGTCGCGCTGGAGGACGTCGAGACGCTGCTCAGACGTGGCGGCAAACGCGTCCGCGTTACGACGCGGGAGGCACTGACGGAGGCCGACCTGGAACTCGACGGCGTCGTCGAGTTCGAGCAGGTCGGTGAGACGACGCAGTTCACCTATACGGGAGACTACAACGACCTGCTGAACGCGCTGTCGGCGTTCGAACTGCTCGACCTGGAGATCGACGAACCGCCGCTCGAAGACGTCTTCATGCACTTCTACGGGGAGTGAGATGTTCGAAATCGTCCGCTACGAGGGCCGTCGCCGTGCACGCGGGACGCTCGCCCTCACCGTTTTCGTTGGCGTGTTCGCGCTGCTCATCGTCGGCCTGTTCCCCTCCATCGAAGCAGCGGCACCGGGGCTGGAGGCCTACGTCGAGAGCCTTCCCGAAGCGTTCCGTCAGGGGTTCGGTATCGAGGCCATCGCTACCATCGAGGGGTTCCTCTCGACGGAGTTCTACCAGTTCGTCTGGCTCCTGTTGCTGGGGCTGTACATGGCCTACGCGGGCGGTGGTGCGATTGCCGGCGACGTGGAGACCGGACGGCTCGACCTCGTCCTCGCGACGCCCGTCTCGCGGTCGCGGCTCATCGTCGAGACGTACCTGTCGCTGGTCGTCCCCATCGTGACGTTGAACGCCGTGACGCCGCTGGTGGTCTTCGGGTCGACGGTGGCCATCGACGAGTCGATCTCGTTCGTCGACGTCCTCGCCGTCCACCTGCTGTCTATCCCGTATCTACTGGTCTGTGCGAGCATCGGGCTCGTCCTATCGGTCCTCGTCCAGCGGGCGGACGCCGCCCAGCGCGGTGGCATCGCCGTCGTCTTCCTCCTGTTCGTGGTCGACTCGGCCACCGCCGATACCGACTTCGAGTGGCTCGGCGGGCTGAGTCCGACGCGATACTACGACCCGACCGAGATACTCGTCGATAGCAGCTACGACGTCGAGGGGGCGCTCGTGCTCGTCGTGGCCGCATTCGTCCTGCTGGCACTCAGCCGGAGCGTCTTCAGAAGGAAGGACGTCTAACGTCGCCGTCTCGTGAGAACTGCGGCCATCGTTTAAGAAGTGGGCGATTGTCGGTCTACACGGTACCCCCGAAATGCGACGGACGCACGTCTCGGGACAGGACAATCCATGAAGCGACCAGTACTCGTAGCCCTCATCGTCGTGAGTCTGTTCGCCACGCCGATGGCCGTCTCCGGCAGGCTCGTCGACCCACACTTCGAGGCGACCGTCCCCGAACCGACGCTCACGCCCGGCGAGACGCAGAACGTGACGATACAGGTTCGGAACGTCGCCGACGAGGCGGACGATACGACGCGGAGGGCGAAGCGCGTCGTCGCGTACGTGAACGCCGGCGATTCGAACCTCACCGTCGACTCCGGGCCGCGGCTGCTCGGGACGGTCGACAACGACGAGGTGAAAACCGTGACGGTCACTGTCACGGTACCCGAGAACGTCTCCGCTGGAACCTACAGACTGCCGATTACGCTGGACTACGTCGTCGAGGAGACGGACCACATCGACAGGGTGATGGCCACCGTCCGCGTCGATCCGCGGCCACGGCTCCGCATCGTCGACGTTCGGTCGGACGTCCAGGTGGGAGACAGAGGGACGGCCTCCATCGTCGTCGAGAACGTCGGCGAGCGGACCGCCACGGGCGGCAAGCTTCGACTTGTGTCGAACGACGACACGCTTTCCGTCGGCGGCGAGACTGCCGCGAGTCGCTATCTCGGCCCGCTCGCGCCCGGCCAACGGAAGACCCGCACGTACGTCGTGTCCGCGTCGAACGCCGCACGACCGCAGCGATACGCGCTCAACGTCACCGCGACCTACGAGAATCAGGACGGCGTCCTGGTACGACAGCGTGTCGGGACCGCGCGGGTCATCCCGGTCCGGAACCAGACGTTCGACGCGCGTACCACGAATACCTCTCTCCGGGTCGGCGAAGACGGCGTCGTGCGCGTCGGCGTGACGAACACCGGCCCGAAGCCGATCCGCGACGCCACCGTCCTCCTCGAGACACCCTCCGAGTCCGTCGAACTGGAAGAGCGAGCGGTTCGAGTCGGCAACCTCACCGTCGGTGCCGATGCGTCGGCCAGCTTCCCCGCCACCGTCGCGTCGAGCGCCGAACCCGGCCCGCGGCAGTTCGCTGCCACCGTCCGCTACCGAACCGCCAACGGAACGAAACGCGTCAGCGACGACCTGTACCTGAACGGGACGGTCGCGCCGTCACGGGACCGAGTTCGCCTCGACCCTGTGGCCACGACCGTCGGTATCGACACCGACGCCAGAATCACGGTCGACATCGAGAACGTCTGGAACCGCCGTCTGACGGCTGTGACCGCGACGGCTGCCGCCAGCCCACCGTTCGAGAGCGAGTCCCCGCAGGCGTTCGTCGACGAACTGCCGGTCGGTGAGTCGGAGACGATAGCGTTCGGTCTCACCGTCTCCGAGGACGCCGTGCCCACGACGACGTCGATTCCGGTGAACGTCTCGGCCGAGACGCCCGACGGCGAGCGCGTCTCGCTCGGTACGCACTACGTCCCGGTTACCGTCACGGAGGACACGGCCACGCAGAGCGCCATGGTGACGCTGGCGCTCGGGTCGATAATCGTCCTCGTGATACTCGGTATCGGAGCCTGGTGGTTGCGCCGGTAGCTACGAATCGTCGTCTTTCAGCTCTTCGAGTTCGGCTTCGACGGCCGTTTCGCCGGGCTCGCTCTCGGTCTCGGTCTCCGCCGCACCGTTTTCGTCGCTCACGCTCCCCTTGCCGAGTTCCGCCTTGAGGGTGTCCAGTTCGGCGTCGACTTCGCTGTCCGTGCTCAGTTCATCGAGTTCTCGGTCGATGCTGTCCTTGTCCGAGAGCGCGTCCTCGAAGACGCCCTCGTCCTGCAGTTCGTCCATCGCCTCGGCGCGGGCTTCCATCTCGTCGGTCCGCTCCTCGGCGGTCTCGATGGCCCGCGAGATGTCCTCCATCTCCTCGCCGGCACCGGTCATGGCCTCCGAAACGCGGGCGCTCGCCTCGGCGGCCTCGTAGCGGGCCTTCATGGACTCCTTCTTCGTCCGGAACTCCTCGATGCGGTTCTGGAGCGTATTTTTCTTCTCGACGAGGCTGTCCTGGGTGCCTTCGAGGTCGGCGATCTGCGTCTCCAGGTCCTCGATCTGGTTCATCTTCTGTTTCTTCTTCTCTAAGGCTTTGCGAGCCAGATCGTCGCGGTCCTGCCGGACCGCTTCACGCGCTTGGTCGTTGTGTTTCTCGACGTTCTCTTCCAGCCGGCGCTTCTGTATCTCAAGGCGTTTCTTCTGTGTCGTCAGGTCGGCGATTCCCTGTTTCACGTCCTGAAGTTCGTCGCGTAGCTGCTCGTAGGAGTAGTCGAGCGTCTCGTGGGGGTCCTCTGCTCGGTTCAAGATCGCGTTGATCTTCGAGCGGAGGACGTACGACGCGCGCGAGAGGATACCCATACACCGCCATTGGGCCTGCGTGCTTAAAACCTTCAGTAACCCGCTTCCGAATGTGGCCGGGCTAACGCTAATCGTCTGTCGAAGGTACTCTCATCTCGCTTTCCCCTGCCTTTCCCACCGCCTCGTGCTTCGCAGAGCCAGAAAATCATCGAGCAGAGAATCCTCCTGAGCGTTCCCCGCCGACAAGAATGCCGCAGCCCAAGCACTTAATTAATGCCCGATTCAGTATTGGATAACTGTAATATTCCGAGATTTTATCAGATATTTATAAGAGTTATTTGCCCATAGGATTTATGTAGATAAGAGTTTAGTTTAACCTACGATGGATGGGGAAGGGAGTAGCTGTGCTGACCGCGGGATGTCGACCATCGTCGCCATCTCGTTGCTGGTAGCCATCACGATATTCAGCGCGATACTGGTGGTTTCCATCGGTGGCACGGCTATCGATACGATTCAGGAACAGACTGCCGACAAGGCGTCTTCCGATTCGCTGCAGGAGGCGCGCTCACGACTCGCTGCGCTCTCGGAAGGATCGGCCAACGAGAGTGCGACGTCGTTCTCGCTACCCGAGAACGTCGACGCCGAAGTTGGCGTCGATGGGGAAGATCGGATCACGATCGAGGCACGGACGACCTCGTCGAGTTACAGTGGATGGGATGCATCCGACAGCGCGGTCTGTAAGTACGAGCACAATCTGGGCACGATTCTCTACGAGCAGAACGACGAGATTCTCGCCTACCAGGCGGGCGGTATCTGGAAACAGAACACGAACGGAGGAACGACGAAGATGGTTTCCTCGCCCGAACTGCGCCGAAACGGTGACACCATCGAACTGCAGCTGGTCAACGTCTCGGCAAACGAGAGTCTCGCCGACGACAGTCAGATAATTGCTCGGAAGAACGCTGTGGAGTCCGAGACTGTCCAGAATAATCTCACCGACCATCTCGAAGACTGCTGGACACACAGCAACGGCGGCTACGTCCCAGCAGACCTCAAGATAACTATCGAAAGCCAGTACGCCGACGCGTGGTACAGGTACGCGAAAGAAGAGCTGGAACCCGAAGAGATCACGTACGAATCGTCCAGCGACACGGTCGAGATGACCTTCCTGGCACGCGGGTCCGACAGCACTGCGGGTGGACCCGGTGGCTCGACGACCACGACTGCGAGCCCTCCGAGTGATGATGACGACGACGGCGATGACGCAAGCGACGACGGGAATGCCGACGACGACACCGACGCTGGCGACGGTAGCGGCGACGAGACAAGCGACGGGTCTGAGAACGAGACCAACACTGAAGAGACGGTGAACTCGGACGACGACCACGTCGACGTCGGCAGCGGCATTCTGGCCGACGGCTCCCGTCTCACGCTCTCGAACAACGTCGAGGTCAGTATCGAAGGTTCGAACGGGAATGCCGGACCTGCGTGGGACGACGGCGTCATCAACGCAACTGGTGACGTCGAACTGGGGAACAACGCGGACGTGTACGGCGACATCTACGCGAACGGGTCCATTACCGAGACACACCCGCAGGCCACGGCACACGGTGAGACCCACGAGAACGCGGCGGTCGAGACGCCGAGCGCTGTGGCGAGCCTCATCGACCGAAAGGCACGAGCCTCCGAGGACGACAACGACAACGACCAGGCCGAGGACATCAGCGACCGACAATTCCGGAACTGTGGACAGACGTGCGAGCTCTCGGCTGGCACGTACTACTTCTCGACGCTCACCAACCCATCCGACGTCGTGTTCGATACGAGCGAGGGAGACGTGAACATCGTCGTCACTGGCGCGGTGAAGTTCGACCAGAACAACGACGTGCGCGTCGAGGGCTCGAACGACGTCGAAATCTACGCTCAGGACGACTTCTACGTCCAGAACAACGTTGCGGTCACGACTCCGGACAACACCGCGTCGCAGTTCTGGGTCTACCTCAAACCGGACGCGCAAGCGGCACTGTCGAACAACAAACTGTTCACCGGTGTGCTGTACGGCCCCGGAAACGAGACGTCCGGTGCCGAAATCGACGTCTCCCAGCACAGAAGCGTCATCGGGGCACTCGTCGGTGACGTGCAGCAGGTCCAGAACAACGTCGACATCATCTACGACCCGGCTCTGAGAAACGCGGGTGACGACGCCACAGCGTCCAGCGGCACCCAGCAGTCGAACGACGACCAGAGCGAACCGACGACGGTGAGCACGAACCAGGCGGGGAGTTCCCCGAGCACGACGAGCTCACAGAGCGATGCGCCCGACGCTGACCACGACGGTATCGCCGACAGTGAAGACAACTGCGTCTCCACGCCCAACCATCGACAGAGCGACGCCGACGGCGACGGGACGGGCGATGCCTGTGACGACGACGACACCGACGGCGACGGCGTTCCGGACCACTCGGACAACTGCCCCGCAATCAGTAACGAAGCGAACGCGTCGGACGACGTCGAACAGGGCTACTCCTGCCAGGACAAGGACGAGGACGGCGTTCCGAACGCTTACGACGACTGTCCGACCCAGGCCGGTGCAGGCGAAAACGGCTGTGCGCCCATCGGCGAACGCGGTGGAGAGGTCGTCATCAACGGCTCGCAGGCCAACGTGACGTTACTCGCCAGTCAGGTCGGCGTGCAGAACGACACGACGGTCGTCGTGCCAGCGGAGACGCGGCAGCCGATGGACGTGATGTTCGTCCTCGACACCTCGAACTCGATGGCGTGGAACGACCGCAACGCTCGCCGTGTGACGGCGGCGAAAGGCTTCATGCAGGAGATGAACGCCAGCCAGGGCGACCGCGCTGGCGCTGTCGAGTTCAACTCCTCGATGCGACCCCCCGAGCGAAAGCGGGTCTTCTACAGTGACTACCTGCAGATGTACTCCAACCCGAAGCGGTTGCAGAACTGGCAGAAGACCCGGCTTCCAGCGCGGTCCGGCTGGGACCACGCACGAAAGGTGGGCAAACGGGTGCATCACACCGCCAACGGGCGGAGGGTTGAGCGCACCGTAATCCTCACCAGACGTCAGGCGTCCTACACGACCAGTGGGCTGACCACCGACTTCGACCACGTCGAGCGCAACCTCAACGACGGCTACCGCCAGAACGTCCACCTCGGGCTCGGGACCAACATGCCGGCCGGGATGCGCAGGGGCATCAGCCAACTCGACCGGAACAGCGGCGATGACCACCAGAAGGTCATCGTCTTCCTCACTGACGGTCACAACTGGCAGCCCCGCCACGGCATTCGGACCCTCGACAGGCAATCCAGAATGCTGGCGAGCAAGGCCAACAGACAGAACATCACCGTCTACACCATCGCCCTGGACCAGAGCGCCGACAACAGGCTCCTCCAGGATATGGCCGCTCGAAGCGGCGGGAAGTTCTACCACGTCAGCGATGCCGACCAGCTCGACAGCGCCTTCAAACGCGTCGTCCGCGACGCGAAGAAGCAACAGCAGCACCGAATCGACCATCCGGCCACGACCATCGAGGTCAGCGTCGACGACGAACGCCACGTGCTGCATCCCAACGGGACGGTGCAAGCGGTGACCGACGAGTCGGTGACGAACTACGACGTCAACGACCCGACGGCGATACACCCGACGTCCGGAGCGTCGCGGACGTACACGGTCGACTTCGACGACGACAGCCCGTCCGGGAACTCCCTGCAGCTCCACCAGCAGTCGTGGAACTGCTCGCGGGCAGACGTCACCTCGGTCACCCAGGAGCACGACAGATCGAGTACGACCTACAACCACACGCGATGCGGGATGGTCAACCCTCAACAGATGGAGAGCGTCTCCGCTGCCAGCCAGGGCGGGACTATCTACACTGACAACGATAGCTTCGACGGCATCGACACCCAGTGGTGGCAGCGCAACCCACAGACGGTCCTGAGCGACACCGGAGCGAGCGTGTCCGGCGGCGAGTTCGACCTCGACGATGACGAAGCCATCGTCGAACTCAAGACGAGAATCGGCGGCGACATCCAGTACTCGCTCCTGCACGTCGAGACGACGGAAACCGACGGGCTGGACAGGAACTGGACGACCCAGCCACAGGACAGCGACAACGACGGCATCCCGGACAGTCAGGACAACTGCAAGTACACGGCCAACCACGATCAGGTGGCTGGCTCCAACGGGAACGGTGAAGCCTGTGACGACGACAGTTCCGACAACGGGAGTGCCGGTGACGATGACGGCGATAGCGACGATAGCGGCAACAGCGACGATAGCGACGACAGCGGTAACACCGGCGATAGCGACGATAGCGACTCCAGCAGCGAGAGTTCGGGGTCGACCTACGCTAGTGACGCCGAAGCGCCCATCGACGTCGACGTCACCGAAATCGACCTCGAAGGCTGACGCGGCATTCCCGAAGCGCGGTTCTTTTCGCGACAGCGAAGTTTCAGAGGGTCACTCCGACCGTCCAAACCCCAGTGCCGGCCGTCGCGAGTGCGAGCGCGCCGCCCGCCATGACGAGATTCTTCAGGAACTGCGTGAGTTCTTCCTCCCGTTGGTCGTCGTCGACGCTCCAGAAGTCGTGCATCAGCAACGCGGAGACGACGAGGAAGCCAGCGACCCCAGCGCACTCACGTACGGGAACGTGCCGAGGACGATTCCGAGGCCACCCGCGAAGAGCAACATACCCGACGCGAGTACCGAGAGTCTCGGCGCCGGGAGTCCCCTGAACTCAGCGTCGGAAGCCATGTCGTCTGTCTGGAAGAAGTGATTTACTCCCGTGAAGGCGATGACGCCACCGAAGAGTACTCGAGCGACCACGGCGAGGACGGACTCGACGCCAGTCGAGACCATCACGCGATCACCACCATCGGAACGATTGCTTCGTCGGTCGAAACGGTTCCCCAATCAGATGCGATGTCGAATCCGTGCATCGTTGCATCCGAGAGTTTCGGGCGTCGATTTATGTTTGTCTGTCTACACTAGTGTTAGTAGGTGAGGGCGACGTCACTACGTGAGCGTCGAGTGCCGACGGGAGACGGAACGTCGGACGCGGCGGGCGTCGCCGACGTCGCTACAGTCCCAGCTTGATCGTGACCGACCGAACGACGACGGTGTCTGCTGTACACTCGTAGGTCGTCCCCGACGCGTGTGTCCAGCCAGTTCGCTCCAGATAGCGGCCCCACGCGTCGGGAGCAGTCGTATCCCCGACGTCGACGGTGAGCGCGTTCCCGCCGCCGGTCTGGTAGATTTTTCGCTCTGCCGAGGCGCGTCGTGCAGTCAGTTCCACGACACCTTCGTTCGAGGTCGAACTCACGCTCGACCCCGAGGGAACGTTCGAGGCGATGCCGCTCGCGTCGTCACCCTCGACGAGGTGGACGCGGTCCGAGCCGGCACCGACGTGAATCGTCTCGTCGGTGTCGAACTTCTGAGCGGTCACGAGGGCGGCGGACGCTGTACACTCCATGGCCGGTTCGTGTCGCATCAGCGTGGGCGAGTCCGGATGCTCGCCGTAGGTGTGCAACACCGCACCGTTCTCGTAGCGCAGGACGTCGCCGTTGAGTCGGTGTTCCAGCGCGTAGATGGTAATCGGCCTGGGGCTCCCGCCCGCTTGAATCGTTAGCTCCGTTTCCGCCAGCGAGAGCGTCCCCCCCGTCACGGCCAGCTGTGATTTCCGGTGTGGGTCCCCACGCCGAGCGACGTCGTCGAACGTCGTTGCAGTCCCGACCAGCGCCCGCTCCGCGCCGTTGACCTGCTCGCGGTCACGGAGGTCCGTCAGCTGGTCGACGCCCACCGTCGAGACGAGCCCGACGCCAGTGATGATGAGCGAGAACGTGAAGACGAACGCCAGCGCGTCGGAGACGCCGCGCTCGTCGCGCGGCCGAATCGCGGTCTCTCTCATACGCAGTGACCCTCCCGCAGCGTGATGATCGTCCCCGAGCCGTCGGAACAGAGATAGATGGTCATCGTCGCCGGCCCGGTCGTACTCTCCTCGACGCTGGTCTCGACACTCAGGGGAAACTCCTGTCTGAGCGAGAGCGTCGGCATCCGCAGGACGAGACGGGGAACCGAGCCCGTGGTTTCGAGGTGGACGCTGTAGGACTCGCCTGCGATGGTGCCCGGATGGGACGTGTTGAGCGCGACCTTCTTCTTCCGCCCATCATCGTTCAGCCTGTCCACTCGCTCGAACTGCTTGGCCATGTGTCCACCGACGTCGCCGAGCTGCTGCCGTGCGGAGTGCTCCCTTTGGTCCTGCAGCAGCGTTCCCGCGGACATGAGCAGGCCGACGATCAGGATGGCCGTGATGCCTATCGTGAGTACGTGGGAGACGAGCGACGACGTAGCGCGGTCGTCCATCATTCCGGTACCTCGTCGTAGAGTTTGAAGACGCTCACCGTGCGAATCTCCGTTCCGTTGTAGGTGACGCGGATGGCGGGGTTGATGATCTGTGGGTCTGGCGGCGTCGACCGTCTGGCGTCTGGCAGCGGGGATGGGCTGAATCGGCCCGATGGAACGGTACCGTCGACAGTAATTGTGTAGTTACCTTCCACCGATCCACTGTTCTCGAACTCCAGGTCGGGATTCGACGTGAATTCGTCGCGCATATCATAGAGGTCATCGTCGGGCGTGTCACAGGAGACGTCCACATCGTCTGCGACGACCTGCGTATGCCCTCCTTTGATGACCACATCGAACTCGTTCGGAACTGGTCTCGAACCCCAATCACACAGCTTCTGGCTCGACTGGGACCCTCCGGACTGGTTCTGAACCACAATTCGGTTTTCGTACAGTTCCAGTTGCCAGTAGTGAGTCGGATCCTGGGACAGCGCCAGGACGAACGGTGAGGTTGGCGACAACGACGAAACGTCGACGTCTTCGAGAACGATTACGGGGACCTCTTCGACGTTCGTAGCGAGCGTCCAGTCGTTGATCGTCGCCGCCGCTGGCTGGAAGTCCTCACCACTGCGCTCATGCTGATACAGCACCGTTCCCCTCTTCGATTCACTGGCGACGAGTTCGACCTCGACGTCGGCCAGTTGACGCCTCGTCGTCATCTGGCGGTGGTACTCGTTGTACGTGTCGATGTCGTCCTCCAGATCACTTTTCGACGCGGCGTACCGTCGCGTTCCGGTTCGGTTGAACAGGCGGTCCATATCGGTGCGAACGAGATCGCGCGCGTGGTCGGCCTGTTCGGCTTCGCTGACGCCGTTCTCGTCGCCGACGTTCTCGGTGAACTGCATGCCGTTCAGGAGGACGACGGAGGAGACGATGACGAGCGCGACGAGGACGGATCCCGTGAGCAGCAACTGCCCGCGGTCGTCGCTCACCATATGACCAGGCGCACCTCCACCACGTTGTACAGTTCCTGGGGTGAATCGACGTCGTCGGCGTAGAAGTCACCCGACGACGCCGCCTCGAGTTGCTGGTCGTAGTGGGCACAACCGTAACTCTGGCCTGCCGAGTTCCAGCTCATTCCCATCGAGTCGTAGAGCGTGACGCGCTCGACGACCGTGACGGCGTTCTCGTCCGGCGGTTGCCTCGTGTTGGGGTAGACGAGCGCCTGCTCTCGGCCGTTCGTGGAGTGCCAGTACTCGAAGTAGAGGTTGAAGCTGAACTCCTCACTCGGGAACGTCGTGTGCAATAGGGTGCCGAGGTTCGTCACGGCGTGATCGCCGCCGAGATTCGACGGCTTGTGTCCGATGGCGTCGTGTGGTTCACCGTCGCTATCGCCGACGCAGGTGACTGCCCGCCGCAGCGTGCCGTTCTCTTTGGCGATGGCCAAGGTGTCGCTGGCCGCCGTGCGGAGCGATTCGGCTTCCTCGTCGACCGACCCGCCGGTCCAGGGGGCGGCGTCGACCGCCTGGATGCCGTAGAGGACGGCGCTCACGAGGATGATCGCCGAGACGAGTCCCTCCAGCGTGTACGCCTGTGCTCTGTCCGTCGTGCGTGTATCTTTCCCCACCATCGTTACCAGACGTGAACGATCAGTTCGCAGGTCGTGTCGCACCGAGTCGGGTCGTCGAATCGGACGATCCGAACGACCGTCGCCGCCGGGTCCTCCTTCGCCCGGTACGTGTCGTGAGTCGAGAACGACCTCACCGTTCCGCCAGCCTCCGAGATGTTGACGTTGAGCCGCGTTCGCTCCCGGAGTCCCCCCTTGTCTTTGAGCGCGGTGACGTCGCTTTCGTCGTCCAGCGCATCCGTGAGCGAGCTGTAGTCGAGCGTGTGTTCGCGGGTACCCACGCTGTGCGTCTCGACGAGGTGCTCGGCGACGGCCTGGGCCATCGCCCGCTCCTCCGTGTCGACGGGGTCGTCGAACGGCGCGAAGTACGTCGGGACGACGACGAACACCGACACGAGCGTTATCAGGACGAGACTGATGCCGATGACGTAGTCCTGCGTGGTCTGTCCTCGGTCCGTCATCTTAGGCCACGGCGATCCAGACGACTAACGCGGTCGTCGGCAGAATGACCGCGAATTTCACCCCCGCCATCATGCTGACGTCGCGGATGTAGCCCGCGATGAACGAGGAGATGATGGCCTGTATCGTCACGGCGTGGAAGAACAGCATCGAGAGCTGTTGTGGGTCGATCGCGTCGCCGAACCCGCCACCCGGCATCCCACCTGCGGACCCTGCCGACGCGCTGGACGCCTGCTGTGCGAGGCCGGCCATGACGTCGAGGAACTGTACCTTCAGGAGTGCCATGACCCCCAGCAGCGTGAGGTAGGTCATGATGATGATGACGATCTGCATCCGCGTCCGCGCTTTCCGCTCGCTGTGGATCTCGTCCTGGTTCTCGCTGGCTTGGGCGGCCGTAGAGAGGACGGGCTGGATCTGGCTCGACGCTTCCTGGGCCTCGCTGATGAGCTTGACCGTCCGCGCCAGTCGCGGGAGGTGGTACTTGTTGTTGAACTCCAGCAGGGCGGACTTGAGGCCGGTCCCGTAGTTGACCTTCGCGTGCATCATCTCGAACTCCTCGGCGAGCCGGCCCGATGACGTATCCGCGACGACGCGGATGGACTCCAGCAGGGTCATCCCGGTGTCGTTCGCGCTCGCGAGCTTCCGCAGGTCGTCCGAGAGCTGGCCGATGACCGAATGCCGCATTCGAGAGTTCCACTCGTGGAAGATCGCCAGGGGCAGGAAGTTGATGTAGATCGGCACGTACACCCACCAGAAGGTTCCGAGGACGGGTCTGGCCTTCATCGCCTCGAACGAGAGCGGCACCATATCGAAGACGATAGCGAACAGTAACACGAGAATCGTCGCCGGGACGGTCAACACGAGGACGAGGAGCGGATTGTCCCGGAAGAAGACGTGTGGCTTCGCGAGAATCTGCATGACCCGGTAGCTGCCCTCCCGGTTCTTGATGCGGTCGAAGACGCCGTACTCGCCCGTGTAGTACTTCACGAGCCCGAGATTGAGGATCCCCTGACCGTCCTGGATGGAGACGTCCTTCGCCGAGTCCGCGCGGAGGTAACCGTCGCCGATGCTATCCTGAGTCACCGTCGAGACGAGGACGAGGAATCCACCCCCAGTGAGCGGAATCAGGCCGTACACCGTCCCGTACAGGAGCATCGTCTTCGAGTTCCCCATCATCCCCATGATGACGAGGATGATGATGAGCAACAGCGGGAACAGCGAGAGCGTCATGTACATCTCGCCGAACAGCTCCAGCGTGTCGAGCAGCTTCTTCTGCTCGCGCTGGGCGGTCCGCATGTGCTTTTCCTTCTGGTCTTCCAGGAACGACGTCATGTCACCCCCGGAGTTGATGATCGAGAGCATGTCCGTCAGGAACTGCGAGAGTTCGTCGCTCGGCGTCTCCAGCGCCTGATCCCGGAGCGCCGTCCGGTAATCGGTGTCGAAGTACTCCGTCGCGAGGACGATGCTCTGGAACTCCTGGGCGACCTCGCCGTAGGTGTCGTCGGCTTTCGCCATCGCCTGCAGGATTTCGAGTTGGTTCAGCCCGCCGACCGACAACGCGTACATGAACGAGATGGAATCCGACAGCAGGACGTTGATCTCCCGCTCCCGGGAGTTCGCCCGGAAGTACGGCATCGAGATGAGCGACCCGAACCCGATTCCGAATCCGACGCTGCCGAAGAACATCCCGGAGACGAAGATGATGAACGGAAGCTTTAGCTGCCGAATGATGGGCGCGACGTTCTCGGGGAGCGGGATACCGATGAGCGCCGTCGACGTGTCGACGAACAGCTGGACGATGAGGAAGCCGACGACGGTGCCGATGAGCCACAGCGCGCCGCCGGAGATGACGCCCACGGCGAGCGCCTGCGAGATGAACATCTCGACGTTGTTCGCCATCCGCGCCTGTCCGAGCTTCTTCTCCACGTTCGCGACGAAGTCGCTGTCGTCCTCGAACAGCCACTGATACAGCGGATAGAAGGTCTCGCCGAGGCCGCCGCCGCTCCCGATGTCCTGTCCCCCTCGGGTGTCGAGGCTCATTCCTCGTCACCTGCTTCCTTGCCGGCGTGGGGCACGAAGTCGTGGAAGTCGAGATCGTCGCCCCCGTCGCTCCCCTGAGCGACGCCGTCGTCAGCCGTGACGCCAGTGAGCGCGCGAACGATGTCCGGCGTCTCCATCTCGCGGTACTGGTCGAACAGCGGTTCGGCGTTCTCCAGGATCTCCTCGGTCTCCTCGAACAGTTCCTCACCGGGGTCCGGTCGCGGGACCATCTCCTCTTTCTCGACGTCGATGTCGATCTCGACGCTCTCCATCTCCCTGAGGTCTTCGAGGCTGTGTTCGAGGAACTCGTCCGCGATGAGCGTCATGATGGTGTCCGGATCGTTGATGAACGCCTGGACGGTCGCCGCGACCTCCGTGTAGGTGTTCAGCCCGCGGTTGATGAGGTACGCGAGAACGACCTTGCGCTTGAACAGCTCCTCGTCGAGTCGTTCCTGGCTCCAGCCGCGGTCGAACTTGATCTCTTCGAGAGTGTTGGAGTTCCCCATCTGGAGGTACTCGTCCGTCTCCGCGCGCCACTCGTAGACGTCACGGACGTTGATCTCGTCGTTCTCCGCGGAGTACTCGTTGATCTCGGTCAGCGTCTTGTTCCGGCGGACCTTCCGACCGTCGACCCTGGTCTGGGTCTGGATGGACACGAGGTCCAGCGCCGTGAACAGCGTCTTCGAGACGTTGATCGGGTCGGTCGTGAATCGCTTGATGACCTCACCCACCGCGTCGGCGTGGAAGGTCGTGTAGGTCGTGTGCCCGGTCGACATGACCTGGAAGAGCGTGCGCCCTTCTTCACCACGGACCTCACCCATGACGATGTAGTCGGGCCGCTGGCGGAGCGCGGCCTCCAGCAGGTCGAACTCGTCGACGTCGCCCGTGTCCTCGTCGCCGAACGCCGGCCGCGTGACCGATGCGACCCAGTTCCGCTGGGGCAGTTCGACCTCGCGGGTGTCCTCGATTGAGACGATCTTGGAGGAACTCGGGATGAACAGCGAGACGGCGTTCAGACTCGTGGTCTTCCCGGACGCGGTACCACCGGCGAAGATGAGCGACTTGTTGTTCTCGATGCAGAGCCAGAGGAACGCCATCTCGTCGAGGTTGAACGTGTTCCAGTTGATGAGGTCCACGGGCGTGAACGGGACGTCCTTGAACTGACGGATGGTGTAGTTTGTCCCGTGGTCGGAGACCTCACGGCCCAGCGTGAGTTGCGCACGCGAGCCGTCCGGCAAGGTCGCGTCGACCTGCGGCTGCCGTTTGGAGATGCCCTTGCCGGACCGCTGGGAGAGCTTGACGACGAACTCGTCGAGTTCGTCCTTGCCGTGTTCGACGTTGGAGATGATCTGTTCGTAGTCCGTGTGGTAGACGAACACGCGGGAGTTGTAGCCGTCACAGGAGATGTCCTCGACGTTGATGTCGTGCTTGACGGCGTCGATCTTCGCGTACCCGATGAAGTCCCGCGTGAGCATGTACAGCAGCTTCTCGACCTGATACTCGTTGAGATCCTTCGGGTCGTCTTCGACGATAGCGTGTTGGGGGCGAACCTCGATCCCGTCGAGTTCACCGGATTCGGCCTCGTCCTCGCTCTCCATGCCGAACACCTCCATGACCTGGTCCAGCAGCCCGCCGCCGTCGGTCGTATCGGAGTACAGGTCGTAGCGATCGAGCAACTGTCGCGTCTCCCGCTCGATGACGTTTGCCCGGTCTTCGTTGCTGCCCTGGACGATGACCTCGTCCTCGGAGTACTTGATGGCCGACTTGAGCTTCTTCGAGATGAACTCCTTGAGGTCGGCCTCGATCGGGTTCAGATGTGGCTCGATGACGTAGTACTTCTTCTCGTTCTCCTTCTTCGAGTGGAAGATGATGACGAAGGTGTAGGGTTTGTTGACCCAGTACCGCTCGAGTTCGACGAAGTGTGGCTTCTTCACCAGGGGGACCGACCGTTCGAGGTCGTAGCGATTCGCGATGGTCGTGTACCCCTCCGTCGTCGAGAAGAAGGCGTCTTCGTCGAGGTCCTCGTTGACGGAGACCGTCCGCTGGTCGACGATGTCGGCGAGTGCGTTCGCTCGCTGTTTCGCCTCGTCGACCCGCTCGTCCGTCTCCTCGGGGTCGAACCCGAGATACTCCTCGGGCTCGAAGGGAACGATCTCGCCCTCGTTCGTGCGCGGTGGGTTCCCGTCCTCGTCGAGGTAGTACTCCCGTTTGAAGTGTTCCCAGGTGTAGCGCCCGTAGACGACCGGAGCGGTCTCCGGGTCCAGGAACCGTTCGACGTTCCGTGACAGCGTCTTTGCGGTCCTCGCCGCAGCCTCGAACCGATCCGACAACTGCCGAGGTTCACAGCCGAGATACGAACTGCGGTCGAACCGCCCACCATCGTGAAAATCCCGCCGAAGATCTTTCCAGGTATAGTCGCCGACGCCGACGGAGTCCTCCCCGGAACCCTCTCCCGTCGACACGTCGTCCGACCCACTTCCCCCTGTGTCGTCGATTGCCATTGTGGGTGCCTACACTTTCATCTCCGGCAGAAGTGAAAAAAGTTTACGGCGGTGGCAGTACGCGGACATTACTGCCGAATAAGCGTCGATTTACTCGAGGAACGCTTCCAGTCGGTCCATCGCTTCTTTGAGTTCGTCGAGGCCCGTCGCGTACGAGACTCGAAGGTGACCGTCGCCGCCCTCGCCGAACGCAGTGCCGGGGACGAGCGCCACCCGTTGATCTTCGATGAGTGCCTCGGCGAACGCCTCGCTGTCGTCCCACGGGCACTCGGGGAACGCGTAGAAGGCACCGCTGGCTGGGAAGCAGTCGATGCCCATCTCCCCGAAGCGGGTCAGCACGAACTTCCGGCGGCGGTCGTACTGCTTTCGCATCTCGACCACGTCGTCGTCGCAGCTCCGTAGCGCCTCGATGGCCGCGTACTGTGGCGTCGTCGGAGCGGACAGCATGGTGTACTGGTGGATGCGGTTCATCGCGGTGATGGCCTCCTCGGGCGCGAGCGCGTAGCCCAGACGCAGCCCCGTCATCGCGTAGGCCTTCGAGAAGCCGTTGAACACGACGGTCCGCTCGCGCATGCCGTCGAGCGTCGCGATGGACGTGTGCTCGTGCTCGTAGGTGAGCGCGGCGTAGGCCTCGTCTGAGAAGACAGTGAGATCGTGCTCCTTGGCGAACTCGGCGACGGGTTCGAGTTCGTCGCCGGTCATCGTCGCGCCCGTCGGGTTGTTCGGGTAGCACATCACCAGTACGTCCGCCTCGTCGGCACCGGCGTCTTCGAGCACTTCGGGAGTTAGCTTGAAGTTGTCAGCCTCACGCGTGGGAACGGGAAGCGGTTCGCCACCGGCGAAGATGACGTCGGGGACGTACGAGACGTAGCTCGGCTGCGTGACCGCGACGGTGTCGCCGGGGTCGACGAGCGCGCGGAACGCCAGGTCAAGCCCTTCGCTGGCTCCCGTCGTGACGAGGATCTCCTCGTCGGCGGTGTAGTCGAGCCCGTACTTCTGGGCGACGTGAACCGAGATGGCTCGCCGGAGGTCGCGCTTGCCTCGGTTCGCCGTGTAGGAGGTCTTGCCCTGCTCGAGCGACGCGATGGCGGCGTCACGGGCCGCCCACGGCGCGCTGAAGTCGGGCTCGCCGACGCCCAGCGAGATGATGTCGTCGTACTCCTCTGCGAGTTCGAAGAAGCGGCGGATGCCGGACGGCGGGACCTGCTGGACGCGCTCGGAGGGCTTCATGGTGAGATCGATAGCCGATCGTCGTCGTGGCCGTCGCCGAACTCGACGCCCTGCTCCTTGTACGACTCCATGATGTAGTGGGTCACCGTCTGGGTGATCTCCGGGATGGTCGCCACCTTGTCGCTGACGAAGCGCGATACTTCCCGCATGGAGTCGCCCTCGACGGTGAGCGCGAAGTCGAAGTCGCCGCTGACGAGTCGGAGCGACTGGACCTCGGGGAACTTCGCGATGCGGTCGGAGATGTCGTCGTAGCGCACCTCGCGGTCGAGCGTGACGTTCAGTTCGACCATCGCGCGGACGCGTTCTTGCTCGTCGTCGAGGTCGACTGCGTCCCAGTCGACGACTGCCTGATAGCCGCGGATGACCCCCTCCGATTCGAGGGCGTCGATGGTTGCTTCGACCTCGGAGACGTCGAGACCGGTCTGGCGCGCGAGGTCTTCGGGCGTTTGTCGCGCGTTCTCACGGAGCAACTCTAAAATTTCGGCGCGACTGCTCATACCGAGTAGCGACCGAGCGCGACCAAAAGACTTGCTACTGCGAGCGGCCGAACTCCCGACCGACGGCGAGGCGGCGAGCGTCGATGCCGACGACGGTATAGATTTAACAGGGACTGGTCTCTATTCGTCGCGTATGCATTCCATGGAGGAATCGGATTCGGGGTGGAACTTCGTCTCCGATCGGGAGGGGGCAGCGGCGATCCTCGGCGCGCTCGTCGGACTCGACGCGGACGCGGAGTGTACGCAGACCGACCTCGCGGAGATGGCCGACGTGCCGCTCAAGACGCTGTACGTTCACGACTGGCTCGACGAGATGGTCGAACTGGGCGTCCTCGTCGACGCCGGCGAGACCGAGGACGGCGAATCCTGCTACAGCCCGGCAGCGGACAGCGAGGTCCTGGACGCCGCGCGAGCGTTCGAAGACGCGTTCGCGACTGCCACGCAGGACGAGTAGGCATTCGGGTGAGCTTTGTCGTTTTAGCTCGGTTCTAGTCACGTGTCCCGCTCTCGCCCACCAGTGTCGGAGTCGACGCTCGTCGTCTCGCTCGTCGGCGGGTCCCACTTCGTCAACCACATGTACTTCATGCTGTTGCCGCCGATCTTCGCGGCGCTCCGCCGCGACCTGGGCGTCGGTGACCCCGCGCTGGGACTGGCGCTTGGGGTACTCGGCTTCGTCGTGACGGCGTTGCAGCTGCCGTTCGGCCACGTCTCTGATACCTACAGCCGGACGGCGGTCCTCGCCGTCTCGCTCGTGTTCGGGGCCGTCGGGGCCGTGCTCACCGCGACCGCCCAGAGTTACGCGTGGCTCCTCGGGGCGCAAGTGATACTGGGAATCGGCGTCGCCGGTCACCATCCGGCTCACTATCCGCTGCTCTCCTCCGCGACGGACCCCGACGTCCGGGGGCGAGCGTACAGCGTCCACGGGTTCACTGGCGCGCTCGGATTCGCCGCACCGCCGGCCATCGTCGCCGTCGGGACCACCCTCGGCGTCGGCTGGCGGACGTCGCTGGGCTTCATCGCCATCGTGGGTGCCCTGTACGCCGTCGTCTGTCTGGCGGCGTTCGCTCGGTACGTGTGCCGAGACGTCACCCATCCGACCGCGGCGCAGGTCGCCGCAGAATCGAGCAACGCCAGCGAATCGCCGCTCGCACGCATCCTGAGCGTGCTCGGCGGGGTGGTCACCTCGCGACCGCTCTTGCTGCTGACGGCGCTGTGGTTCGCGACCTCGATGGCGAGCTGGGGCGTCCGACAGTACACCGCGACCCTGCTTACGGGCGGGTACGGGCTGCCCGTCACGGACGCGAACCTCGTCGTCTCGTCGATGCTCGCACTCGGCGCGGTGCTCATCTTCGGCGGTGGCTGGCTCGCCGACCGTCTCTCCTCGGGGACCGTGCTGTTCGCGGGCTACGGCGCGCTCGTGGTCGTCGCGGGCACGCTCGCGTGGGGTGGCCTCCCCGTCGTCGCGGCGATCGCGCTCACGCTCGTGTTGAGTACGACCGTCGACAGCAGTCGACCCGCGCGTGCGAAGCTCGCGGACAGCCTCTCCGCGGAGGACAGCGTCGGGAAGAACTTCGGACTGCTGACCATCGGCATCTCCGGCGGTGGCGCGGTCGCACCGCCAGTGCTCGCCGTGGTCGTCGAGCGCTGGGGCGTCGCGCCCGCGTTCGGGATCATCGCCGCGGTCGGCGTGCTCGCGCTCGTGCTGACCGCCGTCGTCGTGGCCGCCGAACGCGAGACGTCCCAATCGGTCACGCCCACCGGAGAGTGACGGGGTTCAGTACGGAACGATGGTGAACCCCTCGGGAACGAGCGCGCCGAGGACCAGGAACAGGATGCCGGCAACCGTCGCCGCGATGATGGCGTAGGGTACCTGGGTCCGTACGTGGACCATGTGGTCACTGCCGCTCGTCGAGGACGCGAGGACGGTCGTGTCGCTGATCGGCGAGGAGTGGTCGCCGAAGATGCCGCCGCTGAAGACCGCACCGAGCACCAGCGGGAGGTTCGCGCCGGTCGAGAACGCCAGCGGGATGGCGACGGGGAACATGATCCCGTACGTCGACCACGAGGAGCCGTCGGAGAAGCTCACGAAGCTCGTCACGAAAAAGACGGCCACCGGGACGATCGCTGCGGGAACGCCGCCGAACGTCTCGGTGACGAACGTGGAGATCCCGAGGATGGTGACGGCGTTCTGGATGGAACTCGCGAACGCGAGGATGGTCGCCGCGAGGAAGATGCCCTTGAACCCGCGGACCATCGCGTCCGTCGCGTCGCTGTTCGACGGCACGTCGCCGCGGAGCCGGTACAGGACGAACGCGACCGCGAGCGCCGAGAACGAGGCCAGACCGAGCTTGACGCCGCCGATGTGGAGCGACCACGGGCCGGCCCCGGGGAGCTTCAGCGCGTACCCACCTGCGCTGAACAGGGTCGGCATCGCGTCGACGGGCTGGGTCTGGATCACGGGGACGGGCCGCCAGAACATCGCGCCGAGCCCGACGACGACCATCGTGGCGATGGGGATGGCGAAGTTCCGCCAGTCCGGCGTCGCCCCCTCGTACATCTCGTACTCGTCGATCTCACGGGAGAGCATCGGTTCGGCGTCCTCACCGAGGACCTCGCCCTCCTCTCGCGCGCGGCGTTCCTCGCGTCCCATGCCGCGGATGTTCGGGAACACCTGCCAGGCGACGAGCGCGGCGATGCCGAGCGCGACCCAGGAGTAGAAGCCCGTGAACAGCGTGTTGAAGAACAGGGGCCAGATCTTCGCCGTAACCGCCGAGGCCTCCGAGCCGGACCCGTTCACGAACCCGCTCATCGCCGTCGGGAGGAGGTCCTGATTGTGCGCCTGGGTCAGCCCGCCGCCGATGAACCCGACCATCGCTGCCCCCCACGTCGAGTAGAAGGCCAACCGCGAAGCCGGACTGCCCGCGCTGTCGACGTAGTAGGCCAGCTTCGCGCGCGAGACGTCGAGCTTGTCGGTCAGCGGTCGGAGCATCGACCCGACCACCAGACAGTTGAAGTAGTCGTCGATGTGGATGGCGATGCCCGCCAGGAACGCCGCCTTCTCGGCGTCCGCCGACGAGTCGGCGCGGGCGACCAAGGCATCCAGCACGCCCCGAATCGCTCCGGAGCGAATCATCAGCCCGATCATCCCACCGATGGCGAAGATGGCGAGTAAGACGTTCTTGATGTACCACTCGCCGCCGAACAGCGGTGCGGTCGCGATGATCGTCGGGACCGCCTTCAACCCGAACAGCCCACCGAGTAGGACACCGCCGAGCCCGACCGTCCACGTCCCGTCGCCGTCCTGTGGAGCGACGGTCGCGACGTCCGGACCTGCCGCGACGAGGTTCGCCGGGACGCCCACCTCGGCGGGATTCAGCGCCCCGTAGACCACCGCTGCCGCCGCGACGCCTGTAAACAATCCGATGAGGGCATCGCGCGTATACCAAGCGATACTGATCGCGAGTAGGGCCGGAACGAGCGAGAGGACGCCCGCCTCGATGCCTGTCAGAGCCATAGCCAACACGAATTCAGATCCATCGGATAAATTAATTGTGTGCTTTCCGAATGTATGCGACCGCAGTGGAGCCGGCCATCGATTCGCGACCGAAATATCACCAGAGACCCTGGCCCCTGGTAACACGGATCGGGGACCGTCAGGTCCTTCGATTCGGTCCGATTCCGACCCGCCGACGTTCGAGTGGAGCCCCGGTACGAGTTCGCTACGGGTCGGAATAGAAACCCTAACACGGGTCCGTACCGGAAACGCTGACATGAGCTATCTTCTGTGGGCGATTCTGGCGCTCGCCGCGTACACGCTGGTGGCTCCGCTCGTGAACGTCGCGATGTCGGAGATGCCGAGCGAAGTGGTCGTCTTCATCTCGAACACCATCCTCGTCGTCGGCGCGGCCGGCGTGTTGCTCACCTCAAATCACGACGTCGGAAGCTGGCTCACCCACCAGAAGGCCCCCTACGCCTACGCCGCTGGACTCGCGCTCGCCGTGGGTATCCTGGCCTACTACCGGGCGCTCTCGCTCGGGCCGGTGAGCGTCGTCGTGCCCATCTTCGGGATGTTCCTCGTCACGAGTTCGCTGCTCGGAATCGTCGTCCTCGACGAACCGCTGACGGCACGCAAGGGACTGGGGCTCGCCTTCGCCGTTGCGGCGGTGTATCTCACCGCCGTCGAGTAGGCGGTATCGCCCGTTTTATCTCGGTCGGTGGCCCTAGTTCGGGTATGGTCGCACTCGACTCAGCGACGGTTCTGGAGCGCGGCGACGCCGCGCCCGCGTTCGAACTGCCCGGCACCGACGGCGAGACGTACACGCTCGACGACTTCGCGGACTACGAGGCCCTCCTCGTCGTCTTCACCTGTAACCACTGCCCGTACGCGAAGGCGAAGTTCGACGAACTGAACGAACTCGCCGAGGAGTACGACGACGTGGCCGTCGTCGGCATCAGCTCGAACGACGCCGAGGAGTATCCCGAGGACTCCTTCGAGAACATGCAGGAACTCGTCGCCGACGGGACCATCCAGTACGACGCCTACCTCTACGACGAGTCCCAGGACGTCGCCGCCGCCTACGGCGCGGTGTGTACGCCGGACCCGTTCCTGTTCGTGAGCCGCGAGGCGTCTCGGGCCTCGGAGACGGGCGGCGACCAGCCGGGAGGGAACGACGGCGACGAGTTCGTGCTGGCCTACCACGGTCGCCTCGACGACGCGCTCGACCCCGAAGCGGAACCCTCCGAGCGCGAGATGAAGTCCCACATCGACGAGCTACTGGAGACGGGAGCCGTCGACGCCGATGACAAGCCGTCTCGCGGCTGTTCCATCAAGTGGAAGGACGGGAACGAACCGGCCTACTGGGACGACCTCTAGACCGCGACCACGACGACGAACGGGTCCCAGAACATCGCCGAGACGGCCGGGACGAGGACGTCTGTAGTACGCGCTCGCCGGCGTATACGTCGTACCCGAACGGATGGTCGTGCTCGTGCCGTGCCGTCACTCTGCCGGGGACCCGGACCACTCTCCACCCGTCGTCGGGTCCTCCGGCGGTTCTCGGCCGGGCTCGCCGGCTCGGAGCTGCTCGAAGGCCGAGGAGAGCACGGCCAGGACGTACAGCGTCACGGGGACGTACAGGACGCTCATCGCGAGCGATTGCCAGCCCTGCTCGACGCCGGCGGCGAGCGTCCCGAAGGTGACGGCGACGCCGAATATCGCCCCGACGACGCCCGAGCCGACCACGAGGACGAACACGAGGACGAACAGCAACAGCAAGTTCCCGCGGGCGAGTCGCCAACTCCGCTGCATCGCGGCGAGGAAGTTCTCGTCCTCGACCGCGACGTACATCGTGGTGAAGACGAGCGCCACGTACGCGACGATCCCCGGGATGACGAGCAGGAGCGTCCCGACGAAGACGGCCAGCCCGACCACGAGGCCGGCGAGGAGCATGTTGAGCGTCGCCCAGCCCATCCGCCGGGTGTAGAACTCGCGGGGGATCTCTTCGCGGACACCAGCGACGAACGTCCTGACGGCGACGACCGAGAGCGCGGTCAGTCCGACCAGGAGCACGAGCAGTCCGACGGCCAGGACTGACACCGGCGCGTCCACGGCGAAGGGGTAGCCGACGGGCGGGAGTCCGTACCGAACCACCGCCTGCTCGATGATGCTCGCGAACAGCACCTGATAGACGAGCATCGCCACCCCGTACGCACCGAGGAGCGAGAGGCCCGCGCGGCTGGCCAGTCGTCGGGCACCCACACCGAACGCCGCCCCGATGGAGAGCGACGTCACGTCGTCTCTCCCCCACTGGCAACGACGAGCGGGAGTTCGACGAGACTGGAACGAGGGATGGAGGGCGGACCGTGCATACGGGCCGCGATTGATAGCGGTCCCTGATAAATCGTCACCGACGACTTCAGAGCCGGAAACTCGCCGTGAGGAATATCCCCCACCCCGGCCGCACCGATATTTATCCGACCGTCCCCCGATGGGGGCGCATGAACCTCACAGCGACGTTCGGAGCGGAGACGCCCGTGGTCGGCATGGTCCATCTCCCCGCGCTCCCCGGGGCGCCGGGCTTCGACGGCGACAGAGCGGCGATTCGCGAGCGTGCCGTCGCCGACGCACGGGCGCTCGCAGAGGGCGGCGTCGACGCCGTCCTCGTCGAGAACTACGGCGACGCGCCGTTCTACCCCGACGACGTTCCGAAGGTCGTCGTCGCGGAGCTGACGGCCGCGGTCGGTGCGGTCGACGATGCCGTCGACCTCCCCGTGGGCGTCAACGTCCTGCGGAACGACGTCGAGGCGTCGCTCTCCGTCGCAGGTGCGACCGGCGGGCGCTTCGTCCGTGCGAACCAGCACGTCGGTGCTCGACTCACCGACCAGGGAATCGTCGAAGGGCGTGCACACGAGACCGTCCGCCTGCGCGACCGCATCGACGCGGACGCAGCGATTCTCGCCGACGTGGCGGTGAAGCACTCGGCTCCGCTGGCCGACCGGCCGCTCGCGGAACTCGTGGCGGATACGGTCGAGCGTGGGCGAGCGGACGGACTCGTCGTCTCGGGGCCGGGAACGGGCGATGCGACCGACGAGGACGATCTCCGTGCTGTCGCAGCGGCTGCGCCAGCCGAGACGCCGGTATTCGTCGGCAGCGGCGTCACGGCGGGCAACGCCGCGGCCCTCCTGTCGGTCGCCGACGGGGCCATCGTCGGGACGGCGTTCAAGACCAACGGGGAGACGACGAATCCCGTCGACGGCGACCGAGTGGCGGCGCTGGTCGAGCAGGTCGAGGCCGTTCGGTGAGTGTACGACGGCGGACTTTTTGCCCTGCCGAGTCGACGCGCACTCGTGAGCGACACACCCATTCCCGACGAGATAGCGCGCTTCGCTCGCGCGATCGGGTCCGACGGAGACGACGTCATCGCCGAGATGGACGCCTACGCCGATCGGGAGGGATTCCCGACAGTCGGCCCCGAAGTCGGCGGGTGGCTCCGCCTGCTCGCCCGCGCCGTCGACGCGGAGCGGGCCTTCGAGTTCGGGTCCGGCTTCGGCTACTCGGCGTACTGGCTGGCCGAAGCGTTGCCCGCGGACGGCGAGGTCGTCCTCACCGAGGTCGACGCCGACGAACTCGACCAGGCGCGGACCTTCCTCGACCGCGGCGGGTACGCCGACCGCGCGCGCTTCGAGCACGGCGACGCCATCGATATCGTCGAGAGGTACGACGGTCCCTTCGACGTGGTCCTCGTCGACAACGAGAAACACCGCTACGTCGAGGCGTTCGAGGCCGTCCGGGAGAAGATCGCGCCCGGCGGCGTGGTGCTGGCGGACAACGCCATCACGGCGGGACACGTCGACTTCGACGCACTACTCGCCGACGCCGAGGGTGGCGACGCCGAGATGAACGACGCGACCCAGGGTATCGCGGACTACCTCGACGTCGTTCGGTCGGATCCAGCGTTCGAGACCTCGCTGTTGCCCCTCGGTGAGGGGGTCGCGGTGAGCGTCCGCGTCGAGTGACGAGGGATGCCCAAACTCCTTTGGTAATCCCCTTTTTGAACCATACTCCCACGTGTCGACCGTGACACGGTATGTTCGATACGAGGAGGACGACGGCGACGCGGTTCTGCGTGGCCCGTCCGAAGCCGAATGGCTCAGGTCCGATAGCGTGGTCCGGCTCGAAGACTGGGAGTGAGTTAGAAGTCGTCAGGGGTCAGCGTCGTCGGGCCGTCGCCGCTCGTCGAATCGCCGTCGGGTGAGCCCACATTCGTCGTCCCGCGGGTCGAAGCCGTTGCGTTCTCGGCGAGTTGCTGCGCACCGCCATCGACGTTAGCTTTCGTCGCATCCGTCTCGACCGTGACGTCCTCCATGTCGACCGCGTCGGTGGCGTGATCGTCGACGTCGTCCATATTCGCGTTCTCGTCGTCGTCGAGTTTGAACAGGTCGACGAGTTCGTGCAGGTCATCGCTGACCTGGCTCAGGAACACCGAGCGGTGTGCGACCTGATCCATGGCCGTCGCCTGTTCGTCGATTCCCGCCGATATCTCCTCCAGCGAGGCGCTGATCTGCTGGGACATCGCGGTCGTCTCGTCGATGACCGAACTGACTTCCTCGGCGTTGTGGGCCTGTGACTCGACGGCACCCGTTATCTCGTCGACACCCTGGTTCGTCTCCTCGACCCGCTCGCGGATGTCCTCGACGGTGTCGACGGCGTCGTCCACCGCGTCCGCACCGTCCGCGACGCGGCGGTTCGCAGCGCGGATGCTCTCGACGACCTCGGCTGTCTGGTCCTGCGCCTCCTCGATGATAGCCGCGATGTCGCCGGCAGACGACTGCGACTCCTCGGCGAGGCTCTTGACCTCGTCGGCGACGACAGCGAAGCCCTCGCCCCCGTTGCCGGCGCGTGCGGCCTCGATGTTGGCGTTGAGTGCGAGGATGTTGGTCTGCTCGGCGATGGTGCTGATCACCTGCACCGTCTCGCCGACGGCCTCCATCCGGTCTTCGAGGGAGTCTATGTCGTCAGCGACCGTCGATGCGGCGTCGGTCGCCTCGCGAATCTCCGCCAGCGCGTCCCGCATCTCCGCGACGCCGGCGTCGCTGAGTTCCGCAGCCTCCTCGGAGCGGGCGTGTATCTGCTGGGCCGAGGCGGTGATTTCCTCGATGGACGCCGAGAGGTCGTCGACGTTCTGGTCGGCACGCTCGGTCTCCGCAGCGAGCCGTTCGGCACCGTCAGCCATCTCACCGGAGGAGGCGTCGATCTCCTCGATTGACGCGGTGACCTCCTCGCTCGACGAGGAGAGGACGTCGCTGGTTTCCGCGACGGTCTCGGATTTGTCGGTCAGGTCCGTGACGACGCTTCGCAGGTTCGTCACGACGGCGCCGAGGTCGTCGTTCATCGCACGGAACTCCTCGTGGACGGCCTGCAACTCCTCGAAGTCACCATCCGGTTCGGGAATCGCAAGGTCGAGCGTCAGGTCGCCCTGTGCGAGCCGGGCGATCTTGTCACGGAGGTCGTCGAGAACCTCGTTCTGGTAGGTTTCGAGCGCCTCTTTGCGCCGGCGCTGTTCGAGGGCCTCCGTTCGATCGGTGACGACGACCACCGCTCCGAAGACGTCTCCTGACTCGTCGGTACGGAGCGAAACCGTCCAATCGACCTGTTTCTCGGTCTCACCCACCGCTATCGTCTCGGTCCGGTCTTGCACATCTTCGCCCTGTTCGATGGCCTGTCGGACGACGTCGGTGTCTTGTCCCATGCGGTCGTCGAGCGAGGCGACGTCTCGGCCGACCGCGTCCGACGACTCTACGTCGTACAGGCTCTGGGCTGCGTCGTTGAGTGCTGTGACCCGTCCCTGTTCGTCCACGAGCAGCGTCGCATCGGGAAGCCCGTCGATTATCGCCTCGGCCGTCGTCCGGTCGAAGCCGCCGTTCTTCTGGACCGAGCCACCGTCAGTTGATTTCACTTCGGTGCGTTCGGACGAGGGTGAACGTCCACCGAACAATCTACGCATGATACATTGTTTCAGGTGCTGCTATATGTTATCTCCTCCCACAATATCACACATGATAATAATGTTCGAGGATTACAAGACCAGATTTGAATGGTCGACTTCGGTTTCAATTTCAATAAGGAGGGGACACGAGTTATATGGGGTGAGTCGCAATAGACGGACAGTACCTGGAACGCATCGACCATGAGCTTGATGATAGATATACGGAAGCTGGGTCTGTTCAATCGGATGGCCAAGGAGGGCGGCAATCAGGTGGCGAGCCATCTCAATCAGATGACGGGCATGGACACTGAGATGGAGATCACGAAGATCAACTTCATCGACATCCCCGACATCAAGACCCACATCGGACACGACGAACAGATCGGTATCAGTATCGAGTTGCAGGAGCCACCTCACGGGCACATCCTCTTCCTGTTCAACGCAGAAGACGCGAAGGCGCTGGCCAGTCACATGCTCGGCGACATGGGCGGGGACAGTTCGGGCAGCGGCTTCACCGACATGGAGCGGTCGGCCATCCAGGAGATCGGCAACATCATGACCAGCGGCTTCATCGACGGCTGGGCGAACGTCCTCCAGACCACCATCGACATGTCGACCCCGACGTTCACGTTCGGCCCAGGGAGCGGGATGGTGGACAATCTCGTCGGGGACCGCAACGACGAGATGGCGCTCATGTTCGATTCGCGCGTCCACGCGCCCGACGCCAACGTCGACGTGAAAGTCTACACCTTCCCCGAACTCGAAGAACTCGTCTCTCTGATGCAGAAGATCGAAGTCTGAACTGCAAACGAGTTTATTGTTTTTCCATATTTGCGGAGCTATATCCGCCAGCCATCCGTAGACTATTGGCATGGAACTGCTGACGGAGACCCCGGTCCCCGAGGAGGCACGAGCGGTCAAACAGGAGGCCCACGAGTTCGCACAGGAGTACGTCGCACCGAACGCCGCCGAGTACCACGAGCGCGGCGAGTACCCGTGGGAGGTACTCGAGGCCGGGATGGACGCCGGGCTCGTCGCCCAGGACGTGAGCGAGGAGTACGGCGGCCGCGACTTCTCGCTCGCGGAGACGCTGGCGATATCAGAGGAGTTCTTCCGCGCTGACGCCGGTATCGGACTGACGCTGCAACTGGCGAGCTTCGGGACGGAGATCCTCCAGCAGAACGGGACCGAAGAGCAGAAAGAGCAGTATCTCAGACCCGTCGGCGAGAACGAGATGCTGACCGGCATGGCGGTCTCGGAACCGGAGACGGGGAGCAACCTCGCCGGGATGCAGACGACGGCGACGAAGGACGGTGACGAGTGGGTCATCGACGGCGAGAAGTACTGGATCGGCAACGCCGTCGAAGCCGACTGGCTGACGGTGTACGCGAAGACGAGCGACGGCGAGGACCGCTACGGCAACTACTCGCTGTTCATCGTCCCCACCGACACAGACGGGTACGAGGCCGAGCACATCCCCGAGAAGATCGGCTTCTGCGCGTCGAAGCAGGGCCACATCGTCTTCGACGACTGCCGCGTGCCCGAGGCGAACCTCATCGGCGTCGAGGGCGCTGGCTTCTACATGCTCGCGGAGTTCTTCAACTACGGTCGCATCGCCGTCGGCGGGCACGGCGTCGGACTCGCCGCCGCTGCGATCGAGGAGGCGTGGGACTTCGTCCACGACCGGGAATCGTTCGGACGGACGGTCAACGAATTCCAGTCCGTCCAGCACGAACTGGCCGACATGCGGACCGAATTCGAGGCCGCCAGATCCCTGGTCTGGCGCGCCGCCGAGCACGTCTCGTCCGGCGACCACCCCGGGTTCTGGGCAGCGATGGCCAAGGTGAAAGCGACGGAGACGGCCCGCGAGTGCGCCGAGAAGGGGATGCAACTCCACGGCGGCCGGTCGGTACTGAGCGACCGTCGCATCTCGCGGGTGTATCGCGACGTCCGCATCCCCGTCATCTACGAGGGCGTGAACGAGGTCCAGCGCAACCTCATCTACAGGCAGACGCCGACGTAGGACGGTCCCGAACCGACCGGTAGTCACTTCACGGACTCTTCTCGTCGGCGGCAAACCCCCGACGTTCCCAACCCCGAGAGAGGAGCCGGACCGGAAAACGTGAGACGAATCTGAAGAATATAATCAACTTTCCTGAATGTACTTGCTGTTAATCGGAACGATTCGGCTAAGGCCCAACGTTTCAAACACGGATGGAACCGCCAGATTCAATCTCGAAATCTACCGTTTCAGCCGCCGAAACCAAAGATAACGATTAATAACGGGTGATACAGTGAAAACTCTTTAGTTAGGGCCAATCGTGGGTTGAGATACGGCACCCGTCTACTGGGGCCGAGGATTTAACCATGACAGAAAACGAACTTATCTGGCGAATTGCGGGTGGTTCCGGAGACGGAATCGACTCGACGAGCCAGAACTTCGCGAAGGCCCTGATGCGCGCGGGACTTCACGTCTTCACTCATCGGCACTACCCGTCGCGCATTCGCGGCGGTCACACGTTCGTGGAGGTACGCGCGAGCGCATCGAACGTCCGGTCGCGAGGCGACGGCTACAATTTCTTGCTGGCGCTGGGCGACAGTTTCGCACGCAACCCATCCGAGGGGTCCGTCTACGGGAACGAGGAGCTGAAACCGCTCTCGGAGAACCTCGACGACCTTCGTGAAGGCGGCATCATCGTCTACGACGAAGGACTCATCGACGAGGAGGCGGCCGCCGAGCTGAACCTCGAAGAACGCGCCGAGGAGAACGGCTGGCACCTCTACCCGATGAACCTGCGGGAGATGGCCCGCGAACACGGTCGCGAGGTCATGCGGAACACCGCCGGCGTCGGCGTCACCGCCGCGCTGCTGGACATCGACGTCTCGTACTTCGAGGAACTCATCAGGGCGAACATGCCCGAGGACATCGCGGAGACGAACATCACCATCCTGAACGAGGCCTACGACGCGGTCTCCGAGCAGGAGTTCACCCACGACCTCCGCGTCCCGACGGGCGACCACGAGAACGAGCAGGCGCTGCTCTCCGGATCGAACGCCATCGCCTACGCGGCGCTCGACGAGGGCTGTCGGTTCATCTCGGGCTACCCGATGACGCCGTGGACCGACGTGTTCACCATCATGTCCCAGCACCTGCCGAAGTTCGGCGGCGTCTCCGAGCAGGTCGAGGACGAGATCGCGGCGGCGGCGCTGGCGCTCGGTGCGTCCCACGCCGGCGCGAAGGCCATGTCCGGCTCGTCCGGCGGTGGCTTCTCGCTGATGTCCGAACCGCTCGGCCTCGCCGAGATGACCGAGACGCCCATCGTCCTGCTCGAGGCCATGCGCGCCGGGCCGTCGACCGGGATGCCGACGAAGCCCGAGCAGGCCGACCTCGAACACGTCCTGTACACGAGTCAGGGCGACTCCTGTCGCGTCGTCTTCGCCCCCAGCAACATCCGGGAGTGCTACGACCAGACGCGAAAGGCGTTCGAGATCGCCTACGAGTACCACCTGCCGGCGATCGTCGTCTACGACCAGAAGTTGCAGGGCGAACTCCGCAACGTCGACGCGGACTTCTTCGACCGCGAACCGAACCCGGACCCCGGAACCGTCCTCACCGAGGACGAACTGGCCGAGGCTGCACACCACGAATCCGGGAAGTTCGAACGCTACCAGCACGACTCCGAGAAGGGCGTGAGCCCGCGCTCGATCCCCGGCCAGAAGGGGGGTCGCTTCCTCGCGTCCGGGAACGAGCACTCGCCGACCGGCCACATCTCCGAGGACCCGGCCAACCGGGTCGCGCAGATGAACCGTCGCCTCCAGAAGCTCGATTCCGTCCGTTCGGAGCTCGACGCCGCCGAGGAGTCCCACCAGACCGTCCACGGTCCCGAGGACGCCGACTACGGCCTCCTCACGTGGGGTAGCCAGCAGGACACCGTGTTCGAGGCCGTCGACCGCCTCAACGAGCAGGGCCACTCGGTCAAGGCGATGGGCGTCGGCGACCTGATGCCCTATCCCGTCGCCGAGGTCACCGACTTCCTCGAATCCGTCGAGGAATGTCTGGTCGTCGAGATGAACGCCACGGCCCAGTTCCGCGGCCTGACCCAGAAGGAACTCGGTCGCTTCGGGCCGAAGCTGTCGAGCCTGCTGAAGTACAACGGCAACCCGTTCGAACCCCGCGACATCGTCGAGGGCTTCGAGACCAGCATCGACGGCGGGGACCTCCCCGACGAGACCATGAAGTACGTACCTGCAGCAGGTGACTAGACCATGAGTGCATTCAGCGCAATCGGAGAGGAAGAGGAGATCGAGAGCGAGGACTTCACGCCCGGAACGGAACCGCAGCCGACGTGGTGTCCGGGCTGTGGTGACTTCGGCGTCCTCAAGGCGCTCAAGCAGGCGATGCCGGAGGTCGGCCGCTCGCCAGAGGAGACGCTTCTGGTCACGGGCATCGGCTGTTCCGGCAAGCTCTCCAGCTACTTCGAGAGCTACGGCTACCACTCAATCCACGGCCGCAGCCTGCCCGTCGCTCGCGCGGCGAAGCTGGCCAACCCCGAACTCGAAGTCATCGCCGCCGGCGGCGACGGCGACGGCTACGGCATCGGGGGCAACCACTTCATCCACACCGCTCGCGAGAACCACGACATGACCTACATCGTGTTCAACAACGAGATCTTCGGGCTCACGAAGGGCCAGACGTCGCCCACCAGTCCGAAGGGGCACAAGTCGAAGACCCAGCCCCACGGCTCGGCGAAGTCACCGCTTCGCCCGCTCAGCCTCTCGCTGGCGGCCGGTTCCTCCTACGTCGCCCGGACGGCGGCGGTCAACCCCAACCAGGCGAAGGAGATCATCACCGAAGCCATCGAACACGACGGCTTCGCACACGTCGACTTCCTGACCCAGTGTCCGACCTGGAACAAGGACGCGAAGCACTACGTCCCGTACACGGACGTCCAGGACTCCGACGAGTACGACTTCGACGTCACCGACCGCCGCGAGGCGGGCCAGATGATGTACGAGGTCGAATCGAAGCTCTACGAGGGCGAGGTCCTCACCGGTCGCTTCTACCGCGACGACCCGCGCCCCTCCTACAGCGAGGAGAAACAGGCGATCGGCGAGATGCCCGACCAGCCCGTCGCCGAACAGTACTTCGACGAGGACCACCAGTGGGACCGGTCCTACGACGAACTCCTCGACCTCCACAAGTAACCAACCCCGAATTCGGGTTTGTGGTTCGGAAGGTATTTTTTCTCGCACCGAAAAGAATCGTCTATGAGTGTCGAGTCTACGGAGGATCGTATTCTCTCTGTCCTCGAAGAGGACGCCCAGGCCTCCTATTCGGAGATCGCCGACCGCGCGAACGTGTCCAAACCCACCGTCCGGAAGTACATCCAGAAGCTCGAAGAGGAGGGCGTGATCGTCGGCTACTCCGCGGACGTCGACCCGAAGAAGCTCTCCGGCCAGACCATCGCACAGGTCGGCATCGAGGTCGAGAGCGAGCGCTACGTCGAGGCCACGCGCAAACTCACCGAGGTCGAGGAGATCGAGTCGCTGTACACCTCCAGCGGCGACCACATGCTGATGGCCGAAGTCAGGGCGGCCGACAGCGGGGCCGTCGGCGACGTCATCAACGAACACATCCTCGGCATCGACGGCGTGACCGCGGCACACCCATCGTTCCTCCAGGAGCGACTGAAGTGAGCGTCAGTGTGGTAGCTTTTTGACGCCGGGCACGAACCGCTATCGTATGTACGCCCGGCTCGTTCTGGGGTGTGGCTCGTTCGGTCGAAGCCTGATCGACGAGATACGTGACTGGCCGGGACAGCTTCTGGTGGTCTGCGACGAGGAGCGGCGGGTCGACACACTCCGTGAAGAGGGCGTCAACGCCAGTCAGGCCGCACCGACGGACCCCGACGTGCTCGCGGGCTTCGACGACGGGATCACCACCGTGTTCGTCGCAGGGGACGACGCGACCCAGAACGTCGCAGCAGCGTCCGCGGCCAGAACGGCGTTTCCCGCGGCCCACCTCGTCGCCTACAGCGGGGCCGACCCGACACCGTCGGACGTGGCGGACCTCGACGAGGTGGCCGACGAGACGATCGACAGAGGACGGGAGACCGCACGGAAGCTCCGCACGAGCGTCGGCGACGAGGGCTTGCAGGCCCGCCAGCTCGTCAGCATCCTCCGGAATCTGGCGGAGCCGCTCGCGATCGTGACCCACGACAACCCCGACCCGGACGCCATCGCGAGCGCGGTCGCACTGGAGGTTCTGGCCGACCGCGTCGGCTGTGATGCCGATATCTGCTACTTCGGTTCCATCACCCACCAGGAGAACCGTGCGTTCGTCAACCTCCTCGATTTCGACCTCCGGAGTTTCGACCGCGGTGACGACCTCGTCGAGGAGTACGAGAGCTTCGCGCTCGTCGATCACTCCCGGCCGGGGGTCAACGACCAGCTCCCGAAGGACACGCCCATCGACATCGTCATCGACCACCATCCGCCACGGATTCCCGTGGACGCGAAGTACGTCGACCTTCGAAGCGAGGTCGGCGCGACCAGTACCCTCATGGTGGACTACCTCCGCACGCTCGGTATCGGGCTCGACGAGGACGTCGCCACGGGACTCCTGTTCGGCATCCGCGTCGACACGCGTGAGTTCACCCGCGAAGCGTGTCCGGCGGACCTCGAAGCGGCGGCACACCTCGTCACGACCGCCGACGCCGGAACGCTCGAACGCATCGAAACGCCCAGCATCAGCGCGGACACCTTCGAGACCATCGCGAACGCCATCTCCAATCGCCAGCAGTACGGCCCCGTGCTGTTGACCTGCGTCGGCGACCTCAACGACCGCGACGCGCTGGCCCAGGCCGCCGACAGGCTGCTCGACCTCGAGGGCGTGACGATCACGCTCGTCTACGGGCTCATGGACGGCACCATCTACGCCTCCGCCCGCGCTCGCGGCGCGGACATCGACCTCGGGGAGACGCTGCGAGACGCGTACGGACAGATCGGCAGCGCGGGCGGGCACTCGGACATGGCCGGCGCACAGATCACGCTCGGGCTGCTCGACACCATCGACGACGACGACGAGTCGCTCGTGCGCGTCGTCCAGTCCGTGATGACCGACCGCTTCCTCGACGCCGTCGAGTCCCGGACGAACAAGTTCAGCGTCACCCGCGGATCGTTCGACGACCAACCGCTTCGGATGACCGAATCCAGGGTCGAGTGGGTCGTCGAGGCCGGCCGAGACCAATCGGACGACGCGGACGACCCAGCGGACGACGAGCAAGAATCGGAGTGAACGGGAGCCTTTTCACCCGTGGCAGTTGACGCATATGCCATGGGACGAGACGACGACGAGAAACTCCGGGTGCAAGATTACATGACCCGGGACGTCGAGACGGTGTCACCCGACGATAGCGTCGGCGACGTCGCTCGCCGCATCGCCGAAAGTGACGGTCACAGCGGGTTCCCCGTGACCGAGCGACGACGCGTCGAGGGATTCGTGAGTGCGCGCGACCTCCTCCTCGCCGAGGACAACGACCCCATCTTCAAGGTGATGAGCCAGGAACTGCTCGTCGCACATCCGGGGATGGAACTGAACGACGCGGCGCGGGTCATCCTCCGGTCGGGTATCCAGCGACTCCCGGTCGTCGACGACGCCGGCAACCTCGTCGGCATCATCAGTCACGCCGACGTCATTCGCAGCCAGATCGAACGCGCGACGCCCGGAAAGGTGGACAAACTGATGCGGACGCTCGCGGGCATCCACGACGTCGAGGTCCACGAGGAGCGCCGTGAGGTGCCGCTCTCGAAGCTCACACCGACGCAGAACAAGGTCTACGGCGACGAACTCGAGGGCCGAATATACGAACTCGAACACGGGCTCGCCGAACCGCTCGTCGTCATCGACAACGGCGGCAACCTCATCCTCGCCGACGGCCACCACCGCGTGAAAGCCGCCTCCAAACTGGACGTCGAGGAGATGGACGCCTACGTCATCGTTCTCGACGAGCGGGTCGAACTCGGGATGGCCGAGACGGCGCGGAACGAGGGTCTGGAGACGCTCGACGACATCGCAGTCGTCGATTATGCCCACCACCCCCTCGTCGAAAAGACGAAACGGCTGCAGGACAGCTGAACTGCGGTCGGTTCCCGAACGACGTTCCCACGGTCGGGGAAAGTGTTTTGCCTCTCAACAGTAATATACGGTTAGACTGAAGTGTCGCAGGTCTGTCCGGCGATGACTTCACAGCTTCCGAGCGAATCTCAGAGACGATAGACAATGGCCAGGAGACACCATCGCCACGAGAGACCGCCATCGTCGGGACCGTTATGAACGTCGACATCAAGGCGCTGGAAGAGTTCAATCTGCTCGCGAGGGAAGGGGCCGAAGAGGCCACCGAAGCGCTGTCGACGATGACGAACGTCGACGCCGCTATCGACGTGGCGAAGATAACCGTGGTCGACCGACGGGACATCGTCCGCGATCTCGAAGACGGCACTTACGAAGGCGTCAAGTTTCGCATCGACGGCGAACTCTCCGGGACCGTCCTGGTCACGTTCAGCCAGGAGTCGTCGACAGCACTCACGGACTCGCTCGTCCCCAGTTCGGCCGACGAATCGCTCGCCCGAAGCAGTCTGGAGGAACTCGCCAACGTCATGGTCGGCGGCTTCATGGCGGGCTGGGGCGATTACCTGGAGACCGGACTCGGGATGTCTCCCCCGACGTACCTCCAATCCCCCACACCCGAAACGCTCGACCTCGACACGGCCAGCCCCGAGACCGAGAGCCTGCTCGTGTTCCGGAGCGACATCTCCTGGAACGACCGGGTCGCTGGCATCGACATCTACCTCGCGCCCGATCAGGGGTCGCTCGAGAGCGTTCTCGGCAGCGTCGACGACGCCGGTGATGGGACGCTCCTCGCTCTGGACAAGCTGTCGGTGTTCAGTGACCTCACGAAGGAAGGTACGGAGCGAGCCGCCGAGCACGCCTCGACGATGAGCGGCGTCGAGACGTACGCCGACGTTTCGGGGATCAGCTTCACGCCCATCGACGACATCACGAGCCATCTCGACGGCAGCTACGTCGGCACGACCGTCGAGTTCGGCGGGACGCCGAGCGGCACGCTCGTCATCTTGTTCGACGAGGCGTCGGCGACCAACATCGCAGAAGCGCTCCTCCCGATGGAGCCCGACGGAGATGGACTCACCGACATGCACCGAAGCGCCATCGAGGAACTGGGCAACGTCATGACCAGCGGCTTCATCGACGGCTGGGCGAACGTCCTCCAGAGCAGCGTCGAGCACACGCCACCGGAGTACGTCGACGACATGGAGATGGAACTGCTCCAGATCGTCACCGACCAGCTCGGTCCGTTCCAGACCCACGGCTTCGTCATCGAGTCCACCATGCGGACCGAGGCTGTCGACTTCGAATGTGAGATTCTGGCGGTTCCGAACGAGGAGGAACTCTCGACGGCGCTCGATTCGCTGCTCGTCGAGCGGAAAGCGGAGACGTCGGCAGATTCCGACGACCTGTTCTGAAACCCACCGAACATTGATTGCCCGAGCGGGTGAAGTTCGACACTATGTACGACGACGAGGACCTCGCGGCGATTCGGGAGGCGAAAGCCGACTGGGAGGACGACACGCTCGACCCCGTCGTGGAGAACTACGGCGAGCGGAAGGACCGCTTCGCGACGGTCTCGAACCTCGGCGTTGACCGCCTGTACACGCCCGACGACGTCGCCGACCTCGACTACGACGACGACCTCGGGTTCCCGGGAGAACCGCCGTTTACCCGCGGCGTCTACCCGACGATGTATCGCGGCCGACCCTGGACGATGCGACAGTTCGCCGGCTTCGGGACCGCCGAGGAGACGAACGAGCGCTTCCACTACCTGACCGACGAGGGCCAGACCGGGCTCTCGACGGCGTTCGACATGCCCTCGCTGATGGGTATCGACTCCGACCACGACATGGCCGACGGCGAGGTCGGCCGCGAGGGCGTGGCCGTCGACACGCTCAGGGACATGGAGATCCTCTTCGACGGCATCGACCTCTCCGAGGTGTCGACCTCGTTCACCATCAACCCCTCCGCGCCGGTCATCTACGCCATGTACGTCGCCATCGCCGATCAGCAGGGCGTCCCCCGCGAGGAGATCCGCGGCACCCTCCAGAACGACATGCTCAAGGAGTTCATCGCGCAGAAAGAGTGGGTCGTCCCCCCGGAGCCGTCGCTGGACCTCGTCGTCGACACCGTCGAGTTCGCCGTCGAAGAGACGCCGAACATCAAGCCCATCTCCATCTCGGGATATCACATCCGCGAGGCCGGGTCGACGGCCGTGCAGGAACTCGCGTTCACGCTCGCCGACGGCTTCGCGTACGTCGAGGCGTGTCTGGAGGCCGGCCTCGACGTCGACGAGTTCGCCCCACAACTCTCCTTCTTCTTCAACTCCCACAACTCCATCTTCGAGGAGGTGGCGAAGTTCCGCGCGGGACGGCGCATCTACGCCCGCGTGATGGACGAGTGGTACGGGGCGGACGCCGACGCAAGCAAGGCGATGAAGTTCCACACCCAGACCGCCGGCCAGTCGCTGACTGCCCAGCAGCCGCTGAACAACGTCGTCCGGGTGACCATCCAGGCGCTCGCTGGCGTCCTCGGCGGCACACAGAGTCTCCACACCAACAGCTTCGACGAAGCACTCGCACTTCCCAGCGAGAAGGCGGTCCGCGTGGCACTGCGAACGCAGCAGATCATCGCCGAGGAGTCCGGCGCGGCGGACATCGTCGACCCGCTCGGTGGGAGCTTCGCCGTCGAGTCGCTGACCGACGAGGTCGAGGAACAGACGATGGCCTACATCGAGGAGATTCGAGAGATGGGCGACGGGTCGGTCCGTGACGGCGTCCTCGACGGTATCGAACAGGGGTACTTCCACCGGGAGATTCAGGACAGCGCCTACGAGTACCAGGAGCGCGTCGAGGACGAGGAGGAGGTCGTCGTCGGCGTGAACCGCTACCAGATCGAGGAGGACACAGAACCGGAGCTCCTGACGGTCGACGAGGACGTCCAGCGCCGCCAGCGCGAGCGACTGGCCGACGTGAAGGCAACCCGTGACGACGAGGCGGTCGACGCCGCACTCGACGCGCTCGCCGACGCCTCCGAGACGGACGAGAACGTCATGCCGTACATCGTCGACGCGGTGAAGGCCTACGCCACGATGGGCGAGATCATGGGCGTCTTCGAGGACCAGTTCGGCTCCTACAGCGAGACGGCCGGCGTGACGATGTGACGGACGGCGCAGGCGTCACGGCCGATTCGTGAAGAACTCCCTTGCGTTTTCCTGTCACACCCCTTAGGTTAGATTCATGGCAGCGACGCAAGTATTCGACCACAGGTGCTCGAATCATGAGCGACGATGACGATATAGACGCCGCACTCGAATCGCGACTCACGGAACAGGAGTATTTCCGGCCATCGCCGGATTTCGTCGGGCAAGCCAACTGCACGGACTCGGACATCTACGACCGCTACGAGGAGAACTATCCCGAAGCGTTCGCGGAGTACGCCGAACTGCTCGACTGGGACGAGCGATGGGACCAGGTTCTCGACGACTCGAACCCGCCCTTCTACGGCTGGTTCACCGGCGGGAAACTCAACGCCTCGGCGAACTGTATCGACCGCCACCTCGACGAGCGGAAGAACCAGACCGCACTCCTCTGGGAGGGTGAGGACGGCACCCAGCGGAACATCACTTATCAGGACCTCTACCGCGAAGTGAACCAGATGGCTGCCGCCCTGAAAGACGCCGGCGTCGAGGAGGACGACGTCGTCACGCTCCATCTCCCGATGGTACCGGCGCTGCCGATCACGATGCTCGCGTGCGCACGCATCGGCGCGCCGCACAGCGAGGTCTTCGCCGGCTTCTCCGCGCAGGCGCTCGCCGACCGCGTCGACGACGCCGACAGCGACGTCGTCGTCACCGTCGACGGCTACTACCGCCGCGGTGACTTCCTGAACCACAAGCAGAAGGCCGACGAAGCACTCGACCTCGCTGACAAGGACGTCGACAAACTCCTCGTCTGGGAGCGACACGACGGCGAGCTTCACGAGGACGTCGGCCTCCAGGACGGTCGCGACCTGCTCGTCTCGGAACTGATGGCCGACAACGAACGGGCAACTGTCGAGCCCGTCTCTCGGGACGCCGAGGACCCGTTGTTCCTGATGTACACCTCGGGAACGACCGGGAAGCCGAAGGGCTGTCAGCACCGCACCGGAGGCTATCTCTCCTACGCGACCGCCACGTCGAAGTACGTCCTCGACATCGAACCCGAGGACACCTACTGGTGTGCCGCCGACATCGGCTGGATCACGGGCCACTCCTACATCGTCTACGGCCCGCTCGCGCTCGGGACCACCTCCGTCATGTACGAGGGCGCACCCGACCATCCGCACAAGGGTCGCATCTGGGAGATCGCCGAGAAATACGACGTCGACGTCTTCCACACCTCACCGACCGCCGTACGGATGTTCATGAAGTGGGGCGAGCAGTACCCCCAGGACTACGACTTCGACTTCCGACACATGACCACCGTCGGCGAGCCCATCCAGCCCGAAGCCTGGCTGTGGTACTACAAGTACATCGGCGACGAGGACGCGGTCATCGTCGACACCTGGTGGCAGACCGAGACGGGCGGCCACCTCATCACGAACCTCCCCGCGCTCAAGGACATGAAGCCCGGCTCTGCGGGCTACCCGTGTCCCGGAATCGAGCCGGCCATCCTCGACGACAACGGCGAACCGCTCGAAGAGGCCGCGGGACGCGCGGGCAACCTCGTCATCGAGAAACCGTGGCCCGGCATGCTCCAGACCGTCTACGGCGACGACGAGCGGTTCATCGACGAGTACTGGCGCGACTTCTCCGACACCGACTCCGACGACATGGCCGACTGGGTGTACAAGGCCGGCGACGGTGCCGTACACGAGCGCGACGGCTACTTCCGCATCCTCGGCCGCCTCGACGACGTGATGAACGTCGCGGGCCACCGCCTCGGTACCATGGAGCTCGAATCCGCCGTCTCCGAGGTCGAGGACGTTGCCGAAGCAGCCGTCGTCTCCCGCGAGCACGACGAGAAAGGTGAGGTTCCCGACGTGTACGTCATCCTCCGCGAGGGCGTCGAGCCGAGCGAGGAGGTCCGCCAGCGGATCGTCACCGCTGTCGAGGAGGAGATCGGCAAGTTCGCGCGTCCCAACGCCATCGCCTTCGTCGACGACCTGCCGAAGACCCGCTCCGGAAAGATCATGCGTCGCCTGCTGGAGAACATCTCCAACGACGAGGACCTCGGCGACACGACCACGCTCCGAGACCCCAGCGTCCCCGAGCGGATTCGCGACCAGGTCCAGGACGACTGACGTCGGTCTCCGCCTCCGTCACTCGGAGGGACGACCCTCGTCGAATCTCGTCGAAACCACGTGGATGATGGCCAGGAGGACGCCCAGGCCCACGCCGACCGTGACGACGCCGAAGGTGACCATCCCCAGCGGCGTCGGGGGGAGCGGGACGACGCCGAACAGAACCGGATTCAGTTCGACGGGCTGTGCGATGCCCAGGACGAGCCCGAGGAAGGCGGTCACGACGAGGACGCCGACGTAGACCGCGAGGATGACCCATTTTCCGGACGTCTGTTCGTAGCGTTCGTTCACGACCGAGGGTTGCACTCGAAGTCGGTTAGCCTTTTCACTTCCGCGCCGTAGCACCGGGCATGTCCGAGAAGGAACTCCTGTTTCTCGTGTTGTTCGGCATCGCGTTCCTGATGTTCGCGACCGGGTTCGTCCTCGTCTTCGGCGGACCGTTCTGACGACGGCGAGCACAGAACGCGACGACCGGACGGATTCCTCGACGAAACAGCTCACAGACACCTCTTGGTCGAAACGCGAATCGCAAAACGCGAAGCAAGTCGACGACAGAAAGCCGAAAATGAGCGCGAGTTACTCGTCGACGCTCTCGCCGCCGTCAGCGACGAGCGTGTCGTCGTCGTCGCCACCGTCCGCGATGGCCGTTTCGAGCTTGCGCTCGTACCAGTCGAACTCCTTCGTGAACTGGTCGGTCTCCTTGAGGTTCCACGGGTCGGCGGACGCCGTGGCCGGGCCTTCCAGCCAGGAGTTGACGAAGTTCCAGACGAAGATGAGCTGGCCGACGAGCAGGATGACCGCACCGACGCTCGCGAGCTGGTGGTACAGCGTGATCTGCGCCAGCGGCGCGATTGCACCGTCGAAGGCGTAGGTCGCGTAGCGACGGGGCATCCCGAGGTAGCCCAGCGCGAGCATGGCGAAGAACGTCAGGTTGGTGCCGATCATCGACAGCCAGAAGTGCCACTTCGCGAGCGTGCGCTGGTACATCTTGCCCGTGAAGATGGGGAACCAGTAGTACAGCCCCGCGAACGCGGCGAAGCCGATGGCACCCATGACGATGTAGTGGAAGTGACCGACGACGTAGTAGGTGTCGTGCAGAATCTGGTCGATGGGGACGGACGCGAGGAAGACGCCCGTGACGCCGCCGATGATGAAGTTCGAGACGAAGCCGATGCAGAACAGCATCGGCGTGGTCAGCCGCAGTCGGCCGTTCCACATCGTGGTGATCCAGTTGAACGTCTTGACCGCGCTCGGTATCGCGATGGCGATGGAGACCGCCATGAAGCTGGCGCGCAGGCGCGGGTCCATGCCCGTCGTGAACATGTGGTGCGCCCAGACGCCGAAGCTCAGGACGCCAATCGCCAGCGTCGAGTAGACGATGAACTTGAAGCCGAACAGCTTCCGACCGGAGAACTTCGGAATGACGAGGCTGACGATCCCCATCGGCGGGAGGACGAGGATGTACACCTCGGGGTGTCCGAAGAACCAGAACAGGTGCTGCCACAGCATCGAGCCGCCACCCTCGACGGCGTAGAACGTCGTCGCGAGGTTGCGGTCCAGGAGCAGCATGACGATGGCGCTGCCCAGCAGCGGGAACGCGAACAGGATGAGTGCGGACTGGGTGAGGATGGTCCAGCTGAAGATGTCGAGGTTCGCCCAGGTGACGTCGTCACCGCGCTCGGTGAAGATGGTCGCGATGAAGTTGATGGCACCCATCGTCGCCGAGACACCGGTCAGGTGCAGACCCAGCAGCATCAGGTCCACGCCGGGGTTGGCCTGTTCGACCGACAGCGGCGTGTACATCGTCCAGGACGTCTGCGCGGCGTCGATACCGATGCCCAGCGGTGCGGTGAAGAAGCCGCCCCAGATGAGCAGCGCGCCCGGCGGCAGCAGCCAGAACGCGATGGCGTTGATACGCGGGAACGCCATGTCGTCGGCGCCGATGAGCAGCGGGACGAAGTAGTTCGCGAACGCCGCGATGATCGGCGTCCCGAAGAGGAACAACATCGTGATGCCGTGACTCGTCAGGATGGCGTTGTAGAACTGATTGCCGATGATCGCACCGTCCGGCGAGATCAGCTGTAGGCGGATGAGGAACGCCATGATGCCACCGACGGCGAACGCGATGATCGCGTACGTGCCGTACAGCATGCCGATGTCCTTGTGGTCGACTGTCGTAAGCCAGCGCGTGATGCCACCAGGCTTCTCTTCGTGTGCGTGCCCGACCTCGCCTGCCGCGCCCGCGCCGCCCGCGAGCGGCGTGTACGAGCGCCAGTCCTCCAGTCGCGTGAGGACCGCAGCAACGAGGACGAGGAGAAGCCCCATGAGCACCGTGAGTGCAAGCTGTTCTCCTGCCATACCCGCCTCTCTGAACCCCGGACTAATGAAAGCTTATGTTGACCGCCGACCGTGCTACTCCGTCGCTGTCGGCGGCCGCTCGAAGTCTATGAAATCTCTCGAGAGAATGGACCGCTCGCGAACCAGGACGGCGTTACTCGGCGTGTTCGGCGTTGAAGATCGCGCGGCCGGTGTAGTAGGTGACGATCGCGAGCAACACGAGGGGGACACCGATGAGCGAGAACTGCACGGCACTCAGTACGCTGTCGAATCCCCAGGGCTGGACGACGATGAAGGCGGCGAAGAAGAACGCCATGATGCCCAGCGGAACGATGTTCACCGTGAGGTCGAGCCAGGTTTCACGGTCGAACGTCTGTGGTGACATACGCCCACGTTTGCAGACGTTGCTAAATAGCGTGTTGGTTTTCCGTCGGCCTACGGTTGCGGCGTCGATCTGGCCATGAGCGACCCCGTCCCGCCGGCTGCGAGCATCATCAGGCCGGCGACGACGACGGCCATCCCGCGGCCGAGAACGGCGTAGTTCGACGGCCGCTCAACGACGCCGAGGAGGGTCCCCATGAGTGCGAGTGGGTCGGTCCCTATCGCGGTGACCAGGTCCACCTGCGTCCCGACGACGATGACACCCAGCAGGGCAAAGAAGCCGCCGAGCTGCGCGAACGTCCGCCAGGGCCGCGCGACGTAGCCGGATTCGCGCAGGATGCCCGAGACGCTCCCACCGAGAAGCAGTAGTCCGCCCACCGCGACGGGGAACAGCCCCATGAAGATGCCGACTTCCGAGAGTGCCAGTCCCAGGGCCACGAACAGCGGCCAGGGACTCGCCATCCGGTACTGGTCGCTCAACCCCGGTTGTTCGTCCATGTCCACGCGTACGGAACAGCGCCTAAAAGGTACGTCGAACTCGACCGATGTGTTGCGCTCGTCTGACAGACGGCGCAAAGTATTTGGCCCGCATGTGACTTGAGAGATATAATGAGTACGCGTGTGGTCGAGCGAGTCGACGACTGGGAGTCCCGGCCGTTCAGTGACGGCTATCGCGGACTCCACGACCTCGCCGACCAGGAGTTCTCGGGCATCGTCGAAACGGGCACGACGAAGCTCTGTATGTTGAACGGTCGCGTGGTCGGCATCCTGAACGGCGACGTCGAGGATTTCGACGGCGCGGATGGTACCGCCCACGAAGCGCCCTCCCCTGCGCTCCCGCTGCTGGCGGTCATGCAAGAGCGGAGCGACGAGGTCAGGGCCAAGTACTACACCGAGGACACGCCGCTCACGGAGGTCGACGAAACGCTCTCCGACGGTGGGTTCACCGGATTCGTCGAACTCTCCGAGAACGTCCTCAGTGGCGACTACTACGTTGTCTATCACGGCGGACGGTCGATGAGCGTGGCGTTCGTCGGCGAACGGTCCAAACTCGAAGCCGACGACGAGGCGTTCGACCTCGCCAGCGACGAGGTCGGCATCTACGAGGTCCGACCGGTCCCGATAGACATCATCGAACTGCCGGAGCCAGAACCGGAACCCGACGACGAGAGTGCAGACGACGAACCGACCACGGCGGTCGCCGACCCCACCGAGGAGGCCGACACGGACGTCGAGTCGGCGACCGACGCTGATGGTCCAACAGCCGAGGAATCCACCGAAGACGAGGGCGAGCCGGAGTCCTCGAGCGACGACGAAGTGACAGCCGATGCGGACGCTGAGGAGGTCGAAAGCGACGCTGCCGACGCGGGGAGCGAAGCCGACGCGGCCGACGAAGCCGAGCAAGCCGCCGAGGGAGACGACCTCGACGCCGATGCCGAGGACGACGAAGCCGAGGACGACGACGCCGAATCGACCGCGACGGACGACGACTCGGCGTCCGAGTCCGAGGACCAGAGGAGAGACGGAATCGCAGAGACGGACGCCGACGGGACGGAAACCGAAGTGGACGACGCCGTCCCTGACGACGAGACCGTAACCGACGTCGACGACGATGACCGGCACTCGGAGTCGACGGACGTCGGCGAGACTGCAGGCAGGGCGTCCGCGGACGAATCAGCGACCGACACGGTCTCCGACGCCCCCGCGTCGACGGCGGACGGGACGAACGAACCGGCCGATCACGGTGCTGACCCGCTCACACCCACTTCGACACCGGACCGTCGTAGTTCGGGGAGTGACGCGGGTGTCCCGTCGCCCGATCCGCTACAGGACGACGCCCCCTTCCGAGGGGACAACCTGGAGATCCGGTCGGTACCCTCCCTGGACCCCGAGCGGACGAGCGTCCCCCGCGACGAGGAACCCGCAACCGCACCACCCGCCTCGGAGAGCGCCACGCAGCAACAGCACACGCCGGCGGAGCAGTCACAGCGACCCGCCCCGAACGGGACGAACTCGTCGAGCGGAGCCCCCGTTCAGGAGACGCCGCCTGACGAGTCGGGTGAGGACGCAGAAACAGCGGTCGCCTCCCAGACTGCGGCCGCGTCGTCGAGCGGTCCCGAGCGCGAGGTGAGCGACCCGAATCCCGAGCTCGAAGCAGAGCTCGACGACCTCAAGACGGAGTTGGCGGAGCGAGAGCGAGAACTCGACGCCCTGGAGTCGGACCTGCTCGACGTCGAGGCCGAGCGCGACGACGTCGCGGACGAACGCGACGCGCTCGAAGCGGAGCTAACCGACGTGAGAGACGAGCGAGACGAGCTTCGAGCCGAAGTCGAGGAACTGGAGTCGAAGCTGGAGACGCTGGAGCGGAAACTCGACGTCGAGGCGAGTACGGTCGCCGCCGGCGAGCGGAACCTCTCCCCGTCGGAGGCGCTCCAGGGAACGAACCTGTTCGTCCGCTACGAGTCGAAGGGCCAACCGACGCTGGAAAGCGCCCACAGCGAGCGCGCCGACAAAGGAGAGGTCAACCAGAACCTCGAACTGAACTACCACACGACGTTCGAGGCGGCCGAGACGACCGTCGACGGCAAGCCGTACGAGGAGTTCCTCCACGAGAGCCTGGAGTACCGGTTCGTCGACTGGGTCGTCCACGAATTGCTCTACGAGATCCGCGACACGAACTCCATCGGCGAGATGGAGGACCTCTACGACGCGATTCCCCGAATCGATCGGGCCGAACTCGACGGGGGCGTGAGCGTCACCTACTCCGAAGACGGTCAGGACCAGCACGGCGAGGAGACGTTCGACGTCGTACTCCGAGACCGAATGGGCGACCCGCTGGTCGTCGCGGACATGAACGACTCGCGGCTGGCTGCCAGCGAGAGCATGATGTCGTCGCTCATCACGTCGTCCAGTCGCGTCTGCGGTTCGAAGGAGACGCTCGCGGCGGGCGTCCTCGTCACGCGGAGTTTCTTCGAGCCGGAGGCCCTGGAGGCCGCCTCGGAGGCGACGGGCGGCGGACTACTGAGTCGCGACAAGCGAAAGAGCTTCGTGAAACTCGCGAGAAAGCAGGGCTATCATCTCTGTCTCGCCGAGGCCCGAAACGACGAATTCTATCTGACGGTGCCTGAACTCTAGGATTCGATCTCCGCGACGGAGTCGATCTTCATCCCTTCGAGCTTTTCGATGATGTGGTCGATCTTACCGTCGAGGTCCTCGACGAATTCGTTGGTCTGTTCCGTGGTGATGGCACCCTGGCTCGATGGTTCGATGAGGTTCTCCTCTTCGAGAACGCGAAGCGAGTAGCGAACCTTGTGATGTGGGTAGCCCGTCTCGTTCGACATCTTGACGATACCGATCGGTTCGTTCTCGATGACCATCTTCAGCACCTGCAGGTGCCGCTCCAGCATGTCCACTTCCTTCTCAAGCCGATCTATCATGGCAATTGTTAACTTGTGTTGGACGGGTTTAAAAGTTGCTGTAAGGGCGGCGTTCGCCCCGATTTCGTGTGGAGAGTGTGAGATTTCCCCACGTCGAGCAGATGTGAAATGTTACCACGCGCGGTTATAACCATTCCGATGTTCCGCGGCTGTTCGCGGGGGAACGTGGACCGTAACCTGTTTACTGTGGTGGCGGGAATTCGCCGGTAATGACCGTAACCATCGTCGGTTCGCAACTCGGCGACGAGGGCAAGGGCGGCATCGTCGACCTCTACGGAGAGGAGGCCGATGTCGTCGTTCGATACCAGGGCGGTGACAACGCCGGTCACACCGTCGTTCACGAAGGCGAAGAGTACAAACTCTCACTCGTCCCCAGCGGTGCCATCAGGGACAAAGTCGGCGTTCTGGGGAACGGCTGCGTCGTCAATCCGCGGACGCTGTTCGACGAGATCGACACGCTCCGCGACCGAGGGCTCGAACCCGACGTCCGCGTGGCGCGACGCGCACACGTCATCTTACCGTATCACCGCATCCTCGACGGCATCGAGGAGGAGGCGAAGAGCGAGAGCGACCAGAAGGTCGGGACGACGGGCCGCGGTATCGGCCCGACGTACGAGGACAAGGCCGGCCGTCGCGGCATCCGCGTCGGCGACCTGCTCGACCCGGACGTCCTCCGAGAGCGACTGGAGTACGTCGTCCCGCAGAAGCGCGCCCTCGCCGAGGACGTCTACGGCGTCGAGACCGGCGAGGAGTTCGACGTGGACGCGCTCTACGAGGAGTTCCAGGAGATCGGCGAGCGACTCGCCGAGAACGACATGACCGTCAACGCCGGCGAGTTCCTCGACGACCGACTCGCGGCGGGCGAGAACGTCATGTTCGAGGGGGCGCAGGGGACCATCATCGACATCGACCACGGGAACTACCCCTACGTCACGTCGTCGAACCCGACGGCGGGTGGTGCCGCGACGGGGACGGGACTTAGTCCCGCCGTCGCCGGTCAGGGCGAGATCATCGGCATCGTCAAGGCCTATCTCACCCGCGTCGGAAAGGGGCCGCTCCCGACGGAACTGGGTGGCGTCGAAGGGGACACGCCCGGCTACGACGCCGAGGCAGGCAACGACACCGACGAACTCGCGAAGTACATCCGCGAGGAGGGTGGCGAGTACGGGACCGTTACCGGTCGCCCCCGTCGCGTCGGCTGGCTCGACATGCCGATGCTGCGCCACGCCGCTCGCGTGAACGGCTTTACCGGACTCGCCGTCAATCACCTCGACGTCCTGGCTGGGCTCGACGAAGTGAAGGTCGGCCACGCCTACACGGTCGACGGCGAGACGAAGCTGACGATGCCTGCGACGACCGAGCAGTGGGGCGACTGCGACTGCGAGTTCCGCGTCTTCGAGGGGTGGCCCGAGGTCGACTGGGCGGACGTGGCCGCAGACGGTTACGACGCGCTCCCCGAGAACGCGAGGGCGTACCTGGAGTACATCAGCGACGAACTCGGCGCGCCAGTCTACGCGATCGGCGTCGGTCCCGGCCGCTCGGAGACCATCGTCTGCGAGCAGCCCTGGTGAGAGCGGTCGCGAGCAGTTTTCCCGAGCACGCCGCTCGATAGCGGCGGGCATTCGTCGGTCCGGAGGGCTTTTCACCTCCGTGGCCGAGGACGTAGGTATGAAAGAGGACCTGATGGACATCATCTGCTGTCCGCTCGACAAGCACGACCTGGACCTGGAGGTCGACGAGCGCGACGACGGTGAGATCCTCTCGGGGACGCTGGTCTGTACCGAATGTGGAGAGTCCTATCCCATCGAAGACGGCATTCCGAACCTGCTTCCGCCGGATATGCGCGACGAAGCCCCTGCCTAGACCTTTTTCTACTGTCACCCCCCATTGTACGCCGTGCCAGAGACGCTGCCCGTGAACATCAACCGGGAGACGCTGCATTCCGTCGACGTACCGGATGCGTTCGAGACGACCGGTTCGTTCGACGTCGACCTCCGGAATCACGGTGAAGCGCTTCACGTCCACCTCCACCTCGACGACGCGCTCTCGGAGGTCGCGACCATCGACGCGAGTAACCACTACGTCGATAGGGAGGGCGACCGCCGAGTCCGCGTCACCATCAACGGGGACGCCACACCGCCAGTCCACGGCAAGCTGAAGGTCGCCTCGGCCTACGGGGCGCAGACGCGGTACGTCGACGTCGACTACGTGCCGCCAGACAGGGACAAACACGAGGTCCAGGTCGACGAGTCGCTCGCCCAGCCGAGCCCGAGACACCAGCCGCAACGACAGCAACGGCCGGTCTGGCAGCGGCCGGAGCTGCTCGTGATGCTGCTCGGGATCGTCGCCATCGTCGTCGCGCTGGTTGCGACGCTCGTCATCGAGAGCACGGCGGTGTTGCTCGGGTCGCTCGCGGTGCTGGGTGGCGTCGTCGTCGCGATGTACGTGCTCTTTCAGGAGTGACCGTCGGGGAGGCCGTCGTCGAACAGTTTCGTACGGAGATAGCGCACGCGATAGCGGTTCGCCCCGTCGTCGAAATCGGCCTCGCGGATCTCGTCGAGTCGATCCTCCGCGACCGCGTCGACGAGCGTCTCCAGCTGGGCTTTCTCGCTGGGAGTCAGTTCGAGTTCGTAGGTCTCGGTCGCCTCGCGTTCGAGCTTCGTCACTGTTCGAGCCGCGGCGACGACGAGCGAGCACGGTTCCCGACAGGGGAACGCCCCCTCGCTGCGAGGGACGTCGAGGTCGCACTCGTCGTCGAGATCCCACTCGCGGCGCTTGCAGCACTGTGAATCGACGCAGCACGCCTCGGCCAGCCAGCCCACCGCCTCGTCGTCGAGGTCGGACACGAGCCCGTAGATGCCGGTCTGTCTGGCGGCCGTCTCACGCCAGTGAGTGACGTCGAGGTCGCCCTTCCGTTCGCGGTACCAGTTGGCGATGGTCGCGGGGTAGACGTACTCGACGGTCTCCAGCATCGCCTCGGGGAGCAGGTCGTCGAAGACCCAACCGGTCGGGAGGTTCGTCGCGGTCTTGAGCGGTCGATAGCGGCCGTCGCCGTCGTGTTTGACGAGCTGACGGGCCGCGAGCGGATCGTCGTAGCGCGTGAGGGGCGCGAGGGGTTCGTCGGCGTCGGCCTCGTGGCGCAGCGCGTAGCGACGCTCGCCGAAGCCGGTCGACGAGACGGTGAGTTCGAGCTGGCCCCACGACCGGGTCACGCCGCCGTCGAGCGCGGCGTGCCGGTCGGAAACCGGCGTCTCCGACGCGCCTTCGAGCCAGCGGCAGAACGCCCAGTGGTCGTCGCGCGTCGGCGCGCGCTCGTGCCAGAAGAACCAGTTCGAGACGTACGCGGCGTGTTCGGTCGCGACCTCCTCGAAGGCTGCTCGACCAGTCACGGTCGCGTCGTCCGCTGGCGTCTCGAAGTGGACCGTCTCGTCGGTTCGGTCGACGTGGAGCCCGTCGAAGGAGACGCCGTGGTCGGCGGCCAGCCACAGCGAATCGAGTACGTCGTCGTCCATCAGTCACCGGTCGCGAGGGCGACCGTCCGGGTGCGTTCGCGAACCTGCTCGATTTCGGCCTGGACGCTCGCCCCTGCGTCGCTCGCGCGTTCGAGGACGACGTCCGCCAGGAGGTCCTCGGTGCCGACCGCACCGGAGTACCAGATTCGGGTGTCGTCGACGGTCGTCGGAACGTCGTAGCCGGTCCGGTAGTCGTCGGTCAGTCCGACGTCCTCTGGGATATCCTCCTCGGTGTGGTAGCCGTCGGCGATGAACAGCGGGACGACGACGACGTCGTCGCTGTCGAAGTGGTCGGTGACGTCGTCGACCTCGGGCGATTCGTCCATGAACAGCGCACGGACTTCGTCGAACCGACCGCGGTCGGCAATGCGGTCGGCGTGGTAGTGGACCGCTTTCGCGGAGTTCTCGTTGCGCTCGGTTCCGTGGCCGACCACGGCGAGTCCGAAGCCGTCTCCGACCGTCGGGTCGCCCGTGACGGACTCGGCCCGCTGGACGACGACGTCGGTCATCGCGTCGTGGGTGCCGATCGGACCGCAGTAGTGGACCGTCTTCTCGACGTCGCTCGCGGTGAGCGTGACGTGGTCTGCGCTCGTCCCGTCGGAGTCCCACTTCTCGGGGTCGAAGCCGGAGAGTCGGAGTTCGCGGGGGATGACCTGCTCGGTGAAGTACCCCTCGCTGACGAACAGCGGGACGACGAAGACCTCCTCGCTCTCCAGGGTTCGGAGTACCTCCCGGAACGACGGCTCCTCCTTCCAGAAGCACTCGCGGACCTCGTCGAACGCCCCGACCTCGCGGATGGTGTCGGCGTGGGCGAACGCGGGGGTACTGGAGGCGGCGTTGAGGTGGGAGCCATGGGCGGCGATTACGAGCGCCTGCATGGGTTGTAGATGCCACGCCCTACAGCAGTATAGTGGTACCGTCATGGATAGCGGCAGGTTTTTCGCCTCCCGCGGACGCCACTCGCACGTGACACTCGCAGCAGCAACGCGGGCGGCAGTCGACGCACGTCCGTTCCTCTACGAGGCACTCAGGGCGGGCGTCGTGAACTACAGTGCCGCGGCTCGCTTCATCGACGTCGGAGATGACGAGACGGACGCCGTCGTCGCGGCGCTCCGTCGATACGCCGAGGAACTTCCGGCGTACGACGAGACGGACGTCGACAGACGTGTGACGATGGAGAGCGGCCTCGGCGAAGGCGAGGCCGAGAACGCGCTCCTCACGGTCGGTGAGACGGCGCTCGTTCCCGGGTCGGGGTCGCTCACGGGACTGTTGGCGACGGGTGACGTCGACGCGGGAGACCTCAGAAGAGTACTTGGCCGGCTCGAAACGGCAGATGTGTCGGTCGTTGCGGCAGGCGTTGCCGGAGACGCCCTCCTCGTCGTCGTCGAGCGCCGCGCGGGCGCGGACGCCCTACGACTGGTCGAGTCCGCCTGACCGGGTGCCGCCATCGGCGGCCGACCGACCGCTCGTCGACCCCGAGACGTCGACGTCGTCGCCGACGGTGAAGTGGTCGAGTCGGTCGCGCAGGTCGCTCGTTCGCTCGGACAACGAGTCGACCTGGTCGGCGACGTTCCGGATGGACGCTTCCTGTTCTTCGGCCGCTGCCGCCACGTTCTCCGTCTCCGAGACCGTCTCGTCCGCGATGTCGGCCACGCGGTCGGTCATGCCCGCGACTTCCTGGGACGTCGTGGCCTGTTCCTCCGTTGCACGGCGGATCTCCTGCACGCCGTCGTTCGTGTCGTCGGCGTAGTCGGCGATCTCGTCGAGGGCGGAGAGGGCTTCTTCGATGGTCTCCATGCCGACGTCGACCCGCTCGTTGACGTCCTGCATGTCGGACTTCGTCGATTCGGTCTGGTCGCTGACACGGGAGATGAGCCCCTCGATCTCTTCGGCGGCGTCCTTCGTCTCCTCGGCGAGCGACTTCACCTCGTCGGCGACGACGGCGAACCCGCTGCCTGCCTCGCCCGCGCGTGCGGCCTCGATGTTGGCGTTGAGCGCGAGCAGGTTCGTCTCCTCGGCGATGTCGGTGATGAAGTCCACGATGTCGACGATCTCGTTCATCTGGTCGTCGAGCGTCTCGACCTCGTCGACGGCCGTCGACATCTGCGATTCGATGGTGTCGAGTTCGTCGATGGCCTCCTCCGCCGCCACCTGACCGGTCTCGCCCCGGTCTGCCGTTTCGGAGGCGGTCTGGGCGACGTTGGAGGCGGTCGAGGTGATCTCCTCGATGGTCGCACTGAGGTCCGACATCTCCCCGGAGACCTCGCCGACGTGTTCCTTCTGTTCGGCCGTCACGTCGGTGATGGTCTGGGTGGACTCGCTGACCTTCTGGCTGGCCTTGCGTATCTCCCGGACGGTCGTCGTCGTGTCCTGGCTCGCTTCGTCGACCTCCTGGGCGAAGTCCTGGATCTCGACGAGGGTCTCCTCCCACTGGGCGACCATCTCGTTGAACGCGACCGCGATGTCGGTCATCGCCTCGCTCTCGGACGCCGGGTCCATCCGCTTGGTCAGGTCGCCGGACGCGACGCCCTCGATGACGTCACCGAACTCCTCGCCCTTGTGTTCGAGGTGGGTCGCGAGGGCTTCGGCCTCCTGGCGTGCATCCTCGGCCCGCTCGCGTGCCTCGTCGGCCTCGTCGAGCGCCGCGTCGGCTTCCTTCTGGGCTTCCTCAGCCTGCTCGATTCGCGTCACCAGCGAGTCGCGCATGCTGGCGATCGAGTCGTAGAGCCGTCCGATCTCGTCCTCGCGACCGCTCTCGAGTTCGACGTCGAACTCGCCGCTCTCGATGGCCCCGGCGCGCTTCGAGAGCGTGCTCACGTCGGTCGCGGTGTTCCGACCGAGCGTCGCCCCGAGCAAGACGATTCCGATCAGCGCCACGCCCATGAACGAGAGGATCCCGTTGGTGACGCTCTCTCGAAGTGCGAACGCGTTCTCTGTGGGTGCGTGCTTGAGGACGACCCAGTCGGTGTCCTCGACCGGCGCGTACGCGGCGACGATGTCGGTCCCGAGGGAGTCGGCGAGCACCGGGTTCGAGACGAACCCTGAATTCCCTTTCAGGCCGTCCGAGAGCGCTGTCGACGACGCGTTGGGGTCCTTGATGTACGGCTGGAGCGTCTGGTTCCCGTTCGTGGCGAAGACGACTTGCCCGCTGGAGTCGACGACGCGAGTGAAGCCGCCTTCGACCGGCGTCTGGAACGTATCGCTGACCGCACTGACGTCGACGATCATCACGAGGGCGCGGTTGGTCACGCCGTTGACCGGGCTGACGAACGCCATGACGGTGTCGCCCTCCGGTCCCGTGTAGGGTTTGGAGACGTAGACGTCGTCGTAGCTGTTGAAGCTCCAGCGCTGGGTCCAGGGCACGTCGCCCAGCGACTCACCGAGACGTCCGTCGTCGGTACTGGTGACGACCGTGTGCTCGCGCATGTGGACGTAGTGGATCGCCGTGACGTCCGTGTTCGACAGCTTGTTCGACAACTCGTCGTTCAGATACGCCCGAATCTCGCCCGTCGACCCCGTATCGAAGACCGGGTTGTCGGAGACGAGCCGAGCCGGCCGACGATTACTGGACAGCCACTCGCTCAGTCCAGCAGCGTCCGATTCGGACTGGAGAATGAGCTTCTGCTCGACGTTCTCGTTCAGCGTGCTCGCGGTCGTCGACTGCACCACGAACCCGATGGCACCGATGACCACCAGAATCAACACGAGCGCGATGGCGAACTTCGCGAGATACGACCGACGTATCTGCGACGGTACGAGCGAGCGCAGTCCGCCACCACCGGCGTCGTCGGAGGTCATCTAGATCAGCCCCTCCTCGGTGAGGAAGTCGCGGGCGACGGTCTGGGAACTCTTTCCGTCGAGTACCACCCGTCCGTTGAGCTCTCGCATCTTCGACGCGTCACCGATTGCCGGCCCGAGTTTGTTGAGCTGGGTTTTCACGTCGGGATTCGCCTCCAGCGTGTCCGTGCCCGAGACGCACGGGACCGGGTTGTACCAGGGCCAGAAGCTCTCGTCGTCTTCGAGCGGCTGCAGGTCCATCGAATGAATCTGCGGATCCGTCGTGAACCCCATCGCGATGTCGGTGTTCCCCGCGCCGAGTTCTGCGTACGTGAGTCCCTTGTTGACGACCATCACATTCCCGTTGTCGTTCCACTCCGCGATCGCCGATTCCTCGACGCCGTAGTACTCCAGCAGCCCGGACCACCCGTCCGGTCGGTTGTAGAACGCCGGTCCGATAGCGATGCGGATGTCGGTCTGGCCCGCGTTGATGGCAGCAGCGAGGTCGCTGATAGCCGAGATGCCGGTGTCGCGTATCCAGGCCGGCCGCGCGTTGAGGCCGTATCCGTTGTGGAACGGAGCCATCTCGAGTATCTCCATCTCGTATTCCGACTCCATCTCCGCCTTCGCCTTCTCGTATTGCTCCTGTTTGTCTGGAATCGGCGAATCGTTCGTCGGCGGGTGCGTCAACCACAACGTCCCCGTGTACGACCAGTACATGTCGAGCGGACCGTTCACGAGTCCGTCCCAGGCCTTGCTCGTCGCACCGAAACTCATCTCGTCGACGACCTCGACGCTGGTATTGTTCTTGATAATTTCGTAGGCCATGTAGCCGAGAATCTTGTTCTCGGCGAAGGTCTTCGAGCCGACGACGAACTGGTCGCCGCTCGAACTACTCCCCGAACTACTGTCCGTCTCCGATCCTGACCCCAGACAGCCGGCGAGGAGCCCCGCGCCAACGAGGCCACCTCCCCGCAGCACGTCTCGTCTGGAGTACGTACCATCCATAGTACAGAACAGTCTCAAAAAAGAACGCAAAAGGGTTACGGGCTAAGTTTCATTCCTGAAAACGGAGTTGTGAGCGGACAAAACACGCTCACCCACGATGAGAGGACGTTACGACGGACTTCCGTCCAGTTTACTTCTCCTGGATGCGGGATGGTCCACAGTTCCTTGCCAACACGCATTCTTGGCAACGTCTGCTGTCGCATTCGTCAGCTATGTGGGAATCACGCTTATCCCCGTCTGGCCGTAGTGGTAACCGAGTGAAGTTGAACTATCGAGACGAGATCGTTCTCGAACTCCTCGTCGAGACGGATCTCGCACTCCCGCCGACACCCATCTACGAGAACCTCCACCGGCAGGGCGAGGACATCTCGAAGCGGACGGTCAATCGACGCCTGCAGGTGCTCGAGGAGCGTGGCTACGTCGAACGCGTCCTCGAAGCGAAGGGCTACTACGCCGCCACCGACAAAGGACGGTCGTACTTCGACTCCTGAGTCGGCTCGGCGGTTCCGATGGGTTGAAACCGAACGGCCAAGTTCACACCGGTAATGACACTCCGGGTGACGAATACGTTGACCGGCGAGCGTGAGCCGTTCGAGCCACGAGACCCCGACTCCGTCCTTCTGTACTACTGTGGCCTGACGGTCTCGGACCCGGCACACCTCGGTCACGCCCGCGGCTGGGTACACGTAGACGTGATGCACCGCTGGCTCGAACACCTGGGTTACGACGTCCGCCACGTCGAGAACTTCACCGACGTCAACGAGAAGATCGTCGCCCGCGTCGGGGAGGTCGGCGACAGCGAGGCCGACGTCGCCAAGCACTACATCCGAACGGTCCTCCGGGACATGCGGTCGCTGAACCTCGAACGGACCGAAGTGTACCCGCGGGTCTCCGAACACGTCCCCGAGATAATCGACCTCGTCGAGACGCTCGTCGAGAAGGGCTACGCCTACGAGTCCAACGGGTCGGTCTACTTCGACGTGAGCGAGTTCGACGACTACGGCAAGCTCTCCAACCAGGACGTCTCTGAGATCGAGACCCAGGGCGACGCCGCCGAACGGAGCGAGAAACGAAATCCGGCCGACTTCGCGCTGTGGAAGGCCGACGGCGTCGACCCCGAAGACATCGCGGAGCACCGCCACGACGGCGCAGCACCCGCCGAGGAAGCGTGTGCCACCGCCCAGACCTGGGACGCACCGTGGGGCAAAGGCCGCCCCGGCTGGCACATCGAGTGCTCGGCGATGAGCATGACACACCTCGACGACTCCATCGACGTTCACGTCGGCGGCCAGGACCTCGTCTTTCCCCACCACGAGAACGAGATCGCACAGAGCGAGGCCGCCACCGGCCAGCAGTTCGCGAAGTACTGGATGCACGTCCGCCTGCTGGAGACGAAAGGCGAGAAGATGTCCTCCTCGCTGGGGAACTTCTTCACCGTCGAGAACGCGGTGGCGGAGTTCGGCCCGAACGTCGTCAGGACCTTCCTGCTCCAGACCGCCTACAGCAACGCCGCGGTGTTCGGCGAGGACACCATCGAGGAGGCGACGGAGCGGTGGAACCGACTGGAGCGCGGCTACGAGCGTGCCGTCGAGGCCTGTGACAGCCCGGACGCCTACACCAAGGTCACCGACGAAGCACTGCGCGACGCCGTCACCACGGCTCGTGAATCGTTCACCGACGCCATGAACGACGACTTCGACACTCGCGGCGCGCAGACCGCCCTGCTCGAACTCACCAGTGCTATCAACCGCCACGTCGACGACCACGACGCCTACGACTACTGCGGGCTTCGGGAGAGTATCGAAACGCTCGAAGAGCTCGGTGGTGGCGTCCTCGGACTGGAACTCGGCGACAGCGACGCTGGCGAGGTGACTGTCGCAGCGGACCTCGTCGAACTCGTTCTCGACGTTCGCCAGGCCGAACGTGAGGCCGGCAACTACGAGCGTGCCGACGAACTCCGAGACGAACTCGAAGCCCTCGGCGTCACCGTCGAGGACAGCGACGACGGCCCGTCGTTCCGCTTCGAGTAGTCACGGACTGGAGCTACCAGCGTAGCCACGAGACTTTTACCGCCGTGTCGGAAAGGCGGGTGTACCATGTTCGACTCCCGCACCTCCACGGCACTCGCGCTCTGTGCCCTCCTCGTCACGAGCGGCTGTCTCGGAGCGAACGGTGGCCAGCTCACGTTCAGTTCGTCTCCGACGACCGTCGAAGAGACCGTCCTCTCGGAGACGGGCTACGAACTGACGAAGAACCGTACCTTCCACCGACAACAGAACGTCACGGCCGCCGGGCAGACGGTCACCGTCAACGTGACCAATCATCAACGGCAGTACGACCACACCATCGACCTCGGGATGTTCGGCGAGAAACGCTTCGCGACGTTCGTCGTCCTGACGACCCCGGCGGTCGACGTCGCCGGGCAGACGCTGAACCCCGTCGGGGACTGGTCCAACAGACGGCTCGTCAGAGAGCTGATCCAGCAGTACAAGGGCGTCAGCAACGTCGAGCACGTGACGAACCGAACCGTCAGGTCGCTCGGCGAAGACCGAACCGTCAACAAGTTCGAGGCCGATAGCTCCTTCGAGGGGATCGACATGACCGTGTTCGTCCACGTGACGTCGTTCAAACACGGCGACGACTACGTCATCGCCGTCGCGATCCATCCGAAGCAGATCGAGAGCGAGCAGGACCGCGTGGACAAGCTCCTCCGTGGGCTGAACCACAACGCGACGGCTGCGTAGTCACCGACGCGACTAACAGCAGAACATGAACGGGTACATCAGCGCGACGCGGTCGCCATCCGTCAACTCCGTGTCCAGGCCGTCGAGGTTCTCGTTGAAGCGACCGTTCACGGCGACGCGAGCGTACGCCCGCGTCTGCTCGCCCTGCGGGTTCTTCGTCCACGTCCCCGGAAGGTCCGCAGGGGCGTTCGCCCATCCCGGCGTGGTCGCCTCCGTCTCCGTCTCGGCGATGAGCAACTCCTCCACCTCGTAGTCCTCGAAGAAGGCCGTCAGGAACTCACGCAAGGTGGTTCCGTCGAAGGTGTACTCCATGCGTGGCTGTCCGACGGCGTCACGGACGTGGCCCGTACACTTGACGTCGACCGTCGTTTGCTCGGCGTCTGCACTCACGGCGTCCTCACTGGCGCTCATATGAATCGATACGGCGGCCAGCCCAAAGGGAACGGTCCCGAACAGGTTCGGGGTCGCGAGAGACGAACGCTTTTGCCACCGCCAGCCGAGCGTTGCTGCATGAACCGGACGCTGATGGCCGGGCTCGTCCTCTCGGTCGTCGGTCTGGCCGGCTACGCAGTCGGCCTGACGGTACCCTACACCGGGCGCGCCTTCTCCGTGACGGCCGTGATGGCCGGGACCACGCTCGCCGCCATCGGCTACTCACTCGCGGGTGAGACACAGTGATGACAGCACTCGTCTACGACGATTCGACGGTCACGGAGTACGAGGACCTCCAGTCCGCGAGGGCCGCGAGTGAGACGACCTGGGTACACGTCGAAGCGGCCACCGCTGGGGAGGTGTCGGCTGTCGCAGACGTGTTCGATCTCCACCAGCTCACCATCGAAGACGTCCGGAACGGCGTCCGAGCGAAGACGGAGGAGTTCTCTGAGTACACGTTCGTGCTACTGAAAACCGCCGTCCTCGCACGCGAAGAGACGACCTTCGAGGAGGAGATCCGGTCGAACTCCGTCGGTATCTTCGTCGGCGACGACTGGGTCGTCACTGTCGCACCCGACGGGGGCGGGCCCGTCGACCGCGTCCTCGACGCCGTCCGACGCGGCGACGAGCGCCTGCTCCACCGCGGCGCGGACTTCACTGCGTACCGCGTCGTCGACGTCCTGGTCGACAGTTACTTCGACCTGCTCGACCGGCTCGAGAGCAAGATCGAAGACATCGAGGACGAGGTCGTCGTCTCGACGGACATCGAAACGCTGGAGCGCATCAACAACGTCCGCCGCGAACTCCTCTCGTTCCGAAAGCTCCTCTGGCCCGCTCGGGAAGCCGTCGGCGTCCTCGCTCGCGGTGACCCACCCCAGATTCGTGAGGCGACCGAGAAGTACTACCGCGACGTCTACGACCACCTCGTCCAGCTCGTCGATCTCACCGAGACGTACCGCGACCTCGTCAGCGGTGCGCGGGACATCTACCTCAACACGCTCAGCCAGTCCACCAACGAGATCATGAAGGTGCTCACCGTCGTCGCGACCATCTTCATCCCGCTGACGTTCGTCGTCGGCGTCTACGGCATGAACTTCTCGGACAGCCCGTACAACATGCCCGAACTCACCTGGCAGTTCGGCTATCCCGCCGTCATGCTCGGGATGTTCGTCGTCAGCGTCGTCCTGGTCGCGTTCTTCCGTCACCGCGAGTACCTCTAGAGGGCCAGCGGGACCAGCAACACGCCCATCAGCGACGACCGCCGGGCACCGAACCGCTGTGGAACGTGCCCGACCAGCGTCGCCGCGGCGAAGATACCCACGCCCGTCGGTCCCGCGACGACCCACGAAAGCGCGATGAGACCGGCGAGAACCGCTATCGACAGCCTGTCGTTGTCCGCTCGCCCGACGACGCGAAGGTACCTGTCGCCCACCGTCGGGACCAGTACCGCTCCGACGGTACCCGCACCGAGAACGCTCACCAGGAGCCACGCGAGCGGCGGGCGTCCCGAGAGCGAATCGAGCGCCACGGTGACGCCAGTGTGGGGAGCGCCGAGCGACACCAGCGAGAAGAGCGCGAACACCGCCGTCGCGGTGTTGACCGCGCTCGTCGTGATCAGGAATCGACGCGGCCCGCCCGACGGCGAGACGGTCAGCGCGGCGGTCGCCGCGATTGCACTGGAGATACCCGGAACGTAGCTCACTATCGCCCCCGAACACGTCCCGGTAAGCGCCAGGCGGAGGAGGCTCCGCCTCGGCGTCGTCACCACCGCGTCGTCCTGCGGTGGGATGCCCGACCCGTCGAGGGCGTCCAGCAACACCGGGGCACCGAACAGTCCCGAGAACAGCGGCGTGAGTGTTCCCCCGACGGCCACCAGTCCGTTCGTCGGGAGGTCGAGCGTCAGAACGCCCAGCAGTCCGCTCGCAGCGACCGCGAGAACCGCTCCAATCGCCGCGACCGCGTCGCGCTCCGTGGCGACCAGCAACGCCACTACCCCGGCCATCACGACAGAGAGGTGCGCCTCGACGACCGGAACCAGCAGGCGCATCAGTGCCGTCACTGGGACGGCGAGCGGAACCGCTGCAAGCAGGGCAGCGCCGCTCCCCAACGCAGAGAGTCGCAGCGCCTCGTGACCGCGCCCCGCCAGCACGAGTCGATGCCCCGGTAACGCCGTCGGGGCCATCGCCGCATCCGGCACGCCGAGCGCGAGCGCCGGCACGACGTCGAGGAACGTGTGGACCGTCCCCGCCGCAAGAATCGCCACCCCGACGTATGCCGGCGGACCGGGGAGCGACGAGGCGAGCCCGGCCAGCAACAGCGCGAACGTATTGGCGTGCAACCCGGGACACAGCCCGCTACACGTTCCCAGCAGGACCCCGCCGAGGACGAACCCCGCGAGCGTCAGCGAGAGCTGTGGCCGGACGACCGGCCGGAGACCAAACTCCATCGCACCGGAGTGGCCTCGCCATCCTATCTAAAGGCTCGCCTCGGCCCGCGAGGGCTGCCGCTGCTGGCGGGTCGATAAATGAGAGAAGGTTCGTCCGGGAGTTAACCGAACAGTTCGCCGAGGCCTTCGCCGGATGCGTCGTCCTCTTCGTCGTCGTCGTCGCCTTCGTCTTCGGCTTCCGCTTCTTCCTCTTCCTCGGCTTCCTCGTCGGCCTCGTCGGCCTCGGCGCCGCCCGCGGCGGCACCGGCGCTTGCGCCCGCGGCGGGCACGGCAGCGGCCTCTTCGACGGCCTCGTCGATGTCGACGTCTTCGAGCGCCGCGATGAGCGCCTTGACGCGGGATTCTTCCACGTCGGCACCGGCGGACTCGAGCACGTCCGTGAGGTTGTCTTCGTTGATCTCTGCGCCCGTTTCGTTCAGGATGAGTGCTGCGTAAACGTATTCCATGGTTCTGTGAGTGTGTTGTTAGAACATCGCGCCGAGGGCGTCGCCTGCGTCGTCGTCATCGTCGTCTTCTTCGGCTTCGGCATCAGCCTCTTCGTCGGCTTCTTCCTCGACGTCTTCGGTGTCTTCGTCGGTCGATTCGTCGGTTTCGGGCGTCGCCGCTTCGACGCCTCGCAGTTCCTCAGGGAGTGCCTCGTCGTCGTCGATCTGTGCGGCGAGCGCACGGACCTGGCCGTCGGCCTTGCTGACGAGGTCGCCCATCGTTTCCGGACTCTCGATTGCGCCCTGCAGTGCGAGGCTCTTCGCCTCGCCGCGACCTTTCGCGAGCAGGCTGGACGCGGTCTGGGCCGTCGGGTAGACGGCGTTGAGCGAGAGGTTCCGGGCACGTGCGGCAGCGGCCTGGATGTCCCCGCGGTACTCCTCGACGTCCAGTTCGAGTTCCTCGGGTTCGAACAGGACGCCGTCGGCGAACACGCCGCGGAGGTCCAGTCCGACTTCCTTCGGCTCGATGCCGAGTTCGCTCAGGACGTTCGAGAGGTCGTCGGAGACGACTTCGCCAGCGTCGAGGACGGTGGAGTCTTCGAGCACCTGGATGGAGCCGTCCTGGATGCGAGCGTTCGCACCGACGGTCTGGAGTTCACCGACGAACGGACCCGGATCGATTCCGGTGTCGCCCTCGGGGATGACGATGTCGTTCGGGGCGACTTCGCCGGCGTTGATCGGGGCCGGCGTCTTCGAGGCTTCGAGCTGTTTGTACAGCCCGAAGGGGTTCTCGTTTGTGCCGATGAGCCCGACCTGTCCGCTGATGAACTCGTTCAGGTCTTCGAGTCCGTCGTCGACCTGATCGAGCGCGCGCTGCAGCAGCGTGTTGCGGCTGACGCGCAGTTCGGCGGAGCCGTGCAGGTCCCGGCGCATGTCCTGGAGCTGTCGGCTCGGAATGCCGGTGATGTCGACGACGCCCACGCTCTCGTAGGAGTCGAGGAACGAGACGACTTCGTCGACTTCCGCCTGCTTCCACTCCGGAATGGTCTCGGTCTTTCGTTGTTCGGCGCTCATGTTAGGCCACCTCCACGGACGGGCCCATCGTCGTCTTCACGTAGACGGAGTCGATGTTGAGCGGGCCCTTCTCGAGGTCGGCGTGAAGCCGACGAAGGATGACGTCGATGTTGTCCGCGATCTCGCTGGCGGACATGTCCTGGGCGCCAACGCGAGTGTGGAAGGTGCGGCGGTCGCCGGAGCGAACCTGCACCGTGTTCTTCATCCGGTTGACGACTTCGACGACGTCGTCGTCCGGGTCGAGCGGCGTCGGCATCTTGCCGCGCGGACCGAGGACGGTACCGAGCTGTCCGGCGATGGACTGCATCAGATCCGTCTCGGCGATGAAGAAGTCCGTCTCGTCGGCGAGGTCCTTCGCCTCACCGTCTTCGAGGTCTGCGATTTCGTCCATACTGAGCACGTCGTCGGCGACGTCCTCGGCGCGCAGGGCGGTCTCGCCCTCCGCGAACACGACGATCTTGGTCTCCTGTCCGGTTCCTTCCGGAAGGACGACCTCGTCGTCGACACGATTCGATGGGTCGTTGAGGTCTAGGTCGCGCAGGTTGATCGCGAGGTCGACCGTTTCGCGGAAGTTCCGCTCGGGTGCGTCCTCGAGTGCGCGAGATACTGCGTTCTCTATTTCCTGATCTGCCATTGTTCACCTCCGTAGTACGCCATACGGCTGCTACGGGTCAGTGAAACAGGCGATGCCTGTCTCGGTTGAACCGAATAGGATGTGAAACTTAAACCCGTCGAAGGCGTTCGAGCGAGCGCGAGCGGCGCGGACAGTCGAATCAACCACGGCGGCCATCGACGAAGCGGATACCGCCTGCGAGCCGGGAGACCGCCGGCACGCGGCCGACGTCCCACCCCCATCGTTTAATGCAATACGGGGGAAATTTCGTTCAGTGATGCGCCTGCGAACGCTGTTGTTCGGCGTCGTGGTCATCGTCGGACTGGTGCTCGCGGGCACGGTCTACACCGGGTACCAACTGCACAAGGAAGACGTCACCGAACAGGAATCTCAGCGGCTGGAGATCGAGGCGGAATCGGTCGCCAAAGACCTCGATAACCGGCTCGAAGACAAGCGTACGACCATCACGCTCTGGTCGGAGACGCCGGGAGTCGGTCGGCACGACACGCCGGCTCAGCGGCGCGCCCTAGAGACGCTCGTCGAGCACACGTCCTTCGACGGTGCATCCGTGGTCGCTGCGAACGGAACGATGGTCGCGCTCGTCTCGACCAACCTGAGCGACGAACGGCGTCGACAGATAGAGGGGCGGGACTTCGCCGACCGAACCTACGTCCAGCGGGCACTCGCCGGCGCAGTGTACATCAGCCAGCCGTTCCAGGCCGACAGTGGCAACTACATCGTGACCATCAGCGCACCAATCAGACGGAACGGGACCGTCGTTGGGACGCTGAACGGTGCCTTCCACCTGACGAGCCAGTCTTTCTTCAACTCGTCACGCACCCTTCTGGAACCCGAACAGTCCATGGCCGTCGTCGCGGGCAACGAGACGCTCTACGGAGAGCCCCTGACCTCGGAGACGCTTCTGCGACGCCAGTCGACGATTCCGTCGACGGGGTGGACGGTGACGGTCGCCGAGCCGAGAGCGACGGCCATGCAGCAGTTACGCCGCGCATCGGCGATTCAGTCGGGAGCGCTCGTCGTGACCGTCGGCGCGATCGGCTTTCTCGGCATCTGGCTCTCTCGGACGACGGTTCAGAAGGTCGACCGCCTCCTCGCCGGGCTACAGCGGCTGGCAGCTCGCGAGTACGACGCCCGACTCGACCTCGGCGGCATCGACGAGTGGCGGCGCATCGGGGATGAGTTCGACAGCCTCGCGCGCACTCTCCAACAGCGCGACTCCCAGCTCCGGGTCCTCAACCGCGTCCTCCGCCACAACCTCAGAAACGACATCAACGTCGTCATGGGCCACGCGAACAGCCTCCTCGACCGCGACGGACTCGACGACGACGTTCGAAGCGAACTCAGACAGATTCGCGTGACTGCGAGCAAGCTCATCCACACGAGTGAGCACGCGCAGACGCTCTACGAGCAGGTCGCAGGCGACGGCGAGATATCGACCGAGCCAGTGAACGTGGTCACCGTCATCGAAGACCAGATACAGGACCTCGAAGCGACCTTCGCCGACGCCGACATCGAGACCGAACTGCCAGACACCGCCTGGGCGCGGTCGCGTTCGTGGTCGAGGAACTCGTTCGGAACGCGCTCGTCCACAACGACGACCCGAACGTCGCCATCACCGTTCGGTCTGACCACGACGCCGAAGCGACCACGATTACCGTCTCAGACGACGGTCGTGGCCTCCCGCCCGTTGAGCAAGCCTTACTGGAGGAGACGTTCCAGGAGTCGCAGACCCACCACGGCAACGGGCTCGGCCTCTGGCTCGTCAACTGGCTCGTCCACAACGCCGACGGCTCCGTCTCGGTAAGGTCGAACCCCGAAACGGGAACCTCGATCAGCATCGCGTTGCCGAATCCGCGCCACCAGGGATCCGCGGCGACGAGCGTCTGAATCGGTTCGTCGACCGGAGGAACCGGTGTCGCTCTGACGAACGAGTTCTTCGAGCAGTCGCTTCCTCAGCGACTACGCTGTCGCTTCTTCAGCGAATACGCCGTCGTACTCGCCAGCGTCGATCCGCTCTTTGAACTCGCGGGGGTTCTCGCCCTCGATGGTGACGCCCAGCGAGGTACAGGTGCCGACGACTTCCTTCGCGGCGTTTTTCAGGTCGTAGCTGAGGAGGTCGGGCTTCTTCTGGGCCGCGATCTGCTTGACCTGGTCGACGGAGAGGTCGGCGACGAAGTCCTCCTGGGGCTCGCCGCTACCGGTGTCGAATCCAGCTTCGTCCTTGACGAGTTCGGCCGTCGGCGGGACGCCGACCTCGATGGAGAACGAGCCGTCGTCGTCGTACTCGACGGTGACGGGGACTTCCGTCCCGTCGAACGCAGCGGTCTGGTCGTTGATCTCTTCGACGACTGCCTGTACGTCCACGGGCGTCGGACCGAGTTCCGGGCCGAGCGGCGGGCCTGGGTTGGCCTGACCGCCGGGAACGAGTACTTCGATAGTTCCAGCCATATGCGTGAGTTCTTCGGCGCAGTTTTAAGAATTGCTTTTCGGAGGCGACGTTCGTGACGCGTCCCCAGGGACCGTGGCAGTCCGTCTCGGACCCGTCTAGGCGTAGGTGACGTACGACCAGACGACGAACCCCACGGTGGCGAGGGCGACGAGCCACATCACCAGTCGCTCGACGTCGACGGCGGCCCTGGTTCGACCGTCGGCGCTGTCGTGAGTTCGTGCCGAGGGCATGGAGTGAGAGCAGCAGTGGCCGGCACTTAGTTCTCGTGAATCCGCTCGCCGCGGTGGAGGCGCGCAGCGATGGTGAACGTCTGCTCGTTCTCGCGCCGGGTCGGGAAGTGCGCGGCCATGTACCGAGTCGGTGCGAGGACGGCGAGTCGCCGTCGCGTCTCCGAGTCGGACCGGTCGAACTGCCTGAATCCCGCTTCGACGGCCTGGAGCGTGTGGAAGCCGGCGTCCTCGCGTAGCAGTGCGTGGCCGAGCGACTCCTTCAGTGCCGCTGGGTCCCCGCCGGCGTCGAGGTACTCGCCAGCCAGTTTCGTCGCGCGGTCGACCTCGCCCTCGACGTCGAACGTCTCCAGCAGCGCCGCCCGTATCGTCTCGGGGTCGCGGTCCGTCTCCGAGGGCTCCGGAATCGGCGCCGAGGGCATGTTGAGGAACCGATTCAGGTACACGCGCATCGCGCCGTCGTAGACCGCGCGATACAGCTCGTCGGCGTCCGTCCTGCGAGCCATCTCCTCGACGGCGTTGGCGTACGTGAACGTGTGATGAACCGTGTTCCAGTCGCTGAACTCGTTGGCGGTCGAGAACTGCACGACGCGGCGCATCGCCGCGGTCGTGACGGGCGTCGCGAGGTCTGCCGGCGTGGCTCCGTCGCGCACGGCCGACCGAATCGCGTCGTCGATATCGTGGGGGTCGTCAGAGAGCAGTGTCTCGACGAAGTCCTCGGGTCGGTCCCACGAGTCGGCGTCCCCGTTCGCACGCAGGTCGGGTAGATCATCTTCGAACGCGAACCGGAGCGCGGCGAGGTCGATGGGCTGACGCCACGAGGAGAGTTCCTCGCTCCGGGTCGCGTCGGTGAGCGACTCGACCGTCGAGGCCAGCACGTCCGCCATGCGGTCGGGGTCAGACTCCTCACGTTCGGACGCGCCGACGTGGTCCAGGACCTCGAAGGCCTTGTTGAGGAAGTCGAAGGTGTGGCCCGTATCGAGGAAGATGGAGTCCGTGGCTGCCGCGACGAGCAGTTCTGCCACGTCCGCCGCGTCGAGGTGGGCGACCGCTGCCCGGAGCGTCCGTTCGGCAGCGTCCGAATCACGTACCTCGACGGCGTCGCGGAGCCACTTCTTCAGCCGGTCCTTCGAGACGCTCGTCGTCGAGAGCGGGTGCTGCGGGAATCGCGGCGGTTCGCCCGCACAGTCGTCGGCGACGTGGCGCGCTCCGGTGAACAGCGCGCGTCGGCGGTCCGCGGCGTCGAAGTCGTCGAGTACGTTCGCCATCGCAGTCGCGATGGTCAGTCCCGACCCCCAGCCGGCGCGCCGGTACGTCGTTCCGAAGTCGACGACGGTCCCCAGCGGAACCGAGTAGTCGACGCCCGCCGCGTCGAGCCCGATGATCGCCTTCGCCATCACGAGCGGGATGTCCTCCTGGAGCCCGTCGGCGAGCCTGTTCCGCCAGTGGGTCTCCGGCGGGACGTCCGGTTCGGGGTCGGGATCGACGTACACCATCCCGTCGCGGACCTCGACGGGGAACGTCTGCACGTCGTCGGCCCACGGGTCGAACGTGTCGCCACAGGAGAGTTCGAACCGCGCGTGATGCCAGTGACAGGTGAGTACCCCTTCGTCCACGGTCCCGTCGCTGAGCGGGAACCCCATGTGCGGGCAGCGGTTGTCGACGGCGTAGACCTCGTCTTCGTGGTGGAACAGCGCGATGTGTCGGCCGCCTTCGGAGACCAGCGTCCGGCCTTCATCGCGGAGCGACTCCAGGTCGGCAGCTTCGACGAATCTGTCGTCGGTCGCCATGTCCGATGCGTTCACGTCGGGTGCATAAAGCCGTACGTGCCGGCCTCGACGGGCTCGTCGCAGTCCGTTGAACCGAACCCGTTCTTTTCAAGTGTCTCAACCGTCTACAACGGTTCAACGAATGAGCGAGGACTTCTACGACGTACTCGGCGTATCCCGGGACGCCAGCGAGGAGGAAATCAACGAGGCATACCGGGAGAAGACGCGCGAGTATCACCCCGACGTAAGCGACGACCCGAATGCCGAGGAGAAGTTCAAGAAGGTCAAGAAGGCGAAAGAGATCCTGACTGACGAGGAGAAGCGCCAGGCCTACGACCAGATGGGCCACGAGCGCTTCGAGCAGGCCGAGAAACGCGGCGGCTTCGACGGCCAGGGCCCCGGCGGTGCCGGCGGGATGGGTGGCATGGGCGGCATGGGTGGCGGCTTCAACATGTCCGACATCTTCGACGAGTTCTTCGGCGGCGGCCGCGGCCGCAACCGTCCCCGGCAGGGCCAGGACCTCAAAACGTCGCTGACCATCGACCTCGAAGACGCCTTCGAGGGCGTCGAGCAACAACTGACCGTTACGCGACCGGAGACGTGTCCCGACTGCGACGGTCGCGGCCACCCCGCCGACTCCGACTCGGAGACCTGCCCAGAATGTAACGGCCAGGGCCAGACCACGCGCGTCCAGCAGACGCCGATGGGTCGCGTCCAGCAGACTCAGACCTGCCGTCGCTGTGAAGGCGAGGGAACCCTCTACGAGGAGACCTGCGGCACCTGCCGCGGCAACGGCACGGTTCAGAACGAGGCCACGCTCCAGGTCGAGATTCCCGCCGGCATCCGCGACGGCCAGTCCATCCGCATGGAGCGCGAGGGCGCGCCCGGCGAGCGCGGTGCCCCCAACGGCGACCTCCTCATCGAGATCTCCGTCCGCGACCACCCCGACTTCGAGCGCGAGGGCGACGACCTCCGCCACCGACTGGCCATCTCCTTCCCGCAGGCCGTCTTCGGCGACACCGTCGAGGTCCCGACGCTCGACGGCGCTGCCGAGTTCGAGATTCCCGACGGCACCCAGAGCGGAGAGACCTTCCGTCTCAAGGGGAAGGGCATGCCACGACTCCGCCGCCGCGGCAACGGTGACCTCTACGTCGAAGTGCAGGTCGTCACCCCACAGGACCTCAACGACGAGCAACGCGAGGCACTCCAGCAGTTCGCCGCTGCAGGCGGCGAGGAGATCGATGTCGAAGACGGCTTCTTCGACAAGCTGAAGAACTCACTCTGACCACTTTTTCCGACTCGGGTGCGCGCAGAGCGCGCACCGCTCGTCGCAAAAACGTGGGGAAAAAGGCCGCGAGTCGCGCCTTCGGCGCGCTCGCAGTACACTGTTCTGGTGGCGTCCGCACCGCTACAGCCTCCGCACCGCTACCGCCACAGCCACCGCCACTGCACAGCAACAGCCGCCGCACAGCTACCGCTTCCGCACCGCACCGCTTCCGCCTCAATCTCCCTTCGGCGGCCCTTCGACGGGACGCCGGGTGCGCGGCCACATCCTTTTCACGTGGCCCCGCAGAGTCTCGGTATGGACCGATTTCGGAACACGCGCCAGCCGGACTGGGACTGGTGGGGCCGGCTCTGGCCGACGCCGGGTGCGACGATCCGACGGCTCGGAATCGGCGGCGGGGACGCCGTCGTGGAGGTCGGCAGCGGGAACGGGTACTTCACGCTGCCCGTGGCTCGAATCACCGACCCTGCGCCGGTCTACGCGCTCGACCTCGACGAGGAGTTGCTAACCGAACTGACCCGGCTCGCGGAGATGCAGGGGATCGAGAACGTCGAGCCCGTCCACGAGGACGCGCGGTCGCTTTCGACGGCGCTTCCCGAACCCGTCGACGTCGTCCTGATCGCGAACACGTTCCACGGCGTCGCGGACGTGGGGAGCTTCGTTCGAGAAGCGTTCGAGGCACTGCGACCGGGAGGGCGGCTCGTCGTCGTGAACTGGCACGACAGGCCCCGGGAGGAGACCACCGTCGCTGGAGAGTCGCGAGGACCACCGACGGACCTCCGGATGACGCCCGACGAGACGAAGCGCGCGGTTCGGGAAGGGACCGACTTCGCCGTCGCCGAGACGGTCGACCTCCCGCCGTACCACTACGGAATCGTCTTCGAGCGATAGACACCACCATCGCCATCACTTTTGCCCGGTGGCGACCAACCGCCGGCATGGACGTACTCGGCGACCTCGTCGCCCGCGACCGGCGCTCGGAAGACATCGCACTCCGGCGAGCGTCGCGAGCGGGGTCGTACAGCTACGCGAAGCTGTGTACCAACGCCTGGAAGGCGGGGAATCTCCTCCGGCACTACGGCGTCCGCGGTGGTGCCGAGGTGGCCGTCGCCCTGCCGGAGGGTGACCCGACGCCACCGGTCGTGACAGGCTTCTTCGGCGCAATGTTGCTGGGTGCGCCCGTTCGCTTCGTTGCCAGCGGTACGGTCGACGCGAAGGCGCTCCTGGTGCCGACGGATCGCGTGACGGAGTTCGACGCCGAACCGGGGTGTACGGTGCTGGCCTACGGTGACGAACCGGACGCGGCGACTGTTGTCCACTTCGAGCGCGAGGTCTGGAGTGAGAACCCGACCGCCCCGCCGGACGTGGTCGAAGCCGACGCGGTCGCGCTGCGGACCGGCGACGAGACGTTCACGCACGCGGACCTGCTCGCGAGGATGGAGACGGCCGTCGACGAACGGGGGCTTACCGCGTCGTCCGAACAGCATATCGACGGATCGCTGGCGACTCCGGACGTCCTGGTCGACTGTCTGCTGGCCCCGCTCAGCGTGGGTGCGACCGTCGTGCTGGAGGACAGCGAATGAGCGAGCGCGTCGTCGTCCCCGGAGCCCGCAAGGTTGTCGCCACGCTCGACGACGGCGACGCGGACAGCGTCGTCGTCGCGTGTCCACCGCATCCCCAGTTCGGGGGCAACCGCTCAGATTCCCGACTCACGGCGGTCGGGGAGGCACTTGGCGAGCGCGGCATCGCCTGTCTCCGTTTCGATTACGGCCCGTGGGACGAGGGACGTGGCGAGCGGACCGACGCGCTCGACGCCATCGGCTGGGCGCGGGACCGCTACGACGCCATCGGGCTGTTCGGCTACAGCTTCGGCGCGAGCGTCGCGCTGGTGGCGGCGAGCGAGAGCCGAGACCTTCGCGCGGTGTCCGTCCTGTCTCCCGGTGCCCGCGTCGTCGACGACGCAGACGTCGTCGCTGCGCTGGACCGCATCGAGGTTCCGACTCAGGTCGTCTACGGCGAGCGGGACGAGACGGTCGACTGGGAGCCGGTCGTCCAGCGAGCGCGGGCCCTCGGGCTGGCAGTCGAGGGACTGCCCGCCGACCACCACTACGTCGGCCAGGGCGCGAAGGTCGGGTCGCTGGTGGCGGCCTTTCTCGCGACGCATCTCGGCTGAACCCCCTCAGCTGTCGTATTCGCCCTCGCGTTCGAGCCGAGCGCGCTCGCGGACGACCGGCGGCGTCCGACACCGCCCCGGTTCGCCGGCGACCTGCGGCACCGTGCAGTTGTTACAGCTCTCACACAGCGCCCGGCGGTCGGCGGCGTCGAGGAGGCGCGCACCGAGTCGCGGTTCGGCGTAGAAGGGGCGCGCCATTCCGACGAGGTCGCAGGCCGGGTCGTCGCCGCCCAGTAGAGCGTCGCAGGTCGCGCGTTCGCGGACGCCGCCCTCACACAGGACTGGAACGTCCACGCGCTCGCGCACGGCGCGACAGAAGTCGGCGTTCCAGCCAGGCTCTCGCTCGAATCGGCGGCTCTGGAGGCGATTGAGGAGCGCGACCACCCGCGCGTTGCGAGCACTTCCGAACGCGGCATCGAGATTCGACCGGAGGTCGGCCGCGTTCCAGGCGCGCTCCGGGTACGCACCCCTGACGACGCTCATGTCCCAGAACGGCGATACCTCGACGGGGACGAGGGCGTCGAACCCGATGGCTGCCAGCCGTTCGGCTATCTCGACCCCGTCCTCGAACGAGAGGTGGCGACGGACGAACCGCGGTGCGGCGGTCTCGGCCGGAACCTTCGTCACGAGCGGCACGTCGCCGGCGCGGTCGCGAATCGCGTCGTGGACGATCTCGAGAAACCGAACGCTGTCGGCGAACTCGTCCGTGCGACGGTTGTACAGCGGCGACAGGAACTGCTGTATCAGGCTCATGTTCGCGCCCGAGAGGTGGATGCCGTCGTAGCCGGCGTCGACGGCGTACGCGGCAGCGCGTCCGAACGACGCCGCGAGGTCGTACACCCCGTCGGTAGAGAGGACCGACGGCGAGAGGTCGATGACGCCGAGGCGGTCGAGCAGGCGTAGTTGCCACGGTGGCCGCGAGACCGCAGGCTGGACCAGACCGGGGTTTCGCTCGCGGTACGCAGCGTGCCAGACCTCCAGGCTTCGGAGGCCGCCGTGGGCCAACTGGACGAAGACGCGCCCGCCGTGGTCGTGGACGGCATCGGGCACGCGAGCACATCGCGCGACGAATTCGGAGTCGTGAAAGCGCGTCATGTTCGGCGCGGCGCAGCCGCCGCGCTCGGAGACAATCGTCGCACCCTGGAAGACGAGGCCGACACCGGATGCGGCAGTTGGTTCGAGCGCCGCGCGGAGTCGCTCCGGCGCGTCCGAACCTGTTCCGGCACACTCCAACAGCGGGGCCCGGTAGAGCCGGTTCGGGAGCGCTACCCCACCGATGGATACGGAATCGTCCAGCGTCGCCATACCTCAGATGTGGCCGCGGTCTTCGATAAGGGTACGCACGTCCGTGGGTGATTTGTGGCGCTCCGGAGAAGTACGTGTATGGTCCCTTCGCTCCGGCGTGCCCCGGTCAGCGCCGTCGTCGCCCTGACGGTCGGCATCGTCCACGCGGCCGTCGTCGTCGGCACGAACCTCCACTACGGATACGACGTCGGACCGGGTGCGTACCCGCCGTTCATGATCCTGTGGCGCTACGGCGGCCTGGTCGTCCTCGGCGCAGTCCCCGTCTGGTTCGCGTTGCGGTATCGGCTCGTCGTTCCGCTCGTGCTCGTCGCGCTCCTCGGCGGAAGCGCGTTCTACGCCGAGGTGACGCCGCCGCACGCGACGTTCTCACAGCTCGGCGGGCACACCATCGTCGAGGACGGGCTGCACCTGGTGAAGTACGCCGCCGCGTGGTACGTCTGGACGGTCGGCGCACTCCTGGTCGGGTGCTGGGAGGTCGTGGCCCGCCGCTCGGGTGACGTCGTGCCGCCGTCCAGACCCGTACCCTGGCTGAACGAGCCGATGGACCAGCGGCGAGCGCTCGCCGTGGCCGTCGTCCTCGGGGCCCTCCACTCCGTGGCGAACGTCGTCTTCGCCTGGAATCTCGGACTCGCGGACGACCCACTCGGCGTCGCGTGGGGGCTTCTGGGCGGCCTGCTCCTCGCTGGAGTGCCCGTGTTCCTCCTCTTGCGGGCGGGCCTGCTCTCTCCGACGGCGCTCGTCGCGTTCGTCTTCGTGACGACGGTCCACGCACAGCAGGCCCCGACGCCAGCGGACCCGCACGCCCTGTACCTGCTGGCCTGGTTCGTCCCCCTCGGAATCGCGCTCGTCTTCGCGGCACTGGAGTACGGGCTCGGCGTGCTGTGGCGACGGTATCGTCCTTCTCTCGCCTGATTTGCCACGAGAGAGCACCGCACGGAGCGGCGTTCCCGAAACGGTTTTGAACCACCGGAAGCGACGGTCAGTATGCCGACGGAACCAGAGACTGATTACGACCCGACTCTGGGTAACAAGTTCATTTTCGTAACCGGCGGCGTGATGTCCGGACTCGGGAAGGGTATCACGGCGGCGAGTACGGGTCGCCTGCTGGCTAACGCCGGCTTCGACGTGACTGCGGTCAAGATAGACCCTTATCTGAACGTCGACGCCGGGACCATGAATCCGTACCAGCACGGCGAAGTCTACGTCCTGAAGGACGGGGGCGAAGTGGACCTGGACCTGGGGAACTACGAACGCTTCCTCGACGTGGACATGACCTCCGACCACAACGTCACGACGGGGAAGGTCTACCAGAACGTCATCGAGAAGGAACGCTCCGGCGACTACCTGGGCAAGACCGTCCAGATCATCCCGCACATCACGGACGACATCAAGCGCCGCATCCGCGAGGCCGCGGACGGCAACGACGTCTGCATCGTCGAGGTCGGGGGGACCATCGGCGACATCGAGGGGATGCCGTATCTGGAGGCGCTGCGCCAGTTCGCCCACGAGGAGTCCGAGGACGACATCCTGTTCGTCCACGTCACGCTCGTCCCCTACTCGAAGAACGGCGAGCAGAAGACGAAGCCGACCCAGCACTCCGTGAAGGAACTCCGCTCCATCGGGCTCCAGCCGGACGTGCTCGTCGGCCGCAGTACGGACAAGCTCGACGCGAAGACGAAGGAGAAGATCGCGCTCTTCTGCGACGTCCCGACGAAAGCAGTCTTCTCCAACCCCGACGTCGACGACATCTACCACGTCCCGCTGATGGTCGAGGAGGAAGGGCTCGACGAGTACGTCATGGACCAGCTCGGCCTCTACAGCCGCGCGCTCCCGAAACGCGAGCGCGACAACAGCTGGCGAGAACTCGTCACCCGCGAGCAGACGGGCGAGATCGACGTCGCGCTCGTCGGCAAGTACGGACTCGAAGACGCCTACATCTCCATCCACGAATCGCTCAAGCACGCGGGACTGGAGGCCGGTGTGAAAGTCAACGCCGAGTGGGTCCACTCCGAGGACCTCGTCGACGGTCACGACGGCGAACTCGACGGGATGGACGCCATCGTCGTCCCCGGCGGCTTCGGCTCTCGGGGCACCGAAGGGAAGATCGAGGCCGTCCGCTACGCCCGCGAGAACGACGTCCCGTATCTCGGACTGTGTCTGGGCTTCCAGATGGCCGTCGTCGAGTACGCACGGAACGTCCTCGGCCACGAGGACGCCAACTCCGCCGAGATCGACCCAGACACGTCCTATCCCGTCATCGACATCCTCCCAGAGCAGTACGAGGTCGAGGATATGGGCGGGACGATGCGCCTCGGTGCCCACGAGACGAACATCGCCGAGGGCACGCTCGCGAACCGAGTGTACGGTGCAACCTCCTGCACCGAGCGCCACCGCCACCGCTACGAAGTGAACCCAGAGTACATCGAGGAACTGGAAGACGCCGGCCTGGTCTTCTCCGGCCGGTCGAACAACCGCATGGAGATCGTCGAACTCCCCGACCACCCCTACTTCCTCGGGACGCAGTTCCATCCCGAGTTCCGCTCGCGACCCGGTCGGGCCAGCCCGCCGTTCGTCGGCCTCGTCGAGGCCGTCGTGGGCGAGGACGAAGCGAGCGACTCCGAGGAGGTCGAAGCCTGATGGTCAACGTAGACGAATTCATCACCGACGCGAAGGAATCGATTACCGAACAGATCGGCGACGGACACGCCATCATCGCACTCTCCGGGGGCGTCGACTCCTCGACCGCCGCGGCGCTGGCCTACGAGGCCATCGGCGACCAGCTCACCCCCGTGTACGTCGACACCGGCCTGATGCGCAAGGGCGAGACCGAGCAGATCCGCGAGACGTTCGACTACATGGACAGTCTCCGCATCGTCGAGGCGAAGGACCGCTTCCTCGACGCGCTGGAGGGCGTCACGGACCCCGAGGAGAAGCGCCACATCATCGGCGAGCAGTTCATCCGGGAGTTCGAGACCGTCGCGAAAGAAGTCGACGCAGACTACCTCGTCCAGGGGACCATCTACCCCGACCGCATCGAGAGCGAGGGCACCATCAAGTCCCACCACAACGTCGGGGGCCTCCCAGACGTCGTCGACTTCGAGGGCATCGTCGAGCCGATGAAGGACCTCTACAAGGACGAGGTCCGCGAGGTCGCCCGCGACCTCGACCTCGAGGAGATCATCTCCGAGCGGATGCCGTTCCCCGGTCCTGGACTCGCCGTCCGCATCATCGGCGAGATCACCGACGAGAAACTCGACGTCGCGCGGGAAGCCAATCACGTCGTCGAGGAGGAACTGGAGGAGTACGAGCCGTGGCAGGCCCTCGCCGCCGTCATCGGGAAGGCCACGGGCGTCAAGGGCGACAACCGTGTTCACGGCTGGGTCGTCTCCGTCCGCTCCGTCGAATCGCGTGATGGGATGACCGCCCGCGCCCAGGAGATCGACTGGGAGACGCTCCAGCGCATCCAGTCGCGCATCACCGGCGCACACGAGAACGTCGCCCGCGTCGTCTACGACGTGACCCACAAACCGCCGGCCACCATCGAGTACGAATGACCGGACACGTCATCGTTGCCGGCACGGACGAAGACGACATCGGCGACGCACTCGCCGAACTGACGACTGTCGAGCGCGTGGACGTCGGGAACCGACCCGCACTCGAAGAGGCCGGTATCCACGACGCCGTCGCGTACGTCCTGACCGAGGTCGAGCAGGCGACCTCCATCGCCGTGGCGAAGGACCTCAACCCCGACCTCAAGGTCGTGGTCTACTCTCGAGACTCCCTGCCGGAGTTCGCGAAGGGCCAGGCCGACCTCGCTATCGATCCGAAGCTTCTGGACCCCGAAGCGGTCGCCGAGGAACTGCTCGCCGACGAGTAGCAGACTCGGCGGCGGCCCGTTTCTGCAGCCAGTCCCCAACGCGAAAGCGGCATGGAGCCGAGATAGCAAGAGAGGAGTCCGTGAGAGACGTCGACCGCAAGATCGTCAGGACGGACGCAATCGTCGTGCTGGGAGAGCTGGCAGTCGGACTCATCCTGCTCGGCACCGGCTCGCTACCGACCGGATTCTGGTGGCTCGCCGTCCTCACGGCAGTGCTCGTCGGCGGCGCGAGCGCGGCAGCGGACCGCTGTTACGCCGGGCTTCTGGCACTGACCGGGGTCGCTGTACTCGGAATCGCGCCGGGACGCGATTAGGAATCCGTCCCGGTGAGCGTGAGAATATCCCTGATAGCCGTGGACACTGGCATTATATGCGGCCGTAATAGCAATTATAGCTATTTTTCCTATATTAGATTAATACTAGAAGAGAGTTGATAATCAATGATCATTATCCAATAATGCGGTGGTCGACACCGCAACGCATGAGAAAGGTACACATGAAACTCCCCGAATCACTCTCCGACACGGCCGAAGATGCAGCGTTCACGACCAAGACCCGCGTCGCTGTCTCGACGGTTCTGACCGGCATCCTGGCCGCCTCCAGCGTCGTCATTACAGGCGTATCCGCCTACCAGACGTTCTTCTATATCCCACAGGCGACCTAACGAATCAGGTCTCTGAACCGTCCCCGGTAGCGAGCATCCACTCCTGCTATCGATGCCGATCTTCGACCGGATGCTCACGGTCTGCACTGACGATCAGCCGATGCCGATGAGGCCGACGCCGAACGTCGCGAGCGTGACCAGGCTTCCGGCAAGCGTCGCGACGACCATGAACCCGCGTACGTTCTCCACGCCGACCGTTTCGGCGACGACGCCACTGCTCGCCCGAAGGAGGTGACCTCCGTCCAGCGGAATCGACGGAATGCAGTTGAGGACAGCGAAGACGACGTTGACCCATACCGTCCAGAACGCGAGCGACGCGAGGACGAACGGGAGCGTTCCGAGTCCCGAGAGCGGGCCCGCAGTGCGGTAGAAGTCGGCGTCGAAGCCGACGAAGCTGAACGCGTAGGCGTCGGTCGTGAGCGAGACGACCGGTGCCTGGAGGAGGTACGCGGTCCGGTCGACGACCGATCCCGAACGGAGGGCAGCGAGGTGCGTCCCAGCGGCGTACGGTTGCACCCCAAGCGAAGCCGACTCGGACGAGCCCGGCGAAACGACGTGCGTCTCCCCGTCGGCGACAGTGACGCGCGTTTGCCCGTCGCTCGCTGCGAGTGCCGACTGGAACTCCTCGGTCCCCGAAACGGCCGCCCCGTCGACGGCGACGATGACGTCCCCGCGTTCGATCGACGCCTGGTCGGCCGGCGAGCCAGCCACGACCCCGCCCACGGCCACGCCGGGAACGACGGTGAACGACGCGACGAGCGGAATCAGGACGACGATGCCGAGGCCGGCGAGCGCGAAGTTGTTCGTCACGCCAGCGGCGAACATCCGCATCCGGGCCGTATACGAGGCCGCTTCGCGGCTGTCGCCGTCTTGTTCGACGAAGGCGCTCGTCGGCACGAACGCGATGAACGACTGTCCGACGGCGGTTATCTCGATGTCTTCGACCTTGCAGAGGACGCCGTGGCCCATCTCGTGGATGACCGTCGAGGTGATGAACACGACGGGAACCACGAGCGGCATCGGTGTCGCCGGCGAGAAGGCCGTGTGTTCGAACGAACCAGGAAGTGTGAGCCCGTGCGTCGCCAGCCAGACCCCACCGACGAAGGTCCCGACCAGCGACAGCAACGCCAGAACGAGACCACTCCCGGCCCAGAGCCGCCAGAATCGTTTCGACGTCGCCAGTCGACCGAGCACGCGCTTGCCGCGTTTCGTTCTGAAGCTTACGAAGACGCCGCTGACCCGAATCCAGTCGGGTAGCAGCCCTCGCCGGTCAGCGAGGTGCATCAGCCCGAGGTACCCCCAGAGGACGCCGAGAATTACCACAACCCCAGCCGTCATAATTATAATCTATTACAGTACGAAATTTATTAACTGTTTTCCTCGTCCGTCGACAGATACTCCAAGACCGGACGCTCCAGAACGGCTAAGTGCGCCGCGGCGGTCCTCCTCCACATGGCCCTCGACAGGTATCCAGATCTCGAACCGGACGACGGCGAAGTCCTGACCGCAGAGGTCGCCGTGAGCGACGACGTACTCGTCAAGGCGTTCGCGCTCGGCCCCGGCGGAGAGGTTCAGCCACACGAGCACGACGACGCGTCGAACGTCTTCCACGTACTGGAGGGGACGGTGACCGTGGTACAGGGCGAGGAGGAGGAATCGGTCACTGCACCCGGCGTGGTCTTCAACGAACGCGGCGTCGCCCACGGCGCACGCAACGAATCGGACGACGTGGCCGTGTTGACGGCGAGCCTCTGCCCGCTCCCGAGTTAGTCCTGCTCGCGCTGGGCGAGACCGGCGACGTGACTGGCGACCTCGACGACGATGTCACCGACGCCGAGTCGAACAGCGTTCTCACTGCCGGGAAGACAGAAGACGGGCACCTCGTCGACGGTTCCGGCGGTCGCGCGCGTCGCGACGACCCGCGTGCCGATCTCCTCGCGTGAGAGCGAGCGAAACAGTTCCCCGAACCCGGGGAGTTCCTTCTCGAACAGCGGCCGTATCGCTTCGACCGTCACGTCGTCGGGCGTGACGCCCGTCCCGCCGTTCGTCACGACCAGATCGACGTCGTCGCGGTTCGTGAGCGAGTCGACGGCCTGCTGGATGCCATCGAAGTCGTCGGCGACGAGGTCGCGAGTGACGACCTCGTGGCCCGCCTCGGTCAGGATGGACTGGATGGCATCGCCGCTCGGGTCCGTTTCGCGCGTCCGCGAGGACGAAATCGTCACGACGGCGACGCCGAGTTCGTCGAGGTCGTGTTGGTGGTGCTCGTGGTCGTGGCTGTGGTCGTCGTCGTGGTTGTGGTCGTCGCCGTGGCTGTGGTCGTCGCCGTGGCTGTGGCCGTCGTCGTGACCTCCGTCGGTCCCTCCCTCGTGGCCCTCGTGACTGTCACTGTGCTCGGTGCCGCCCTCGCCATCCTCGTCGGAACGGCGTCCCGTATCGCGAGACTGGAAATCGACCATATCGTGTCAGTGCGTCCCTCGACGTAAAAATCCCGTCGGATGTACAACCAATGTACGCCGTCGGAACGAGAGTTGGAAACGGGTAGGAGAGACCTCTCCCCATAATTTTCCACCCATTTGTGACGGCAGAAACTATTATGTAGTTCGAAATCGTTGGAAATTGTAGATATGGGGGAGCGATATCACATGGTTTGCCATGATTGTCCTGAAGAAGCGATGGGGAACGACTGGGAGACGGTCAGCGCGCGGATGCAACGACACGAGGCCGAAACTGGCCATCGGATTACTATCGCCAACGTCGCGCCCTTACAGGTGAAATGACGGAGCGGAACGCGTCCTGTCCATCGCCAACGTTTTCGTCGGTCCACCGATTAGCTGAGCTATGCAGGCGGTCACCTTCACCGGTCACGGCGGTCGTGAGGTCATCGAGTACGCCCCGGTACCGGACCCGGAACTCGGTCCGTCGGACGTGCTCGTCGACATCAAGGCCGGCGCACTGAATCATCTCGACGTCTGGACGCGGCGCGGCCTCCCCGGCCTCGACCTCGCGATGCCCCACGTCCCCGGTAGCGACGCTGCTGGCGTCGTCGAACAGGTCGGAGCGGACGTCACACGCTTCGAGGTCGGCGACCGCGTGGCCGTCTCGGCGGGCGTCAGCTGCGGCGACTGCGAGTTCTGCCGACGCGGGGAGCCCTCGATGTGCGTCCGCTATCAGGTCCTCGGCGAACACCTGCCCGGCGTCCACGCCGAGTTCGCGGCCGTCCCCGAAGACAACCTCGTCCCCGTTCCCGACGGAGTCGACTGGGTGACGGCTGCCGCCGTCCCGCTCGTGTTCCAGACCGCGTGGCGGATGCTCATTACGCGCGCCGACCTGACGGCGGGCGAGTCCGTCCTCGTCCTCGGCGCGTCCGGGGGCGTCGGCCACGCCGCCGTCCAGATCGCTGCCCACGCGGGCGCGACGGTGTACGCGACGGCGTCCAGCGAACGCAAACGCGAGTTCGCCCTCGAGATCGGGGCGGACGTGACAATCGACTACGAGAACGAGGACTTCGCGGCTCGAATCCGCGAGCTCACCGACAAACGCGGCGTCGACGTCGTCGTCGACCACGTCGGCGCGGCGACGTGGCAGCAATCGATCGAGAGCCTCGCGAAGGGTGGGCGGCTGGTGACCTGCGGCGCGACCACCGGCCCGAACCCGGAGACGGACATCAACCGCATCTTCTGGAATCAGTTGTCGGTCATCGGCTCGACGATGGCGACGCCGGGCGAGGTGGACGACGTCCTGGAACTGGTGTGGGACGGGACCTTCGAGCCCCGAATCAGAGCGGTCCTGCCCATGAGCGAGACCGACCGTGCACACGGGCTGCTCGAGGACCGGGAGGGCTTCGGGAAGGTCGTCGTCGTCCCCGACAGCGAGTATGACGACGAGTGACTTCGGCTGGCGGGGCTGGGCCCTCGTCGGCCTGCTCGTCGTTTCGTTCCTCGTCGTTCCGTGGGCCATCATCGCACTGCCGGGGGCGGGTCGGGCGGTCAGCGCGCTGGGACTCGGATTCAAGCATACGTACCTCGTGTTACCGCTCTTGCCCGCACTCCTGCTGGGCGTGGTCGCGGTGTGGGCAGCCGTCGGCGAGCGAGGTGACGGCTGAAACCGGTTCCTATTTATCGGCGACCACCAAGGTTCAAATCTCAATGCCGGTCATCGCCGATGTTCACGTCCGTCACCCGGACATCGTCCTCGCGCCGACAATCCGCGATCTCGACGACGTCTCGATCCAGGTCGTCGCCGATTCGTCGACCGATCCCGAGACGCGGCTGTTCTCGTTCCTGGTCGCGACCGACGACTTCGACGCGTTCGAGGAGACGCTCTCGAACGACCGGACGGTCGGAGACTGGCACTGTCAGGCCCGCTTCGGCCGCACGAGGATCTACCAGATCACCTACGCGCAGGACATCAAACTGGTCTCACCGAAGGCGACGGAGGTAGGTGGCCTGACGCTCGAAGCGAACAGCGCTGCCGGCGGCTGGGACGTCCAGCTACAGCTTCCAGACCGGCAGGCGCTGGCCGACCTGTACGACTACTGCGAGCGAGAGGGGATCGACCTGGACGTCAAGCAGGTGTTCAGCGAGGAAGAGTTCACGGTCGACGGTCCCGTCGGCGTCACCGAGCCACAACGAGAGGCGCTCGTCACGGCCTTCGAGATGGGGTACTTCAAGCAACCACGGAACGCGTCGCTCAGCGACCTCGCGGACGAACTGGGAATCTCCTCGACCGCAGCCGGGGGGCGGCTTCGCCGCGGCATGGAGAACCTGGTTCAGACCACGCTCGTCGACGAGTGAGTTGATTGTTCCCGTTCTCGGGTAGTATTATCTCCGCATTCCAGAATTATAAAACACCAGTCTCCTAATATAAATCTTCTTACTTAACCGTCCGGCATATTCCATCTCAGGATTCAGGTGGGCTCCTGAGTGAGATGTTGACGCACGTATATGGTACGCACGACTGCAAGAGAGTTCTACGACGAACTCGACCCCGTCGTCTTCTGGGTCGGGTTCATCGTGTCGTTGGTCGCCATCGGGGTCTTCTTCATGAACCCCGAGGCGTCAGCAGAGACGATGGGAACCGTAAACGAGTACCTCTGGACCGAGTTCATGTGGGTCTACGTCGGGTCGATGTTCATGATGGTCACGTTCTCCCTCTGGTTGATGGTCGGCCGGTGGGGCGACATCAAACTCGGGAAGCCGGACGAGGACCCCGAGTTCAGTCTCCCCGCGTTCTTCGCGATGATGTTCTCGGCGGGCATTGCCGCTGGCATCGTCTTCTGGGGGCCTGCCGAAGCGCTGAAACACTACGCGACGGTACCGCCGTTCGTCGGTGCCGAGCCCCAGACCCCTGCGGCAGCCATCGGGGCTATCCAGTACACCCTCTTCCACTGGGGCATCTCCTACTGGGTCCCCTACCTGGTCATCGCCATTCCCATCGCCTACTACGCGTTCCGGGAGGACGCGCCGATGCGCGTCTCGACGCTCATCGCGCCGTTCGTCGGCGTCGAGAACCTCGACGGCTTCTGGGCGAAGCTCATCGACATCCTCGCCGTGTTCGCCACAATCGGCGGAATCGCCACGACGCTCGGCTTCGTCGGCAAGCAGTTCCTCACGGGACTGCAGTACAACTACGGTATCACCCTCGGCGATGCCGGGACCGTCGTGGTCATCACGGGCCTGACCGTCGCGTTCACCGTCTCCGTCGCGCTGGGCGTGAAGAAGGGAATCGCCCGCATCTCGCTGTTCAACATGTACGTCTTCGGCGCGCTGGCCGTCGCGACGTTCGTGCTCGGCCCGACGAGCTACATCATGAACACGGGCCTGCAGGCGGTCGGCAACTACTTCAACGACTTCCTCGCGATGAGCCTGTACACCAACGCGACCGGCTCCGGCGAGTGGGTCGGCGGCTGGACCGTCTTCTACTGGGCCTGGGTGTTCTCCTGGGCGCCGTTCGGTGGCCTGTTCGTCGCCCGCATCTCGAAGGGACGAACCATCCGACAGGTGACCGCGACAGCGCTCGTCGGTGCGACCGCCTCGACGATTCCGTGGTTCCTCACGATGGGCGGCAGCGCCATCTTCTTCGAGAAGGAGGGCATCGCACCGATGCTCGACGCGGTCGGGAAATACGGAGTCTCCGTGTCCGGGTTCCCGCTGTTCGCGAACCTCCCGCTCGGGGGTCTCCTGTCGGCAGTCTTCATGCTGCTCGTGGTGACGTTCTTCGTCACGTCGGCCGACTCCTCGACGCTCGCGCTGGGGATGTTGACCACTGGCGGAAAGGAGCATCCGTCCACCCTCAATCGCGTCATCTGGGGCGGGCTGATGGGGGCGCTGGCATCGCTACTCATCGTCGGTGGCGGCATCCAGGCGCTTCGGTCCTCGGCGATCATCACCGGAGGTCCGTTCGCAGTGATCTCAGTGATAGCGATTGCAGGCATGGCCTGGGAGTTCCAGGACGTCCGGCCGATCCTGGTCGAACGCGAGGTCTACCGGCGCGATTCGCCGGCGCAAACGGCGACGAGCGACGACGACTGACCGCGTCGAGATCGCGCGTTTTTGCAAACAATATTTGGGGAGTGAAACTTATGAGGGCCACCAATAAATCACGCATCCAGCGTCATGGCCCTGCCTCCCCACGCGCCACTGGTCCTGCTGGCTTCGGTGCTCGGCATGACCGTCGCGCTCTTCGCGTGGGCGCTTCGTGACGAGAACGGAGCGGCCCCGCTCGCCCTCTTTCTGATCAGCGCCAGCCTCTGGTCGCTGGCCGAGGGACTCGAACTCGCCAGCCCCGGCCTCGGAGCGAAGCTGTTCTGGACCAGCGTCGAGGCGAGTCTCTCCCCGCTCATCCCACTCACCTGGCTGGCGACGGTCCTCGCCTACACGGGCAAGGAATCGTGGCTGCGTCGGCGCGGACTGGCGGTGCTGCTCGTCGAGCCCGTAGTCTTCGTCGCGCTCGTCTGGACGAACCCCGGCCACGACCTCGTCTGGCGACGCGTCGGTCTCGAAGTCGTCGGCACCTCCACTGTTCTGGCAGAGACGTTCGGACTGGCGATGTGGGCGCACCTGGCGTACACGTACCTGCTCGTGACCGTTGGCGCGTTCCACCTCGTGCGACTCATCCTTCGGACGAACGACCATTTCCGAAGCCAGGGGACGGCACTCCTGGTCGCCATCTTCGTCCCGATGCTCGCGAGTTCGCTATCCTTCTTCGGCGTCCTTCCGGCCGGGGTCGATCTGACGAGCGTCGGGTTCGTCTTCACCGGCCTGATCATCGCCGGGTCGCTGCTCCGCCAGGACCTCCTCGAACTCACGCCCGTGACGAGGGACCTCGCGCGCGAGGAACTCATCGACGACCTCGACGACCAGGTCGTCATCGTCGACGAGAACGACCGGATCGTCGACGTCAATCCCGCTGCCGAGCAGCTATTCGAGTGCGAGCAGACGAACCTGGTCGGCGAGAAACTCGGCGACGTCCTTCCCTCGCTCACGGCGGTCTTGGGCGATGGTGACGCAGACAGCGGAGACGTCGAGATCGAACTGAACGGCTCTGCCCGCTACTACAGCGTTCAGGTCTCCCCGCTGTACCGGGGGTACGGGGCGCTCACGGGCAGGCTCATCAGCCTCCGCGACGTGACACAGCGCCGCCACCGCGAGCAACGCCTGGACGTGCTCTATCGCGTTCTCCGGCACAATCTCCGCAACGAGATGAACGTGGTGCGTGGGAACGCCGAGCTACTGGAGCGCGAGATCGAAGCGACCGAACCACGCCAGCGTCTCGACCGCATCAAGTCGACCGTCGACAGAGTCATCGCCCGCAGCGACAAGATCGGCCGGCTCTCGCGGGCGCTGGAGGCCGAACAGACCCAGCCGCTCAATGTCAGTGACCACCTCCGCGAGGCCGCAGAGACCGTCTCGTTCCGGTTTCCCGACGCCGAGATAACGGTATCCGACCCGGCTGACCTCGTGGTCGAAGGCGGCCCGTCGCTGGCGGTCGCGTTCGAGGAACTGGTGACGAACGCCATCGAGCACAACGACGACGACGACCCGCGCGTGGAGCTTCGCGCGTCGGTGTGCGACGACGGAACCAGAATCTGCGTCGAAGTTGTCGACAACGGCCCGGGAATCACCGAGCACGAGCGTGCCGCGATTGTCGATCAGGAGGAGACGCCCCTGAAACACAGCAGCGGCGTCGGCCTCTGGCTCGTCAACTGGGTCGTCCACAAGTACGGTGGCACGCTCACCATCGACAGCAACGGCGGCACGACCGTGACGGTCCGTCTCCCCCGGACGGCACGCGAGTGATCACCAGGGAATCCGCTCGCGGTCCCGCCAGAAGCGACCGGACGGGCCTCCCGGTCGGAATCGCGCCAGCCACGCCACCGTGTCCGCTCCCTCCTCGGGACTCCGCGGTGCGCTGGCCCCGCCCATGTCCGTCCGGACCCAGCCCGGACAGACCGCGTTCGCGAGCAGTCCCTCCGCCGCGTACTCGCCGTGGAGATACGCCGTCAGTCCATTGAGTCCCGTCTTCGAGATCCGATAGGCAGGGGACCCGCCGCCCATGCCCTCGCCGAGCGCACCCATCCCGGAGGAGACGTTCACGACCCGACCACCTTCGCGGGCGAGCAACAGCGGGAGCGCCCGCCGGGTCAGCACGACCGGTCCGCGGAGATTCGTCCCCAGGGTAGCGTCGATGGCCTCCACGTCGGCTTCGTGCAGTGGCGCGTCGGGGCCGGCGACACCTGCGTTGTTCGCGAGGACGTCCAGTCTGCCCGCCTCGGTTTCGATTCGCCCGACGGCGGCGTCGATGCTGGCGTCGTCTGTCACGTCGAGTCGGAGCGGTCGCACGTCAGCGACGGACACGTCCGACGGCCGCCGCGCCCCAGCGTACACGATCGCACCGAACCCGGACAGTTCCTCGGCGACAGCCGCACCGATGCCTCGCGTCGCACCCGTAACCAAAACAGTCTGTCCGCGGAGCGAATCGTAGGTCTGGACCGCCATACGGAACGTACGGTCCGGCGGGTACTCAACGTGTCCCAGACCGAATCGAGAGAACCAGTCGCCCTTACTGCTCGAAGTCACGACGCATCGCGATCTCGAACCACGGACACAGCCGCAGCTGACGGTACCACTTCGGGTTCTGGTACAGGCGCTCGTAGGGGGCCCACATGTAGCCGCCGACCTCCTCCTCGACCGGGTCCAGCGTCGTGTCGTGCAGCGTCGCCTTCAGCACCGCACAGACCTCCCACTCGACGCCCTGGTTCAGATAGTAGCGCTTGTACTCGAAGCGGTCCGTGACACGGAGATCCGAGTACTGGTCCGGCGTCACGCCCAGTTCCTCTTCCAGTCGCTGCTCCGTCGCCTCGACCTGGCTCTGACCCTCGACGGGGTGGGACGCCACTGTCCCGTCCCAGTGGGTGTCCCACAGGCGCTTCTCGGGACTGCGCTGGGCGAGCAGGATGTTGTCGTCTTCGTCGAACAGCAGCGCGGTGAACGCACGGTGGCGGATGCCCTCGCCAGTGTGGGCGTCGAGACGGTTGACGAGCTCCTCGGCGTTGTCGTCTTCGTCGACCGCAATCACGTCCTGTCCGGCGTTCTCGTGTACTTCTTCGAGGTCCTCGCTACTCATTGGTCTGGATATACACGAGGGGATTAAATTACTCTTCGACTCGCCTCGGATTCACGCCGGGTTCACCCCAGTCGTTCGTCCAGAATCAGTCTCTACTCGGTGAATTCTCCAGTCACCGTCTCGGCTTCGTTATCGTTCAGCCGAGACGCTCGTCGAGAATTACCCTCACTCGACGGATTTCAGCGTCAGCGGTCGGCGTTCGCTTCGCTCACCCCAACCGCTCGTCTAAAATCAGTCTCGTCTTCGTACTCACAACATCATCCAACTCACGAGCCTGCGTGATCAAATCGTTCACCTGGGCGGTGTCGGCTGTATCGACGACGAGGACGATGTCCTCCTCCCCGGAGACTTGCCAGACGAAGTCGACTTCGGGCCAGTCGGCGAGCCGTTCCGAGACTTCCTGGGTGTCGACGTTGACGTCGACGCTGACCTCGATCATCGCTTTGACGTTGCCCGTGCGCGTAGCGACGGTGAAGCGTTCGATGATGCCGTCGTCGACGAGTCGCTCGACGCGGTTGCGGACGGTCCCCTCGGAGGTCCCTACCACGTCGGCGATCTCTGTGTAGGGGGTCCGAGCGTCCTTGCGGAGGATGCCCAGTATCTCCCGGTCGAGGTCGTCCATTGAGATGTGAGTGTCTCTCGGGTCGGCACTTCAGGATTACGAATTTCGTAACTCGACTTCGAAAGCAATGCTTATCAGCGGGCGAGATATACGCATCTCGTAATGACCGACGCCTACGTCGCACTGGAAGGCGAGCGTGTAATCGAAGCGCGCTGTCGCTCGCCAGGCACGACTCGCGGCGAACTGGTTTTCACGACCGCGTACACGGGGTACGAAGAGAGTCTGACGGATCCCTCTTACGAGGAGCAGATCCTCACGTTCTCGTACCCGCTCATCGGGAACTACGGCGTGCGTGAGGAGCGCTTCGAATCCGACCGCGTCCACCCGCGCGGCGTCGTCGCCCGCGAACTCACCGACGACGTCGCCGAGTGGCTCGACGGCGAGGACCGACCCGCCGTCGACCACCTCGACACGCGCGAACTCGTCACCGAGATCCGCGACGAGGGAGCGATGAAGTGCGGTATCGCTGCCGGGCCGGACGTCACCGAGGCGGACGCTATCGAGCAACTTCACGAGTGCAAGCACATGTCCGACCACACGGACATCGGCGCGCAGGTCTCGACGCCGGAGGAGGTCGTCTACAACGAGGACGGCGACGGCCCGGAGGTCGCGCTCGTCGACTGCGGTGCGAAGGGGTCCATCGTGGATTCGCTCGTCGAACGTGACGCCGTCGTCACCGTGCTGCCCTACGACACCACCGAGGAACGCGTCGCCGAACTCGACCCCGACCTCCTGTTCGTCTCCAACGGCCCCGGCGACCCGAAGAACTTCGAGCAGGCCGGTGAGCTGGTCGATACCTACGTGGGTGAGGTCCCGCTCGCCGGCATCTGCCTCGGCCAGCAGGTCGTCGCCAACGCGCTCGGCGGCGAGACCGAGAAGATGGAGTTCGGCCACCGCGGCGTCAATCAGCCCGTGCGTGACCTCCGGACCGACCGCGTCGTCATGACCACGCAGAACCACGGCTACACCGTCGCCGAGCCCGGCGACACCCTCGAAGTCACGCAGGTCAACGTCAACGACGACACCCCCGAAGGGCTGGAGAACGACGACCTCGACATCATCACCCGACAGTACCACCCCGAAGCGAATCCGGGTCCGCACGACTCGCTTGACTTCTTCGACGACGTCCTGGCGCTCGCCGAGGAGTAGGCAGGACACGCTATCCGTCGGGCCGAGTCCGGGGGATGACCGAATCGACGCCGTGCAGAGAGAAGGGGAAGATATTTTTCTTGTCCTTTCGAGCAGAATATATGCTCTCCGAATCACTCGGGTATCCCATCCGGGGCGACGGGACGAAGCGATTCCTGACGCTCGCGGGCGTGCAGATTCTAGCCGCAATCGTCAGCACCGTCATCATGTTCGCCCTGATCTTCGGTTCTGCCATGAGTATGAACGCCATGCAATCGCCCGGTGTCAGTCCCGGGGGAATGGGGGCGCTGATGGGCGGCGTCGGAATCGGCGTGGTCCTCCTCTTGTTCGTCGTCTCACTGCTGGTGGGCGTGTTCACACTGGGCTACAACGTCCGCGTCCTTCGGACAACGGCCGAAGGGGACGATGAACTCCCCTCGTTCGCGGACCTCGGTGGGTTGTTCGTCGACGGGCTCGCTGGAGTGGTGATCAACGTCCTGTACTTCCTTCCGATGATCGCGCTCATCGCCGTCGGGGCTCTGGCCGAGGTTAACGCCATCGCCTATCTGGGCCTCCTGTGGGTGTTTCCGGCCGGCTATCTGCTCCCGATCGCGCTGTCGGCGTACGCGAGCGGCGACTTCACTGCGAGTTTCTCGCTGGGTCGTATCGTCTCGCTGGCGACGTCCGGTGGCTACGTGAAAGCCTGGCTGCTGGCCTTTGGCCTCTACCTCGTGTTCGGCATCGTCAACGTCGTCCTGAGCTTCATTCCGCTTCTCGGAACGTTCGTCACCGTCTTCGTCGGCGTGTACGCCACGTTGGTCGCGTTCCGGCTGTACGGGCTCGGCGTCACCGAGGCTGCAAACACAGTGTCGTCGACGTCCACGCTTTGAGCGTCGGTCAGAGACTGAGCAGCAAGTCCGTTTCTGCGTCGCGGTCTACGAAGAAGCACTGTCACGCCGCTCGGCGTCGGTAGCTATCGTCACGTCGTTCACACTCTCGTCGGTGTTTTCGGCCGTTTCGCCGCCGGTGTCGGTCTGCATCACGACCGTCCCGGCGAGGACGTCACCGATTCGCTGCCGGCGGTCACTCACCTGCGCGACGACGAACCCGACGCCGTAGAAGAAGAGCCCGTCCACCGGCCGAAGCATGTTCCGTACCAGACACGCGGTCGTGGAGGGCGAGCAGCCGACCGCGTCGGCCTCATCGGAAACTGGTACGAGTTCGTCGGTGACCTTTCCGGCGCGGTCCGCGTGAATGACGCCGAACAGGTCGAGCGAATCGGGGAGGGACATGTCGAGTGGGGCGGCGATGCCGTTGCTATACGGCTCAGAAAGCGCGGAAAAAACGGTTTCGGAGTCGTCTACTTGCCCCAGTCGAGGACGTCCTTCGGCCGGTCGGCGACGTTCTGGACGTTCAGCGGCTGGTCGGCGGCGTTGATGGCTTCGAGCGCGGCCTCGGCGCTCTCCATCGTCGAGAAGTAGGTGATGGTCTCCTCGACGCACGTTTCGAGCACGTCGCGGTCACGCGAGAGCACGAGGTCGATCTCTCCGGAGTGAAGCGCGTCCTGGATCGCGTCCTCGTCCTCGAAGTCGTCGAGGCTCTTCACGTCGAAGTGCTCCTCGAAGCCGATGATGGGGAGGTCGACGATGGCGGTGCCCTCGGTCGGAATGGCCTTCCCGACGGCCATCTGGGCCTTCTGGTAGGCCTTACCGAACGAGCCGGCTGTGCCCATGACCTCGCCCGTGGACTTCATCTCCGGGCCGAGACGCGGGTCGCTCCCCGGGAGGCGGTCGAACGGCAGGACGACCTCCTTCACGGAGACCTGGTCCGGAATCTGCTCTTTGACGTCCATGTCGGCCAACTTCTCGCCGGTCATGACGCGCGCGGCCAGCTTCGCGATGGGGACGCCGGTCGCCTTCGAGACGAACGGGACGGTACGGGACGAGCGCGGGTTCGCTTCGAGGACGTACACCTCGCCGTCGCGGACGGCGAGCTGGACGTTCAGCAGCCCGACCGTGTCGAGCGCGCGGGCGATCTCCTCCGTCACTTCCCGAATACGGGGCATGACCTCCTCGATGTCCGGCGAGCGGGGCGGAATCATACACGCGGAGTCGCCGGAGTGGACACCGGCGGTCTCGACGTGCTCCATGACGCCGCCGATGAGGACGTCTTCGCCGTCGGCGACGGCGTCAACGTCCAGTTCCACGGCGTCGGCGAGGAACTCGTCGACGAGGATGGGCTTGTCCGGGGAGACTCGAACCGCTTCCTCGATGTACGTCTGGAGGTCCTCGTCGTTGTAGACGACGTCCATCGCACGACCACCGAGGACGTAGGACGGACGCACGAGGACGGGGTACCCGATCTCGTGAGCGAGTTCGAGCGCCTCCTCCTCGCTGGTGGCGGTGCCGCCCTCGGCCTGGGCGATGCCGAGTTCGTCCATCAGCTTGTTGAAGCGGTCGCGGTCCTCCGCGAGGTCCATCGCGTCGACGGAGGTGCCCATGATCTCGCAGTCGAGGTCACGGCGCTTCAGTTCCTGCTCCAGCGGGTGGCCGATGTCGACGGAGGTCTGGCCGCCGAACTGGACCATCACGCCGTCGGCGTTGGCCGCTTCGACGACGTCGGCGACCTCCTCGGCCGTTACCGGCTCGAAGAACAGCCCGTCGGAGGTGTCGTAGTCGGTCGACACCGTCTCGGGGTTGTTGTTGACGACGTGGGCGTCGATGCCGATCTCTTCGAGCGCGCGGACGGCGTGGACCGAACAGTAGTCGAACTCGACCCCCTGTCCGATGCGGATGGGGCCACCGCCGACGACCACGACGCTCTCGGCGTCGCGGTCGACCTGCAGTTCGTCGCGGTGAATCACCGAGATGGGGTCCCGCGAGGAGTAGTAGTACGGCGTCGTCGCCTTGAACTCGCCGGCACAGGTGTCGACGAGCTTGAAGTCGCGGTCGGGCGTCTCCGCTTCGACCTGGTCGACCGTGACGGAACCGCCGTCGGCCTTCGCGGTGACTTCGTCGGATTCGTCCTCGTCCGCCGCGGGCAGCCAGGACGCGTGGGTGTCGTTGAACTCGCCGCCGGCGAGGGCGGTGATCTCCTGGTCGGTGAAGCCGGCCTCTGCGGCGGTCGGGAAGTCACCCTGCTGGGCGGCGTCGGCCGCGTCGGCGACCCGCTTGAACCGCTCGACGTACCACTCCTGGATCTCCGTGAGCTCGACGACCTCCGCCACGGAGTAGCCGCGGTCGAAGGCCTCGAACATGGCGTACGGACGGTCCGGCGACGGGCGTTCGAGGAACTCGGTTTCGAGTTCGTCGTCGTCGATCTCGTCCCAGTCGGCGGCGGGGTCGTACTCGCTGGAGCGAAGCGACTTCAGCAGGCTCTCCTCGAAGGTTCGGCCGATGGCCATCGCCTCACCCGTGGACTTCATCGCCGGGCCGAGTTCGAACTCGACGTCGGAGAACTTGTCTTTGGGCCAGCGCGGGACCTTCGTGACCACGTAGTCGATGGCCGGTTCGAAGGCGGCGGTGGTCTCGCCCGTAATCTCGTTCTCGATCTCGTGGAGACGCTTTCCGAGCGCGACCTTCGCGGTGACGCGGGCGATGGGATAGCCGGTCGCCTTCGAGGCCAGCGCGGAGGAGCGAGAGACGCGCGGGTTCACCTCGACGACGCGGTACTCGCCGCCGGGCGTGCCGTCGTCGTGCCAGGCGAACTGGATGTTACAGCCGCCCTGGATGCCGAGTTCGCGGATCACTTTGAGCGCGGTGTCGCGCATCTCCTGGTGACCCTCGTCCGGGATGACCTGGCTGGGCGTCACGACGGTGGACTCGCCCGTGTGGATGCCCATCGGGTCGATGTTCTCCATGTTGCAGATGATGATACAGGAGTCGTCTGCGTCGCGCATGACCTCGTACTCCAGCTCGACCCAGCCGTCGATGGACTCGGTGATCATCACGCGGTTGTCCCGGGAGAGCTGGAGCCCCTTGCGGACGGCCTCTTTCAGTTCGTCCATGTCGTCGATGACGCCCGAGCCGGCACCGCCGAGCGTGTAGGTGGTGCGCATGATGACCGGCAGGCCGCCGACGGCCGCGACGGACTCCTCGACCTCGTCCATGGAGTCGATGGTCACCGATTCGGGGACCGGTTCGCCGATCTTCTCCATGCGCTGGCGGAACATGTCGCGGTCCTCCGTCGCGTAGATGGTGTCCAGCGGCGTCCCCATCACGTCGACGTCGTGTTCCTCCAGTACGCCCTCTTCCGCGAGTTCGGCGGTGACGTTCAGTCCGGTCTGTCCCCCCAGTCCGGCGATGACCCCGTCCGGGCTCTCCTTGCGGATGATCTCAGCGATGGCCTCGGTGTTGATGGGTTCGATGTACACCTTGTCGGCCATCTCCGGGTCGGTCATGATGGTCGCCGGGTTGGAGTTGACCAGCACGACTCGCGCGCCTTCCTCCTGCAGGGCGCGACACGCTTGGGCCCCCGAGTAGTCGAACTCGGCGGCCTGACCGATCTGAATTGGGCCACTACCGATAAGCAATATCGTACGGTCCTCTCCGTCTGTCATTACGCGTGGGGAGTCTGTACATCGTAATAAGCCCGGCGATAAAGTACGAAATCCGAAGCGCGATTTCGAAATTCGAATCTGAGAGATGTTCACACGGAGGTGTCGACGTAGTAGACGAACGACTTGCCGCCGAAGTGTCTTTCGTACCCGAGTACTTCGACCGTTCGATCTTCCGGCAAGAGGAAGATACCGCGTTCGTATCGCTGGTACCCTCGAAGTGGCGGCAGTTCACCCTCCTCGCTGGGGCGGACGACGACGACAGGGGGCACGTCCGCAGGGAATTCCTCGGTGGTCCGCGCATTCGTTACACGCATGCCCGCTCGCTCGGTGTACCACCCCAACGGCAACCGCCTGTACCAGCCTCCACCTGCCGGCGGCTCGGCGTTCTGCGATTCGTTCCGAACGGCGAGGTCACCGTAGAAGAGGACGTCCGGTCCCTCGTCGTTCGCCGCCGCCGCACGTTCCATCCGTTCGACGACGGGGCGGAGGTCCGACCCCGGTTGGGCGCTCTGGGCGACGACGTTCGCCTCCGGCATCGGATACGTGTAGCTCGTGGCCACCGCGACCGTCGCTACCTGACCCCCGCTGACGAGCAGGAGCGCGAGGAAGACGGCGGCGACGCGTCGGTCCCCCCGAGCCACTGCCGACCGGGCGCGGCGCGTCACCGAGACGAGCCCGACCGCGGCAGGCACGGCGAACGCGACGACGGCGTGGACGGCCAGCCACGGGGCCTTGATGTCGGTCGCGTAGGGGTAGCCGACCACCGCCGAGAGCCCCCACCAGCCACAGAACGCGACGAGCCACCGCTGCCGGCCGTCGAGGAAGCCAACGACGGCGAACGCAAGCAGCGGCCCGGCACCGACCAGCAGGACGACGAGATAGTGCGCCAGAAACGGGAGATAGGCGTGGCCGTGCAGGTCGCCGGCGAGCCACAGGTCGACGAACGAGTGCCACGACCCGAGCGTCGCGGCCTCGACGACGCTCAGCAGCGACCCGGACCCCGAGAGCGCCGCCCACAGACCGACGGTCCCGCCAGCTTCGCCGCGGGGTGCGTAGAAGACGACGAGGACGAGGAACCCCACGAGAGCAGCGCCGAGGACCCACAGCGCGTGCTCGCGGACCGCGTCCGCGAGCGCGGAGAGTTCGTGCCGGAGCCACTCCCCGGGGGTTTCGTCACGACGACGCCAGACATCCCACGCCAGCACCATCGTCGCCGCACCGGCCCACGAGAGCAGGTACAGCACGACGTTCTCCTTCGCGGTGGCCCCGAGCGCGAGGAAGAAGCCGGCACCGAGCAGGTGCCACCCGCTGTTCGTGTCGTGGCCGCGAAGGAGAAAGCCGAACGCGACGAACGCGAACGCCGCCAGCGGGACGTCGCTCCTGAGGAACCGCGAGAAGTACAGTAAGAGGGGGTTCACGGAGAGGACGAGCGCGAGCGCGAGCGTCTCTGCGTCGGAGAGTCGGGTCCGGTACAGCAGCGCGGCCAGCGGCAACAGGCCGCCGACGAGCGCCACCACCAGCCGCATCGTGGCGTCCGTCGGCCCCAGCAGTTCGAAGACGAGTCGCGTCGTGTGCTGGACGAACGGCCCGTGGATGATGGGCCGATACTCCCAGACACCCGTGACGGACCGCCGCAGGATCCAGTAGGCGACCCGGCCCTCGTCCCAGTGGGCGTTGCGGAGGCCGAGTTCGTAGAGCCGAAGCACGAGTGCGAGGATGGTCAGACCGACAACTGCGGAGCGTACTGCCGGTCGACCGTCGCGTACTCGGTCGTCCACGGTATCGGGTGGTCACGAGTCGGCGGTAAACGAATTGCGGTCGCTATCGATGGCCCCAACGAAGGTGTCGACAAGCGACACGGACGGCTCAGTTGCCCTGATCGGTACATCGGTACCGGTACGGCTGGTCGCGGATGACCTCGACCTCGCCGGTCTGGGCGTGCCGTCCCAGGACGGTCGCAACGCGGTGGGCGCTCTCGAACTCCTCGCCGTGCTCGTCGAGCAGGCTGAGGATCTCCCGGGCCGTCATCGGCTCGTCGACGTCGACGTCGTCGAGGACGGACCGGATGCGCTCGAACTCCCCCTGACGTATGCGCATGGCCCTAGCTTGGACTACACGACCATTAAACGCCGTCAGACAGCTGTCAGACGGTAACATACTGGTAACCGAGTCAGGAAACGGGGGCCGAGCGCATCCTCGCGTCAGACGACCTCGTCGTGTTCGCTCTCGATGTCGCGTTCCTGACGGTACTGCTCGACGAAGGAGTCCACGTCGAACTCGGACATTCGACGCTCGAACTCGGACATCGCACCGTCGTCCTCGGCGTGGCTCACGGCGTGTTCCATGAGCTCGACGACGAGTTCGACGACGATCTCGTGCAGTCGACGGGAGTCGAAGTCGGTGACCCAGATGAGCGTACAGCCGACTGCGCCGTCTTCTGAGACGTCTTTGCTGGCAACTTCGTCCGGGAACTCTTCGAGGACGACGCCCATCATGTGCGTCGTGCCGAACGCGCCGTGGTCGTCCGCTGTCTCGACCGTCTGCTCCAGGATCTCGACGAGGAACTCGGGGACGAACCGCGCGAGTGGATGGACGTCCATGACGATGGCGTGGGTCGCCCCACAGTCACAGTCGAACTCGCGCATACCCATGTCCAGCCCGTGGACGTCGACGGTCTCGCCGCAGGGCAACTCCAGCGTGGAGTCGTCGTGACCGGGGACGCGCGGCTCTGTCATCACGTTCGAGTCGGGCGGCGGCGGGGTTAAACCCCGCGATAGGAGACTACAGCGAGTCGTCGAACTCGGTCGAGCCGACGGCGTCGTCGATGCCAGCCGACCGCTCCGAACGCAGTTGTTCGTAGGCGCGCGTCGCCGTTGCGATACCGAAGACGACGACGAACCCGTTGATGACTTGCCCGACGATGGCCGCGACGTCCGGGCTCAGGAAGAACAGAACGATGTTCGGGGAACTCGCGATGATTCCGATGATCCAGATGATGAGTGCGAGCCCGAACAGCTCGATGCGGTTGCCCTTCGACAGCGCCCAGCTTCCCGAGAGGGCGTCCGCGAAGTTCTTGTCCTCGACGGCAATCTCCTGGCGCACGAAGAAGAACGAGAGTGCGAGGAAGATTCCCGGAAACACGAGCAAGACGACCCCGACGGCGACGGCGATACCGACGATGATGCCTGCGACGACGCCGTTCAGAACGGCGAGCAGGATGTTTCGCTTCGCGAGCGAGCCGGGAATCGACTGCACGTTGTCGCTGGCGAAGACGCGGATGGACACGATGCGGAGTCCTTCGGCGACGAGACCGAAGAGCAACGAGAGCGCGCCAGCGACCGCGAAGGGGATGCCGTCGAGAGCGAGTGGCGATTGCTGGCCACCGAACGGACTCATCTGTCCCTGCTGGAAACCTGCAGGCGCGGAGCCGGGTCCGAACGCGCCGGCACCACCTAATTGCTGGGACATGCCAGCGAGGAGCGTCTGGGAGACGACGGCGTCCAACAGTCCGAAGACGACGAAGACCCCGACCAGCAAGAGTCCGTTCGTCTCGAAGGTACGACTGAATCCCTGTTTGAGGGCGGCGTTGATACGGAGGGACATCGCCAAAAACGGCTCAGCCCTTCCTAATAAGCCTGTGTGGTTTCGAGAGTGTGGAAGACCGCTGGGGCCGCCGCTCAGGGCCAGTCGTCGCGCGTGTCCTCTTCGACGGCGTCGGGCTGGGCTGGTTCGCCAAGCTCCCAGCCGGCGGCTTCGGCGGCGTCGTCGACGGCGAGGTACTCCCAGCCGACTTCCTCGGCGAGGTCGGCGTCCGCCTCGGACGTGCCGACGAAGACGTGGCGGTCGGTCTCGAACTGCTGTGCGACGTTCTCCAGGCTCTCCGCACGGCCGCGTGGCCCGGAGAAGAAATCCTGTCGGATCCGGTGTTTGCGCGTGAAGTTCGTCACGACGTAGGTCGGTTTCTCCGAAACGACGCCCACGTACTCCGTCCACTGGCGTGCGTCGTTGAACACGCTATCGGGGTGGGCGAGGCTCTGGAGTGCGTCCAGGTCGAACGCGAGCGTCATGTCGGAACTGCCGCCGCTGTCCATGGTCGCACGTGCGCGGCAGCGAGAAAAAACGGTGTCGGTTACGTGGTCGGCGACGGCGTGTAACCGAACTCAGCCCTGGGTGGGCGCGGCGAGCTTGTCCAGGTCGACTTCCTGTTCGAGAAGGACGTCCGTCGCGTCCGCGACCTGCCGCTCTTCGCGGATGAGCTTCTTGTAGACGGACTGCTGGGAGAGGTCGCCGATGAGGACGCCACCGACGAGCTGGCCCTCGCGGAAGGCCAGTCGCCGCCACTCGTTGTCGGAGTACTTGCGCTCGGCGTACTCGTCGCCCTCGGTCGGGTGGCCAAAGGAGAGGAACGGGAAGTCGAAGTGAGTGATGGAGTAGGTGGGCACCCAGCGGAACGCGGTGTCCTCGTCACCGGCGACCATGTTGCGGCCGGCGACGCTGCCCTGTTCCTTCGCGGAGCCCCACGCACCGTTCTGGGTGCGGGTGTCCATGATGGTGTCGTGGAACTGCGTGATGTCGCCCGCGGCGTAGACGTCCTCGACGTCGGTCTGCATGTACTCGTCGACGACGATTCCGTTGTCGAGTTCGACCGGCGTGTCGTGGAGGAACTCCGTGTTGAAGTTCAGGCCGATGGCGACGCCGGCGAACTCGCCCTCGTAGAAGTCGCCGTTGGGGTCGACCGCGCCGGTGACGTGGCCGTCGTCGTCGACCTCGAAGTGGTCGACGCCGCTTTCGAACACTGGCGTGACGCCGATGTCGCGCAGCGCGTCGTGGATGATCTCCGCGCCCTCGTTCGTCAGCGCGTAGCGCCACCAGGACTCGCCGCGCATCAGGTAGTGGGCGTCGATGTCCTGTGCGCCGCAGATGGCGGCGAGGTCGATGCCGAGCAGACCGGCACCGACGACGACGCCCGTGTCGGCCTGTTCCGCGTGTTCCTTGATCTTGCGAGCGTCCTGGAACGTCCAGAAGTGGTGGACGCCATCGGCGTCGGAGTTGTCGACGGGGAGCTGGGTCGGCGTCCCACCCGTGGCGACGAGGAGCTTGTCGTACTCGTAGGTGTCGCCCTCGTGAGTGTGAACCTCGTGTGCATCGGTGTCGACGTCCGTGACGTACGTGTTGAGTTCGAGTTCGATGTCACGCTCGTCGTACCACTCCGGCTCGTGAATCGAGATCGGTGCCTCGGGCAGCTTGCCCTTGGCGTGTTCCTTGATGAGAATACGGTTGTAGAGTGCCTCGCCCTCGTCCGTGAGGACAGTGATGTCTGCGTCAGCGTCTTCTTCACGAATCGTTTCGGCCGCCGAACTGCCCGAGATGCCGTCGCCGATGATTACGTGCGATTCACTCATATGACTTCGAATTCGCTTTCGTCATTGATGTTTGTTGCTATCCGCGCCAGATTTGAGAGGCCCTCAGGACGGCGGGTTCGTGGGCGACGAACGCGGGGTTTTCAAGAGGGACCAGCACCTAGAAGGGCCGAGATGAAGATTCGCCAGAACGTTCGGCATTTCGCCTCGAAGCAAGCGTTGACGCTCCCGGTCGTCGGTGACGTCGTCCACGACAAGCTCGTCGACCTGCACACGAGCGTGTTCCTCGACCGCGCCGCGGAGGGCCGTCGGGAGGAGCGGCGCGAGCGCCTCGATGTACTGTTCGACGCGACCATCGACACCTACCTCGCCGCGATGGAGGAGTTCCCCGAGGCCGAGGCCCGCGAGATAACCCACGTCCAGGCGAACTTCGACTTCTACAATCACGGCTGGACGGAGATGATGGAGTTCCCGACCGACGAGGTAGAGGCACACTACGACCGCTACCGGGGCTTCTTCGAGCGGTACGACATCACCATCGACGACCCCCTGGGCGTGTTCTCGCCAGCGGACGGGCTGCCGGACGCGCCGTCGACGCCCGAGAAGCTCGACGACCCGGAACATCCCCACGCCGAGGGTGGCTTCGCCGACGACGTGTACGTCGAAACCGGGGACGGCGAGCTGGTCGTCGGCGGGCAGGAGGAGCCCGAAGACGTCGACGTCGAGGACGCGCTCGGCGTGGACGAGAGCGTCGAGGAGTAGCGGGGCCAACGCCAAGCGCGTCCGTCCGCGTCGTGACGGCACCCATACGCGAACCTATGTTTTCGTCCCGTGAGAACCGGCTCGTCGGATTATGGGTCGCCAGTGCATACGTCGACCTATGAACGACACGAACCTGAACTCGGACTCGAGCCCGAATTCGAACTCGAAACCGGTGGACGGGAGAGCGCTCGGACGAGCCATGGGCCTGCTGTGGGCAGGTGCCGTCGTCGCCCTTGGACTCGCGGCCCGCCGTGGCTGGGGCGACGAGTGGCGCGACCTCCTCTCGGACGTGTACCTCGGGTACGATTCGACGAACCGAGGCGTCGCGGTCGGAGCGGTCTGGGCGTTCGCCGACGGCTTCGTCGGCGCGTACCTACTCGCGAAGCTGTACAATCTGTTCCGCGGGCGCGCCGACTGAGAGCGGCGCGACGCTCGCTGCGCGCCGACACGGTCAGCGCTGTACCACGGCGTCCTCGGTGACGGCGGCCTCGTCGATCAGCTCCGCACACTCGAACCCGGCCACGAGCGCGCCGTTGAGGCTCCGTTCGGGATACTGGGCGCGGGAGGCCATCCCGGCGTAGTAGACGCCGTCGGCCACCTCGTCGCCGAGGTCGTAGGGAACGACCATGTCGAGATAGCCCCGCTCGTAGATGGGTGCCGTCCGGGGGTTCCGCGCGGTCTGTACCCAGTTCACCGAGTCGGGGTCGAACGACGGGAACAGGTCGGCGATGCCGTCCTGCCAGTACTGCTCGACCTCGGCGTCGTCCATCTGCCAGAGGTCCTCCTCGTAGTCTTGCACGTAGCTGGCGGTGTAGTAGAGGTGTTCACCGCCGTAGCGCTCCGGCGAGACGAAGTTCGTGTGCTCGATGAACACGCCGAATGGGGCCTCGTCCTTGATGTTGAGCCAGTAGGTGTCGGTGAGCGACTCGTCCATGCTCCAGACCGAGCAGACGGTACCCTGGAAATCGATGTCGCAGGGATAGCCGGTCAGGGCTTCGAGGACGTTGGGCATCGCGGCGACGACGACGGCGTCGGCGTCGTGGGTCTGGACCGATCCCTCGCGCTCGACGGTCAAGGACTCGACGGCCCCGTTGGCGACACCCACATCTGTCACGCGTGCGCCCGTGGTGATGTTCTCCCGACCGACGTCGTCGAGCAACGCGTCGACGAGGCGGCCGAAACCGCCGCGAAGATAGCCCAGAATCTCGCCTTTCAGCAGGTCGCGCTCGCCGCGGAACTTGATGCGGCCCAGCAGCCACGCCGCGCTCACGTCCTCCTTTCGGGACCCGAACTTCGCGTCGAGCAACGGCTCCCAGAAGGACTCGTAGACGCTCCGGGTCGTGTGTTCGAGGAGGAACTCCTTGATGGGGACGTCCTCGAAGTCCTCGAGGCGGTCGTAGGTGTCGAACGAGGGGCGGCCCCCGCGGACGTCGACTTCGAGGACGAGCATGCCCAGACGGAACTTGTCGTAGAGGCTGAGATGCGGGTACGCGAGGATCTCCCACGGCTTGTCCATCGGATGGACGACGCCGTCGACGTAGTAGGCGTTGGACATGTACAGCCACTCCAGCGCCTCGCCGAGGCCGAGGTCGTCGATGACCTCGACGATGGTCTCTTCCGACTTCGAGAGGTGGTGATAGAACTTCTCGATGGGGTCGCCACGGGTCTCGTAGGTGGCGGCCAGCCCGCCGAGATCGTCGCTGGCTTCGAACACCTGCACCTCGTGGCCCTGCGCCTGCAATCTGGAGGCGGCAGCGAGGCCCGCGAGCCCGCCACCGACGACGCCGATCATGTCCTGAGGTACCCCAGTCGCGAGGATATGCCTTTCCCTCCCTCGGCAGGTCGGCGGCCGCGTCCGCTCACGCTGCCGTCGGGAGCGTGACGGTGAACACGGCACCCGTCGGGTCGTTGTCGGAGACGCTGACAGTCCCGCCGTAACCCCGAACGAGCGTGTCGACGAGGTAGAGCCCGATGCCCGTCCCGTCGCTCTCCAGACCCTTCTCGCCCTTCCCGAAGATCGTCTCTTTGTGTTCGTCCGGGACGCCCGGCCCGTCGTCGGCGACGCGGACCTGCACCTCCTCGTCGCCAACCGTCACGGAGAGTTCGACGGTCGGATGGTCGGAGTCGTTGTGCTGGACCGCGTTGTTCAGGAGGTTCCCGAAGACGGACGAGAGCGCCCCGCTGGCTGCGACCCGAACGTTCGGGAGCTCGCCGTCGACTTCGAACGTCGCGTCCGGATACATCTCCCTGCGCTTCTCGAGTTCGGCCCGGAGGACCGGTGCGAGCGCGAGCGGTTCGACGGTGTCGGAGATGTCGTCGCCGACCGTTGCCTCGACGAGGTGGCGGGCGGTTTCCGTCAGATCGACGACGTGCTCGGTCGTCGTGACGACCTTCTCGACGTACTCCTCGCCCTCCTCGTCGACGTGCTCTCGAATCGCGTCCAGCCACGCGAACGTGACCTGCATGTCGTTCCTGATGTCGTGGCGGACGACGCGGTTCAGCGCCTCCAGTTCCGTGGTCTTCCGCTCCAGTTCCTGCTCGCGGTCTTTCAGCGTCGAGATGTCGCGGACGACCGACATGGCACCGATGACGACTCCGGTCGCGTCGTGTATCGGTGCGGCGGAGACGCTGACGTCGAGTACCTCGCCCTCGCGCGTCCGACGGATGGATTCGATTCCCTCGAGGGAGGTCTCCGAGAGGACCCGTTTCAGGTCTGCCTCGTACTGCTCTCGTATCTCGGGCGGGATGGTCGGGTCACGCTGTCCGACCACGTCGGCCTCCTCCCAGCCGAACATGCGCGTTGCGCCCTCGTTCCACAGTTTGACCGTTCCGTCGCGGCCCGTGAGGATGATCGCCTCCGGCGACGCCTCGATGATCGCGTCGAGCCGCTCGGTCGTCTCGCGGAGTTCCCGCTCACGGCGGACGCGCTCGGTGATGTCGAAGTGAGCGACCGTCGCGTACTCCCGACCCTCGTGCGTGAACGACGCGACCCACATCAGGAACCACCGCTGTTGGTTCGGCGAGTGACACGGGTACTCCAGCGTGAACGACTCCGTTTCCCCGTCCAGGACCGACCGCAGTCCGTCCGACGCCTCTGTTGCGAACTCGTCCTCTGCGGCGTCGGTCACCTCGAGATAGTTGACGCCGACCGACCCGGGGTCGCCCGTCATGTCGTTCTCCTCGGCGAACTCGCGCCACTCGCGATCCGTCCAAACGATGTCCCCGTCGTCGTCGAGGACGGCGACCGTGATTGGAATCGTATCCAGCGCGTATCTGACGAGCGAGTCGAGGTCGGCGGCGGCCATACACCCCTCGTAGAACCCCTGGTGCTAAAAGGAGTCCGGCAACCGAGAGGGCTCGACGGGTCGAAATCGTCAGTTCTCCGCCAACTGCGTGGCGCTCGCGCGCTCGAACTCCAGCACCGCGACCGCGCCCTCGGGGTCGTTGTCCTCGAACCAGACGTTTCCGTCGTAGAGGTCCATCATGACCGAGACGAAGTACAGCCCGAAGCCGTGTGCAGTCTGGCTGGTGGCGACGTCCCGCTCGAAGACCGACTCCTTCAGATCGTCGGAGATGCCCGGACCGTCGTCCGCGATGCGGAGCTGGATCCAGTCACCGACCTCGACCGTCCGGATGTGGATGGTCGGGTCGTCGGTGTCGTTGTGCTCGACTGCGTTCCGGATGATGCTCTCGATGACCTCGGAGAGGAGTTCGTTCGCCTCGACGGCGATGCCGTCGTCGACGTCGAGGTCGATGGTCAGTTTCTCGTTCGTCTGCCGGATTGCAGCGGTTCGGTCACGGACGAGCGTCGACAGGTCGACCTTCGTGAGCCGTTCGTCCTCGTCGGCGGTGACGGTCTCGTTGAACGAACGGATCTTGTCGGTCATCTCCGTGAGGTCCTCACACCAGGAGCTGATCGTGTCGAGATTCGACTGCTGGTCCGGGTCGACGACGTCTCTGAGATAGCCGACGTTCCCGTCGATGACCAGCATGCCGTTGCGGATGTTGTGCCGGAGCACGCCGTTGAAGAACTCTATCTGCTCGGTGCGCCGGCGGACGGTCTCGCGGCTCTCACGGAGCTGTCGTTCCCGGGCCACGCGTGACAGTGCGGTCTCCGTCGTTCGGGCGAGGATCTGGGCGAACTGGGTAGCCTCGGCGGTGTACGCCTCCGGGGCGCCCAGGGAACCGATACACAGCAGCCCCATGTCGCCCAGTGGGACGAGGAGGACGTTCGAGAGCGGGAGATCGTCGAGCGAACATTCGAGGGGCTGGTCAGTCACGTCGTAGACGCCCATCTCGTCGTCCGTGAAGGCCTCCCAGAGGACACCTCCCGAGTCGGAGTCGATTCCGAGCGTCTCCCGGTCGACGGCGTTCGAGGCCGAGTCAGTAAGTGACATCGGGTCGAGGCGCTCCGTTTCGTCGTCGTACGTGAAGACGACTGCGAGGTCCTGTTCGAGGACCCGATCCGCGAAGTCGGTCGCTGCGCGAGCGACCTCCGCTTCCGTGTGTGCCTGGATGAACTGCTGGGTCGTCGACTGGAGCGCCTCCAGGCGTTCGAGCTGACGCTGTTGGACGCTCACGTCGCGCAACACAAGTAGCCGACCGTGTCCAATGCCGTGTTGGTCCCGTATCTGCGTCACTTGCGGGTCGAACGCTCCCGAAATGGTTCCACGGAATCCGCTGACGGTGGCGTCGCCATCGACGTCGGTTCGGTCGAGAACGCCGGGAAGGACGGAATCGACATCCTCGCCCGAGAGGACCTCTCGTTCTGTGAGCGCCGCGGCGGCCGGGTTGTGGTCGACGATACAGTCCTCTGCGTCGAGGACGAGGACGGGGTCGGGAAGCTCGTCGATCAGGACGTCGCTCGCCAGCGGCGCGACGTTGAGGAAGTCGTACTTGAACAGCGCCCACGCGATGAGGATGCCATTGAGGGAGAACGCGATCGGGGTCAGGTCGATGCCCGGATGAACGCGCACGCCTGCGACGTAGAACGCGTTCGAGAGGAAGGGGAACAGCGAGCCCATGATGATGAGCGTCGTCTGCCTGCGGGTGACGGTGCGGGCCGTCCCGAGCTGCCGACCGAGAACGATGTAGCCGACCAGGACGTAGCCGAAGCTCGCGAACTCGACGGCCCAGAACCCGATCGGCGTATCGACGACCGGTGCGGTGATCCCACTCGCCGTCACGAAGACGACCGAGTCGGGCATCAGGGAGTGTGATGGTTCGGTGAGCGTGAGAACGACGTACGCGACCGGCAGGAGCCAGATAGCGGCGATTCGACGGAGCGTCAGGTACTCGCGCTTGCCGACGTAGATGACGGCGAACACGACCCAGATTGCCGGAACCTGGACCGCGAGTATCCCCGAAAGGCGGTAGAGCGAGAGCGCCACGGCTGGGTCTCGGCTGAGATGGAAAGCCGCGTCGAATAGCGACCAGCCCGCCATCGTCAGCGACAGGAGTCCGAACGGGAGTGCCGCGGGCACGTCTCGATGTTGCCAGGAGACGCCCGCAAGCGCTATCGAGATGAGCGCACTGATAACACCCCCCACCGTGATTGCGAGCAACCCCGTGGTAGCGGCCATCAGAGAGTTAGACACAAGGTTTCTTGTTTTCAGGTATAGCATTTTTGGAACGGGTAATATCCACGATAGGTCTCGTCGGACCCCGACGACCACTCCGCTACATTTTTGCCGAGTGGCGCGGGATTCCGACGCATATGGTAACGGTGCGGGCGCCAGCGACGAGCGCGAATCTCGGGAGTGGCTTCGACGTCTTCGGCGTCGCCCTCGGCCGGCCAGCGGACGTCGTGCACGTCGAGCGGGCCGCTGAGACCACCATCGAGGTGACCGGGGCGGGGAGCAAGTTCATCCCGGAGGACCCAGAGAAGAACACGGTCGGTGCCGTCGCGAAGGCGCTCGACGCGCCCGCACACATCGCTATCGACAAGGGAATCCGGCCCGCGTCGGGGCTGGGCTCCTCGGCGGCGAGCGCTGCTGCGGCCGCCGTCGCGCTGAACGAACTGTACGACCGCGGGAAGAGCCGCGCGGAACTCGTGCCCATCGCAGCGAAGGGCGAGGCGGTCGTGAGCGGCGACGCCCACGACGACAACGTCGCGCCGTCGATCATGGGCGGATTCACCATCGCGACCGAGAAGGGGGTCCGTCACGTGGACGCCGACGTGCCCCTGGTGGCCTGCCTGCCGGACATCGTGGTTTCGACGCGCGACGCGCGGCGGGTCGTCCCCGAGCACGCGAGCGTGGACCAGCTCGTCGAGACGGTGGGCAACGCCGCGACGCTCACCTCGGGCATGCACCAGGACGACCCGGAGCTGGTGGGACAGGGGATGTACGACTCGGTCGTGACGCCAGCGCGCGCCGAACTGATCACCGGCTACGAAGCCGTCCGCACGGCCGCCCTCGACGCTGGCGCGACGGGAGTCACCATCAGCGGCGCGGGACCGGCAGTGCTGGCGGTCTGTCACGAGCGCGACCAGCGGGCGATCGCGACGGCGATGCTGGACGCGTTCGAGGGTGAGGGCGTCGACGCGCGGGTCTACCAGACCCGCATCGGCGAGGGCGCGACCGTCTACTGAGAGCGGTCGTCCGAGTGACGCACGCGGGGACTCAGTCGTCGGCTTCGACCGCCGCCTCTGCGTAGAGCCGTTCGATGCGGTCCTCGTAGGCCGCGGTGATGTTGCGGCGTTTCTTCTTCATCGACGGCGTGAGCATGTCGTTGTCGGCCGTCCACTCCTCGGCGACCAGTTCGAAGCGCTTTATCTGCTCGACGCGTTCGAGGTCGTCGTTGACCTGCGAGACGGTCTCGCCGATCCACTCACGGACGCGCTCGTCGTCACACCGGGCACGGTAGCTGTCGGGCAGGTCGATGCCCTCCTCCGCCGCCCAGCGGTCCATGGCCTCGAAGTCGGGGACGATGATCGCCGCGACGAACTTCCGGTCGTCGCCGACGACCATGATCTGGTCGACGCGGTCGGTCGTCGAGAAGCGGTCTTCGATGTGGCCGGGCGAGACGTTCTTCCCGGTGCTCAGCACGAGCAGGCGCTTGATTCGGTCCCGGTAGACGAGGTAGTCGTCCGCGGTCCGCTCGACGATGTCGCCGGTGCGGAAGAAGCCGTCGTCCGTGAACGCGCGGGTCGTTCGGCCCGGCATGTTCCAGTAGCCGTCCGTGACGTTCGGGCCCGTGACGAGGAGTTCGCCCACGGTGCCGGTCGCGTCGGGGAACTGGTCGTCCGCGACGATGTCCTCGTCGATACGGATCTCGACGTCCGTCACGGGCGGCCCCATCGTCCCCGGACGGACGTCCTCCGGCGGGTTCACCGTCACGACCGGGGAGGTCTCGGTGAGACCGTAGCCCTCCAGGATGGTGAGGTCCATAGCGAGAAAGAGGTGCGCGAGGTCGGCACTGAGGCTTCCCCCACCGCTGACGAAGAAGTCGACGTTGCCGCCGAGGTTCTCGCGGACCGTGCTGTACACGAGTCGGTCCGCGATGGCGTGTTTCGCCCGCAGTAGTGGTCCCGGTGAGTCCGTCCGCGAATAGGTCTGTCCGACGTCGACGGCCCACTCGAAGATGCGCTGTTTGACCGGCGACTCGCTGGCCTGCTCGCGCATCTGGTCGAAGATGCGCTCGTACACGCGCGGGACGCTGATGCCGACGTTCGGCTGGAGCGTCTCGATGTCGTCACCGACGGTGTCCGGGTTCTCCGCGTAGCCGACGGTCGTGCCCGACGCGAACATGAGGAAGTGACCCGCCATCCGTTCGAGGACGTGTGCGAGCGGGAGAAAGGAGATAGAGTCCATATGCGGCCCGAGCGTCGACATGTCGTCGGGTTTGTCCGGGCGAGGGCCGATGCGCTTGCGTGCCTGGTTCACGTTCTCGCGGAAGTTGTAGTGGGTCAGGCGCACGCCCTTCGGCTTCCCGGTGGTGCCGGAGGTGTAGATGAGACTCGCGAGGTCCTCGGGCGTCCGCTCGGCGAGCCAGTCGCGATAGGCAGCCTCCTCGTACGTCTCCTCACCGAGAGCGTGGAGGTCCGCCAGCGTGTAGACGTCGTCGCGGTCGGCGTAGCCGTCACACTCGTCCATCACGACGACGAAGGAGAGGTCGAGGTCGTCCTCGACGGTGGCGAGCGTGTCCAGCAGCGATTCGTTCTCGACGACGACGCCCACCGCGTCGGGGTCGTCCAGCAGGTAGCGGACGCGGTCGGCCGAGGACTCGGTGTAGACGGTCGTGACGACGGCACCTGCAGCGAGAAGGGCGAAGTCGCTGTGTGCCCACTCCATGCGCGTGTTGGCGTAGATTCCCACGCAGTCACCTGCGGTGACGCCGAGTTCACGGAAGCCGGCGGCGAGTTTCCGGACGACGTCGCCCATCTCCGCGTACGAGAGGGCGGTGAATTCGCCCGCCGGTGCCGACGGAAGCACCTCGGGAGTCAGCGACCGATCGTAGACGCCGCCCTTGTAGCGCTGGGCGGCAGCGTCGCCGTAGCGGTCGACGGCGGCGTCGAACATCTCCGCCAGCGTCTCCTTGCGAATCGTCTCGTCCGTGTACTCCTGTTCGGCCCGCCACCAATCGGGCCCGTCTCGTGACATGGAACCAACTAACGAGTGGAACGGGGATACGTCTTTATCGTCAGTTAAAACTCAAAAGGTGTTTATTATTTTCACTCGATATCGATGTGGAAGCTGTCGTCGACCGGTTCGGCCGTCGGCAGTTCGACTTCGAGGACGCCGTTGCGGTAGGTGGCGCCGATCTCGTCGACGAGGACGTCGTCGGACACCATCACCGACTCCTCCATGCTGCGGCTCCGGAAGGAATCCTCACCAGCTTCCTCGTGTGCCGCAGAGATGAAGAGCCGACCGTCGGCGAACCGCAGGTCGATCTCCTCGCGCTCGAAGCCGGGCACGTCGGCCATCACGAGGTAACCCTCGTCCGTACGTTCGAGGGTGAGGTTCGCGTCGCTCACGTCGCCGGTCATCGAGGGGAGACCGATGCCGCTACCCCCCATAGTCCAGTCGTCGCTCATGGAGCGTCGCATCTGTTCGAATAACTGTTCCATCCGCTCGAATGGGTCGTTTCGGGTTACCATAGGAAACAGCCT
>JARUKX010000079.1 GCA_029688825.1 Haloarculaceae archaeon H-GB1-1 | reverse complement strand
AACCGTGGCATGCGGGAGTCGTGACGGCCGCCGCGCAGAACAGACTCCGAACCACGTGGCGCGACCCGATAGTCGGTCACTCGCCTCGAACGGAAAGGGCGAGCGCGCCGAGTACCGCGACCAGCCCCGCCAGGAGAACGCCAGCACCGATTACCGTGGCTCTCCAGGCGCTCACCAGGTCGCCCACCTCGGCGGGGCGGTCCCGACCGACTGCGTCGAGGGTTCCGCGAGTCGTCGTCTCCGGAGCGTCGGTCACAGCGGGCGTCGATCGAGTCGTCTGCATGGTCTCAGCGGTGGACTGTGCGGGTGTGCGAGTGGGCGTGGCCGAGGTGCTGGACGTCGCTGTGCCGGAGGCAGTCGCATTCTGCCCGGAGTCCACGGCAGGCGACGACGCTGGCGCTGGCGAGGGGGGTCGGATGACCGCACTTCCGGTGACGACGCTGCAGTTCCGCTCGTACGGTCTGTCGACGCCGGCCCCGTCGAATCGCTCGTCACCGTCGACGTCGCGGTGTGGGACTGCGACGACGGTTCCCGAGTGGTTCGCGGTCGCGTTCAGGTGAATCGAGACGTTCGTCGTCGTCCCGGCGTCGAGCGGTCCCGAGACGCCGAGACGGTCGAGAGAATCCGCCTCGTAGAGCGCGAGGAAGCCACCGAACGGGAGGCGAGCGGCGGCGACGTCCACGGACCCCCCCGCCACCGACTGGTTCTCGATCCTGACTCCTGCTGGCGGCCCGTCCACCACGGTCCCCCGGACCTCGGCGTCGGGACCGCTCCGAACGGAGGCGACGAACGTCGCGTTCCCTGGCACGGACGAGAGGTTCACCTCGGCGTCGAAGCGGCCGTCGGACTCGACAGTCGGCTGGGCGATGCGAACCCACTCGTCGTCGGTCGAGCGGAGCACGATAGCCACCTGCGACCCGGGTGCGAGCGACGACGTTCCCGAGACTCGCTGGCAGGTCGCCGAACGAAGCCGAAGCGGCTTCGAATCGCCCGAATCGAGCGTCACCTCCTGCTCCACCAGTTCCCAGTCGGACGTGTGCGATCGTCGCTCGTCGACGACGCCGGTGGACGGGTCGAGCGTGAGGTTGGCGCGGAACGCCCCTGGTTGGAGTCGGCGCTCCAGTTCCTCGCGGCTAGTGAGGGCCATCCGGTCCGTGTCGATCACCAGAAACAGTCTGTTCGAGCCATTGACGGGAATTGCGTGGAGGCCTCCGGCCGCGTTCGTCGCAGCGAGGTCGACCCTCGCTGGCCTTCGGTTCGGCGGCGGGTCCCGCTGGCGAATGCGGAACTCGAAGCCTGCGTCGGCGGCGACGAGGTCGACGAACGCGTCGGCGGCCGATTCGTCGCCGTCGCGCTCGGCAGCGATGGCCCCGAGCAGCCCCGGTGCCTGGAGGTCGAAGGCAATCACGTCGCCTCGCGCGACGGTCGCGTCGGACGTGAGCGTTCGATTACTGGCGGCCGCGTTCAGATCGTCCAGTGTCTCCAGCGACGAGTACGACGAGGACGGAGCGGTCACGGTGCTGGGCGCTTCCGTGGGCTGTCCGGTGATACCCACGTAGGTGGACGTCTTCCGTTCACCGTCGACAGAGACGCGAACGTCGTAGAGCGCCGGCTCCAGCGGCGGATCGTCGAGCGGTGGCGTCTGGAGTGCGACGCGACGGGCCGTCCCGTCGTCCACGCCGAATGCGCGTCTGTTCGCGTCGGTCGACCGCCCGGCCAGCCACGTGTTCATCCGGAGGACTACGAGACCGTCGCCGTCGCTATCGACGACCTCGACGGTCGAGACGTAGCCGAGCGACTGGGACCCGACCCGCACCGTCGCGGCGTCGGCGTTCCCCAACCGTATGGGGACGGTGGCCATCCCGCCTCGCGACGTCTTCGCGGCCTCGGACGGCACAGCGGCGTCGACGTGCGATTCCTCGAGGCGGGTGACGGTGATGGTCTCGGTCGCTGCGCTGTCGGTCACGTCGATGCGGAACGTGTACGTCCCGGGACGGACCGCGGAGAGGTCGAGCGGGATGTCTGCGTCGTGGCTGGTGATCTGGACCGTGACGTTACCGTCACCGGTCCCGACCGCGTCGGCCTCCTCGAACACGGATGCGAGTTGGGACTCGGAGAGATTCGGCTCGGACACGGTGACGGTGTACGTCCCGCGGTTGGAGTCGAGCGCCAGGGTGGTCGGTCGCGTCGCCACGCCCTCCCCTGACGTCGAGACCTGAAGTCGCTGCGTTGCTATCGTCGCCGCGGCGTCCGCGATGGTCACGCCGCCGGCATCGGTGACCCGGCCGTCGGCTACGCCGTCGTCGCCCCTGAACACGACGACGTGGCGTTCGTCCGAGACGACGACGTAGCGGCCGTCAAGGTCCTCCGTTTCGAGGGTCGCCTCTGCGTTGCCGTCGAGGGAGAAGGTCCCGACGAGGTCGGCTCCCTCGTCGGTCAGTTCGAACAGCGCCCAGGTGTCCCCGGCGTCGGCGGCCACCTCGTCGCTCTTCAGGAACAGGTCGCCGCCGCGATAGAGGACGTCGCCCGAGCGCCAGGGACCGTCCGCTCGCTCGTCGCTGACCGAACTGGTGTTCGCCGCCCATACGTCCGTGTCCGCGTCCGCCCACGCCGAGAGGGACGCCCCCTCGTCAGGGAGCGGTGGCGTCGACTCGTCGACTGCGGCGTAAACTGTCCACCGACCGGCGGCGTCCGGCACCGTCGCCAGGTCGAACCGTCCTCGTTTCCCGGTCGCCGTGCGGTCGGTGGCGGACTCGTAGGTGTCGTTCTTCGAGAGGACGAGACGGACAGCCCGACCGTCAGAGACGGTCGTCACCGCCTCGAAACCGTCCTCGTCGGTCACGATTCGGTCGTCGGTGTCACCCGCGTCCTCCTCGATATCGACCTCGAACGTCGCCGATTCTGCCGAGTCGTTCCCGGCGGCCGCGACGGTTCCACCGGGCACCGTCGGTACTGCGAGCGCTGCGACCAGCACCGTCGCGACCAGATACAGTGTCCGGAGTTCGTGCTGTCCCATAGTGGAATCTGGGGCGTCCGCCGTGGGCCGGTAGCGACAGCCGGCAGGGACCACCACTCACGGGCGCTGGCCAATCGCCGTGGGAGTGTCCGTGGCGAGACTCTCGTCCTCGACGTACGCCGAGGGCGAGCAAAAGGTCCGGCTTACCAAGCCGTATCTCGGTTTCGGCGGCGTCACCCATCGGCCAGTGTCCCGGCTTGCAGGCGGTCGCGGTGCGATGGATACACGCCGTGGTCGTGGAGACGGGTGCGAACCATGTGTACGGCGGTACTGTAAGCAAGTCATCTCACCAACATATATACACGAGCTGTTGTCGCGTCGCGACCGACGGGTGGTCGCGACCGACCACATGCTTCGAACGGGGCCGGACGGTCCCGGGAGAGTTACTATGTACACGTACACGCGCCAATCCGCTTCGGCGCTCGCCGTCGCAGTGCTCGTCGTCGTCTCGATGAGCGGCTTTAGCGTCGGTACTGCGAGTGCCCAGAAGATCGAGATCGAGAGCAGCAACGGTGGCGACTTCGAGTTCGAGTCCGATGGCGACGACTTCGAGTTCGAGAGTAGCGACGGCGGTGACGTCGATTTCGAGGTCGACGACTTCGAGTTCGAGAGCCGCAACGGTGGTGACGTGAACGTCGAGCGCGACGGCGACACCGTCGAAATCGAGACCAGCGACGGCGGTGACGTCGAGATCGATTCCGACGACTTCGACTTCGAGACCAGCAACGGTGGTGACGTCGAGTTCGAAGCCGACGGTGACCGCATCGAACTGGAGACTCGTAACGGTGGTGACGTCGAGATCGACTCCGACGACTTCGAGTTCGAGAGCCGGGACGCCGGTGACATCGAACTGGAACGCGACGGCGATGACTTCGAGCTAGAGAGCGACGACGGTGGCAGCATCGACGTCGAGTTCGACGGCGTGGACATCGAGATCGGCTGATCGCTCGCGGGTTCGGTTCCGGGAGCGACGGCCGTCCTCGCCGCTGGCCCGTCGGAGTGCCGCTGCGGTCGGCCGTCGGTCCCGGTCCCACCAGATCGGTGAGACGAGTGACTGACGAGACGTAATCCACTAACGCTGCCGTAATAGAGTCCTTATGCGTAGTCGCTGCCTAGTAGCGTGCAGAGTCAGCTACCACCAGGCAGACCGGGCATGACCACCAATCAACAGGCACGCTCTCCGTACGCGGCCGACGTGTACCACGTCTACGAATCGGTCCGGGCAGCGGTGCGCGCCCAGGAGCGCGCCCTCCAGCGCCAGGACGACCTCCCGGCGAGCATCGACCCGGATTCGATAGCGGACCGGCTCTCGTTGCCTCTCCGACTCTGGCGGCGCGAGGAGAAACCGACGCGGACGGTGCCGGCACTCGTCGCCGTAGCGCCCGCGCTCGACCGGACGGAGACGCAGGCGCTCGCACGGGTCCTCGTCGGACTGGACGTCCTCGTCACGATGCTCGACGAGTTCATCGACGCTGCGGAGACGGACGTCGAGTACAGGACGACGCTCGCCGTCAACGTCGCCTTCGCGAGCCTGCTCTCCTTCTCGTCGATTCCCGCCGACGTGACCGAGGAGGTCGTGGACGAGAGCCGTCGCTATCTGGTCGCGGCGGCACGGATTCCGGCAGTGGAACGGGCCGTTCAGCGAGAACTTGCCGACGCCGACTCGAAGGCGCGCGCCGTGGAACTCGCACGGACCGCATACGCCACGCGTGCTCGCGACATCTCGGCGTTCGGCAGGATTCCGGGGCTCATCTCAGACCTCGACGACGAGACCACGGCTCGTCTGGTCAGCGACCTGGAGACCTATCGGGCGCACTTCCTGCTCTTCGACGACCTCCGTGACGTCCGGGAGGACCGTCGAAACGGGACCGAGACGCCGGTGACGTGGCTGGTGGAGACCCACGAGGACCCGGCGGTCGTCGTCGACCGTCTCGTCGACGTCTACGGACGGTTCGAGTACGCGGACACGGACTACCGCGACGCTCTCGAGGCGATGGAGCGGGAGCCAGCGGTCGTCGAGCAGGCGGTGTGCGAAGCGATGGCGAGCCTCGGCGGAGCGGATAGCAGCTGAGGATGGCGGGTACACGAACGGGCCACAGAGGAGAGTGCATACCCCCGGTCTGCTCGCCGCTCACTCCTGCTTCCAGCGGTCCCGACACTCCTTGCAGCAGAACGAGAGGATAGCCGTCTCGCCGTCCGACGAGCAGTCCGTCGCGGCGACGTGCCACTCGTTCACGTCTATCGTCTCGTCGCAGGTTGCGCAGTGTTCGACCGGATACTGGAGGGTATCGGAGGTCTCGTGGGTCATCATGGTTCTGGTCAACGGGGATCACGTAGACCTACGACGGCAGGTTAGCTTACTTTCACGAGTCGCACGTGGCTCCCGTCGAGACCAGAGTTCGACCGTCGAATCACGTGTCACGACGTGGAACGTGGTTGCGGTCAGGAGAGTGGACGCCGTCACTCATCGTTTCGGTCGGCGGTCGGTCTGCTACTCGTCGGGCTGGGCACGCGTGGCGGCGGCACGGCAGCGGGTCCACTCTGCGTGGCCCCACTCGTACGCCGAGGCCGAGTCGTTCAGGACGAACCCCTTCAGTTCGCCGCCCCGGTCGTAGACGATGACCCCGACCTTCGGCGACGGGTCAGTCACCACGAGGAGGCCGTACGGGAGTTCGGCGTCGGTGGTCCAGAGGGTGAGGTTCTCGCTGCTGAAGGCCTCGCCGTACTCGTCGCCGTAGTCCGAGACGAGGTGATCGAACGCGGGTCGTTCGAAGACGAGTTCGGCTTCGAGTTCGTCCGCGACCACCTGCTCGGCGAACAGCGTCACGTAGCTCGGCAACACGACCGGTCCCGTCCCCTCGACGACCGCCGCCTCGGTGACGACGCGCTCGATCTCGTGGACGGGCCGGTGGGGAGCGTGTCGGTCGGAGCTGTACACCTCCGCTCCATCGAGGAGGACGTACGGAACCGACGCGTCCGCTGGGAGCACGGCCAGCACGTGGCTGGGCCGTGCGACGACTTCGAGACGGTCACGGAACTTTCGGTACTCCTCGAACAGCAAGCGCCCGGGAACGGTAAGCTCGTGCCCGTCGTTCCCTCTGCGGACCAGCTCGAGCGACTCCAGCTCTGAGACGGCCTTGTACACGGTCGACCGCGAAACGTCCAGTTCGTCACGGACGTCGCGATTGTACTTCGGGCCGTCTTTCAGACACTCGATGACCGCGGCGCGTCGCGACACCACGTCGAGTGCCGTCTCTACGTCGAGCTCTCCGCTGCCGGTCATGTGTTCCGTCCACCGACCGGCGTAGGGTCTCCGTCTCCGACCGTGAAGCGTCGCGGTCGCCTCCGGACGTCGTACAGCATCGTATCCGACAGTCAGGACACTCGTAGGTGTCCTGCCCTGACCTTGTCGATGAGCGACTCCAGCGCGACCCCGCGGTGCGTGAGCGAGTATTCGACGCGGAACGGCCGTTCGCTGACGACGTCGCGGTGGACGAACTCCACCGCTTCGAGGTCGCTCAGACTCTCCGAGAGGACCTTGCTCGAGATGCCGTCGACGCTGTCGAGGAGTTCACTGAACCCCATCGGTCCGTTTCGGAGGAGTTGATTCACGATCACGAGATTCCACTTTCGACCGAGGACGCTCGATAGCTCGGTCAGTTCCTGCTGGAACTGCGGGGAGTCGTCGGTGGGCTGGTGGAGCGACACGTCGTCACCGTCGAGTTCGGTATCGGACGGCAGTTTCTCACGATACATTGGTCTCTCGTCTCCATCTTGGTCGTGGTATGCTATAGCGTGCAGGCCAAAGGACGTAGCCGCGTTCCACCCAATCGGTATCGGCGACCGGCGACGATCCGACCGATTCGGTTAGGTCACTCACCTCGTGTCAGAAGCGAAACCTACACAGTTAGGAGCGGGACTGGCCCCGAGAGTCGGACACCGGAGCGTCCCGACTCCGACAGTGCCTGTCCCGAACCACGACGCTCGCTCGTCGTTTT
>JARUKX010000078.1 GCA_029688825.1 Haloarculaceae archaeon H-GB1-1 | reverse complement strand
GATGCGGTCTCTGTCGTCGTCGCACAACGCCTCGACGTCGATCCGGCGGAGGTTACTGAGCGCGCGCTGCGTCCGATAGGCAGGTGTGTCTCGGGGGTCCACGGGTGAGCCCTCACCCCTCGGGGGCACAGAAACCCCACCGCGAACGCGCAGTGCGAGCCGGTGATTGCGCCACCTACCAGAACAGTCCCGTCGAGAATACCGAGCGTCGTCGCTCCGCCGCTAGCTCACGTTTGCTGTTGGAGCCATTGTGCGAGTTCCTGCTGGAACGTCTCGAACCACTGCAGATCGTCGTGGAGAACACGGTAGACGACGTCGTGGTCGATGTCTCCGTACCGGTGGGCGAGGACGTTTCGAAACCCAACGGCCTCTTCCAGCTTCCGTCGGGTGTCGTCAGCGATCACGCCGGCGTTCCCCAGCGCCCGAATTTCCTGTTTTGCTGTCCCACTCGGCGAAAGGTCCTCGGCAGCGCGAATATGCTGGGCGAGATCGATGCAGGCCTAAATCAGGTTCATCAGCGTGCGTTCGACAGCTCGTTGGGACACCATATCATCGAGATACTCGTCTTTCGACATTCCTCGCATCTCTTTGAGGTCCAACGTGTACTGGTTGACGAATCGGAGCTTGTCAACGACGACTTCCTCGTCGACCATGGAGACTACGTCTCTCCCCTGGCGAGGCGGTCGAGGAACTCCCGGCGCTCTCGCTCTCTGTCGTCGCGTGTCTCCTCGTACGCCCGCCGAACGGCCGCTCGATACGCGTCGATAGCTGCTTCGTCGCCGACGAGACTGAGTCCATCTCGAAGTGCGGCATAGGCGACTGGCGTGGGAAGTTCGTCGACATCGCTCACGTCCACGAAGCCGGTCGTATAAGACTGTAGCTCGGCGTCGATCTGATTCCGGGCGTGGAATCGGTCGTATTCGTCCATCGTCTCGGGAAATCGAACAGCGATATCGACGTCGGACGACCGACTGGCAGTACCGCGGGCATGCGAGCCGAACAGGACTGCAAAGGTGACGTCAGTCGTCGACAGGTACGCTTGCATCCCTTCGATGTCGACGCCGTCGATGTCCGATTCCCCAGCGGATGCCATAGTCGAATAATTGAATTGCATCAGTAAGACTGTTTGGTCACCGGGAAACGGGGTTGAGACACGAGAGTGACCGGAATAGAGTCGGAAGTTCCCCAAGCAGGGCAAGACCACTTTCCATCTAGAGCGTCTTGTTGGGCCAACGAATCGTATGCCTCTCCCTCGTTTTCCACGGTCTCGTCGATTCGGCTGAGGCTACTGAGCGCGCGATATGTCCGAGAGGCAGCTGTGTCGCGGGAATCCGAGAATGAGCTCACCCTTACTCGACAGCGGGGGAAACACACATTGTACGGTACAGTGCTAGCTGCTGACCAAATCAATGAATCGAGTGCCCGTCGTCGACTCTGACGCGCTTAGTCGTCTAGCGCGCCGATAAATTCGAGATGGTCCCGGACTGCCTGCACGAAGGCTCGATAGCGATCGAGGTCCTGCAGCGCGTTATAGACCACATCGTGCTCGATAATGTTTCCGTAGGTATGAGCTAGGACATTTCGGAATCGCGCACCCTGAGCCATCTCTTCGGCCAGCACGCTGGAGAGGACACCCATCTCACCGAGTGCACGCATCGATTTCGGGTTGCTTTCGGGCGGGTGGCCGCGGTCGTGTTTGACCAGTTCCTCTGCGATATCGATCGCCGCTTCGGTCATCTTCACGAACCGGCGTTCGACGATATCACGAGTATCAGAGTCAGCCTTGTAGTCGGCCCGGCTGATGCGTTGTTTGCGAGCCAGGACGCCCAGACTCTCCTCGATGGTTTCGGCGGCAGTCAGGATTCTGTTGAGGCGATCGGTGGGAATCTCTCCGTTCGTCATCGCTCGTCCTCTGCTTCGCCACTCGCAGGGAGCCCACTGTCACCGTCGTTGAGGTGGTCGTCGATTCTGGCGAGTGTCGAGTCGAGACGGTCGCGAGCTGACCGGTGATTCGACTCGGATGCTGTGAGGTCACGACGGAGTTCGGTAGCATGTGCCTGTTCACCCACCAGCAGGACTCCCGTGTCGAAGATTGCTGCCGCGAGTGACGGCGACACCGTCCGTAAATCCACGAGATCCACGTCGTCCGTTCCAAGTGCACCACTGAGGTCCGCACTCAGCCCGAGGAACACGTCGTTGTAGCTCGAATCAGCTGGCCCATGTCCGTCGAAATCGACCGCAAGGTCGATATCGCTGGTGCCGTGCGTCGACTCGGTTGCCTGGGACCCAAAGAGAATCGCGAGTCGGACCGGGTGCTCCTGCAGCACCGCCTTGAGTGTAGCGAGATCGAAAGCAATGTCGAGGTCAGCCGACTCGGTCGTTCGCATTGGTTGATACCAGGCCGTCCGACTACATAAAAAGTCAGGTGCCACAGGGACGATAGCCGGTGAGCATCCGTCACTCCGGCCGATCCGGCTGAGGCTACTGAGCGCGCGCTGCGTCCGATATGCCGGTGTGTCTCGGGGATCCACGGGTGAGCCCTCGCCCCTCGGGGGCACAGAACCCCCACCGCGACGACGAGCACGCCACCGCCTCACCAGCCCCGGCCATCCGCCCGGGTGGGACTGAAAGGGGCGGCTGGGTCGGCGAGCGAGCCGACGAAAACACCGCAGGCGCGCAGCGAGGCGCAGCCGTCGAGCCAGGCGAGGCTTTCGTCGTCTGACTCACGGAAAGAGCTGACTTTCCGAAGTAACGAGATGTCGGGCCTTGAAGAGGCGGTCCAACCCCTGATTGAACGCCCGCTGTCGAGCTGCGTGGGTCGAATCGGCTCTGTTGAAACCCTCTGTCGCTGATAGTTTGTTGAGGCCGTGCTGAATACAAAGCGCAAATCGGTCATTACAGGAAATATGAAGTGAAATAGCAGATTGAATATCCATCAACACTACTACGCCCCGCTGGGAGTGTTTCTCTATGAAACGGCGTGCTATTCTCTCCCTCAGTACGACCGTGATGTTCGGCGGCTGTCTCGGGACTCCCGAGAGCCAGCCACAACCACGGCTTGCGTGGATTTGGTTACAGAATGACCGTGAGAAGGAGTACGAAGTTGATGTGGTCGTCGAAGTGGAAGGTGAGTTGGTGTTTTCTGAAACGTATCAGTTGGGACCGACGCCGGATTCTGCCAACATCAGTGTAGACAACCCAGTCGATGAACCGGGACACTACGTCGTCCGGGCCACGATGGACGGCGAAACCCGAGAGGTCAATATAGCCGACTTTGTTGACGGTGACGAGATCTGCGTCGGTGTCCGTTTCTCGCTACTCAATAACGGGAGCGTCGATTACTGGACAAAGTCCATGCAACAATGTTAGATTAGCGCGTCCACCAGACGGCTGCTTCACCGGTTATGTGGCGAAATGACCGACAACTGTCTGTTGCATACAACCTCTGGGCTTTGTTTAAACGCGTGATTTTACGGGTGTGAGTCCTCGATGACGCGTTCAATACAGATCGTCGAGATTCCGGATTAGGACCTGCCAGCCAACCTGTATTTCGTGTGGTTATTTCATCGAACAGTGTATATCTAGAATAGCACTGGTCTCGCAATCGACCAGCAGCGTGGTCTTCACGGCCTCGAACGTGTAATCGGTGCGTTTCGCGTAATGCTGGCTGGCCTGGATGCGATCAACACCTGTTGCATCGATTGCCTGAACATCACCGAGGTCGTACAACTCGACAGACTGTTCGAGGATCGCCCGCCACCGCTTCATCGGAATCGACTGCTTTCGCGTACACACCGTCGAAAAGTGTGGGACAGTTTCAGGCCTCAAACCGTGCGAATTCACCATTTTCGTCATCTCGCGGAGGACATCCATCAGCTTCCGGTACGGATGGCCAAGATACTCCTTAAGTCCCTGCACAGCGAGAATCACCCAGTCGGCATACCCGTATTCACCCGGCCGATATGCCGGCGACGGCTGGCCAACGACGGCTTTTTGAGCGAACGATACGACTGTCTTTGCGAAGCGGTCGGTCTTCGTCAGCACACCGAAACCGACCCGCCTCACTTCCTAGTGGATTAGAAAAGTAGCGGCTTTTACTAGAACACTAGAGTTTACTAGTGATGGTCGTTTCGGGTCGATTCTGAGCGTCTAAACAGGGCCCCTCCTCAACAAGGGAAAAGGTGTCTCAGGAGAGAGCGAGCTCTACCGCACGCACGCCGAGTGGGAGCTGCGGAAATTCGTCACGTATCTCGACGACCAGGACGTCGCGACGCTCGACGAGATCGACGCCGAGATCCTCCGGACCTACACCCGGGACGTGCTCCTCGGGACCGAACTCTCGCCGCGCACCGTGCGGAAGTACTTCGACTACGTCTCGGCGTGGATCGGCTGGGCGCAACGGGAGGGCCTCGTCGACACACACCACGGGCTGCAACAGACCGCTCGGGAACCACTCCCCGACGTGGACACGCGGAAAGAGACGCGCCAGCAGTCGTGGCGTCGCGACCAGCGCCAAGCCATCCTCGCCCACGTCGATGAGCGCGCTCACGACGCTATCGACGACGACGGGCTCAATGCCTATGGCCCCGCCAGGGACCGTGCACTCGTCTACGTCCTCGCATACTCGGGCGTCCGCGGGAGCGAACTGATGGCGAACTCCCAGGACGACCGTCGCGACGGCGCTCGATGGCGCTACCTCGGCGACGAACTCGATACGCTGGAGGTCCACGGGAAGAAACAGGAGTGGGAGGACCGCTCCATCCCGCCGCAGGCTCGGCCTGCGCTGGAGCGCTGGGAGATCGTGATCGGCCCCGAATCGGACTGGCCGCTCGTCCCGACGCTGCACTATCCGTCGCTGTACGACTCTCTGGCAGACGCCGGCTGCACCGAGACGGACGACCTCACGGACCACGCCGACGTCTTCGCGGCACTTCGGGAATACGGCGGCCGTCCGCCGGCGATGACGACCGACGGCGCTCGACGGCTTCTGCAGCGACTCACGGACGAGGCAGGTATCGACATCGACGAGGGGTATCTCCAGCTACACGGGGCTCGACATGGCGTCGGTCTCGTGCTCGCGATGCAACAGGGTGCCGACGAGGCCGCTGACCAGCTCGGGAACTCGGTGGCTGTCGTCGAGGAGAGCTACTCCGATATTCTGGCGTCCGAGCGGGCTGAGAAGACTGGTGAGGCGTTCGAGGAGCACGGTGGGTGAGTATTTCGACTGGCGACGAGCCGAGGACCCGTCGCTCGCAACCTGCGGTGGCGGAATCACGCAGACTGACCACGTCGAGATCCCGGAGTACTGTGAGGTCGCAACTGACGGCGGTGTCGCCGTCGGTGACACGGCGCACTGCCAGCGTGTAGTGCTTGTTGCGAACGCGGGCGTAGAGCGTCGCATACGCGTGGAACGCGGTAGTTCCGTCCTTAGTGTAGCTTCAACCGTGACAGTATACCGTTATTTTCTCTGACCGCGTATCTACAGGAATCGGAGGAAGAAATACGTCATCGATCTCAGTGAGGAAGATCGTAAGACACTGGAATGGTTCATTTCCACCGATAAACGGAGAGCGCAGGACAACACACGCGCACGCATCCTTCTGAAAGCTGACGACTGGCTCACTGATGCGACAATCAGTGAGCACGTCGGCTGCCATCCGCAAACTGTCCACAATGTCCGCAAGGACTACACCGAACGAGGGCTCGGGCCGATTTATCGCCGCAAGCTCGACCGCGAGTACGAACGCAAACTCGACGGCAACGCCGAAGCCCATCTCATCAAACTCGCTTGCAGCGAACCGCCAGAAGGCCACGCACGCTGGACACTCCACCTCCTCGCTGACGAACTCGTCACTCTCGACGAGATCGTGTTTGAGTCGATCGCCCGAACAGGACGCTGACTTCGTCTACTACATGGAGAATGTTCTCGACCTCTACCACGAACCGTACGACGAAACGCCTCCAGTCATCTGATTTGACAAATCCAGTAAGGCACTCCGTGGCCCCGAACGCGACCCGCTCCCGGCCGAACCGGGAGCGGTCGCTCGTGTTGATCACCGCTACACACGCAACGGGAAACAGCGACTCCACACCTCGACTGAACCGTTGACTGGCTGGGTGAGTGTCGAAATCACCGAGAAGAGACGGACAACAGAGTGGATTGACCGGATGGCCGAACTCGCAGACGTTCACTACCCGGATGCGATCCGCATCCGGGTTGTGATGGATCACCTCAACACGCACAAACCAGCCGCGTTCTACCAGTTCTTTTCGCCAGATCAAGCTCGGGCGTATCTTGATCGGTTTGAGTTCCACTACACGCCCAAGCATGGAAGTTGGCTGAACATGGCCGAGATCGAGATTGGCGTCCTCAAACGGCAATGCCTTGATCGACGTATCTATCCCGCAGCGACCCTCCGAGCGGAGGTTGCTGCGTGGCAACAGCGTCGGAATGAAACGAACCGTCCTATCGACTAGCAGTTTACCACTGACGATGCGCGGATCAAGCTTCGCCAACTCTACCCGGTCGAGCCCAAAGAGGAGCCACAAATTCAGAGTTGAAGCTCTACTAAGCGCCATGACTACTAACAACATCTATCGAACATCTCCCACCCTTCAGACGTCACTAATACTGAAACACTGGTCTCAGAGCCGATACAATACCTTTTGGCGACGGTGGAGTATTATTGGTGACATACCTATCATTGTAATACTTCGTCTCGAATGACAAATCCACATCTCAGACCCGTCCCAGCGTATAGCATTACTGGATAACGTCGAGGTATCAAGAGAGCAAATCCGATAGGTCCGTCTGGGGATTCCGTTTATGTCGGAGAGAATTCTTCCAACTCCGTATGTAACGACTGTGGACATCGCGAACCGTCCGAAGCCAGCTACAGCAGCCTCTACGGACTGCCAGCAACCCAGCAATTCGACCGCTATTTACGACGGTCCTGGCCATCCATTGTCCACTATTATCGAACTTTTTAATTACTGGCACATTGTAGCACTGCGCATGAATCACGCCGGCAAACCCAAGGTTAAGGCGACTCAGACGTCGCTGACGATACTGGAGGAAATCATGGGTCGGAACGGGGCGACGCTGGCGGAGTTA
>JARUKX010000077.1 GCA_029688825.1 Haloarculaceae archaeon H-GB1-1 | reverse complement strand
TCTCGTCCTTACCAAGGACGCGCTTTACCGCTAAGCTACCCAGGCACGCATTCAGTAGTTGTGGCCGGTTTGACTTTAGGCGTTTCGATTTTCTGTGGTCGGAGTCCGGACGCCGTCGTTCGATGAGGTGTTCGGCGAGAGCGTCGAGAGTCGGTCACGGACCGATTTCGGGAAGGTGTCGCGCGCGACGCCGAGGTCGCCGTCCGTCCGGGCCAGTTCGGCGACGAACTCCCGGAGCTGGGCGGTCGGCCGTTCCCCCGACGCGGTGGTGCCCGCGATGACCGCGAGTTCGAACACGTCGGCTTCGAGATTCTCGTCGAGCGACGTGTCGTCAGTAGCGCGGCGGATCGTCTGGTCTCGACCGAACGCGCGGACGGTCTCGACCGCGGAATCGGCGGCCTGCGTGCAGGCGAGGAGATAGAAGCCGCGTGCGACGAGGATGTCGGCGACCAGGATGCTGAGGTCCGCGACCGACTCGCCGTCGCCTTCGGTCCACGGCACCTCCCGGGCGAGCGAGCGCGTGAGGCGCAGGCCGTCGTAGATGAGCTGGACGCCGGCACCGCGTTCGGCGATCCCGTCCGGGACCGCATCGGTGACGGTGTCGCGGCAGGCTCGCGCGCTCAAGATGGTGAGTACGCCGGGAGCCATCGACCCATCAGCGATGTGTCCCTCGATGCGCTCGCGTAGCGTCTCGGGTTCAACGTCCTCGACGGCTTCGAGCGCGGCTCGTCGAATCGCCGCGGCTTCCTCCATTGACGTGGCCTAGCGGAGGGAAGGGCAAAGACCTTTGGAAACGTCACACGCAAGGGCGTTTATGATTCGAACGGCCGCCGACGGCGGCGTGCGGCGCGTGATCTTCGACCGTCCCGAGCGGCGCAACGCACTCACCAGGGACGGGCTGGCGACGCTTCGAACGGCCGTCGAGGACGCCACCGAACCCGTCGTGCTGCTGACCGGCGCGGGGTCGGCCTTCTGCGCCGGCGCGGACCTCGACGTCGTCGCGGAACTCGACGAGGAGGAGGCTGCGGACTTCGCCCGACTCGGGCAATCCGTCGGGAACGCACTGGCCGAGAGCGAGAGCGTCGTCGTCGCCGGAGTCGACGGCCCCGCGCGGGGTGGCGGCGTCGAACTGGCGCTCGCCTGCGACCTCCGGGTGGCGACCCCGAACGCCTCTTTCGCGGAGACCGGCGTCAAACTGGGGCTGTTCGGTGCGTGGGGCGGCACCGTCCGACTCCCCGGCATCGTCGGCCAGGGCGAAGCCATGGACCTCGCGCTCTCCGGCCGCACGGTCGACGCCGAGGAAGCGCTCCGGATGGGGCTCGTCTCCCGCATCGTCGACGACCCTGCCGCGGTCGCGTCGGAACTGGCCGAAAGCGACCACGACGCGCTGACGGTGCTGAAAGAGCGGCTCCGCGACGACGCACCGACCGAAGACCAGGAGCGCCGCGAGGCCGAGGCCTTCGCGACGCTCGTCGGGCACGCAGCCCTCGGCGAGCGAGACGAGTGAGTCAGAGCGCGTGAGTCAGGGAAAGATGGGGTCGGGACCCGGCGGCACCCGTCGCTTGTGCGCGCTCGACTCGTACAGGTCGCGGACGTGCGCGACCACGTCCTCGTCGACGCCGATGGTCCGCGCCGTCGCGCTGGTCGAGAGGGGGCCGTCCACGTGCAGTGCCAGAATCGAGTCGAGCGTCTCGTAGTCGACGCCGAGTTCGGTCTCGTCGGTCTGGTCGACCCACATCTCCGCGCTGGCGGTCTTCTCGGCGAGGTTCTCGGGGACGCCGACGTGTTTTGCGAGCTGTCGAACCTGTCCCTTGTAGAGGTTCGCGATCGGGTGGCAGTCGACCGCGCCGTCCCCGTACTTCGTGAAGTACCCCACCAGCGCCTCGCTCCGGTTTCCGGTGCCCAGCACGAGCGCGTTCTCGTGATTCGCCACGAGGTAATTCAGCAGAGCGCGCGTTCGTACGCGGAGGTTGCCGACCGCGAGCTGGTCACCTTCGGCGTCGGGATAGGCGTCGAGAACGGCGTCGACGAGCGGATTGATTTCGACGACGTCGTACTCCACGTCGAGCAGGTCGGCGGCGACCCGCTCGGCGTCGCTCATGTTCGCCTCCGCGTTGACCTCGCTGGGCATGACGAGCCCGTGGACGCGGTCCCGTCCCAGCGCCTCGACGGCGAGATGCGAGGTGAGCGTGCTGTCGATCCCGCCCGAGAGACCGATGACCGCCCGGTCAGCGCCGGCGGCGTCGAGCATGTCGCGAATGAACGTCGTGATGTGCTCGCGGTGCGCCTCCAGTTCCGCTTCGGACAGCCGAAGGTCGAGCGGGTCGTCCGCGTGTCGGACCACCTCGTCGTCAGTCATGTCCGAGCGTTCGGCGTGCGACGACTAATAGGCACGTCCTCCCCGCCAACGACTGGACGAACGGTCACCAGGTGGCCGGAAGCGCTACGTTCAAGTGTCGGCGTGGACGTAGCTGTTGATGGACGGAGCACCGACGAGGCGGACGTCGTCCGCCGATACTCGGCGTGAGCGCTGGTGGTCTAGTGGTAGGACATGAGCTTCCCAAGCTCATAGCCCGGGTTCAATTCCCGGCCAGCGCATTTTGCTGCGAGCAATCTCGCGAGCAGCAAATGCAATACGACGGCGAATTGAACCACGGCAGACCGAACGAAGAGAGGTCTGGCATCGGGTTCAATTCCCGGCCAGCGCACTCCTGTGGCGACTGCGAGACGTGACCGACGGGAACGTCTCGACCTGTGAGCGGTGTACCTGCGAACGTCTTCGTGAGCCGCTGATGTCGTGATGAACCCGCATAGCAGGACCCGCTGGTCCGGCGGAACAGGCCGCAGAGAGCCTCGCGACCGCTCTCGACGACGAAAGGGACGCCTGCGGTCGGTTGTCGGTGGTCCAGGTCGAGGGCCAACGAGATGGTTTCGTATAGCGAAGAGAGATTTACAGCCACGAACCGCCGGCACACAGAACGAGAACGGAAAGAGCGTATTTCGGCCGATACAGCGAGTTGAGCGTGCATTCCTGGGGAGAGCAATGCGACGAGACGTCGAGCGGCTGTCCAAGGTCGTGAAAATCCTTGTGCCCGGTAACTACTCTCGCGAGGATAGGCGACTATGCGACCGCAGCAACCCAGGGGAAGAACGAACACTGGATGTGACGCGGCGGCGCTGCTGTGTCGGAGCCGCAGCCATCGGTACGTGCGGGCTCGCGGGCTGTCTCGGCGGGAGTACGGCCAGTCCGCCGCCGGACCCCATCTCGCTCGACGGCGACAAAACCGACGACTGGGGCGGGATGATCATCGGCGAGCATTTCGGGCCGAACGGGCAGATCTTCTACGCGAAACACTCACCAGAGGGCCACGACAATCCCGCGTGGTTCCACACACTGGCGAAGGGGCTATTCCCGTATCACTTCGCGCCGGATCGCCAGGACTGCGACGCCGAGGCCATCTACGTGACCGATTACTCGGCGGTCGACTTCGAGGTGACCACGGTGAACGGCCAGGCGTTCATCTCCTCGCACACCGCCGCCGAGACGTTCGGTGACGCGGCGGGAATGACGTACGTGATGGAGAGCGACGTCCACGGCGGCATGGGACCGGACTTCCTGCCGTTCTCGGCGGCGAGCGACGCCGACAGGTCGTGGACGCACACGGCGGACGTCGGGTTTCGTTCGGCGAGATCGACGCGGACCTCGTCTCGTCGTACCGGTGAGCGGGCCGTGGGGCGGCTGTCACACCCCCACAAGCGACCGGTGGACGGGGTTACTGGCTGTATTCCGGTGAAAGCGACGCTGACGGACGTTTCTGATAGTCTCGGTGCGGAATACAGCCATCCCACCGAATCGGCCCATAAACCGAATTGCGCGATATAGAATACCGTTCGTCGAGGAATCCACGTCGCTCTGCCGGTACGATCGCGAAGGAGCACTCGTCGAAGCGAGAAGAGAAACGTTCGGCAGCGACCCGCGAACAGCACCCAACAGCCCCGGCCCACCTAATCCAGCGTGACCCAGGTCAGGAACGCGATAGCGACCAGTTCGAGGATGTGAAAGGCCGACATGGCCTGCCAGGCGGGGTCGGGAACCTTCGTGCTGAACCACAGCGAGAGCACCGGGTCGAGCTGGTACACGTAGAGGGCGAAGCCGTTCTCGACGATCAGCAGCGCTGCGAAGACGAGCATCCCGAGGGTGTGCTTCGAGCGGAGTTGCAGGTAGTTCCGGCCCCAGACGGCTCCGAGGATGGCGAGAAGGACGAGGGTGACGAGCGTCGCCAGCCGCGCGAGGTCGATCCAGATGCTCATCGCGTCCTCCGTGGCGCACCAGCGCGCGTGTGCGTGTATTCGGTCATGATTCGAGTTGGGAGATGATCGTTTCGACGGTGTCCCAGTGGTCGCGGGCAGGGTCGGACGGGAGACCCGTCGAGCGTCTCGACAGTCTGGGAGATCGCTTTCACGTGTGCGGCCTCATGGGCACCCACGGTCCGGAGGTACTCGGGGACCTCCCTGCGGACTTCCTCGCCGAACTTCGAGGGCGCGTCGGCGTTCATCAGTTCGTCGTCACTGAACGTCTCCAGACCCTCGCGGTAGAAGGCGTTCTCCAGGTGTTCCAGCGTGAGCGCGTAGTTCAGGAGCGGAACGTCGGGAGCCGGTTCGGGCTCCGCGGTCGTCGAGTCCTCCGTTTCGGTCGGCGTGCTCGTCGGCGCCGCCCCCTGTTCGGTCGCCGTCATGGCGTCGGAGCCGCTGTCGCTCGTACAGCCCGCGAGAGCCAGCGTTCCGAGCGTCGCCGTCGAGCCGAGGAATGCGCGTCGCGTCTTGTCGTCGGACGTGTCCTCGGATGGGTTCATTGCTCCATCTGGTCCAACTCCCCGGTTCCCGAAAACAATTTCAGAAATCTGATGAGTTTGTTTCGGGACTGGGGCGTGACTCCGGCGGAAGTCTCTCCCAATTTCGGAGGAATTCCGCATGGCGAATCCATCGCTCGGATGTGGTCCGCAGTTCTCGAGAAACGAGATCCCCAGTCAGTCCGTCCGAACAGAGCAGTGCAGCGGACTACTGCCGAGATCCGCCACCAGCGGCTGTGAGAGCGGCGAGCAGCCGCATTTGGCGTCTCGGCGGCGGCACCTGGAGATTACCTCGATAAACCAGGAACTGCGATACGAAATCCACCTGCCGCCGAGACGAGTCGCTGTGCCTGGAGTGCGAGGAACGCCCGCTCGACGGCTCAGAGACGGCCTCGCGACGTGCAGCGGTACAGTGGAGGAGAGTTCGTCCGTCTCAACCCCGTCGACCACCGCAGATGCCCAGACCGTGGAGGTGACCCTGAAGCCGGCGTCGGACGCGACCGACGTGTGGTAGTCGGTGCGGGAAGCAACCGCGAGAAAGCCGACAGCTGCTATCGGCTGGGAGGAACGTATCGCGAGTCCGTCCAGAAACTAGTGCCGCGGTCAGTCCGAGGACGCGGCGTCGGTGTCGTCGGTCTCGATGCTGCCGAGTTCGGGGGTCGTCGTCTCGCCAAGCCGGGTCTGCAGTTTCCCGAGGACGACCGTGACGGCGTAGATCGCCACGGCGACGAGGACGATGACGCCCCCCGCGGTCGCCTCGCCGTAGTACGCCGCGCCGATGCCGAGCAGGACGGCGAGTTCGGCCAACACGACGGAGACGAACAGCGACTCGGTGAAACTGCGGGAGATCTGGGTCGCGCCCGCAACGGGGACGACGAGCATCGCCGCGACGAGGATGACGCCCATGATCTGCATCGCGCCGACGACGACAAGCGCGGTCAGCATCACCATGACGCGGTTGTACCAGTTGACGGAGAGCCCGGAGACGGCGGCGGCCGTCTCGTCGAAGGTGACGTACAGGAGCTGATTCCGGGTCACGGCGACCGTCGTGACGATGACGCCGAACAGCACGAGCAGGATGGCGGCGTTCTCCGCGGAGACGGTAGAGAGGTTCCCGAAGAGGTACTGATTGATGCCGACGGCCAGCCCGCCGGCGTTGATGCTGATGAGCGTCGATCCGAGCGCGAAACCCGTCGAGAGGACGATGGCCATCGAGACGTCGTTGTAGGCGTCGGTCGCCTCCGAGATGAGTTCGATGAGCAACGCTGCGATCATCGCGACGACGACGGCGGTCAGGTACGGCGAGACGCCGAAGTTGAGCACAGCGTTGAGGAACAGACCGACGGCCACGCCGGCGAACGCGGTGTGCGCGAGCGCGTCGCCGATGAGCGCGAGCTGGCGATGGACGAGGAAGGTCCCGATGAGCGGGGCCATCACGCCGATGCAGAGCCCGACGAGGATGGCCCGGTGCATGAACTCGTACTGCAGCAGTTCGAGGCCGGTCACGCGAGCGAGTGCGAACAGCACCTCCGACCAGAACGCGAGCAGCCAGTACAGCCGGGCGAGCAGTGCGTCGAGGGGACCGGCCTGCAGCGGCGTGAGGAGGAGCCCCGTCATTGGCCACCCCCCAGGAAGTTCGCGGCGGTCCCGAACGCCCGCGCCAGCGCGTCGCTCTCGACGAACTCCTCGGTCGGGCCGTCGAAGTAGACCTCGCGGTTGAGACAGACGACGCGGTCGGCGTGGTCGGTAACCGCACCGAGGTCGTGTTCGATGAGCAGGACGGTGATTCCCTCCTCGTTGAGGCCTTCGAGGAGGTCGTAGAACGCGTCGACCGATTCGACGTCGACCCCGACGGTCGGTTCGTCGAGGACGAGCAGGTCGGCCTCGCTGGCGAGCGCGCGGGCGATGAACGCCCGCTGGCGCTGGCCGCCGGAGAGCTGCGTGACCCGGCGGTTGGCGAACCCGGACATCCCGACCGTTTCGAGGGCGCGGTCGACGATCTCCCAGTCGGCCCGCGAGAGGAGACCGAAGCCGACGTGCGGGAAGCGTCCCATCTTCACGACCTCGCGGACGGTGATGGGCATGTCCTTCGAGGCGCTCGCGTGCTGGGCGACGTAGCCGATTCGAGAGCCGTCGTCGAAGGAGTGTGATGGCTCGCCGAACAGCGTCGCGCTGCCCTCGTCCGGTCGGAGGAGTCCGAGCATCAGCTTCATCAGCGTCGACTTCCCGGAGCCGTTCGGGCCGACGACCGCGACGTACTCGCCGGCGTCGATGGTGAGCGAGATGTCCTCGACGACGGGCGTCGCGGTGTACCCGAACTCGACGTTCGAGAGGTCGATGACGGGGCCGTTGGTGGTGCGGTCG
>JARUKX010000076.1 GCA_029688825.1 Haloarculaceae archaeon H-GB1-1 | reverse complement strand
AGAGCAGTTCGCCTGAGCTGCGAGACCGACAACGGGAGTGAGCGATTTTTCGTCCACCGGGAGACGTAGGCTTCTTCCGAGATCTGGTCCACGTCGTTCAGCAGGTGATCTTTCACGAGTGGTGGTGGGTGAAGCAAGCCGCCCAAGGAGACTAATGTGGGCGGAGGCCGTCGGTTTCCAAAACCTGCTCCAGTTCATCAGATTCCAGAAACCGCTGTGTCTCGTCCGCACAGGCTCATCGGGAGTGGCTCGTACTCACGGGGTAGATACCGCTAAGCATGGCGACATCACCGAAGAGAAACCCAGAGGTGACGGACTCGCCAAGTAAGAGGACGCTGAGCGCGGTTCCGACGACCGGCTGAGCGAACAAGAAGACGGCGATGGTACCTGCGTTGACAGACTCTAACCTATGTACTACGCATACCAGGCAATGGCCGTACTAACCACACCGATATAGAGCACCACCGCAACGATCACCGGGGTCACGTGAAACGTGGCGAGTGACAAGTCCCTAGCGCTCGGAATTCCCCCGAGGGGTGTCCATTCCACATACGCTGTCCGCAATATATTGGAGAGATCTGAGCAAACGAAAAAATAAACCTGAGCTTTCGGAGACTTCAAAAGATGGAACTCATTGTATCGCATGCCATTTAGATGAGCAAGAAATGGTCAAAGAGCTGAAGAAGATAGCATTTCGATCGCTTGGAACCACACTGTATCTACGCAGTGCTGAGCGTTTGTTGGCTGTCCTGCTCTTATCTACATGCTAACTAACCAATTCTCTGGCAGTCTTCTCGCGAGTGTCATAGAAAGCCTCCCGTGGGAGGCCGCAGGGTTTGGAAACCGTGTCCAGCAGTACCAACGCCCTGCAAGACATAGGGTCGGTAGACGACTTCTTGAATGGGGCGGCTACCGAAACAGTACCATTGTTTGATCATCTTGAGTTCGAGTTTCTGCTGGAGTACGACGTGTTCGCCCCCGACGAGCGGGGGCGAACACGAGTGCGTCAGCCACCGAATCTCTTTCGTGGCTTTCTACACTGCTACTACGAGGACGTCTACGGCACCCGTCCGGTTACACGAGACCTTCAGAACGGCCTTGTCTGGTACTACTGCGAACTCGACAAACTGCCATCCAGAGACACGATCGACCGGTTCCTCACCGACCTCGAACACGTCATCGACGATGTCTTCGGCAGACTCGTCGAGCAGGCAGCGAGCTGCGGCCTACTCGACTCGGCGTACTCCATCGATACGACCCACGTAGAGCCGATCAAGTACAACGACGCCGCCTCGTGGAACTACGATCCAACAGCCGAGGAGTACTACTACGGCTTCGGCTGTACGATCGTCTCAACCGGCGCAAAGATCCCGATAGCAGCGGAGCTCACACAGGCCAAACAAGCAGATTAAGAGACGGCGATGCGCGTCACGATTGACGCGCTCACCGTCGATACACCGATCCGGATGCTTGGAGACAGGGCCTACGATATCCTCGATTGGCACGACCACCTGCTGGCCGCCGAGGTCGTGCCAATCGCTCCATACAATCCGCGAAACACTGAGGACCCGAAAGACATCGAGTACAGGGTCGAAGACCGAAGCAAGGAACACAGCGAGGACGTGCAGCTGAAACAATCCATCTTGGACGAGACGCACAACAACCGAACAGGAGTCGAACGAACTAACGACGCTGTCAAGGACTGCGGCCTCGGGCACGTTCGCACCCGAGGTCGCGTCCACGCACGAACAGAAGTGTTCGTTCCGCTGTGTCTCCGAATCGTCGTTGCTATCACCAATTTCGAGCGGGGAGATGACCCGGGCGGGAGAAGCTCACGCTATGAGATGGACCCTAAGACACGCTCAGTCTTCTCTGCTATTGAAATAGTGGACCTTGTTTAGACGCCTGAGATCATGCGTTTGAGCGGTCGACGCTAATTCGATGGTTCTGACGGCACATTTGAGCACGAGTTCCTGGAACTGTGCGAACCAGATTCGCGCTCGGACGATTTCGCCGTATTTGCGCCGGAGCGCGAAGAACGTCGATTCGACGGTCGAACGCTGGTGGTCTGTTTCATCATCGAGCAAGACATTGGTTGGACCGCCCGTCCAACCGAATTCGCGGTGCTTGATCACCGGTTTTCCTTCAGCACGGAGTTTGTAGCAAAGCAGCCACCAGTCGTAGCCCTTGTCAGCCGTGAGTTTGGTCACGTTGTCTAGATTTCGTTGCAGGACCTGCCAGCTGATCTGTGTGTCGTGCGGTTGTTTCATCGGGCAGTGTATATCTAGAATATTATTAATTTGCGGTCGACCAAGACGGTCGTTTTCACGGCTTTGAACGTGTGATTTGTCTTGTTCGCGTAGTGGTTGCTTGCGTCGACACGGTCCATACCGGTTGCGTCGATTGCCTGAACCTCGCCGGTATCGTGCAACTCCGACGACAACCGCAGTACGACGCGACAGATCGGCATCAGCAGCTGTTGCATTCGCGCGCCCACGGTGGTGAAATCGGGTAGCACGGACACGTCTAGACCGAGTTTTTCAACGATTCCATGCATCTCGTGAAGGACGTCTAAGAGACGTCGATAGGGGTGATCGAGGTACTTCCAGAGGCCGTGAATCGCGACGGTCACCCAGGCTGCGTAGCCGGTTTCACCAGGTTCGAACGCCGGTACTGGCGCTCCGACGACGGCTTTTTGCGCAAGCGAAACGACGCGACTAGTGAAGCGGGCTAGCTTCGTTAGCACAACCGAACCTACCCGATTCACTGCCTAGTAATTTAGATATTTAGCGTGAACTACTAGCTACACGATACTAGCTTCAGACTGCCTCAGCCGAAGAAATTCAAGCGTCTAAACACGGCCCAAAACTATTAAATATAGAAATCTCTCTGAACCCTTCCCCATACCACTTAACCTATACATACAACACTAGAGGCGGTGGTGTAGAAGCGCTCACAAGGAAGCGGTAGGGCGAATCTGATGTGTCCACGACCAGGTCGTCCTACCAGAGAACGCTACGGTCGAACAGGTTTTCAAAACACTGGAAACAGAGACGACGGCACTGTTCGAACATCTGGATGTCTCGTTCCTCAGGGACTATCCCGGATTCGAGGGGCGAACACGGGTCCATCAGCTGACTGAACTGCTGAAAGACGTTCTGCACTGCTATGACAACGACATCTACGGTCTGCGGCCAATGGCACGAAAACTCCGGAACGAAGATGTCTGGCGACAGTGTGGCTTCGAGTGCCCACTGTCCCGGTGGAAGCTATTGCGGTACATCACCGACTTCGCGCTCATCGCAGAAGCTGTCTTCATTGAGTAGGTCCACGAGCTTGCCAAGCAGATACCGCTCGGCAAGCTCTTCCGTATCGACGGCACAAATATACTAGTCGGTCAGCGTGACGACGCCGCTGACTGAAACTACGATCACACAGAAGACGAGTACTACTACGGTTACGGCTGCTGTGTCGTGACTGCCGCAAACAACATTCCGGTCGCAGCAGCGTTTCTTCCGGCGAAAATGTCCATCAAGAGACGGCGGTGGGCGTCCCGTATGACGCGCTTTCCGTCGCCAGGCCGACCTGCGTGGTCGGTGACAGCGCCTACGACTCGCTTGACTGGCACGACCACCTGCTGGCCGCATGGGTCGTGCCAGTTGGTCCGTACAACGCACGAAACATTGACGAGCCGAAAGGCATCGGGTACAGGGTCGAAGATCGCATCAAAAACACACTAAGGACGTCCAGCTGAAGCAATCAAGGCTAGACGAGACGTACAATCTCCGGACAGGTGTTGAACGGACCAATGAATCAGTCAAGGACTGCGGCCTCGGGCGAACGCACACCCGAGGCCGCGTCTACGCACGACTTCAGGTGTTTCTTGCTCTGTGCCTTCGCCTCATCGTCGCTATCACTAACTACAAGCGTGGAGACAATCCGAGCAGTACCGTAATCACAGTGTGAGAACTCTTCTATGAAACCTCATACAGATCGTTACTGCCGGTTCTCAGACGGGGAACAGCGATTTTTCGAAATCCCGTCGCTAACGGCCCGTCTTACAGTAACTCGTGGTCTCGACAACGTTGTGAGGAACTGCGTCGAATGGTATTTCGACGATCAGCAGTGGGAGAGAGGTGTTTGGCTAGTGGGGATGGTGACAGTTCCCGCCTGCGGTGCGTGTGGGCTGTGGCACTGCTGGATGCGATAGTGGTCCGCCTGAAAGCCCCTGGCTCGCTCGCCCGTCCGGGCCGGGTCGAGCGAGCCGCCCCTTTCAGTCCCACCCGTGCGGATGGCCGGGGCTGGTAACGTGAGGGGTGTGCTCGTCGTCGCGGTGGGGGTTCTGTGCCCCCCGAGGGGCGAGGGCTCACCCGTGGATCCCCGCGACACACCTGCCTATCGGACGCAGCGCGCGCTCAGTAGCCTCGGCCGTTTTGCCAGGTGTGACGGATACGTCTCGACTGCCGTCCCTATGGCACCTGACTTTTTATATGGCCAGAAGGCCTGGTATCCACCAATGAGAACCACCGAGTCGGCCGAAGTCGAGATTGCGGTCGATCTCGACGCACTCCAGGCGGTGCTCCAGGAGTATCCGGTCCGACTCGCGATTCTCTTTGGGTCCCAGGCAACCGAGTCGACGCACGACACCAGCGATATCGATCTCGCGGTCGACATCGATGGCCACGAGCCAGCTGATCCGAGCTACAACGACGTGTTCCTCGGACTGGGTGCAGACCTTAGTGATGCACTTGGAACGGACGACGTGGATCTCGTGGACCTGCGGACGGTCTCACCGTCGCTCGCGGCAGCAATCTTCGACAACGGGATCCTTCTCGTTGGGAAACAGGCACATGCGACCGACCTTCGTCGAGAACTCAGCGCACCCAAGTCGACCCACCGGTCAGCTCGCGGTCGTCTCGACGCGGCGCTCGCCAGAATCGACGACCACCTCAGAGACGCTGAGAGCGGGCTCCCTGCGAGTGGCGACGCAGAGGACGAGCGATGACATACGGAGAGCTTCCGACGGATCGCCTCAACAGAATCCTCACTGCCGTGGAAACCATCGAGGAGAGTCTGGGCATCCTGGCTCGCAAACAACGCATCAGCCGGGCCGACTACAAGGCCGACTCCGATACTCGTGATATCGTCGAGCGGCGGTTCGTGAAAATGACCGAGGCGGCAATCGATATCGCTGAGGAACTCGTCAAACACGACCGCGGCCACCCACCCGACAGCAACCCAAAATCGATGCGTACACTCGGTGAGATTGGTGTCCTCTCCAGCGTGCTGGCCGAGGAGATGGCTCAGGGTGCACGATTCCGAAACGTCCTGGCGCATACCTACGGAAACATTATCGAGCACGATGTGGTCTATAACGCGCTGCAGGACCTCGATCGCTATCGAGCCTTCGTGCAGGCAGTCCGGGACCATCTCGACTCTATCGGCGCCCTCGACGACTAAGCGCGTCAGTGTCGACGACGCTACTCCACTCGCAGATATCGTCACCAGGTCGCACTGTGCGAACGCGATGGGGGTTCTGTGCCCCCGAGGGGCGAGGGCTCACCCGTGGATCCCCGCAACGCACCTGCCTATCGGACGCACCGCGCGCTCAGTACCGTCTGCCGGCTCACCGAGACTGTGGAGAGCGAAGGAGTGAAAACGACTCGCTGGCCCACCCAAGACGCTCTGGGCGGTGTGTGGTCTTGACTTGCATGAGGTTCTTCCGACTCTATTCCGGTCACTCTCGTGGTGTCACCCTGTTTCCCGGTGACCAAACAGTCTTACTGATGCATTCCAATTATCTGACCATGGCGTCCTCGGGAGACTCAGACATCGACGACGTCGATATCGATGGGATGCAGGCGTACCTGTCGACGACTGACGTCACCTTTGCAGTCCTGTTTGGCTCGCATCCCCGCGGTACTGCCAGTCGGTCGTCCGACGTCGATGTCGCTGTTCGATTTCCCGAGGCGATGGACGAATACGACCGGTTCCACATCCGTAATCGGATCGACGCCGAGCTCCAAACCTATGCGACCGGCTTCGTGGACGTGAGCGATGTCGACGAGCTTCCCACACCAGTCGCCTCCGCTGCACTTCGAGATGGCCTCCGTCTCGTCGGCGACGAGGCAGATATCGACGCGTATCGAGCGGCCGTTCGGCGGGCGTACGAGGAGACACGCGACGACCGAGAGCGAGAGCGTCGGGAGTTCATCGATCGCCTCGCCAGGGGAGAGACGTAGTCTCCATGGTCGACGAGGAATTGATCGACGCGACGTGAATCGAAGCTACAACCGCGGCCGTGTAGCGGTGAGCTCCCGTCGGCGACCCTCTTCACGTTACCAGCCACCACAGAGTCGCATATATTTACAAATCGTGAAGATATATTGCGCTGTGGTGCGTACTGACGGATATGACCGAGTTCGACCCGGCCCCTGAGGCAGCGGCTTCCCAGCGACGGTGGCAGGACGGGACCGACACGTTCGGGCGCGTCTATGCCGTCGTTCTTGGGCTGACGTCACCCGCGACGGCCACAGACATCGCAACGGTCGCCGACTGTTCGCCGAACGCCGCGAAGAAGCACCTCGACCGGCTGGCCGAGATGGGTATCGCCCACGTGGACGGCGACGGCTCGCCGACGACGTACGAACGCAACGAGGGCTACCTCGAATGGCAGGAGGCAAGCCGAATCGCAGCCGACCTCACCGTCGAGGAGATTCTCGATCGCGTGGCAGAACTGGAGGCCCAGCAGGCGGAGTACGAGGCTCGGTTCGGAACGGCGGACCCGACGTCGGTTTCGGTGTTCGACCACGACGACCACGAGACGATTCACGAGCGAATGAGTGCGGTGACGGACTGGCAGGGTGTGCGTCGGGACATCCGGCTGTACGAGCTGGCTCGGCAACTCGCGCAGAACGATGGACACCTCATCCCGGCATGAGCCAGCCGCCAGACGACACAACGCCTGCTGGGACTGGGCCACCGGACCGGCAGACGTTGCGCCTTCTGGATCGGCATCTCACCGCGGACGCGCTCGTCGCCGAGACCACGTTCGATCCGGACTCGTACGAACCGCGGCTGCTACAGGCCCTCCTCGACGCCGAGCGATATCCTGACTCGGTAACATCGGCGCGACTGGATATTCGATGGTTCACGACGGGCGATTTCTCGGTTCACTACGCCGAAGCCCACGACGATGGCGGCCGGTGGGAGTGTCGCTGGGACCGGCACCCGAACGCCCACAACGCTCGGGTGCACTTCCACGAACCACCGAGTGCCACCGACGTGTCCGACCTGGAACTGCAGTCATGCCACCCACTCGACGTGTACTCGACGATACTCACCGCGGTCGAACAGCGGGTGGCAACGCTCTGGGAAACGGCGTCGGAGTCTTCGTCCAGCTAACGCCGTGGGCGTCCGCTTCGAACCTGTGTGAGTCCGCGGTCGAGCGACGATGCTCGGTCTTCTCGACGGGACTGTTCTGGGAGGTGGCGCAATCACCAGCTCCCACTGTGCGTTCGCAGGGGGGGTTTCTATGCCCCCGAGGGGCGAGGGCTCACCCGTGGATCCCCGAGACACACCTGCCTATCGGACGCAGCGCGCGCGCAGTAGCCTCGGCCGTATCGACGCCGAGGCGTTGTGCCACGACGACAGAGAACGTATT
>JARUKX010000075.1 GCA_029688825.1 Haloarculaceae archaeon H-GB1-1 | reverse complement strand
CCGCCCCGATCTCCACCGACGAACTACGAGCGAACGCGATGGAACATCACAATGACTGACGACAACGACGTCTACACCCCGGCACAGTTCCGCGAGTATCAGGACGGCTACGGCCACCGCGACCCTGACGTACACCGGCACGCTGGATTAGTGCGAGATAGGCGACTGTCGCGGTATCTCTCCGTGGTCCAGACGCACTACGACCCACTGAAAGCCGAGGAACCGGGCAAGATGCCCGGACTCTCGAAGGACCTCCGTCATGTACAGGATATCGTCGCCGTCGAGGGGACCGAAGCCGCTCGTCGGGCGATGGAAGCCGGCGATACGCAGACACTCAAGCACTTCACTGGCGACCGCGGCCAGCGGGCAGACGTCTCCGGTATCAAGGCTATCGGGAACGTCGACGACCTCATCAACGGTCCTGCACCGGTTATCGTGGTTCTCGGCGAGATGGGCGCGGGAAAGACCGACTTCGCCTGTCTCCTGGCGCAGCGGTGGATGCAACAGCAGAGCGCGGACTCACTCGTCGGGACCAACATCCAGAGTCTCGACGAAAAGACCCGGTGGGTGGACAGTGATGGCGACGTACAGGACGGGTGGATTCCCGACTACGGCACCCTCATGGAGTGGGTCGAGCAGGACGGCAACCCGCTCGACCACAGCCAGCGGCCGAAGCTGTTTATGGGCGACGAGTTCTCGTCCGCTGCCTCCGGTGTCGGCGCGCAAGGCTACGAGACGCGGATGAAGATGGCCCCGCTCGTCTACAAGATTCGGAAGTACGGTGGTGCGCTCATCTACATCGCCCACGGCGAGCGGTCCATTCACCCGATGCTCTGGCGCGTCGGCACCATCGTCAAGAAAACGAGTCAGAAGAAGGCCGTCGTCGCCGACGCCATCAAGAGTTCCAAACTCGCCGATATCCAGTTCGAGATAGAGGGTATCCCGCCGACCGACTGGCGGTACAACACCAAAGAAGCCTCCGACTGGTCGTGGTCCGACGGCGGCGACGAGGAAGACGTGACCGACGAAACGACGGTGAAACAGGTCGCCATGTGGACCATCAAAGAGTGCAAAGAGCGCGGGCTGTCCAACCGTGAAACCTCAGAATACGTGCCCTACAGCCATGCTACCGTCCGAAACTGGTGGACAGACTTCCAGAACGGCGGCCCAAAGCGCGAGTGGGTTTCCAACGTCGAGAGCGTAATCGCATGACAGCGCGCGCGTGGAAAACTGGAAAGCGAAAGTACCCCCTTATACAGTTAGCCCATGGCGCGCACTCGTCGTCGACGAGTGGCGCGCACAGCCATGGGCGAGTCGCTGTGAGAGGGCGAGGAGTCGATATATATGACGCACGCGAGGCACGCGAATGAGTCGCAGCCACAAAGCGAATCACTACGGCACGCTCGCCGAGCGGAAGGCCGTCGATAAGTATCGGCTCACCCTGGATCGGTGCAGCTGGCACGACGCGAAGCGAGCCGATGGAACGCCCGTCGAAATCAAGAGCGCGATGCACCGCCACGCAGATGGTCAGGAAGGGACGTTCAAGCTCTACGACCGCTACCACGACCGGCTACGGGAAGCCAACGGGTGGTACGTCTTCGTCGTGTATCGGGTTCGAGGGCGAGGAATCGAAGTGCTGCACTCGGGGATGCGGCATTCTTCTCGGCTACCGACTCTCCACTGGCACGGGGGAGGTAGCCATCGTGAGGCCCGACAGGCTAAGCTGAAGGTTGGACAGGTCGGTTAGAGAGTTGGGTTCTGTTGACTCCCTCAATCGTTAATGATTTGCCGAGACTGGGCTGAATACCGGGCGCATATCTATCACTCTGGTTTGCTCGGACTCTTGGAGATCCCGATACAGTAGCCTAAAGAACCATATCAGGTTTATCAAAATTCATCAACCGTATGTTGAACGGGGAATTCGCCGAAAAGACCAAGAATCGTTTTCCGATACCAAACTCGATTTAGATTCTCACTACCTCGTTGGGATAAGTCGAATGGTCCAGAATGTATACCCAGTAAATGTGCTTCTTTTTGACCTTTAGAATTCCGCCTGTTGTAGATGACCGGACTTCCACTTGTCCCTTCATGCAAATTAGCGTCGATCAAGAAATATGGCTCATCTCTTTGAAATCGACCATACTGGCTCGCGATAAGGGCGTTTCTGAGGACAGGTAAGTAATCGGTAGTATCGATAATAGGATACCCCATCACGACGGCGGAATCTCCAAATTCGGGGCTCAATATCCCGTATTCGTCGTCAATATTTTCACTCGTTGGGAGGCTCCAGTGTCCACCGCCAGCGAAGGAGGTGTTTTTGTTAGAATCCCAATCAAGATCGAGAGGGATTCCTGCCACGTCAATGTGAAAGTTTGGATGCTCAAGCCAACGTGGGTTTCCATTTTCATACAAGTTGATACTGTGGGAATTAGTTATGCTGGGGTCGGTGTGATCAGATCGAATGCGAATCACAATTCTCTCAGGCTGAAATGAAACGCTGCCATCTTGATGAATATCGTAGAAGGCGTGCCGATTAGTGATTAAATATGGTTCCCCTTTTCTCATATAGAAAAATCCAGTAGAGTGTCCGTCCACTCCCGGGTATTTGATTGGAGTTGTCGCCCTATACCAGGAATCCACTTTCCGTTCATTGAGTATCATTCGATCACCCGATTAACTCGGCAAACCTAAATTGGTTTTTGAATGTTGATTTACGCTTGTTCAGGCTTCCACCTCATTTCCCCATTCTTCTGCGGCCCCTGGCTCTAACTCGTCTTCATCAATGTCTGGTGGACCAGGACCAGTGACCAATTCTATAGAAAAGGATGAATCTTACACGTCCTCCAAGAACTCCGCCGAATTTCTCGCTTCTCGCTTATTGATCTTGCTTCGTAGTTGTTGGCAAGCAACTCCCGACTCATGTTTGTCCGCTCGGCAGTTCCGTCCACCAGTTGGCTGGTACACTTTGTGCTGACTGCATACAGAGTATGCAGCACACCGGATGTATCATATAACAGAGGTTTCAAGAAGGCCAGGTATTCGAATTAGCTGAAGATGCGCCATATATACAAAAATTTTCTATTTCTGTTTGTCAATAGGGTAAATACCGGGGTAAAATATCAGACAGTTTGCCATCTGCTTATAAACAATTACCGTTCCGTAGTCCTAGGACGGACGCTATAAGGTATAAACAAGGGTTGTAGCACCATGTCACTCTTAATCAGGCGCTGATCTATAGGACATAAGACACCGAATTAGTGCGAGATAGAGAGGATACATTGGTTACGCCGACCGCGTTTTATTCACGATTTATTTGGTGGATTCGATGTGAAGACCGTTGGTGCATGTAGCTACTACAGAGATCCGAACGGGATTCGTAGTGTTTCGATGCACGCTCTCTCCTTCCTAATGATTGCGCTCGGAGCGTTCGGTTGACCGTCGTCGTGACTCCAAGGCCGATACTCGCCGCTATTCTTCTCGGCATCGTCCTCATATTGTCGTACAACGCTGTACGAACAACCAACTCTAACCGACGCGAAACACCCTAGTCCGTCCCCCACGAATCCGATTCATCTAACTCTGTTTTCAATGAATCAGTAGGCTCGAACTCGGCACGAGCCTGGTCATAAGCATCCTCTGCCATCTTAACCGGTGTTCGATACTCGATGTATTTCGGTTTGATATGCTCCGGAACCTGCGTAGGCATCCCAGTCGGATAGCGCAGACGGTAATCCCGATTCGTATTGATATTGCTGTTCGACCCCGAGTACACCATCCCCGCATCATCAGCCACCACCAGCAGAGTACTCGCCCGTGAACGAATCACGTCGACCTTTTTTTCGGGTGGATCGGCAACCTGTGTTTGCCTCGTCAGTTCGTCTATGAAATCGTCTCGGTTGAATTCACGAGGTTGTTCCTTTTCCTCAGCATGCTGTTTGAGCATCAGTCCCATGAACGTCTCACGGAGCGCAATGAAGTCGTGACTGTTGAGCGTACAATTGATTTCCGTGTTTTCTCCTTTCCCGTAATCAAACCCCGAATCAAGCACAGTCCGTAGCTGCCGATGAGCAACCGTACCGTACTCCTTCCGCAACTCAAACTGCCGGTCCCCGTTCCCCTCGTAGTCGTCATCAACCACCCACAACGAGTAGTTATCCGGAGAGACACTACCCTTCATGTACTTGAAATCGATATCCGGAAGATCCTCTTTGGGAGCCGCGGTGACGAACTGGACATGACCGGGGTCAAGACCCTCAATGGGAATTTGTTCTAGAAGTTCCTCTTCGTGACCAGTGTACAGATCGCTGACCTCATTGATGTTCCTCGCCCATTCAATGTAGTTCTCACCGCCTGCCTCACACACCACGAAGCAGAGATGGACCTCTCGATAGTCCTGCGCTGTTAACAGCACGTCGGCGGGAGTCTCTCGCATCTCGCACAATGGGTTCGTAAGCGCAACCTCATACCCAGTCTTCATGCCTTCGCCGTTGTACGGATGGAACCCATCAGCAATCGCTTCGAACACCTCATGCTGAGGCTCGTGCTTGTTCCGAAGTAATGCCTTTACAGCAGTCTCAGAAGCGTCGTACGACAAATCTCCGTGCTTCTTTGCGTACTTCTCCCGGAAGTCAGACTCATCGCGATCAGAAAGTCTGGTAAGGTAGTTATCCGAGTCTACATCTTCCGGTGAGATCATGTTAGACTTCTACTGCTCGGCAGGTGGGGTTGAAGTGGTCCTGAACGAAGTTGTAGATACGGAAGTGCTGGTCAATTCCTGAACCCTGGTGTGGGTATACTCGAATCGTCTTTCTACGCCCACGGAGTTTGGTGCTACCGTAGCTGTTCGTATCGACCAGCTGCGCATCGAATCCAGGAGTGTTTGGCTTTGCTTTGTAGCCTGCAACACTGAACTCCATTTCCTCCTCGCTGATGTGGGGTACGAAGCTTTCGAGCGGATCGTTACTCATTGCTTCATCCATCTCTACAGCCCATGGTCTGCTGCCCGAAATGGTACGACCTTCGAACTGCTCACTCCGGGCATCGGTATCGTACCCACCGCTGTTAATCGCGTTCTTTACGCGGGTTTTTCGGGTCCGTTCATTTCGATATAGCTCCCACGTCTCTGTGATCGAGCCACCTTGGTGCTTGAAGACACCTTCCTGTTTGATTCCGAACTTGAAATGGTTCGGGCGTTCGAACACGAGGTTTGTCGGGAGAACTCCGTATTTGGTGCGCATCTCCTTGTACGCCTGACGACCATCCTCACCCCAATACGAAACGGTACGGTCGATTTTGTCGCGTTTCTCTGCTGGGATTTCTGTATACTCGGACCGATGGCCGGTAAAGAACGGAATGATCAGATCGTCGTATTCGCGTGAGATCTCTGCGCGTAGCAACTCCATTTGTTCCATAGAGAGCCAGAATCGACCCAGATTCGGGTCGGATTTAAGGAAGTTTTCGATGGTTCCCGGCATCTCGTCCGTGATGTTGGCGGTGGTGAGGAACACGGGGAAGTCCTCATCGAGATACACGTAGTATGGAATTGAGGACGAACCGGTGTGGGCTGCCAAGAGATAGAGATCGTCGGTGCACCAGATGGTTTCGAAGCCGTTGTCGAGAGCTTGGACGAACTCCGCTTTGGTGAGGTAGTCGCTCACGGACCCAATCAGGTTGATATTCCCCTCGACATCGTCTAAATCAACGTTGTTGGTGATGTACTGGAAGAAATCGGACTCTGAGGAGAAAGAGAGGTCTTTCGCTTCAAGGAAGTCTAGTTCACTCATGATGGGAGTCCGATGGATGATGCTCTCGGCTGTGTGTGTAGTATCTGAATCAACGGCTCACCATAAGTGTTCACTATATCACCTACTTTTCAATCATCAGTGGTTCCGTCGGCCTCGGTGTCTGGCATCCAGTCTTCCCCGAAAAGGGATTGACGACGATGCTCTAAGGAACTAATCGAGTCGTAGAGGTCTTTCTGATCCGGTTCAGGAATGTCCTCGCCGGATCTGACCGCAGTGATGATTGCCTTGTATCGGAGAACGTCAGAGTAGAACTCGACAACATCTGTGAGGTCCTTCCGACGAAGCAGCCCCAGCTGACCAACGTTTGACTCGTATATCGTGGTCGGGATCGACCCTGCTGGTGGAACGTCAGAAGGAGAGAGTGGCTTGTCTGAGGGTGGTGATTTCCGGGAATTCATCGAGTTCCTGCAATTCTCAAGGCCCTTCATGGATTGTATCTCGGCCTTGAGCGCCTTCTTCAGTTTGTGACCGCTCCAGACTTGGCGAACGCCATACGCTAAGATACCACCTCCGAGAAGTGTGGCCGCTATTGATACCCAGGCTGGAACAGTCGATGGCACATATCAGTTGTTCTTCGTGGTTCACATATCTCTTTTCAAGACGATCTGATTGGACTCCAGTAAACTAGGTATTGTGGAGAGAACCACCGATCGTTACCAGGGTGGGAGCAACAGGAATTCTTTGTACAGAAACCTGAGTCGAAGGTGATTGGATAGCTCGCCCGTGACGGTTACGTGCTGGTCTTCAGCATTATAGCTGAAAGCTATCGTCAATTAAGGCATTCAATGGGCCGGTGATATTCATTTCGTCCAAAGTCACTATGCACTGCTTCTTCCGGAAATCTACTCTGCCCACAGACAACGAGATCGCCAATCCACCGAAGGGTACGTTTCGACTGTTTCGCGTGGAACGGGTGCGTCTCGCGGCTATGCGGTGTATTTTGAAAGGGTGGCCTTAGCCACACCCCTAAGAGGAAACGCAACGGTTCGCGTTGCAGTTTCATCGACGGCGAGTGACGGCAGACAACGTTCGCGCCTGGCCTCGACGACGGCCGTGCCGATCCCGGCGAGAAATCGGCAAGAAACACCCCGAAGAGAAGGAGAGAACGAGCGTTGCCACTCAGCGGGCGGCCCGCTACCCAGTGTTGAGGTAGTACCACGCGTTGCTGTAGGACCCACCCGGCAGATAGACCCGAGCAGACCGGTATCGCTCCTGGGGCATACCAACTTCGCACCAAACGCGGAAGCCCTCTCGAATCGACCGGATGGCGAGTCGTGGTGACTCCATGCCGCCAAAGCGAAGCACCATCCTCGCCGAACGGGTGTCGTCGACGTCCACGCCGTGACGAGCAGCCCACGTGATGAACGCGCTCATCGTCTCGTCCAACCCTCGTTCGGCGGCTTCGATTGCCTTGCCAGCGGTCTCGACGAGCTTTCGGTTCGCCGACCGAGCTTCCTCGACGGCCTCGTGAACGAGTTCGGCGATATGCTCGGACTTGAGCGAGACCTTCGCGTACTCACGGTGAACGAGGTCTTCCATGTCGCGTAGAGCGCGCCGGACACTCTCGACGTGATAGCCCTGCTGGTCGGCAAGACGTTGCGGTGATAGTTCCCCGCCGTCCTTGACGAGCATTTCGAGGGTATCCCACTGAATTGGGCTTACCCCATCTGCGAGGTGCTTGATGACGACGCTCTTCTGTTGGTGACGAATCCGTACCATGTTCAGCTCAACCGGGTTCGGCCCATCCTCGACTACCTCGACCGTGAAGTACGCATCCTCGAAGAACACCCCGAGGCCGGACGGGGCAACGTCGAGCCCAGCGTCGGCGAGCACACTGAGAACGGTCTGGTCGAGTTCGGTTACCAA
>JARUKX010000074.1 GCA_029688825.1 Haloarculaceae archaeon H-GB1-1 | reverse complement strand
GTTCAAATCCGGGAGGCGGCATACCTTATTCACTCGGACTCTATTCGACAGACAGCGACGCCTTATGCCGGTTCTCTGTCCAAGAGCCCGATTAGATTTGAACATGGATTCACTCGCGCCCCGACGCCGTCTGGCGCTTCGCTCACATTTGAAGCGGGAGCCTCTTGTATTTACTCGTAAGGCGTACTTGCCGTACTCAACCCCCTGAATCGGGAGAATTCTGATATTAAGCGTAATTATTGACCTCGCTATCGGGTCAGTTTCCACTCAGCGGCCCATATTTGCCGTGAGAGCGAGTTCTTGAGTCGGGCAAGGGAAATCATTGTATCATTATTATTTCTGCTCATATCGCAGTCTCACCGCTCTCACGAGAAATTGCCAAAAACATATCACTGGCCGTGCGGAGTTGTAGGCCATGAAATACCATACATTCGTCTGTGGGAGTTCCAAGAGTAAGAAAGAAGATGCGTATTATATCTACCACAACGATCGGTTTTGGGGGACACTGCGCGAAGTAGGGATAACTCACTCTCAGATAGACCCATCAGATTATCGTCGGCTCGGAAGAGAATACGGGATCTATCTAACCGAGATAGTTGATCCTGCAGAGTATAGAGTAGCACAGGACAGCGATATAGAACCATACCACGTCGAGGAAGGGATTGAATCACTGATAGAAAGAATCGAGGCCTATGACCCGAAGCGAATCGCGTTTGTCGGAAAGAACGCTGCTACCTGGTTCTATCGATATATTGAAGACAAAGAGATTACCCACTCACAGGCGTCTGGCCATAAATCTGATCGACGGAACTTACAAGAATTAGAACTGGATTGGAGCTTTCTTGGGCTTGATTATTATCTCCTTAGCAACACCCATAGACACTGGGACAAAGATGTCTGGACTGACTTTTGGAAGATCTGCAAAGATGATGTTGACCAATTCCATTAATTAGCCAAGCGAGAACTGCGATTGTCTCGTGATTCTGGTTTCACTTTGATTGATCGGGGCAAATCAATCGCTCCGCCTATTTCGAGTCGGATTCTAAGTCTCTTGCATCGAGGTCTCCGACGAGATACTGCTCACCTGAATCGGTGATTCGATATACACCATTCCCGAGATGCTGGACCATCCCATAATCCGTCAACTTCCGACATCGCTCTCCGATATACTGTCGGGAGAATCTCACGTCACCGCTATCTGCCATCTTCTTCGGAGTACTTGTCTCAGAGCCTGATAGAAACTCAAGGATACGCTCGTCAGCAATAGTCATCCAGTCAGCGGAATACCGCATCTATTCTCATTGGTGGACTGGTAGAGAAAGCCGACTTCGGAAAAACGGATTAGACTACCATCGAAGCCATATACGCGATAGCAAGCTATAACTTCTATACTCTCAATATCTCGATAGTCCTATCGGTTGGTTGCCAGAATGGGAGATCTCCAGCAATGATACGAGATAAGATTACAGACGCCAAAGAGCGACTTAATGAATGGGACGAGAAACGTAAGGAACGCTGGGCGAATAAGATTGAAGAAACAGGTGATCGCTGGCAAAGCCGACTCGAAGAGATTGGTACTGTTGATCGAGATGAGTCGGAAATAAAACTAATTCTTGAAGCGGCCAAGGGTGAGTCAATCAGACCAAACAACCTATTCAAATCCTTAAACGGAAGTGAGACAGTCCCAATTGATCTGTTGGACGACGAGGAACAGCCTCACTTTTTTCTACGAGGGAGTTCAGTCGATGTAGAGGGCGATGGGGCAGGCGGAGAGAGTATTACTGGTTGGGATCGAGACCGTCGCATCGGGGGATCATTAACTCTGATTACTGAGCAACGAGTTCTGGTTATCGCCAATCACCTCCGAGGATATGACGAGCATACAATCCCGTATGACTCCATCACTGCCGTCAATCTGAATAATGGTCTTCTCAGTACACGACTTTCACTTCAGACTCGCGGTGCTACGTATCACCTTTCGGTCTCGAATTCTGACGAAGATGAATCACAAGATGCAGTTGAATACATTCGTGAACGACGACGCCAAGGGAATGAAACCAAATCTACTGAAGATCCACTGGATCGACTCAGGAAACTCAAATCTCTCCATGATGAGGATGCCCTCACTGATGAAGAGTTTGAAGACAAGAAGGCCTCAATCCTTGACGAGGTTTAATGGAACAGAAGGTGCTTCTCATGAGACCCGCTTCGCCTTCCACTCGCACATAAAGCGGGCTATTTGCCAGTCAAATTGCTTCCCAATCTCACACAGGGGACTGGGCCATCTCCGACAAGAATCTAACTCACGAGCATTCTACGGCAGATGAGAGAATCATCATCATTTAACCGACCTCTGTACATCGAACGGCATCACTCCGTATTGGCGAAATTTGCTCTCAGAAGTAAGAGAGAATCCCGTAATTAATCGGAAACGGTTTGAGCACGAGACGGCCCGGTGGGGGGTGAGAGGCCCCTCGAAGCCAAATCACGTCCCAATTGTTCATGGAATTGAATGTCTGAATCCGCTTCCTGCAGTGTTCACAAAATCCAATTCTAACGATTTCGAAGATTGATTACGAATAGATCAGTTCGGATCAGATAGTGGCTCTTCAATGAGAAAACCAGTCTGGTGAGTCCCGAAGTAATGGATGTGTACAGACGTCTTGATTTTTGGGGGTTGACACCATAGATAAATCTGGATATGCCGACTCCCAAAGACTACTGCTACATCAAGGCACCAGAGGAAGCACGCAATACAGCGCGTGAAGTGAAAGAAGGTAGAGAGCAAACATGGTCTGAGTTTCTATTGGACGCGGCTGAACAACTTGATAGGTGAGCCTTATTGATGAACGAAACGATGAGCGGGGGCAGGGTCTCAGCCAGCACCCCCAAAGTGAACCCATTGGAATGAACCCATCTTGGACCACGCCGAGGGTTGATCCTCAGAGGACGAAGGAGGGAGGCCTTCGACATTGACTGAATTCGAGAGCGAGCCCGATAACGCTACCGGGGATTCGAGCAGTCAAAATACTATTCAGGGGCAGAGAGACCCTGAAATACTATTTGACCGACCTACTGGGTGGAGGCGTCCACGGGAGATATTGAAGCACGGAATTGCAGAGTCAGCGCTTGATGGAGAGACGGCACTATTCGATGTACTTCCGGGTATTGGGAAGTCGTACAGCATAATGACTGTCGCAGATGCGATGCCGGTGACAGCCCTCACAAACCTGAAGGATAACTACGATGAATTTGAGGACTGGGGAGAAAAAGACAATGTCTCTGTTACACAACTCCCTGTTTCGACAGACCTCTGTCCCACTCTCAAGGATAGTTTCACGGATGACTCTATTGCGCAAGAAGCCCGAGACGCTTATGCTGATGGCTGGCCTGTAAGTCGGATTCACCAAGAACTGGACCTCCCGTGCCAGCGTGGAAACAACACCTGTGAATACTGCGAGAAAGTTTCCCGAATTGACCCCGACGGGATGGACTTACTCGTCGGGAACCACGTGCAAGCGTACAATCCGGCCTATATCGAGGACCGGGTGATCTTCCTCGATGAAGATGCTTTCGAGAGATTCTATGAGACGATCCGCAATCCAATACAGAAGGCTCAGGAATTCATCGATACGCTCGACGACTTCCCCTTCGATGAGGCTCGACGTCCAGAAATCGGTGAGACCGAGAAACGAGAGAGGGCGCTAAACAGACTCGAAGAGATTGGCCTCGAACCTGAGAACCATACAGATTTGACGGGAGAGCTCCATGCGAAAGCGCCTCTCCTCGCCTACGCTATCTATGGTGCTGAGAAACTGGACAACGGACTGAAATACATCGAACTTCCCGAAAACAGAACCGCGGTCTTCGATAGCCTACATCCCACTAACGAGGATACGCCGACGATATGGCTCCTCGATCCTCCGGACCTTTCCGGGGCTAAGGCAGTCATCGGTTTGGACGCTACTCCTTGCATCCCGAAGTGGGAGTACATCCTCGGAGAGAACTTCAATCACTACCGTCTCCTCGATGACGACCGTCGGAACCAGTATCTCAACGAACAGGGATACGACTTTATTCAGGTGAATTCCCATGCATGGGCCGCACAAGGCGGCAACCTGAGTATTCCAAAGTGTGAGGCCTATCTACGGGAAGTCGATCAGGAACATGGTAAGCGTCTAGACCTCATCACCAGTAAAGCGATACTGGGTAGGAAAGACGACGTGGAGGGGTTGGAAGACAGGGAACTTGGTGACCTGTGGAACCGTGACATGCAGCTCGGGGATCTTCGAGGCAAAAACGAACTCAAAGACTCAGAACTACTGGTAGTGTTGGGGACGCCTTCGCGGTCTGATGACTTCTACAAGCATCTCACGGCACTACTTGGAGAGAGCGCGGAGCGTATTGATGGGACCGAAGGTACCTATCTGTCCTTCGGAAACGAAGTCGCCGACGAAATCCTTGAAACCACGCGGCGAGGTGGTGCTTTTCAGGCGGCGATGCGTGCAGGTCGAGAAGATGACGCCGAGGCAACGGTCTACATCGCTACCGGAATGGTTCCTGATTGGCTTGAAACGACGAAGGTTGGTCACCGGCGAACTCGTGGTGATTTTGACGCCTGTCCCACTACACGGGAAGATTCCGATAGAATAGTGATAGAGACGCTTCGAGAAGAGGATGCTATATCGGGACGAGAGGTATCCCGACGAACAGGACTTGCAAAGTCTACTGCCGTTGATGCACTAAATCGCCTCCGTGATGAGGGTCTTGTCGAGAAGAGGGGCAAAGGTCGAGGAACAAAATGGTATTCTCAGGGCGTTAAAGGCGCTAACATCGCCGGAAATGTCAATTTCGAAAGAGTGGCCGACATCCGCTTAAAGAATTATATATGGGAGTCTCGGCCATTCTTAGACCCCGTCATCCCTCGCCGAGAACCACCAGACGGTCCAGAGGACCGTTACCCTGACTGGATGCGTGACGTTCAGCGGCGACTGGAGGAGCGTAAACTCGATGAACAACTTAAGCAGTCTCAGAGGGGGACTCAATGAGCCGTACTACTCCATCTGACGACCTCGCTCGTATTCGTCAAGCGCGAGAGGGAAGTGATAGTACGACGGATACCCCCGAAATCTACTCGTGTCCGATAGAGGGGTGCAGCCGAACAGTCATCGGGAATCCGGGCGACCTCCGTAACCACGTTGGTATGTCAAGTGATAGAGGTCATCGACACCGGTCGCTGGATGAGGACTTGGAAATCGTGGTTCACTGGGAGCAGATGAATTGGGGTCTGAGTGCTCCGAAGGTAGAGGGGTAGTCCCGGTTCAACAGAAACCGGGAATCAAACTTCGATTGACCAACATTCCAAGCTCTCTCAATCATTATGTTCGTCAGCAATTCGAGCACCACGAAGAACTTCGTACAGGACTTCTGCCATTCTTGTAGCGTCGTCAACCCACTCCTCAATCTCCTCATCATCAAAGTCAATTCGGAGCGCGTGGGCACCAGAATTTCCCTCGTCTTTGAGGTCCCGAAGCTCATCAACCATCGACTGGTCAAGCTCCCGAGCGTATTGTCTTAGGGTCGGCACGCCGTCTCGAAGATTGGTGAGTAGGTCGTCAAAGGAATAGTGTCGGTTGTCGTCTTGGTTATAGAACATCTGATTATCTACTCCTGCATAGTGTGTTTTGAGAATCTGAAAGGTCATATCCTCGAAAAATTTTCGAGTGAGAACCATCGTTGCGTCATAGAGCCGGTAACGATAGGATTCATTGATATCTTCTATCAGTCGCTCGTACCGGTCGTCTCCATTTTCAAAGTGGTCAATATCAAGAAATCGGTCGTCTTCATCCCGATTAGAATTAAGCGCCTCATCGTCCAATCGAGTCTCAACCTCTTCTTCACCGGAATGAGTCAGCCGATATCCACTGTTCTCTGTATCGGTAATCCAGCTACTATCGCTGAGTCGAGAAAAATACGTGGAGATACTTGATGAGGAGATGGTGGACCGTGAGCGTTGGATGACCGACCTGACATCAGATTGTGTTACCTCATCGAAGTCCTGCTGTGTCTCAAGATAGTAGATGACCAGTCCTACTTGTTCTTTCTGTCCACCGTCGCTGTCGTAATGTTCCAGAAATCGGTCAAATGACATCTATTCCTCAACTTCACCCTCTAGTCGCTCGACCGTTCGCTGAATTTGGTCAAACCCTTCTCGCTCGCCCGGCATCGTGAGTGTAATCTCGGTATTTGCCCCACTCCCATCTCGACGGAAGTAGCGGTCTCCCTCATCGTTATTGAATCCGTACATAGCATACAAGGATTCATCATCGATACCCGAAATCCGCAGAGCATCTTTCAAGTCCGATGAACCAATTTCTTCAATGCCGTTCCCCTCCCTCCACAGCGTCATGAGAATGAGAGAGCCACGCATTTGCTTCTCGCTTCGGCTATTTCCAGATTCTCCCAAAATATCGACATCAAAATTCAGATAAGGAGGTTCTTCACCCTCTGGGTCAATATCAAAGTAACCATCGAGCGTTCCCTCATCAATATCAGTACGGTTTGGAATCGACCCGAATGAGATTGCAGCCACCGATGATTCAGTACTATCTGGTTCTTGAGTTGACTCTTGTTGACTCTCCCAGTAATCTGGGTCAAGTCCGGGACTCTCTTCTCCGGGCTCTTGGTCAATAGCGAAGTCTGAATTCCCGAAGATGGCCTCATCCTCTTCGAGGAATTCAATAAATGCGATTAGGTTCTCCTCAAGTTCTTCACGCTCCCCACCAGTAAATTCGACATCAAGAGGGCCATAGTCGAGGGTGATGGTAATCTCCATTTGTCAGCAACAAGTCTGTAGCAATCCAACAAATAACTTACTCACAAATCGAAAGATTAGGTGGTTTCAGATTCCATTGATGTAGTCCCGTCTCTGCTCAACCTTCACCTCCTCTTCTCGCTTGTCATAGTGCTTATCGAGTACATCCTGCCCGACGTTCATCCGATCAGAGACAACTTTCTCGGGTACGTCTTCGGTCAAGAAATGAGTAATCGAACCGCGTCGAATATCATGAGGAGAGACGTTTATCGGGCACTTGCTGTATCCACCATATTCGGCGGCTTCACAATCATCGGGATCGCGCTTCTCTGGGCAATCCGTACCGTAGTAGCAGGGACGAGTGACCATGTAGACTGCATCTCGAATGCTCGATCGATTCATTCGTCCGTTCCGGCTCGTGAGAAGGGGCTCTCGGCCGTTCTCGTCCTCTACGTCATGACGATTATAGTCTATCCAGTCTTCGATTGAGCGGCAAATCTCGGCGCTCAGAGCGACAATACGCTCGCCCTCTCTCCCATTCTTGAGTGGAGTCCCTGTTTCAGGGCGATGGCGGATAGAGAGACGTTCTGCCTCCTCGTTGTAGTCCTCAAGATCTAGTGAATGGAGGGCCCCGAGTCTGATCCCGGTGTGCCACAGGATCTCCATGATGACGTGGGATCGAGAAGCGTGCTCAAATTTTCGTTGGTATTCGAGGAGAGACTCGGCTTGTTTCGTCCCGAGGATACTCTCACTCTGTTCATCGGTCTTATCGAGTTGAGGCATAAGTGCCTCAAATTTCTCGTGTAGATTCGGCTCGACGGCATCGATAGATCCGCACCAGCGAATGAAAATTCGGAGGGCGTCGAGTTGCCCTTCCAAAGAGATGGGCTTCAGGTCGCCGTCATCTCTCCGCCAAGTCTTGAATCTCTGCAAGTCCCGACCGGAGAGGGTATTCATGTTCTCGATACCCTCGACGTTCTCACACCATCGGATGAAGTGTTTGAGCCGATAGTGATAGCCATCGAGGGTCGATTGCGATACTTCGCGCTCGCGCGCGTCAAGGTACATCTCCTTCGCCTCAGCAGGCGAAATGGGTTCGAGTTCTTCGCTCATGGGTAGTTCACCGAAGCACCCTTGAGCGTCGGAGCGGGCTGTCCCCGTCCCCGCGAGCGTAGCGAGCGGGGAGTCGAAAGACGAGCGCAGCGAAGTCTTTCGGAA
>JARUKX010000073.1 GCA_029688825.1 Haloarculaceae archaeon H-GB1-1 | reverse complement strand
ATCTCCACCTCGTAGTCGTTGACTATCTCGACCGAGTCGATGGGGCCCAGCGTCCCCTTCGCGCCGGGGAGATAGTCCGGGTTCTGAATCGCGTCGAGATGGGCCTTGACGTCCTCGGCCAGCACCTCCTTATCGAGCGTGTTGAACTTTGCTCCCTCCCGAAGCTGGAAATTCCACACGCTCGCGTCATCGTTGGCCTCCCAGTCCGTCGCGAGGTCGGGGATCAGATTGAGGTCCTTGTCGATCCACACCAGCTTCGAGTACAACCAGTCTGCTAGCATGTAGTCCTCAGTTCCGACCCCGGTGACGGGAATCAGGTTCGACGGCGCGCGCGGCCACCCGACCTCCAGGGTTCCACCTTTTGGAATCTCCGAACTCGCCGCAGTGGCCTGTGCTGTCGTCTGCGTCTCCGTACCGCTGGAATCGGTCTCCGTCCCGCCCGAACCGCCGTTCCCGGTACAACCTGCGAGTCCCGCCAGCCCACCGACACCGACGATCTGCATGAACCGTCGGCGGTCGAGCCGATCTGCCAGATCGTAGACGCCGTATTTGCCCGAGTCACCATGTGCACCAGCTTCTTTGCGTGACATGAATTATCATGTATCATAACGCATGTTAACGGTTTTCCAGAACATGTTGAGTTTTTATATTGGTGAGCTGATGGGCCGCCCCGTCCTCGCCAGCGCAGCAATGACTCTACCCATAGAAGCGGGTGGTCGGGAAATGAACCGCGACACGAGTTCTCGTTACAACATAAACGTCCGATGAGTTAGAGAGAGGCCTTTTGGTCTGTCCGCCGCACGAAAACCTGTGACTGTACACATCGATACGGAGACAGTCGTCGACGAACTCCGGGAACTGGTCGGCCGACCGAGCGTCAACCCGCCCGGTGACGAGGCCGAACTCATGGACTACCTCGTCGAGCGCTTCGAGTCATCGTCCATCCCGTACCAGGTCCAGACGCAGGAAGTGAAGCCGGGTCGGTCGAACGTCATCGCCCGTGCAGGAGACCCGGCACGTGGGAGTCTCTTGCTTACCGGCCACGTGGACGTCGTCCCCGCGGACGGGAACGAGTGGCAGAGCGACCCGTTCGAGCTCCACCGTGACGGGGACCGACTCGTCGGACGCGGCACTGCGGACATGAAGGGGTCGGTCGCGGCCCAGATATCCGCGGCCGAGGCATATCTCGCCGCGGCCGACTCGCCAGGCGAGGTCGTGCTGGCGTTCGTCGTCGACGAGGAGAGCACCGGTGACGGCACGAAAGAACTCGTCGCCGAAGGATACGTCGACAGCGACGACGTCGACGCCGCAATTCTGGGCGAGCCGACGGACCTCCAACTCGGGCTCGCACACTTCGGGTCGGTGCGCTATACCGTCACGGTCCATGGCCGACGCTCTCACGCGGCGCGGCCCGAGCGCGGTGTCAACGCGATCGAGGGTCTCCAGCAGGTCCTCGACGGAATCGGTGCCCTCGACGCGGAGGTCCGAGGGGCCGACCACGAGTATCTGGACCGACAGTCGGTCAAACCGACGATGCTCGACGGCGGCGTCGGCGGGAACGTGATTCCCGACGAGGCCTCCGTCGTCGTCGACTGGCGATTCCACCCTGGTCCGCAAAACCAGACCGAGTTCGAGCGGCGGCTCAGGGACTCCTTCGGGAGCGTCACCGTCTCCGGGACGGAGGTCGACGTCGACATAGACCTGTGGCAGTTCACCCGTGGTGCCGAAGTCGACGCCGACGAAGCGGTGGTCCGTGCCGTCGAGCAAAGCGCCAGGGACCTCGACTATACGTGTGCGCCAATTGGCTGCAACTACGGGGCGGACACCCCGCACCTCATCTACGGCGGGAACATCCCGACGGTCCTGTTCGGCCCGGGTAGTATCGACGACGCACACTCCATCGACGAATCCATCCGAGAATCCGACCTGGTCGCTGCTGCCGAAATATACGCTCGCACCCTCGAGCGGTTCCTAAACTGACACCGCGCCGGCCAGCGTTCGGGCCCACGCCTGGCTCGCATCGACGGGAACGACCCGGACTGTCGTGGTCCGTGCTGGAACTCGGCGAAGTAATTTCACCCCTGGAATCCCGAAAATCCAAGGCCGAGTCACTCGGTGTCTGACAGGTGCATCTAAATAGCGGTATCATGTAATAGTGTAACATGTTAACAGCGAAGCTCGGCATCGATTACGAGGAGGGGTGGACCTCGAACCTGTCGGGGCTCGACGTCTACGCAGAGTGGCCCGCATCGACGTTTTACCAGGGAAAGTATCTCGGCGTCATCTTCATCTCGACGCCGAAGTTCGAACGGGTGCTCGACGAGATCCGGTCGCACGGGCACGTCGATAGCGTCGAAGTCGTCTCGAAGACCACGCATAACGGACGGACGACGGCGACGCTGGTAGAGCGCGAACAGAAGATAAAGGAGACGCCGATGGGATCTCTGCTGGCGGAGGGTTTCCTGCCGCTCCGACCGACGCGACTCGAGAACGGTCTCCAGAAGTACGACCTCATCTTCGAGGATCATAGCGACATCGCCGACGCCGTCGACCTCCTCTCGGAGTACGGGTCGGTGACGACGGAGGCCATATCACCCGACTTCCAACACACGACGACACCGAGCACCGTCGAGTGGCATGAGTTCCTCACCACGATCACGCCGGCTCAGCTCGAGATATTCAGAACTGCCTTCGAGAGGGGGTACTTCGAGATTCCCCGCCAGATCACCCTGGAAGAGATCGGCGAGGAGATCGGGGTCACGAAGGCAACGGCGTCTTACCAGCTCAACAAGGTCCTGAACGCGTTCACGGAGTTCATCATCACCTACCTCTCACAGGTGGACCAGGACGCTCGGTCCTCCCGGTGACGTCTGGACGGTTCGCTCGTGTCCTGCTCTCCCGATGACGCGCCGTTACAGCGAGACCTCGTTCCGCTCGACTGCCTCTCGATCGACAGTTACCCCCAGTCCGGGCTCGTCGGGAACGGGCAGCGCCCCGTCATCGAACTCGAATGGGTCGTCGATGAAGCGGTCCGTCAGCGCGTAGTACGTCGTGTCCGGTGGGAGATCGTAGGCCGGAGTGCTCGCGACGACGTGCAGGATGGCCGCGGTCTTGATGCCGAAGTCGAAGCTGTTGTGGTGTGTCAGCGAGACGGCTTTCTCCTCCGCGATGGCGGCCATCTTCTTCAGCGCCAGTAGTCCGCCAGCCGGAATCATGTCGACGACCCCGACGTCGATAGCGTCCGCGTCGGTCAGCGTAGAGAGGTTGTGAGGGACGTACATGTCCTCGTTGGCGCCGATCGGCGTCCGGAGGCGCGAGCGGAGTTGCTTGAGTGCGCCGGGCTTGTCCACGTCGATGGGCTGTTCGATGTATTCGAGACGGACGCCCGCGTCTTCGAGGCTGGAGACGGCGCGGACGGTCTCCTCGACGCTCCAGTTCTGGTTCGGGTCGATACGGATGTCCACTTCGTCGCCGACCTCGTCGTGTATCGCAGCGATACGTTCGACGTCCTGTCGCCAGTCTCGGCCACCTTTCGTCTTGATCGAAGTGAACCCCATCTCGCGTATCTCGCGCGCTTTCGCTCTCGACCGCTCGGGATCGAGGATGCCGAGGCAGAAAGCGAAGGGAACTTCCTCGCGACACTTGCCGCCGAGGAGCCTGTGGACGGGTTCGCCCAGGCGTTTGCCGTACGCATCCCACATGGCCATCTCGACCGCACCGAGCGCTGGATTGTTGGCCATGTAGGGGTCGACCCAGGAGAACTCGTCGAGCACCGCTTCGACCTCCCAGACATCCCTGCCGACGACCGCTTCGGCAATGTCGTTCTCGATGACCGATTTCGTCGATTCTGGCGACAGAATCGGATTCAGTTCGCCCCACCCCTCGATTCCATCGTCGGTCTCCAGTCTGACGACGATCCTGTCCGACGTGTCGAGCGTTCCGTGACCGAAGCGGTACGGGGCGATTCCCCCGCGCTCTTCGAGCGGTCTGACGCCGCTTTCGACGTACGTCGCTTCAACGCCTCGAATGGTCATACCTGGTCGATTGGGGAAATATTCGCATAAAGATACTGTCAGAGATGTCCGAGGTTTATGCCGCGAACTCACGGCGGCGGTCCGCTCGCTGGGCTAACTCGGTGGTCGGAGCTCCCACTGCCCCAACATTCATATCTCAGTCGGCCGACGCTTGGGTATGTCAGAACTACGTCGAGCAGTCTATCTGCCCCACGCACCGGACCTCGACCTCGTCCAGCGACTCGACGCAGATGGTTTCGAGAGCCTCTGGACAGAGGAGGGGCAGGGACGGACCGCGTTCGGGAAGCTGACCCGGTGGGCCTCGGTCACGGAGTCGGTCGGGCTCGGAACGTGCATCGTCAACGTGTTCTCACGGACGCCCGCTGCGCTCGCCCAGGAGGCCGCGACGCTCGACGAGTTTTCCGATGGGCGCGCGATACTGGGGCTGGGAGTGGCCCACCCCGGCGTCGTCGAGGACTTTCACGGAGTCGAGTTCGACCGACCGCTCGCCAGAATGGAGGAGTACATCCGCCTCGTTCGCCGGTACCTCGCTGGCGACCCCGAGGCGTTCGACGGCGAATTCTTCACGCCGACGCGAACGACCACGTGGAGCGCCTTCGAGCCGGTCCGCTCGGAGATACCCATCTACAACGCCGCGCTCGGCCCCAGCAACCTCCGTCTCACCGGCGAGTTCGCCGACGGGTGGCTGCCGGCGTGGTACCCCCTGGACGGCTTCGACGAGGCGCGCGCGAACCTCGCAACTGGGGCCGAGCGGGCCGACCGGGATCTCTCGGATATCGACGTCGCGCGCTACGTCCCAGTAGCCGTCTCGGACGACCCGTCGACCGCTCGCTTCGCGGTCGCCGAGCGAATCGCGCGAACGTACCGCGACATCCCCGGGTACTACGACCGCGTGGCCAAGGAACGAGGGTTCGAAGACGAGGTCGAACGCGCTCGGGCGGCCGACACTACCCGGGAGGCAGCCGAGCAGGTCAGCGACGAGTTCATCGACCTCGTTTCGGTTGCCGGCGCTCCGGAAACGGTGCGTGATAGGGAGCAGGCAATGGTCGACGCCAGCGTCGACCTTGTCATCTACGGCATCGGCCCGGTCCTCGACGACGACGAACTCCGGCGCGAGACGCTCGACGCCATCGCTCCCTCGTGACGGTAACGACGCCGGCAGCCTTATGCAAGGACGAGTTCGAACTCCTGACGTGATACCAGCCAAGCTCAGAGTCCACTTCGAGGGAGACTGGGTCGACCAGATCGGGGTGTACGACGTGTTTGGCACGGGAATCGGATCTACCTTCCAGGGGTCAAGCGTCGTCACTATCACGGCGCTGGACAGCGACGCGGCGGACCACTCGGACGTTCTGGAGACCATCGAACACAATCGGTTCGTCGAGGACGTCCAGGTGCTGGAAACCGTCACCGACCGGGACCGTGTCTTGAGTACTGTCTCTATCCGCTCGCTCTATCCCTCGTATACGCCGAGACAGATGATACTGATGGAGGGACTGCTACCGGTCGGGAACGCCGAGTACCGGGACGGGTTCCAGTTCAACGAGATACTGGCCGACGACCGGGAGACCCTCTCCCAGGCCCTCTCAGCCCTCGAGTTCGATTCCATCGATGTCGTCCGCATCAGTTCCTCGTTCGAGACGACACCCAAGTTCAGCCCGGTCGAACGGCAGCGACTCGTCGATTCGCTCACCGTTCCCGAACTCGAAATGCTCGTGACTGCGCTTGAAACCGGTTATTACGAGCGTTCGCGAGACGTCTCGATATCGGATATCGAATCGGAGATCGACGTCGCCAGGAGCACCGCCTCGCGCCGACTCAGAAACGCCGAGCGAAAGCTGATTCCCGCACTCACCGACTTCCTACAGACGTTCTACGGGCCCTAATCGGCGAGCATCCGCTCTCGATGGGCCGAATCAACGATGTGGTCGACCACGAATTGGATCAGGGTCGCTCGGGCGTTCCGAAGGTGGTCCGACACCGTCGACGCCGCGACGTCGAGTTCGGCCGCCAGCTCTGCGATTGTGACGTTCCGGGGAAGTTCGAAGTATCCGTGTTCGACGGCCAGTGACAGGACCTCGAGCTGCCGAGGTGAGAGCGCCTCGGTGAGCCGTGCGACGTCCGCCGTGTCTGGCGTGGCGTGATACCGGAACGTCTCCGAGAGACTCTCGACCTGTACCGGACCGACGGCCTCCAGTGTCGATGTCGCCCGATCAAGGTCGTCGAGGTCGTCGAACAACAGGTCGACGACTACCCAGCCGTCCCGGAGAGACGGGTTCCCGATGGGAACGAACCCCTCGAACGTGAGCAACTGCAACGGTGGAAACTCACGAAAGCTCGACTCGACGAACAGCGTCGCCGACCCTCTCTCGGCAGTCGCTGATTCGCGATGATCGAGCACCCGCACCGATGTGACCGTCTCGTGCGTCCGGACCAGTTCGATTGCCGAATCGAGTGTTTCGGCCGTAAGGACAATCAGCGCGTATTTCCGGTTGTTATCCACCGAGTACGCCAGGTAGTTTCCGTACACGTCGTACGCCTCGGAATGCGCCGTCCAGTCGTCCTCGTACCGGACGGCGAGTCGAGCAGTTACCATGGTACAGACGACTGGACGGAATCCGATAAAGGAACCGACGAACCCAGATATTTGGCCTGTTGAAGTCATCAACAAGTGACATTAATGGCGTGCGAGATACAGAACGTGAAATCGTCAACGAGATTGAAAAATGGCATATCACTCCGCAATCGGCAAATCGACAACAAGGATCGCTCCTTCAGGATCATTGTCCTCGACGGAAACCTCTCCACCATATCTGTCGACGAGGGTGTCGACTAGGTATAAGCCAAGACCGGTTCCGTCGCTGTCGAGGCCCATTTCGCCCTGCTCGAAAATGTCTTCCTTGCGTTCCTCCGGGATACCGGGACCGTTGTCCGCGACTCGGACCAGCACACTCCTGTCGTCTCTAGTTGCCGAGACAGTGACCTCTGCCGGTTCCTTGTCGTTGTGCTGGATCGCGTTGGTCAGCAAGTTCCGGAACACCGATGCCAGCATGTCGTCGGCCAGCACTTCGACGGACGGGAGTGAGCCGTCGAGTCTGACCAGTGCCTGATCGTGGTCCGATCGAACGTTTTCTACTTCGCTTTCGAGCATGGGTGACAGACGGACTACATGGCGGTCCACGTCGGACTGGAGCATCACCTCCGTCACGTCCCGAGCGGTTGTGGTAATGTCGACCGCCTCACGGGCCGCTTCGAGCACTTGCTCGATGTACTCCTTGTCATTCACCTTGACCTCGGTCTGTAACAGATCTGTGTAAGCCAGCACGAGCTGGAGTTTATTGCGGATATCGTGGCGGACAACCTGATTGAGGATTTCGAGGTTATCGCGCTGCTCTTGGAGTTCCTGCTCATATTCTTTGCGCTCAGTGATATCTCGCACCAGCGCGTGTAACGCTGGTTCACCATTTAACCGGAATTTGCTGAGTTTTACCTCAGCAGGGAATTCCGTCCCGTCTCTCCGCTTGTGCGTCCACTCGAAGAACGCCTCTCCTTCCTCGAAGGCCGCTTCTATATGTGCCTGTGCTGCTTGTCTCGACTCCCTTCCGTTCGGCTGTGTTTCCGGCGACAATTCCCACGGTGCGAATTCGACGAAAGCGTCGACGGATTCGATGCCGAACAATTCCAAGGTTTGGTTATTACAATCAAAGAATCCATTCCGATCCAGTAGCATGAGCGCGTCGCGGGTACCCTCGAACAGGTTGCGGTACTTCTCCTCGCGCTCTTTACGGCCGGTGATATCGATCAGATAGCCGAGGAAATATGAGTTGTCGTCGCCGTTGCTGACGTATCTCGTATACTCCATTACCCACCGAACGTCACCTTCGGCTGTGAGGACTCGATAGGGGTCTAGACTCATGTGGTCGGCCCCCACCTCTTGGTGTTCGGCCACTTCCCCGACGAGTTGGCCGATGTCCTCGTCGTGAACGAGATCCGTGAATAGAACGCCGTTCGACTGGAGTTGCGCTGACGTGTACCCGAAGATATCATTTACGTTCGCCGAGACGTACTCGATGGGCCACCCGTCTGCGTCTTTTCGCTTAAAGACCACCACCGGCCCCTTCGCAAAGATGTCCCGCTCTTCTTGAAGGTGTAGTTTCGCCCGCTTGCGTTCGTCGATGTCTTGGTGGATGCCTACGGCTCGTACCGGAGTCCCACTCTCGTCTCGTTCGACGACTTTTCCCATGGTTCGCACCCACTTCCAGTCGCCCGATTTCGTCCGTAACCGGTGGTCACATTGATAATACGGTGTTCGATTCGAGATGTGATGGGCCAGCGCCTCATTGTGTCGTTTCTCGTCGTCTGGATGGACGATCTCCTCCCACCCGCGCATCCGGTCTCCCATCTCGGATCGCGTGTAACCAAGCATGTCCGTCAATAGCTCGTCACGTTCCACCTCCTCGGTCTGCATATTCCAGTCCCAAATGCCGAGGTTCGCTCCCTCAAGGGCCAGTTCCATGCGTTCTTTCGTGGTGACGAGATCCCGTTCGTGCTCCTTGTGCTCGGTAATCTCTCGCACGTAGGCAACAATCCGATTGTCGATGAGAACAGCGTCGAAATCCACGTCTACCTTGTGGCCCTCTTTGTGGAGCAGCACCATCTCGGTTCGAATATGACCATTTTTCTGCACTTCAGAAAACTCGCTCATCCATTCGCCGTCGTCATATGTCGGAGCCAGGTCGGTAATCGACATATCCAGCAATTCCTCCCGAGAGTATCCCACTATCTCGCAGGCAGCTGGATTCACATCGGTACATTGTCCGTTATTGTCCACCTCAAAGATACTGATGGGAGCCTCGTTAATGAGAGTTCGATCCGATGAAGAATCTGAAGGGGACGGCATGGATTTGTATTTTCGGCAATGAATCTAAAAACCGGGGATTTCGATCTTCTACTCAAGGGTACAGATTTATACGAGATATGCGCT
>JARUKX010000072.1 GCA_029688825.1 Haloarculaceae archaeon H-GB1-1 | reverse complement strand
TCGTGGCGCTCCACGCCGTCGGGACCGCGGACCTCGACGGTCACGCGGTCGTCGCGTTCCTCGACGCCGACGACGGTGTGGTTCTCGCGGAGGTCGACGCCGGCGTCGCGAGCGGCCGCGGCGAGGTGCTCGTCCAGCCCCACGCGGTCGATGACGTTCGAGACAGGCTCGTCCTTGAAGAAGGGGTAGCCGTCGCCGTCGACGCCGTCGGGGGCGGCCCCGGACGGGTCGTCGAGGTGGAAGCGCGCGCCGTAGACCTCGTTCTGGAGGAGGTCCTCGCGCGCTCCCTCGGTGGTGTACTCCCAGACGTCGGTGCTGACGTGGCCGGAACAGGCCAGCGGTTTCCCGACCTCGCCCTGCTCGAACGACAGCACGTCGTGCCCGGACTCGCTGGCTCGGCGGGCGAACCGCGACCCGGCGGGACCGGAACCGACGACGATGAAGTCCCACATTGGCTACACAGAGCCGACCGGTCCCCAAATATCTTCTCAGTTACACTCTCTCACGGTCCGGTGGCGAGGTCACCGGTCGGCGTTTCCGTTTCCGTTCTGCGCGCGGTCATCTGCGTTCTCGGGACCGTCATCGGCGTTCTCGTTCGATTCGTCGCCGTCCTCGGTCTCGACGGTCCGGTCGTCCTCGCCATCGTCTGCCTGCGTCCGGAGACCGGGCGGTCGCTCGTCTGTCTCGTCGTCATCGAAGACGGGCGCGTTCTCGTTCTCGGCCCACGCGGGCGGGTTCGGGTGGTCCTCGTCGTGACCCGCGGCGCGCTCCTCACCCGCTCCGTACTCGTAGTGCTCCTCCTGCAGGACAAGCGAGCCGTTCTCGACGGCGTAGGTCAGCTCGCCCTCGAAGCCGTCAGCCGAGAGCTCGAGTTCCAGTTCCTCGAACGTCTCGTTCTCGGCGGTCAGGTTGGCCACGTCGAACGCGACGGTTCCGTTCGCGTCCGTCGTCGCGCTCGCGTCGCCGTTCGCGACGACGGGGACGTTCTCCAGCGGGTCACCGTCGTCGGTGACGGTCACGTCGACGGTGTCGTTCTCGTAGTGGGCGTCGACGTCGACGTCGGTCGGTGCGTTCCCGGCGGCCGTCAGCGCACTGTTTCCGTCCATCGTCGCTGTACTCGCGGTCGCGACCGCACCGCCGGTCGCCACGAGGGCGACCAGGGCGAGTGCGGCTGTCTTCGTCGAGAGCATTGCATCCGACCCTCTCCGGGGAGTGCCCTTCAAGGAGGGAAGCCGTAACCTCGGATTACCGTCCAGTGCGCCCGATTTCACCCGAATTAACGCCGATACAATCGGCCTAGACGACGGTCAGCCCGCGCGGAACCCGCTCGCCGTACGCGTCGCCCCACTCGTCGTCGACCGCGCGCCAGCGCGCACCGTCCGGCGAGCGGAACAGCCCGTGATTTGTCGCGACGAAGAAGTCGCGCTCGCCGGTCGCCAGCACTCCGCGGACGGTACCCGCTGGCCTCGGGACGCCGTCCATGGCAACCTTCCACGGACCGCCGTCGGTGCGGCGGTAGAGGTACGACTCCGCGGTGGAGGGGGTGTGGGCCTGTCGGGGGCCGTTCGCCGCGGAGACGACGACCGTCTCCGGGTCGTCGGGGGCGACGGCGACGCTCCAGACGTAGCGGTGGTCGAGCCCGTCTTGCGGATACAGCCAGGTGTCCCCGCAGTCGCGGGACTCCGCGTACCCGTCGCCGGCAGCGACGTAGAGCCGGTCCGGTTCCGCCGGGTGGGTCGCCATCGTGTGCGTGTCCCGCCGCGACCCGCTCGGGCGGTCGAGCCACGTCTCCCCGCCGTCGTGGGTCCGCACCAGCGCGCCGGCTTCGATGGCGACGTACAGGGTGTCGTGGTCGGTCGGCGCTTCGGCCAGCCACCGGACGTGATGGGTGTGTGGCCGCGGCGGGAACGACCACGACGACGCCGAGGGGAGGTCGGTCAGACTCGGTCGGTCCTGCCAGGAGTCGCCACCGTCGGTCGAGCGATAGACGGCGCTTGGTTCGGTCCCCGCCCAGACGACGTCGGGGTCGTTCGGGCTGACTATCACCGCGGTCACGCGGTCGCCGGCGACGAGCACGTTCCTCCAGGTGTCCCCTCCGTCGTCGCTGCGCAGCAGTCCCGAGTCGACCGTTCCCAGGAAGAGCCGTTCCGGGACGGCCGGTGACGCGGCGATGCACTCCGGACTCGTCTCCGCGAGCGTCTCGGTGGTGTCCGGGCGGTCGACGTCCACACCGAGGACGCGGTCGTCGAGCGCGACGAAGGCGGTGGGCATGGCTGGCGGTACGCATCCGATCGGAAAATCCCCAACGACCGGTCCAGCGACGTGGGACAGACGCGGTCAGCGATAGCCGAGCGCCTTGAGCTGGCTCTCGACGGCGTCCGGCGCGGCCTGCTCGGCGGGTTCGGTCCCGTCGCCACCGAGGAGCGCCTCCCGCTCGGCCGTCGCCGCTTCGAGCCGGTCGACCGGGCTCTCCGCGGGCCGGTCGTCCCAGCGGTCGTGTCGCTCCGCCGCGTCACGCCGCCGGTCGTAGAGTTCGACCTCGTCCGTCTCGGTATTCCGGATGTACGTCCAGTCGGCGGTCCGGGCGCTCAACAGCACGTCGCCCTCGTCGAGCCGGCGTGGGATCGGCTGCTGGGTCACGTCCTCACCGCGCACGGTCACCGAGACGACCGGGTCGTCCCCGACCTCCCCGCTCCCGGCCATCGCCGGCAGGAGGCTCTCGCCGCTGAACGACGGCGGACTGGGGACGCCCATCGCGTCGCAGACGGTCGGCGGAATGGCGTCGAGACCGACCGGCGCGTCTTCCCGGTCCGGCTGGACGCCGGGAACGTCGACCACCAGCGGCACCTCCACGAGTTCGCCGTAGAGCTTCGGGTAGTGGGCGAGGTGGCCGTGTTCCTGGAACTCCTCGCCGTGGTCACCGGCCAGCACGACGCAGGTCTCGTCACGGAGTCCGCGTTCGGACAGCGCGTCGAGGACGCGACCGATACTCTCGTCCACCTGTCTGGCCGCCGCACGGTAGAGCGTCCGCAGGTCGTCGAGCGTGTCGTCGTCGACCGCCCGGCCGAGGCCGGCGTTGAGGTGCGCGCGGAACATGCCCGCAGTCCCGAGGTCGCCGTCCGAGACGGCGCGGACGTGCTTCGGTGCGGGCACGTACGGCGTGTGCGTGTCCATGTAATGGATCCAGCAGAAGAAGGGCGGCTCCGCCGTTTCCAGGAACTCGATGGCCCGGCGCTCGACGTCCTGCATCCGGGAGGCGTTCTCCGCGGCGCTCGGCTCGGCACCGCGCAAGCGGCGGCCGACCGACCGGAGGGGCTGGGTGAGAAACTCCAGCCACGCGTTGGCCGTCGGATGTGCCGCGCGGAAGCGCTCGATGCAACCGTCGCCGTCCGGGACGAACGTCTCGAAGGCGTCGAACCCCTCGTCGTACGCCCAGTGTTCGGTCAGAAAGCCGTTCGCGGCGTTGAACCCGCCCGTCTCGACGCCGGCGTCGGAGAGCGCGCTCGGCAGCGTCTCGCCCCGCCCCGGTCCCAGCGCGTCCGTGTCGGTGAAGACCGGCGTCCCACCGAGGATGCTCGGGAACGAGAACGGCGTCCAGTTTCCCTGTGCGAATGCGTTCTCGAAGACTGTCCCCTGCTCGGCAAGCGCCCCCATCTGCGGCGTCGTCGCTGCGTCCCCGTCGAACTCGACGCCGTCAGCGCGAAGGGAGTCGACTGTCACGAGAAGCGTCCCTGATGCGTTCACGTCTGACATGTGCGTTCTGGACCGGCCCGAAACGGTCCCTAAGGGACCAAAAGTGGTGCGTCAGCAAATAACTGGGGGCTTATCGAGCCCGGTGGCTCCGAGACTTCGGTCAGGACGAGCGGCCGTACGACAGGTGCGAAACCGGCAGGTAGGCCGCCCCGCTCAGTCGTCCGCGGCGGGCGCGGTCACTTCGCGGTCGCTCCGTGGGCCGTCGAGGTCGATCTCGGGCAGGAGGTCACGGAGGTACTGGCCAGTGTAGCTGTCCTCCTCGCGCGCCACCTCCTCGGGGGTGCCCGTAGCCACGACCTCGCCGCCGTTCTCCCCGCCCTCGGGCCCGAGGTCGACGATGTGGTCGGCGTTCTTCACGAGGTCGAGTTCGTGCTCGATGACGACGACGGTGTTGCCGTCGTCGGTGAGTCGCTGGAGGACGTCGATGAGCTTGCGCTCGTCGGCGGGGTGCAGGCCAGTCGTCGGCTCGTCCAGCAGGTAGAGCGTCTCGCCCGAGTCCTTCTTGCCGAGTTCCTCGGCGAGCTTGATGCGTTGGGCCTCGCCGCCGGAGAGGGTGGTCGAGGGCTGGCCGAGTCGCATGTAGCCCAGTCCGACGTCGTCGAGCAGTTCGAGCCGGCGGCGGATGCCGGTGTGGCCCTCGAAGAAGTCGTGGGCCTCCTCGACGCTCATCTCCAGCACGTCGGCGATGGTGGCGTCCTTGTAGGTGACGTCCAGCGTCTCGTCGTTGTAGCGCGCGCCGTCGCACTCCTCGCAGGGGACGAACACGTCGCTCAGGAAGTTCATCTCGATCTTCACGGTCCCCTGGCCGCCACAGGCCTCACAGCGACCGCCCTTGACGTTGAACGAGAAACGGCCCTTCTCGTAGCCGCGCTGTTTGGCCAGCTTGGTCTCCGCGAACAGTTCGCGGATGTAGTCGAAGACGCCGGTGTAGGTGGCGGGGTTCGACCGCGGCGTGCGGCCGATTGGCGACTGGTCGATGAGCCGCACCGTCTCTATCTGGTCGATGCCGGTGATGTCGTCGTGCTCGCCGGGGTTGACGTCCGTGTCGTTCATCCGCCGGACGAGGCCCTTGTACAGCACCTCGTGCATCAGCGTAGACTTGCCCGACCCGGAGACGCCGGTGATGGCGCTGAAACAGCCCAGCGGAATGTCGACGTCGAGGTCCGCGAGGTTGTGCTGGCGCGCACCCTCGACCGTGAGGTGGCCGTCGGGGTCCCGCCGCGTGTCGGGGACGGGAATCACCTTCTCGCCGGAGAGGTACTCGCCGGTCGTCGACTCCTCGCAGTCGATGACCTCGTCGAAGTCGCCGTTGACGACGACCTCGCCGCCGCGCTTGCCGGGGCCCGGACCCATGTCGATGATGGTGTCCGCCCGCCGCATCGTCTCCGTGTCGTGTTCGACGACGATGAGCGTGTTCCCGATATCCCGAAGCTCTTCGAGGGTGTTCAGCAGCCGGTCGTTGTCGCGCTGGTGCAGCCCGATGGACGGCTCGTCGAGGACGTACAGCACCCCGACGAGGCCGGAGCCGATCTGCGTGGCCAGTCGGATGCGCTGGGACTCGCCGCCGGAGAGGGTCGAGGCCTCCCGGTCGAGGGTCAGGTACTCCAGGCCGACCTCGCACATGAACCCGAGACGGGCGCGGATCTCCTTGAGGATCTCCTCGGCGATCTTCGTCTCGCGGTCGCCGAGGGTGGCCTCCAGGCCCTCGAAGTGTTCGAGGGCGTCGCCGATGGACATCCGGTTCACCTCGGAGATCGACGTGCCGTCCACGAGGACGGCGCGAGATTCCGCTTTCAGCCGCGTGCCGTCGCAGGACGGACACGTCGTGACGGCCATGTAGTCCTCGATGTGCTCGCGGGTGGACTTGCTCTCGGTCTCGACGTACCGGCGTTCGAGGTTGGGGACGACGCCCTCGAAGGGCTTCTCCTTGCGGCGGGTGCCGTTCTTCGTCTGGCGCTTGAAGACCACGTCCTCGCGGGTGCCGTAGAGGAAGGCGTCCTGGACGGCGGGGTCGAGGTCCTCGAAGGGCGTGTTGAGCGAGACGTCGAAGTGTGCCGCCACGGCGTCGAGCCGCGTCTGGTAGTACGACCGCGAGTAGCTCCACGGCTCGAAGACGTTTCGCAGGGACTTGCTCGGGTCCTGTACCACGCGGTCGACGTCGATCTCCTTCGTCTCGCCGATGCCCTCACACTCCGGGCACGCGCCGTGGGGGCTGTTGAACGAGAAGCTGCGGGTCTCGATCTCGCTGATGTCGATGCCGCAGTGGGTGCAGGCCAGTTCCTCGGAGAACTCGACGACGAGTCGGTCGTCGTCGTCTTCGTCTGCGAGGTCTCCCGTCGCGCGGGCAGTCGACCCGCCGAGTTCGACGCCCTCGGGCGGGTCGGGGAGGATGACCTTCAGTACGCCGTCGGCCTCCTCCAGCGCGGTCTCGACGGAGTCCGTGATGCGCGAGCGGGCCTCCGCGGAAACCTTCACGCGGTCGACGACGACGTCGATTGTGTGGTCGTAGTTCTCGTCGAGGTCCGGCGTGTCCATCGAGAGGTCGTACTCCTCGCCGTCGACCTCGACGCGGGCGTACCCCTCGCCGAGCAGTTCGTCGAAGTAGTCCTCGAACGCGCCCTTCTGGTCGCGGACGACGGGGGCGGCGAGCTTCGCCTTCGTCCCTTCGGGGAGTTCGAGGATGCGTCGGACCATGTTCTGGGCGCTCTGCTCGCCGACCTCGCGGCCACATTCGGGACAGTGGGGCGTCCCGATGCGGGCGTACAGCAGCCGGAGGTAATCGTGCAGCTCGGTGACGGTCCCCACGGTCGACCGGGGGTTGTTCGCGGCGTTCTTCTGGTCGATGCTGATCGCGGGCGACAGTCCCTCGACGGTCTCGACCTGCGGCTTGTCCATCTGGCCCAGGAAGTTCCGGGCGTACGCGGACAGGCTCTCGATGTAGCGCCGCTGGCCCTCTGCGTACACCGTCTCGAACGCGAGCGACGACTTGCCCGACCCGGACAGACCCGTCACGACCGTCAGCTCCTCGCGGGGTATCTCCACGTCGACGTCCTTGAGGTTGTGCTCCTCGGCCCCTCGGACCTCGATGTACTCCCTGGTCATTCTAGACGCGTTCATGGGGTCAGACAGTGAAACGCTGTCGGTTCGGTCATCGTCGCCGCCGACCATGGATGACCTGCGTCGACCATATCGACGGTGACGTTCTGGTGTGAGTGGCGAGCAAACCGGCCCCTGTCACTCGGTTGCTCACACCGGGACAGTTCTCAGCCACGGAAATTGGGGGGCAATACTAATAGGTGGGGACCACTCTCACTGTACATACTCTGCCAGTCGCGGGGGACCGATTGCGAGATGCCATCTCGAGGTCGTATGGACCACTCACTCGATCACGTCGCTGCGGGCGCTGGACCAATCGTAGGAGACGACGCTATCCACGTGTTGCACGTCGACGACGCACCGAGTTTCGTCGAGATGACCCGGGAGTTCCTCCAGCGGGAACTCGACGTGGTTTTCTACGCCGAAACGTCGGCGGCGGACGCACTGGACCGACTCGAAAACGCGCCGATCGACTGCGTCGTCAGCGACTACCAGATGCCGGACACCGACGGGCTGACCTTCCTCGACGCCGTTCGAGATCGGTATCCCGACCTCCCGTTCATCCTCTTTACCGGCAAAGGCAGCGAGGAGATCGCCAGCGAGGCCATCTCGGCCGGCGTCACCGATTATCTGCAGAAAGCGACCGACACGGACCAGTACGCCGTTCTCGCACACCGCATCGAGAACGCCGTCGAGCGAACGCGGGCGGAGAGCGCCCACGAGGAGATGGCGCGCCGGTACGCGACGCTCATCAGCAACCTCCCCGGATTCGTCTACCGCTGTCGAAACGAACCGACGTGGCCGATGGAGTACGTGGCCGGCCGCTGTGCGGAACTGACCGGCCACGCGGAGTCGGACATCGAGAACGGCTACGTGAGCTACGGCCGCGACGTCATGCATCCCGACGACCGCGAGTACGTGTGGGAGGAGACCCAGGAGGCCGTCGAGAATCGCGAACAGTACGTCATCGAGTACCGCATCATCACGAAGTCGGGCCAGACGAAGTGGGTCCAGGGACGCGGCAAGGGCGTCTACCGCGACGGCGAACTCGTGGCGCTGGAGGGGTACATCCTCGACCTCACCACACGGAAGCGCCGCGAACGCATGCTCGAACGGCACAACGAGCACCTGGAGGAGTTCGCTCGTGCGGTGAGCCACACACTCCGGAACCCACTGCAGGTCGCGGTGAACGCCGTCGAGATGATGCCCGAGTCGTGGAACTCCGAGCAGGTCGACCGCGTCGAACGGTCGCTCACGCGCATGGAGGTCCTCATCGAGAAACTGCTGACGCTCGTCCGTCGCGGCCAGGTGGTCAGCGATCCGGTCTCCGTCGACCTCGCCGATCTCGCATCCCAGGCCTGGCGTAACGTCGCCGCCGAGGAGGCCACGCTCGACGTCGAGACCTCCATCACGGTCGAGGCCGACCCCGCGCGGATGCAGGAGGTCCTCGAACACCTCTTTCGGAACGCCATCCAGTACGCTGGCGAGGACGTCACCGTCACCGTCGGCGACATGGAGGACGGCTTCTACGTGGCGGACGACGGGCCGGGAATCCCCGAGGACCAGTCCGACACGATCTTCCAGCCGGGCTACTCCACGCGGTCGGATTCGATGGGCTTCGGCCTCGACATCATCCGCTCCATCGTCGAGGCCCACGGCTGGGACATCACCGCGACGGAGAGCGAGACGGGCGGGGCTCGCTTCGAGATTCGACGGGCAGACCTCTTCTGAGTCGCGTTGCTGGGTGCCGACGTTCGCGACAGGCCGTGCGGTCGCGAACCCCGGACAGGCGTCGCCTACTCGACCTCGTGGTCGCGTCGGCGTCTGAAGACCTTCGCCAGCAGTCCGCGATCTGTCGCAGTCGGGTCGAACGAGAGATACGCGAGGAGGGGCTCCGCACGCTGTGTGAGGCGTACGACCTTCGTGTCCGGGTCGTACTCGACGACGCCCGCCTCGACGAGCTGCGGGATGTGCGTCTGATAGAGCGAGACGTACACCGCCTTCAGCTGGCTTTTCGTCGACGGTACCCCGCCATCTGTCTCGTTTCCGGTGACGTGTTCGGTGATCATCGAGATCGGAACTTCGGCCCCGGCGTGAGCGACGTAGCGGAGCAGGTCGCGCCGTCGCTGGGACGCGAGGAGCGAGAATATCACGTCCTCGGTCAGTTCGAGTTGGTCGTCGGTTGATTCATCTATGCTGGCTGTCACGGCACTCTCGGCCGACACTCGGCAGTGGGCCGACCTAAGGGTGTT
>JARUKX010000071.1 GCA_029688825.1 Haloarculaceae archaeon H-GB1-1 | reverse complement strand
TCGGGTTCGATGTAGACCTTCTTCACTGCGGGGTCGGCGTCCATGATAGCCTGCTCGATGCCGGAGATGGTCTCGTCGATGACGGCGGTTTCGAGCCCAGGCGCGAACTCCATGTCGGCGGTAACGAGCAGCCGTTCCGGGCCGAAGTAGACGGTTCGGAAGTCGACGATTCGGTCGACTTCCTCTCGCTCCTCGACGACGGCGCGAAGCGCCCGCTCGTCGGCGGGTGGCAGACTTTCGCCGAGGAGGAGGCGTTTGTTCTCCCACGCGAGCGCGATGGCGAAGCCCATCAGCATGAGACCGATGAGCAGCGCGGCGGCGGCGTCGAACACCTCGTTGCCGGTCTCCCGCGTCAGGTAGATGCCGAGGAGAGCGAGCCCTGCACCGCCCATCGCGATGGTGTCTTCGGTGAGGGCGGTGAGCGTGGTCACGTCGCTGGTCGAGCGGAACGCTTCACGGAAGGTGTCCCAGTCGTGGCGCTCCATCTGGCGGCGCATCTCGGCGAGGGCCTTCTTCAGCGCGTAGCTCTCGAAGACGATGGCTCCGAGGAGAACGCCGTAGTTGACGAAGATGGGGTCGAACGGGACCGACGGCGTGTACTGGAAGCCGAGGAAGTGGATGGTGTCCGTCGTGTGGCCGCCGTGGCCACCGCCGCCGGTGAGCTTCGAGTAGCCCTGCCGGGCGCTCTCCCAGCCGGCGATGCCGAACAGCAGGACGGAGACGAGGAAGCTGTAGAAGAACTGGGCCTTGCCGTAGCCGAACGGGTGCCGGCGGCTGGCTTCCTTCGACCCGTAGCGGATACCGATGAGCAGGAAGACCTGATTGCCGGTGTCGGAGATGGAGTGATACGTCTCCGAGAGCATCGCTGCGCTCCCGGTCAGCAGAAAGCCGACGAACTTGAGGATGGCTATCGCACCGTTGGCGATGAGTGCGGCGATGACGACCGACTTCGAGCTTCCCATCGGTCGAGTGCTTGCGTGCCCCGGGGAAATGCCTTCCGGGACTCCGACAGCAGTTTGGTGCTGGCGGACGCAGTGAGCGGCATGATTACGCTCGTCTCCGACACGCACGGAACGAACGGCCATCGACTGACCGGGCGGACGCTCGACGCCGTCCGGGAGGCGGACCTCGTCGTCCACGCCGGCGACTTCACGACCGAGGTGGTCTACGAAGCGTTCCGGCGTGAAGCAGCCGAACTGGTCGCCGTCACCGGCAACCGGGACCGACGGGCAGTTCGTGAGCACCTGTCGGGAACCGCGACGGCGGAGGCCGACGGGCTCCGAGTCGTCGTCGCACACGGCCACGAGCACGACCGGACGGCGCTGTCGCTGCTCGCTCGACAGGAGGACGCCGACCTCGTCGTCGTCGGACACTCACATCAGCCGGGGGTAGAGAAACTCGGGGACGCGACGCTCGTGAATCCGGGCAGTCACGCCGACCCTCGGCGGTACACGGCGGCGCATGGAGAGCTCGAGCCGGCCGGGAAGGGCTGGACCGGCCGGCTCGTGACGCCGGATGGCGAGGTTCTGCGAGAGTTCGCGCTCCCGCAGGCGTAGGCGGGGAGCGTGTGGCGAGTGGGAGGGCCGAAGCGGGTCGACGCACCTCCGACTTCAGGCCCTGTTGTAAAACCTTCACCGTAGACTCAAACGTGCGTTTGAACTACCGTCTGGCGTACCAGTAGACGAATCCGCCGACGAGGACGATCGCCCCACCGGCGAAGAACAGCAGTCCGGGCGGCACGCCAGCGCCCGCTGCACTCGCGAGGTCCGCCGCCGAGCCCGAGGTGGTTTCGACGGCGGTCCGCGTCGGCTCGGCTGCCTGCGTCGCCGCTTCGGTGGCGGTTCGAGTCGCCTCGGCAGCAGCCTCCGCTGCCGTGGCAGCGGGCTCGGCCGTGGACGTCTCCGTCGCCGCTTCGGTGGCGGTCCGCGTCGCCTCCTCGACCGTCGTCTGGGTCTCCTCGGCGACCATGACGCCGGCGTCGTCGGTGGGCGTCGGCGTGGAAGTCGCAGTCGCGGTCTCGGTGGGCGTCACCGTCGCCGTTTCGGTGGCCTCCGCAACCGCACCGCCGTCGCCGCCCGCGCCGCCTCCCGACTGACTCCCGGTCTGGGCGATTGGCGGAACGATACCGCCACCGACCCAGCTCTGGACGGCGAGGCTCCCCAGCGCGAGGATGCCCAGCCCGCCGAGCAATCGCGAGAGCGCGGCCCGGATCGACGACGACTCCTCCTCGTCCCCGGCGTAGATGACGAGCGGTCGGTCCGCCGGTGCGTAGACGTCCATCTCCCGCCCCTTCTCGGAGTAGACCGTATCGACGACCTCGACCGCCCCGGCGTCTTCGAGGTTCTCCAGGTGATACTGCGCGTTCTGGAGCGAGGTATCGACCCGCTCGGCCAGCTTCGAGGGCGGGACGGGCTCGTCGTGAAGTTCCGAGAGGATTCGGCGGGCCGTCCCGGAGGAGAGGGCCGCCAGTAGCTCGTCGGCGTCCTCGCTGTCGACGCCGACGACGCGCGGCGCGGACTCCTCGGCGGCGGAGGTGTCCGGTTTGGAGGGCAGCAGCGACATACGTTGGTCGGCATACTCCCGCCCCAACTAAGTGTTTTCTCTCCCCGAAACGCCTATTCGCGCCCCTTCACAAGGTGGGGCATGGTCGTCGACGCCATCGTGAACATCGTCTCAAACGAGCCAGTACTGGTCGGCATGGTCGTCGTGATGCTGGCGTTCGTCTTCTTCATCTATCTGATGATCCGCCGGACCGTCACGGGATTCAAGGAAGGAATGGAAAAGGGTCGTCGCTAGTCCATCACCGCTTCGATCGCGTCGATAGCTGCGTCGATGTCGTCCTCGGTCACGTTCCAGTGTGTACAGAACCGAGCCACGTGCTCGTCGAACTCGGTGCCGTCGACGCCGCGGTCTTCACAGCGAGCGAGGAACTCGGCGGCGGGCATCTCGGTGTTCACGAGGACGATGTTCGTCTCCGGTTGGGCCACGTCGAGGCCGTCGACGTCGGCCAGCCCGCTTGCCAGTCGCTGGGCGGCATCGTGGTCGTCGGAGAGCCGATGGCGGTTCTCCAGGGCGCGAATCCCCGGCGCGGCGATGACGCCCGCCTGCCGCATTCCACCGCCGAGGAGCTTCCGGACGCGAACGGCCTCGTCGATGAACTCCTCGCTCCCGACGAGCATCGAGCCGACTGGCGCGCCGAGCCCCTTCGACAGGCAGAACATGACCGAGTCGACCTCGCGGGCGATGCGACTCGCGGGGACGTCGAGCGCCGCCGCGGCGTTGAACAGACGCGCGCCGTCCAGGTGAACGGGGACGCCGAGATCGTGGGCGGCGTCCGCTGCCGCGTCGATTCGCTCGGGAGCGATGGCCGTCCCGCCCTTCCGGTTGTGCGTGTTCTCGAGCGTGAGCAGGCCGGTCCCGGGGCGATGCAGGGACTTCTCGACGTACCCCTCGCGGACTGCCTCCGGAGTCACGACGCCGCGTTCGCCGCCGTCGATGCCGTAGGTCTGCACCTGCGAGTGCTGGGCCATCCCGCCGAGTTCGTAGTAGTAGATGTGACTGTCTGCCTCGACGAGGACGCGCTCGCCGCGTTCGGTGTGGAGCCGCACCGCGATCTGGTTGCCCATCGTCCCGGTGGGCACGTACAGTGCGGCCTCCTTGTCGAGCACCTCCGCAGCGCGCTGCTGGAGGTCGTTCACCGTCGGGTCGTCGCCGTATACGTCGTCGCCGACTGCAGCATCTCGAGCCGCTTCGCGCATCGACTCGTCGGGTCGTGTCACCGTGTCGCTCCGGAGATCGATCATCTATATCCAACTCTCATAATAGACTACCAAAAACGTATGGACGCGCCGAACATATTTGATGTCGGTCAGCTCGTCGGTCGTGCGGTCCAGATTGCTGTGAGCTGTGTGATGGTATCGTCGACCACCTCGTCAGGGCATCCTGTCTGTAGAGGACCCGAAACTCGGACTGACGGCTGGTTCGCCGCCTCCGATTCTCAGCGCTCGAAGGGCCTTCTCGACTCGACCCTGCTGCGGGCAGGGTATCGATATCGAACTACGTTAGGTTCGAAATTCGGACCAAGCACTTCCGACCGCGTCCGGGCGAAAGGGGTTTGGGTCGGCCACGTGACCTGTTTCACATGGACCCGCGCATCCGCGAACACGCCGAGACGATTGCCGACCACTCCGTCGATCTGCAGGACGGCGATAACGTCGTCATCGACGCCCACCCCGACGCGGAGGACCTCGTCGTGGCGCTCCACGAGGCCTGCGCCGACCGGGGGGCGAACCCGCTCGCAGTGCAGGAGCGACTCGGCCAGCGCTTTCGCCGTGCGTACCTCCGCAACCACGACGGCGAGTTCGAGACGCCGAGCCACGTCCAGGCGCTGTACGAGGAGATGGACGTCTACATCGCCGTTCGCGGCGGCGGCAACGCCACCGAGACCAGCGACGTCGACCCCGAGGTCACGTCGGCGTACAACAAGGCCCAACAGCCCCTCCTGGACGAGCGACTCAGCAAGCGCTGGTGTCTCACGCAGTACCCCGCGGAGACGAACGCCCAGCTCGGCCAGATGAGCACCGAGGGCTACGAGAACTTCGTCTGGGACGCCATCAACAAGGACTGGGACGCCGTGCGCGAGCACCAACAGCAGATGGTCGAGATCCTCGACCCCGCCGACGAGGTCCGCATCGTCTCCGGGGACACCACCGACGTCACCATGAGCGTCGCCGGGAATCCGACGCTCAACGACTACGGCGAGCGGAACCTCCCCGGCGGCGAGGTGTTCACTGCGCCCCGTCCCGAGTCCGTCGAGGGCGAGGTCCTCTTCGACAAACCACTGTACCATCAAGGCCGGGAGGTCACCGACGCGTTCCTCCGCTTCGAGGACGGCGTTGTCGTCGAGCACGACGCCAGCAAGAACCGCGAGGTACTGACCGAGGTGCTGGAGACCGACTCCGGCGCGCGCCACCTCGGCGAACTCGGCATCGGGATGAACCGCGACATCGACACGTTCACGTACAACATGCTGTTCGACGAGAAGATGGGCGACACCGTTCACATGGCCGTCGGTCGCGCCTACGAGGACACCGTCGGCGAGGACAACGAACAGAACGAGTCGGCCGTTCACGTCGACATGATCGTCGACATGAGCGAGGACTCGTACATCGAGGTCGACGGCGAGATCGTCCAGCGGGACGGGACGTTCCGATTTGAAGACGGGTTCGAAGGATAGGGAGTTTCGAGCGAAGCGAGAAGCTCCGTAACACGAGCGGGGAACGGAGTGACCCGCGAAGGATAGCGAGGGGCGCGACCGACGGGAGCGGCCCTCCTGTCGGAACGGCGAGTGAAGCGAGTCATCGCAATTCGGGTCGGCAGCACGACTTCGCCCCATCCGCCGACACCCACATGCGGACGGCGCGTCTACAGAAGGTTATGGGACCAGTGGCCGCCCTGCTGTTCACCGTGGTACTCTCGCTCGTTCCGACGGTGCTGTTTCTGGGGCTCTGGTACGGGCTCCTGGCTCTCCGAGACGACGATCTCGTCGAGCAGGCGCGCGCGATGGAGGCTCGACGGCCCACCTACTCGTCAAGCCCGGGTGCGCGCAAGCAGTCCCCAACTCGACCGGACGCGTCCGGTCCGAGCGAGTCGGACGCGACAGTGGTCTGCCCGCGCTGTGGCAGTCGGAACGCCGCGGGAGTGACGTACTGCTGGCACTGTCTCGGCGAAATCGACTAGAGCAGCCACTCGGTCGCGGCGTCGTAGACGTTCGCGACCCAGGTGATGACCACCAGTGGGACCAGCACCAACAGGCCGGCACCGAGGACGAGTCCGCCCGTGAGAAACGCGAGCAGCGGCGCGACGATGAACGTCAGGGCGACGAACAGCGCACCGGTCCGCGCGCGGCCCTGATAGAACTGGCCCGCACCCGGAACGAGCACCGAGAGACCGACCGCGAGAACGTCGCGTCGCGCGAACTTCATATTCCCACTCCGATAGCGGCCCTAACAAGCGTTCCGGCGGTCGCCGGGATGGTCACATTTATACAACTAAATTGTACTATCTGCAAGTATGGTTGATTTCACGCGCGAGGAGCGCGAGGCGGTCTACCGCGCCATCTACGCCCGGCGGGACATCCGCCGATTTCGACCGGACCCGGTTCCCGACGACGTCGTCGAACGTCTCATCGATGCCGCACACCACGCCCCCAGCGTGGGCTTCTCCCAGCCGTGGGACATCGTCGTCGTCGACGACGAGGAGACCAAACTGGAGATCAAAGACATCGCGTCCCGCGCCATCGCCGCCGCTCAGCAGGGATACACTGAGCGCAAGGAGGACTTCGGGAAGCTCAAACTGGAGGGCATCGAGGAGTCGCCGCTGAACGTCTGCATCACGTGTGACCCGACGCGCGGCGCGCCTCACGTCCTCGGACGCAACACCATGCGCGAGATGGACGTCTACTCGACGTGTCTGGCCGTCCAGAACCTCTGGCTCGCCGCGCGGGCGGAGGGGGTCGGCGTCGGGTGGGTCTCGTTCCTGTACCCCCACGAGGTCCGGGAGGTGCTGGACATCCCGCATCACGTCCAGCCCGTGGCGTATCTCTGCATCGGCTATCCCGAGGGCGGATTCCCCGAGGAGCCGGTCCTCCAGCAGGAGGGCTGGCGCGAGCGCATCGACGTCGAGGAACTCGTTCACTACGGCGGCTGGGACCCGGCGAAAGAACCCGACGGAAGCGTCGAGGCTGCCTCGGATTGAGTAACCACCACCTATCGTTCGGCAGGCCGTAGCTACCGGCCTGAACGACCGACAGCCGTTTTCTGGTCGCTTCTCCTGTGGTCGACCACCGACATGTCTCCCACTCGCTCTCGTCTCGCCCTCGCCGTCGTCGTCCTGGCCGTTCTGGTGGCCGGCTGCTCTGCCGTCGTCGGCGACCGTGCCGCCGACGAGCCCACGGCTGCCGACACCGTGAACGACACCACGCTCGCGAACACGGACGCCGATTCGACGGCGAATCCAGTGAACGGCACCTTCGGCCCGCCGTCGAGCGACCTCGACTATCTGGACCTTCCCGACGGCTACCACGTCGCGACGTTCGCGAACTTCTCCACGCTTGGCGGGCAGATGCGCCGTCCCCACGGTGGCGCGAACCCCGGCGTTCGGTTCATGCACTGGCGCGATGGCGTCCTCTACGTGGCAGTCCCCGGCGGCCGAAGCGTCTACGACGACGCGAACGACACGGGGCGGGTCGTCGCCATCCGCGACCCCGACCGCGACGGCCGCGCCGAAGAGTACGATGTCCTCCTCTCCGGGCTGGACAAGCCCAACAATCTCGACTTTCACGACGGATTCGTCTACGTCGCGACCGACGAGGCAGTCCTGCGGTATCGGATGAACGGGACGGCGATAGACGCCGACACGCGACGCGCGGTCGTCCCGTTCCCGAACGCGGACGCCTACGACGCGCCCACCGTGACCGTGCTGGCGACGGACGAGGGGCTGTGGGTCCGCCGGAGCACCGCCGTGGCCGGCGAGGACGTGGACTCGATGTTCGAGAGCGCCATCGTCCGCTGTGACCTCGACGGCTCGAACTGCGAGCAGTACGCCACCGGGCTGCGAAACGCCGTGGGAATGACGTTCTCCCCAGACGGCTCGCTCGTCGTGAGCGAGATGGGTGCCGGCCACACCAACCGGACCTATCCGCCGGACGAGATCAACGTCGTCGGGGAGGGCAACGACTACGGCTGGCCGTACTGTCAGGGCGACAACGACCCAGTCACGCCCGCGTTCCTGCGGAACGCCACCGACGACGACAAACTCCACGACCTCGCCGACCACGTCGAGACGGTCGACGTCGACTGCACGAACAAGACGGCCCCGGCAGTGAATCTCCGCGCGCACGTCGCTCCACTCGGGGTCACGTTCTTCGAGTCTCGAGGTGGGATGCCCAGTGAGTTCGAGGGCGACCTCCTCGTCGCCTCCCACGGCTCCTGGGGCCTGAACCCACCCATCGGGTACGAGATCATCCGGGTCGACTGGGACGGCTCGAAGTCGACCCACACGTTCATCTCCGGCTGGCAGAACGAGTCCGACTGGCAGAACCCACACGGCCGCCCCGTCGACGTGACCTTCGGGCCGCGCGGGGCGATGTACATCTCCGACGACAAGGCCGGTCGCATCTACGTCGTCTGGCACGAGGACATGGATAACTGACCCGACGGGTGCGCCGTCCTACGGCGTGTCGGTCGGGTCGGTCGGGTCGGACCCGGCCAGCCACTCGGTCCCGTCGGCGACGCCGTCGCCGTCGGTGTCGGGGTCGAACGGGTCGAGCGGGAGTGCGATCGCACGCTCACGGGAATCCGTCAGCCCGTCACGGTCCGAATCGGCCGCTCTCGGTGCCGAACGGGGGTCGTTCGGGTCGGTGTCGTGTTCGACCTCGTCGCGGTCGGTGTAGCCGTCACCGTCGAGGTCGCGGTGCGGGTAGTCGGTCCCGTCGTTCGGGTCGCGGTCGTGGTACACCTCGTCGCCGTCCCAGTACAGGTCGCCGTCGGTGTCCTTCGCGTTGGGGTCCGTTCCGTGCTTGTTCTCCAGCCGGTTCGAGAGCCCGTCGCCGTCCGAATCGTCGGCGCTCCGACTGGGGTGGTCGCTGGCGTCGAGCGGGTCCGTCCCGATCCGCATCTCGGCGGTGTTGGTGAAGCCGTCGCCGTCGGAGTCACGCACCGGATGGCTGTCGGCGTCCATCGGGTCGAACCCGTGGCGAACCTCGTCGCCGTCCCAGTACAGGTCGCCGTCGGTGTCCTTCGCGTTGGGGTCGGTCCCCAGTGATCGCTCCTCCTGGTCGGTCAGGCCGTCACCGTCGCTGTCGCCCCCACTGCCGGGTGCGGGATGACTGTCGGGATCCTTCGGGTCGGTGCCGGCCTCGATCTCCACGACGTTCGTGTAACCGTCGCCGTCGGAGTCGCGAACGGGGTGGCTTCGCGGGTCGGTCGGGTCGTACCCGTTCCGGTGCTCGTCGCCGTCCCAGTAGTGGTCGCCGTCGGTGTCCTTGTCGTTCGGATCGGTCCCCAGGGCGCGCTCGAAGCTGTTCGAGAGTCCGTCACCGTCGCTGTCGGTTCCTCCGTCCGATCCGTCGGGCGTGTCGCTGGCGTCGTTCGGGTCGGTGCCGGCGTCGATCTCCTCGGTGTTGGTGAAGCCGTCGTTGTCGGTGTCACGAATCGGGTGATGGTCGGGGTCGAGGGGGTCGAAACCGTTCTTCACCTCGTCGCCGTCCCAGTAGTGGTCGCCGTCAGTGTCCCGGTCGTTGGGGTCCGTCCCGAGTTCGCGCTCGCGCTGGTCGGAGAGGCCGTCACCGTCGGAATCGACGTCCCCGCCCGACGAGCTATCTGATTCGTCGGGAG
>JARUKX010000070.1 GCA_029688825.1 Haloarculaceae archaeon H-GB1-1 | reverse complement strand
TGTCGCTCTCTAGAAGTATGTTGATAACTAGGACGCATCTCTAGAGATATCTAGACCCCGATTCTAGACGAAATATTGTTTTCTCTCTAGTGCGGGTTTGGTTGAATTACCGTATGCATAAATCTTTCCTAGTCTAGAGGCAAACGTGAATTCTGTGGTGGGGGGGTGCCCATTTTCTCCGTTCCACCCGAAACGAAGGGGTGGGGGGGTTGGTGGTCAGTCGGCCCTATTCGTGCCAGCCTATCGACCACAATCCGGGAGGCGTCCCGATTCATCACGTCCGTAGAGTGGAGGTCGAACGTCGGGAGGGAACTCGTCTACACCACTCCTGCATCAGCAGTCGCCTCTACAGGTGGCACCTTATCGACGCAGCTCGGGTGGATTCCGTCGTCGACACGAAATCAAGGGGTGGACGGGTTCGCCAATGCAACCGAAACTATGACGTGCTCCCCGCTGGACAATGAGTGATACCTGCTCTCCACGATCCCGGTTCGGTCGAAGCGAATGACCGAAATACTTAATATCGTATCCACCCCGGGTTCTTGTGGTTCAACTGGACGTGCCGCTCTCTTCGAAACCGAGCGCTGACGACGGTTTCTCGGGTGTAAGACACTCTCGCGCGGCGCGTCCCTCCCATTCCAATTGAAACGAGGGGGTTCGACACACGACTATGAGGGAATCAGACAACGACTCCGAACGGGGCACGGACGTCGATACAGGGCACGAGGTCGACGCGGACGAATCGACGTCTCGGTCGACGAACGAAGCCGACGAGCCCTCGGAATCGCCGTCGGATTCCCCGTCGACGTCGGACCTCGGTGAGGCCACTCCCTCCGAGGAACGGGCCGACGACGACCACTCCGATTCGACGCAGCCCTCGCCACAGCTCGGAACCTCCCTCGACGACGAACTGCTCGACGACCTCGACGGGCCCGGACTCGAAGACCCCGAGGAAGCCTCGCGAGGTCTGTTCGACGACCTGCTCAGCGGCGAACCGATATTCGAGAACAAGGAGGTCCTTCGACCCTCGTACACGCCGCACAAGCTCCCCCATCGGGAGGAGCAGATCAACAACATGGCCACGATACTGGTCACGGCGCTTCGCGGGGATACGCCCTCGAACATCCTCATCTACGGGAAGACGGGGACGGGGAAGACCGCCAGCGCGAAGTTCGTCAGCGAGGAACTGGAGACGACATCTCAGAAGTACGAGGTCCCCTGCGAGGTCGAGTACATCAACTGCGAGGTGACGGACACGCAGTATCGCGTCCTGGCCCAGCTCGCGAACAAGTTCATCGAGAAGAACCGCGACGTTATCGACGAGCGCCTCGACGGGCTCCAGCAGAAGCGTGATCGTGCACGCGAAGACGCGGCCGAACTCGCAGACATGGAGTTCGAGTCCGTCGAGGCCATCACGGACCGAATCGAAGACCTCAGAGCCGAGAAGGACGACTTCGAGGAGGTCCCCATGACGGGATGGCCGACCGACCGCGTGTACAACTCCTTCTTCGAGGCCGTCGATTATCACGAACGCGTCGTCGTCATCATGCTCGACGAGATCGACAAACTCGTCGAGAAGAGCGGCGACGACACGCTGTACAACCTCTCGCGGATGAACTCCGAACTGGAGAACTCCAGAGTGTCCATCATGGGCATCTCGAACGACCTGAAGTTCACGGACTTCCTGGACCCGCGGGTCAAATCCAGCCTCGGCGAGGAGGAGATCGTCTTCCCGCCGTACGACGCGAACCAGCTTCGGGACATCCTCCAGCATCGCGCGAACGTGGCGTTCAAGGACGGCGCACTCACCGACGACGTCATCCCCCTGTGTGCAGCGTTCGCGGCGCAGGAACACGGGGACGCCCGCCGAGCGCTGGACCTCCTGCGGACGGCGGGCGAACTCGCCGAGCGGGACCAGACAGAGAAGGTCGAGGAGGGCCACGTCCGCAAGGCTCAGGAGAAGATCGAACTCGACCGCGTCGTCGAGGTCGTTCGGACCCTCCCGACGCAGTCGAAGATCGTCCTCTTCTCGATCATCTCCCTGGAGAAGAACGGCGTCCACAACATCAACACCGGCGAAGTGTACAACATCTACAAGCGGCTCTGCGAGGAGATCGACGCCGACGTCCTGACCCAGCGGCGCGTCACCGACCTCATCAGCGAACTCGACATGCTGGGCATCGTCAACGCCGTCGTCGTCTCGAAGGGCCGCTACGGCCGGACGAAGGAGATCAGCCTCTCGGTGCCGCTCGACGAGACGGAAGCAGTACTGATGTCCGACTCACGGTTAGGCAACATCGAAGACGTGCAACCGTTCGTCCAGGCGCGGTTCGACAACTGACTGTCGACGAGCGCTCGACGCGAAATCTAGGGTGTCGCGACTCTCGTCTCGTTTAGTGCTGGTCTCGGCTCGTTCAGTACAGGTGAAGCGGTGGTGGTTTCCGAACGCCGCGGAGCGGTCTCGCCGTCTCCAGTACCATCATCACCGACGGGTGACACGGATTCGGCAGCGACGCCCGCCGTCGTCAGAATTCCACAGCGAGGGGCGTGTGGGTCCGACGCCAGACGGACGCAGCCGAGGTAGGGGACGCGAGCCTCCGCGGTCCCGACGACCCAGCCGGGTTTGACGGGGCCGCTGAACGGACTCGGACCGACCTGGTCGTAGCGTGGATTGGCGTCTCCCTTCGTGATGAATCCCGCGTGCGGCGCCGGACAGTTCGCGAGTTCGTCGCAGCTGTCCGCGCCCCCGATGTCGTCCTGGTCGGCCTCGTCGTACCAGTTCTCCCCCTCCTCGACCCAGAACATGGCTCTGTGTATGATAGGCGTCTGTCTCCCGTTGCCGTCGGGTTCGTACACGATGACGTCGCCGGGATTCTGGAACTTCCGGTAGTCGGCACTCGCGCCGGCGTGGGCCGTCACGACGCCGGTACCGGCCTGCTGGGCGTCGCCGGGAAAGCGGTGTTCCTCCATGACGAACACGAGGTCGCCGACCTCCATGTGCGGCGTCATGCTCTGGCTCTCGATGGCCACGAGGGGCGGCCAGACGCCACTGGCGGCGAAGAGCAGTACGCCGACGAGCAGCACGGCGAGGATATCCCGAGCGACCGCTTTGAAAAACGTAACCCGGTCCTCGGGGTCCGACTGCTCGCTCGACGTCGAGTCGCCGGACGACTCGGGAGTAGTCATTGGCGTCCCTTCTCGGGATTCGGGTTTCAACGTTGTGTTCGTATCCCGCTACGCTTTTGGCCGGGTGCGACGAGATTCGGGTGTGCCACTGGAAACGCCGGCGCGCATCGCGAGCGAACTGGCCAGTCGGGGCTACAACGCGGACCCCGAAGCGGTGACGCTCCTGGCCAACGCGTCGGACCCCGCTGCGGCGCTCGATCGTGCACTCGAAACCATCCCCGACGAGGCGCTGAAGCTCAGTACGGACCACGTCCAGACGATCCTGTCAGACACGCCAGCTTCACGCGGTTCGTCATTACAAACCACTAGAGATTCCGACGCCGCGACGGCGGATACGACCAGTGACCCGAACCCCTCTGTTTCAACTGGAGACGAAGACCCGATACCGCCGGAAGCGGGTGAGGACGTTCCACCTGAAACGAAGGGGTTGGGGGGAGAGAGAGACGTCGACCCTGCACTGCGGTCGGTGGTGGTCGAGAACGACATGACCGGCCGCTCGACGGGGACCGGCCGGTACAAGGACTTCGTCACCGTCTTTCGGGACCGCTACGAACGCCTGTCGAAGAAGCTCCGCGGCCGGGTCAACCATCGACCGACGAACGCGCTCGAGTCGATGCCGGGCGGCAGCGAAGCGGCCATCGTCGGGATGGTCTCGGACATCCGCTCGACGGCGAGCGGACACTGGCTGGTCGAACTCGAAGACACGAACGGGACCTTCCCCTGTCTGGTGATGAAGGACCGCGACATCGCCGACCTGGTGCAGGAACTCCTGTTCGACGAGGTCATCGCCGTAGAGGGAACGCTCGCCGACGACGGGGGCATCCTGTTCGTCGACGCGCTGCACTTTCCGGACGTTCCGCGCACCTTCGAACCGTCGACTGCCGACCGTCACGTCGAGGCGGCGCTCATCAGCGACGTCCACGTCGGCAGCCAGGAGTTCATGGCCGACGCTTGGCACCGCTTCGCCGACTGGCTCCACACCGATGAAGCCAGCAGCGTCGAGTATCTCCTCATCGCCGGCGACATGGTCGAGGGCGTCGGCGTCTATCCGGACCAGGACGAGGAACTCGACGTCGTGGACATCTACGACCAGTACAGGGCCTTCTCGGAGTACCTCAAGGAAGTGCCCGGGGACATGGAGATCATCATGATCCCCGGCAACCACGACGCCGTCCGACTGGCCGAGCCACAGCCGGGGTTCGACGAGGAGTTGCGCGACATCATGACCGCCCACGACGCACGTATCACCTCCAACCCCTCCACTGTGACCGTCGAGGGCGTCTCGGTCCTGATGTACCATGGCGTCTCCCTGGACGAGGTCATCGCCGAACTCCCCGACGACAAGGCGACGTACGACGATCCGCACAAGCCGATGTACCAGCTCCTCAAGAAGCGCCACGTCGCTCCACAGTACGGGGGTCACACCCGCCTGGCTCCGGAGGAGAAGGACTACCTCATTATCGACGAGGTACCGGACATCTTCCACACCGGTCACGTCCACAAACTCGGCTACGGCAAGTACCACAACGTGCTCGCCATCAACTCCGGCTGCTGGCAGGCCCAGACCGAGTTCCAGAAGAGCGTCAACATCGACCCCGACTCCGGGTTCGCCCCCATCGTCGACCTCCAGACGCTGGACCTGACCGTGCGGAAGTTCGTGTGAGCGTCGAGCATAAAACGACCCTTCGTTTGGTGGATACACCTTCATCGACCGTCTCTCCGTAGCTAGCCCGTCCACCACCGCGGTTGTGTGCAACGGACGCGTTCGTGGTGGACGAGTGTCGACGACGACGGCACTCGCCAGAGAATGCTGGCTTCACTCGCCACCTTTCGATTAATCCAGTGCATAAAGAAGCTTTTACATATGCATTCGGTGAATGGTCTCGTATGTCCGAGGAGAACGACAGCGGATTCGAGACGAAATCGCTCCACGCAGGGCAGGAAGACCCCGACCCGGCGACGGGAGCGCGCGCACCACCCATCTATCAGACGACCTCCTACGTCTTCGACGACGCCGAGGACGCCGCCCAGCAGTTCGCGCTGGAGAAGCCGGGCCACATCTACTCTCGGCTGATGAACCCGACCAACAGCGTGCTGCAGGAGCGACTCGCCGCACTCGAAGGCGGGGTCGGTGCCATCGCGACCGCGTCGGGGATGGCGGCGCTCAACCTCGCGACCTTCGTGCTCGCCGACGTGGGCGACAACGTCGTGACCGCCTCCTCGCTGTACGGCGGCACCTACACCTACTTCACCCACAGCGCGCCGCGACAGGGCGTCGACGTCACCTTCGTCGACACGCTCGACTACGAGGCCTACGAGGAGGCCATCGACGAGAACACGGCGTACGTCCACTTCGAGACCATCGGGAACCCCTCGCTGGTCACGCCGGACATCGAGCGCATCGCCGACATCGCCCACGACAACGGCGTCCCGCTGCTCGTCGACAACACCTTTGCGACGCCCGCGCTCTGCAACCCCATCGAACACGGTGCCGACCTCGTCTGGAACTCCACGACGAAGTGGATCCACGGGTCGGGCACGACCATCGGCGGCATCCTCGTCGACGGCGGGAGCTTCCCGTGGGACGAGTACGCCGAGAAGTTCCCCGAGATCGGCGCGGACAACCCCGCCTACCACGGCGTGAACTTCAGCGAGCGATTCGGCGACGCCGCGTTCACCTACGCGGCCATCGCGCGCGGGCTTCGCGACCTCGGGAACCAGCAGTCGCCGTTCGACGCCTGGCAGACCCTCCAGGGGCTCGAATCGCTGCCGTTCCGCATGGAACGCCACTGCGAGAACGCCCAGGCCGTCGCCGAGTACCTCGACGACCATCCCGAGATCTCCTGGGTCACCTACCCCGGCCTCGAAGACCACGAGACCCACGACACCGCCAGCGAGTACCTCGACGGCGGCTACGGCGGGATGCTCACCTTCGGGCTCGAAGCCGGCTACGAAGCGGCTCGCTCCACGGTCGAGAACACGAACCTCGCCAGCCTGCTCGCCAACGTCGGCGACGCGAAGACGCTCATCATCCATCCCTCCAGCACGACCCATCAGCAGCTCAGCCAGGAGGAGAAGGAAGCAGCGGGCGTGACCGACGACCTCGTCCGTCTCTCGGTCGGCACCGAAAGCGTCGACGACATCATCGCCGACCTCGATCAGGCTATCGAATCGGCCACGCCGTAACCACGACCAGCGCGTTTTTCGCTACGGCAACACGCCCCGGTCTTCGAGAAGCGTCCGCAGTTCGCCCATCGACGTGACCGTCTCGTCACAGGAGGGTCGGACGGCTGGCTTCGGATTGAAGCCGACCGACAGCCCAGCGACCCGGAGCATCGGGAGGTCGTTTGCCCCGTCGCCGACCGCGACTACGTCGTCGATCTCCTCGCCGACCGCCGTGGTCAGCACTTCGAGTGCGTCGTCCTTCGTGCCCTCGATGAGCGGCCCCTCGACTTTCCCAGTCAGGGACCCGTCCTCGACGGGCAGGCGATTGGAGACGATGGCGTCCACCTCGCCCCCCTCCTTTTCGAGTGCAGCTTCGACGCCGCGGTCGAACCCACCCGTGACGATGGCCGTGTAGACGCCCGCTTCGCGGAGCTTCCGGATGACCAGCGCCGCGCCCTTCCGCAGCCGCACCTTCTCGAACGCAGCCTGGGCCTTCTCGTCGTCGAGCCCCTCCAGCAATGCACAGCGCTCGCGCAGACTCTGGGCGTACCCCATCTCGTCGTTCATCGCCTGTTCGGTGATCCGCTCCATGTCTCTCGCGACCCCGCACTGGTCCCCCAGCAACACGGTCATCTCCGAGTCCGATAGCGTGCCGTCGAAGTCGAACGCGACGAGCGTCATTGCCCGTGACTTCGCCCGCCAGGGCTTCAAACCTCGCCCTTCCGAGACCACCTTTTTCTCCTCGGGTTCGCTGGCGCGAACCACTCGTCGAAAAACCTGGACGAAAAAGCCGCCTGCTCGGGGTCTCGCGGCACGCCGCTCGACGATATCGACGCCACCTGGAAGGACGAGGGGTTCAACTCCCGTAGCGAGTTCCTTCGCCACGCCGCTCGTGACGCGGTAAAACATCCTGCGTTCACGCGAGCAGGGTGGAAGCAAATTGCGGCCAGCGAACACGACCTCCGAGCGGGGAATGCGGAGCCGGTGTCGCGAGATGAAGTCGTCGAGATGATGGACGAAGCTGGCGATGACGAGTAGCGGGGACTGGACCTGGAAGTTCACGCCGCGGGCCGCCGACCAGTTCGATGGTCTCGACCCACTTAGGACCGCATCGTCTCGAAACTCGACGACGTCGTAGAGTCGCAGTGGCGCGACCCGGACGACTTCCTCGAACCGTTGACCGGTGGTCCATTCTCGAAACTCCGCGTCGGCCAGTATCGACTCGCCTGCGTCCTCGATACCGCTCAGTCAGTCATCGAAATTCACCGCATCGAGCACCGGAGCGGTGCGTATACTGCAGACGATTGAGTACGCTCACGGCCGCGGCGGGTCGCCGCCGTACCCGTCGACGTCGGTATAGAAGTTCAGCAGTCCGAACTTCAGTTTCTCGGGCTGGACGTCGATCATCTCGCGGCGTTCTTCGGGCGGGAAGGTGCCGCGGACGGCGTAGTCGGACATCTCGGCGACGGCGCGTTCGGCGTAGCGGGCGTCGAGCAGGATGCGCGCGCCGTAGTCCTCGGGCGAGCGGACGACGCGGCCGAGGGCCTGCCGCGTCTTTCGGACCGTCGGGATCTCGACGGCGTAGCGCCAGCCAGCTTCCTCCTGGCGGGCGTCACGCTCGCGCTCGTCGCTCCCGAAGGTCGTCTCGTAGGCGTCCTGCACCGCTTCCATGCGCTCGTCGAGATGGGGGTAGGGGACGCCGACGACCACGACGGTGCGGGCGTCGTCGCCGTCGAAGCTGACGCCCTCGGTGAGGGTGCCCCACAGCGAGGAGAACAGGACGCCGTCGTCGCCGTCGGTGAAGTGGTCGCGGAGGTCCTCGGCGGCGGTGCCCGGTTCGTCGAGATAGGTCGTGCCGGCGACGGTGACGCGGCTGTAGTACCGCTCGGCCTCGGCGTAGCTGGGGAAAAAGGCGAGGACGTTGCCGGGCGTGAAGCGGATGGCGTCCTCCAGCGCCTGCGTGACGGTGGCCTGGACCTCGTAGTCGTCCCGCCGGCTGGCGTACAGCGCGGGCACGTCGACGGCGTACGTCCGGCGGCGCTCCTCGGGGAACTGTGCGCCGTAGGCCAGCGTGGTCGGCTCGTCCAGTCCCAGCACGTCCTCGGTCACTTCGAATGGGCGCAGGGTCGCGCTCATCAGGACGCTCGCGTGCAACTCGTCGAACAGGTTTCGGGTGACGGTTCGCGGGATGCAGGTGTACAGTTCCGCGCGGCCGTAGACGTCGCCGGTGTCCTCGGCGCGGCGGACGCTGACGACGGGATACTGGCCGGCGTCGGCGGACTCCTCCAGCCACGACGCCACGAACTGCGTGGCCTGGAGGGTCTGACACTCCTGTCGCGTCGTCGTCTCGCCGTTCTTGTACGCTTCCTCGTAGCGTGCGTCGAGTTCGCGACCGAGCTTCTCGGCCTCGGCCAGTTCCTCGTGGAAGCCCGGCCCGGTGTAGCCCTGGAGGAAGGCGAGGGTGAGGTCGTCCCGGCGGTCCTCGTTGGCGATGGCGAGGTCGTGCCAGTTCTCGTCGACGGATCCCTTCTCGCCGATTCCCAGCGCCTTCTCGTAGGCCTCGACGAGCGCGTCTCGGAACGTCGCCAGCACGTTCTGCGCGGCGTCCGCACGCGGGTCCTCCTCGCTTTCGAGTTCGTCGAGCGCGCTGTCCAGCGTGTTCTCGGTGAGGGTGCGACGGGCGTGGTCGCGAGCGGCGTCTTCGACGTTGTGAGCCTCGTCGAAGACGGCGATGACGTCCTCGGGGTCCCGACCGAGCCACCGAAAGAACTGCTCGCGGATGAGCGGGTCGAGCAGGTGGTGGTAGTTCGCGACGACGAGTTCGACCCCCTCCATGCCGTCTTTCAGGAGTTCGTACCCGCACAGCCCCTCCCGCTCGGCGTAGCCGTAGACGTCCTGTGGCGTCCGCACGTCGTCGTACAGCCACGCGTAGAAGTCGTCGGTGTCAGCGGTGAGGTTGCGGTAGTAGTGGTCGCAGACGGTCGCGTCCTCGCCGAACTCCTGTAACTCCTCCTCGACGGACTCCAGTTGGTTCATCACCGTCCCGCGGGCCTCCGTCGCCTCGTCGTCACCGCCCTGGCTCTGTGCGAGGAGGTCCCGCTGGGTCTGTTCGAGTTCGGCCTGCTCCTGTTCGAGTTCGACCAGGTCCCGCGTGGTATCGCGGAGGACCTGACACTCCTCGTAGCCCACGTCGATGTGGCACATCGACGCCTTCCCCTGGAAGACGACGGCGCGGATGGGCTCCTGTCGCGTGATGGCGCGGGCGTCCTCGATGAACTGCCGCATCTGCTGGTGGACGTTCGTCGTGATGACGACCGTCTTGTCCCGCTCGCGGGCGTACTCCAGCGCCGGCACCAGCGACGCCAGCGTCTTGCCCGTCCCCGTCGCGCCCTCGAACAGCACGTCGCGGCCGTCGTCGAGCGCCTCCGAGATGGTTCCCATCGCCTCCCGCTGGTGGTCGTACGGCTCCTCGTAGGGGAAGAACCGGAGATAGCCGTCCGAGCCACCGTCGTTCGCGGTCACGTGGGGGAAATTGCGCCGGACGCTACTAAAGGATTCGCGCC
>JARUKX010000007.1 GCA_029688825.1 Haloarculaceae archaeon H-GB1-1 | reverse complement strand
TGTTGTCGAATGACCCGTATCTCTATCGATATGCGGTCGACACACTTGTGTCATCGGAGCTGTCGGTGTTCTCGATAAGCGATCTAGAGTCGTTGGCGATTCCCAATCTCAACATCTACGATAACGATGTCCTATTGTACGTGGGTCTTTGGTTCGCAGCTACAATACTCGGCAATTCAACGTCCGCATCAGGGACAGTCCTTGCCTGGTACCCGGTCGTGACCGCTACTCTCACGGCGATCGCAACGTACCTTATCATGGCTCGATTGAGCAATGACCGTCGCGTTGGGATACTCGCTGTCTTCTTGTTGGCGGCGATTCCTGCTCACGCCTACCGGACGACTCTCGGGATGGCAGACCATCACGCGCTTGATTACCTATGGTTGTCTCTCACTACCCTCGGCCTGGTATACCTTCTCACGGCTGATGGTGGTCGCTCGCCGTTGAAGCGAGATTATTGGCGTCGGCCAAAATACGTGGCACCTATCACCATAACTGGGTTGAGTGTCGCAGCACAGGTGTATGCCTGGCGTGCTGGTCCGCTGCTGGTAATTCCACTGGCCCTTCTCGTCTGGAGCCTCGTCATGATACAACTTCGGCACGACGAATCTCCTCTCCGGACAAACCTTCCGCTATTTTTTGCCTTCGCGCTCGCATCGATTTTGGCACTAATTCCGTACCTTGTTTTCGGATGGGGCCCTCTGTTCCGGTCGGGGACGCCGACGTTACTGCTCAGTGGTGTTATTTTTGTGACGCTACTCGGTGAAATGGCCGCCAGACGCGGCTGGCCCGCTCGCACACTTGGTGCCGTTTCTATCATCTCTGGGGGCGCTGTCATCGGTATCGTACTGGTCACTCTCCCGTCGTTTTCGGACGCATTCGTACAATTTCTCGGTTATTTCACCTCACGAGTCGGGAGTAACATTGCCGACTCTGCTTCCGTCTTCCAGCCCAACCGCGGATTATTCGTTGGTCCCTTGCTTGAAATTGGATTTCCGTTCTACCTGTCGATACCCGTCGCAATCTGGGCTACTCTCAACGCGTATCGGAAAAATCGCCCCGTTTGGCTGGTTCCTAGTATCTACTTTCTGTTCTTTTTTATGCTGTCACTGAACCAGATCAGGTTCCTCGGTGAAATGTCTGTATTTGCCGCTCTCTTTGCGACGCTTGGATTCTTGTTTTTAGCCGATCGCGTCGACATCATTCCGGTGTCTAACCTCTTTGATAGTTCCGTCACGACTATCGAGGACACTGTGTCGGTCCGTTCTGTCGTAGTCCCGCTCTTTGTCCTGTTCCTGCTTATCAGCGGTGCAGGACTCGTGCAGACCCCGGTCAAACAATCACAACTGACCATCGACGACGATCGCTATGAAACGATAACGTGGATCGAACGGTACAGCGAGAGAAACCCCCGGCCACCTGGCGGTGATTACGTTTTCAGTGGGTGGGGTCGTAACCGGGTCGATAACTACTTTGTAAACGGTCAATCCCGAAGTTACCAGTATGCACAGGACAACTATCTACCATTTATTTCTTCGACAGACCCCCGGACATGGTACGGCCGATTGTCCAGTAACGGTGTCGAGTTCATTATTACTCGTGATCTCGATGCTGAATTCCCCGATCACTCGATGCACACTCGATTGCACGAACACTGGGGAACGGCTTCGATCGATATGAGGGGGCTCGGTCATTATCGGGCTATCTACGCGTCGTCGGGGGGTCGATACAAGGTCTACACTATCGTCGAAGGTGTGACCGTTCGAATCAACCACTCCACTGCTGAATCGGTGGATATCAGACGCACGGAGAAGGTTACCGTCCAGGGTAACTCGTTCTCGTATCACCGTGTCTCTCGGCTGAATGAAACTGGTTGGGGTTCGGTCACACTCCCGTACGAGGGGACGTACGTAATCGGAGACCAACGCGTAGACGTCACTGAACAACAGGTCTACAACGGCCGGACAGTCACTGTTCGGCCGGATTCCTAAACAGCTTTCTCCTCTGTGCTGTCTTTCTACACGAGAGTTCTACGTCTTCCGATATCCCCCCCTTCTTCGCCGACTACGGTTCCGAAAATGGTTTATAGCCAAACGATGAGGAAAGTAGATAAATACTCTTACACCCGGTCTGCATCGTAATACGTACGATTGACTTTCTGCAAAGATAACATGAGTTTGAAACCCCCAATGGACAATGCAGGCGAGAAGGCCACCGAAGTCGAAGAAAACCGCTCTCGATCTGTTCTGGCCATAATCCCTGCACACAACGAAGCTGATACGATCTGTGAAGTTATACGCGAAGCAAAGGAATATGTTGACGACGTTATCGTCATCGACGATGCCAGCACCGACGATACGCGAGACGTCGCAAAGAATGTCGCCGCTGGGGTAATCACCCACCCTAAGAACATGGGTGTCGGGGGTGCTGTCCATACCGGATATCAGGTGGCGATATCCGACAACTATGATGTGGTCGTCCAACTCGATGCAGACGGTCAGCACGATCCCAGTCACATCCCGACGATGCTCACCCGTCTCGAAGAGGACGGTACCGACATGGTCATCGGCAGTCGGTGGTTGAACGAGAGTTACAAGGATTACAGTGTGGTTCGCCGAGCGGGGATTTCGTTTTTCACGTACGAAGTCAACCTTCTCGGTGGTTTGGACATCACCGACGTTACAAGTGGATATCGAGCGTACGATGTAGATATGCTCGAAGATCTGGGTAGGCCAGAAAACAGCCATTGGGCCCTGGAACAAACGTTAGAGGCCGCTCGCAAAGGGTATTCGATCGATGAAATTTCTGTCCCGATGCCACCAGAGACAGACGGCTCTCAGTTCACGCTCGAAACGTTCATCAAGTATCCGCCGCGAATGGCATTAACGAGCCTCAAAGTTTTATTATTCCGATGATGCTTAAATTCGACCCAATTCATGCTATCGGAATAATCATCTCCCTCGCGCTTTTTTACCAGAGTGCGCGGCTTGTTCGCAAACGGAAGGAAAGCGTCTTCGAATTCCTTCTGTGGATGAGCTTTGGGGTCGTCTTGTTTAGTTTGGCAGTCGGCAGCGCCATAAAAACTGTCAGTATGAGGGAGCAGGTGCAAAAGATTTTCAATTTTGTGGGGTTCTCCAGCGGATTCGAGGGTCTGTTTGCACTGGCCATCCTTGGCCTTTTGCTGATGTTATTCTATACATACATTAATGCAAAGACAAATCGGAATAAGTTGTACGACTTGAATCAGGAGTTGGCCTTACTCAGGTACGAGGTAGAAAAGAGCCAAGGTGACGAGACACCTTCGGATCCGACGGGGAACGACGATTAGCCACGACTGAGACGTTCGAGTACCTTTGTCGTCTGGTCGACGAGGTTCTCCCACTCGAATCGTTCCTTCACTATCTCACGACCTCGCTTGCCGTACTCCGCTCGCCGATCGGGGTTTTCCAAGAGTTCTTTGAGTCGCTCCGAAAAACCCGGGGTGTCACCGATCTCGACTGCGTATCCTGATTCTGACACAAAGTCGGTGATCGGTGGGAGTGCGCTCGTTACAACCGGTGTCGTACACGCCAATGCTTCGAGAACGACACGAGGGACGCCCTCTGCCCGGCTTGGCAAGACGAGCACATCGGCCGACCGGTAGACCTTCGGCATTTCCTCGCTCGGAACTTGGCCCAGGAAGTGAACAGCATTGCTGATTCCCTTTCCCTCTACGAGATGCTTGAGGGTGCCACGCATGGGCCCATCCCCACAGAGATAAAGGTGAGCATCGAGCCCCGAATCCCGGACGGAAGCGATGGCCCTAATTGCACACCACGGTCGTTTCCCTTGGGCCAGGCGCCCGGCAAAAAGGACCGTTGGTCCATTATGATCGATTCGCTTGCTCGTTGCACCGTCGGGAACGAACCTTCCGGAATCAATCCCGTTGGGGACGACGTTGCAGTTTGTAGTCACGCCATATTTCCTGAGTCGGCGTTGGTCGACCTCGGTGTAACAGAACACGGCATCAGCCCTGTTGTACGTCCAACGTCCGAGTGTACTGAGATACGCTTTCGAGAACCATTCTGGTACACTCTGTGAATGAACGCCGTGGTTAGTTATCGCCAGCGGTGTTCCTCCGAATACTCGACTCAGGGATGCGAGATTCGTAGAGAAGAAGAGATGTGAATGGGCATGCACGACGTCATACTCGTTCACACGCAGGAGGTCCTTTCCGACTCCCGTGGCGAACTTGTTGCCAACGATTTCGAACGTGCAAGGCTTTCTCACGAGAGTGTAGCCGTCCTGTTCGAATACGCCGGGCCGCTCATCGCTCTCACATGGCCGCAACACGGTGACATCGTGCCCCATCTTCGCCTGTGCTTCGCTGAGAGGGAACACGTGCCCGTCGAAGTTCTGTGCGACGCGTAGGATTCGCATTATGAAGAATCCGCCTTGTCTGGCTATTCAAGCTTTTCTAATCAACGATAGCACTATCTGTTTTGTTCGTATGTTCGAGATCGAGATCTCAGAATCACTCTTGAGTAGGCTCCTGGACCGAAGCAGTATTAAAAGTGGCTGGGTTTTTCGATTCTATGGGCCATGCCGCTCTCTTCCTTCCGTCGCTCCGGGGAGGTGGGGCAGAACGGGTGATGGTCAGTATTGCAAACGAGCTCGCTGCACGCGGCCACACAATTGATTTGTTGCCTGCTTCTCCGGAGGGGACGTACCGACAAGATGTGTCCGATCGCGTCTCACTTGTCGACCTAGGAGCATTTGACGTTCTACCGACCGAAACCATCCCTGCCTTGCCTGGCCTTGTTCGGTATCTTAGAAGGCAAAACCCGACAACGCTATTGTCGACGATGGATAATGCCAACGTCGTTTCACTTTTGGCACGTAGTCTCTCGGGAGTCGATACCAGGGTGGTTATTCGCCTTTCGAACGTTATGAAACCTCAGTCGCGCTCCTCACTGAAAGGGCAGGCACTTGACTTCCTCGTTTCCAAGACCTATCCCGATGCAGATGCTATCGTCGCCGTCTCGACTGATGTCCAAACTGATGTCGAATCGACGGTGGGTGTTTCAGCCGACAAGACGAATGTCATTCTCAACCCAGTCGACATCGAGACAATTAACAGACAGAAAGCCAAATCGCTCGACGAACCTTGGTTCGACGACGACGACGTTCCGGTCGTTCTCGGTGTCGGCCGTCTCAACGAGCAGAAGCAGTTCCGGACCCTCGTCTCAGCAGTCGCAAACGTCTCGGCAGATCGTGATTGTCGACTCGTCGTACTCGGTTCCGGTCCAAAACGGAAAGAGCTCGTATCACTCGCCGAACAACTCGATATCGAAAACATCGTTCGACTGCCTGGTTTCGTCGAGAACCCCTATGTGTACATGGCCGAAGCCGACGTCTTTGCACTGCCCTCAGCGTGGGAGGGCTGCCCGAATGTCCTTCTAGAAGCGCTTGCCTGCGGCACGCCAGTGGTTGCGACAGACTGCCCGGGTGGGTCAGCGGAGATACTGGCAGATGGGAAATACGGGTTGTTGACGCCTGTCGGGGACGTCGCCAAGATGTCGGATGCCATTCATAATGCACTCGATCATCAAATCGATGAGTCCGTTCTCGTCGACCGGGCCTCTGAGTTCTCTACTACACGAGTGGTGGATCGGTACGAAGAACTGATATTCGAATGACAGGGGTGTATCCGGATTCCACTCGGTATCCGTAGCCCTTGTCGGCATCGTTTTCATTGAGCTTTAATAATAATGGCCCAAGACTCCGGACAGTAAATGAAAATCCTGGTTTTTAGTGCGAATACGTCGCGGAAAATTCTGGATCCACTCGACACCGTCGACGTTCAAACGAAAATCGTCTCGGGTGGGACGAGCGATATCCTCACACGAAACGTACACGTCATCACCGCCGGACGTCGTGCCATCCGCGAGTTTGACCCGGACATCATTTTGGGCAATGGTGCACTCTGCTATCCTGCAATGGCGCTCGGTTCGGTCTACGACGTGCCGACCATCCTGCGAATTCCCGGCAACGTCTGGCACGAAGGCCGCGAACTTGCTCGCCATGCCCGGGAAACCAACGACGTCCCCCGCTGGATTGGATATCTAGGGGCCACTGCGCTGAAATCGACGTTCCGCTACGCCAATGGGTTCATCGCCGTTTCGACGCATATTCGGGATGTTATAATCGACCGAACCGGCTGTTCCGCGGAATCTGTCGCGGTCGTCCACTCGCCTGTTCGCTACGACCAGTATCGGGGCGGAAATCCAGATCGTTTTATCGAACAGTACGATCTCTCGGACGGCCGGACTCTCGTTACTGTCACGGATATCACGTTCGACCCGAAGTTCGAGGGAGCCAAACAGACGATCAAAAGTATTGTGGAGGTGTTGCAAGATGACGACTCGTTGACCTACTTACTCGCCTACGACGCACGAAAAAACGAACCAAAACTCGAAGCCTACGTCGATCGAGTGGCTCCGCCATCGGTCCGTGATAGAATTCACCTACTCGGATACGTCGACGACATTGCCGATCTGTACGCTGCGGGAGACGTGTTTGTCTACACCTCCTTCCTCGATGGGTATCCAAACGCTGTTTTGGAGGCACAGGCCGCTGGACTTCCCGTTGTTGTCAATGCCGCACAGGGGATGACGGATCAGGTAGTCGACGGTGAGACTGGTCTACTGGCCGAGGCGGACGGTAGCGATCTCGAAGATCGCGTCCGATATGTCCTCTCAAACCGAACCATTGCAGATCAGATTGGCTCCACTGCAGCTAACCGAATTTCGCGACATAACGATCCAGCGAAGGTCGGTGAGCGGATGGCCGCTGCACTGGAACGGTTTAGTTCGTCGGATTAGAGTGCTCATCAGACTGTACTCTCCCCTGGCGGGTTCGAGTGTTTGGCAAACACATCCCACTCCTGATCGGGGCATAATCGAATGATTATAGTCGGTAACGTTAGACCGTCCATTTGATAGCGCGTGGTGAAAAGCGTCCTCAACTCTCGGCGATCTCAGAAACTCCTGCTGATAATCGCACTCTCAGGTATCGCAGCTCTCTATCTTACGATTCACGTGACCGGTAGTTTCCATCCCTGGTACCAACTCATTGGTTACGCGACGGTCGCCTCAATTCTGGCGGTATTCTGGCTCTCAGGCCGTAAGACACCTCGTACGTTGCTGGCGACAGGTTCTCTCTTCGCTCTGATTTACAAGACGACGCCATACGTGTTCTTATACACGGAGACCGGGAGCGACACGGGAAACTTTCTGGAATCGGTGCACGCTGTAATTGCCGCAGGCTCTACTGAACCGATAATTTCACCCTTCTATCGTCGCGTGCCGCTCTTCCACATACAGACTGCTGTGTTCAAGATGATTTCGTCGAGTAATCTTCCAGATGCATTTGCAGTACACTCTATTTCATCCGTCGTGCTCATGCTTTCGTGTTATGTGTTCATTCATCGCGTAACCACTAGTGAAGAATACGCGGCGATTGGTGCGATTGTCACCGGCCTCATGACGATGTCACTGCACTTCTCAGTCGGGCCGAATCCAAACTTTTATGCGACATTTCTCGTAGCTACCTCTCTCGTCTGTCTCCTCTTGTACGCCTCAGAACGTGACAAACGATACGGTGTACTGTTCGGAATCGTTGGATTTGCGACGGTATTCTCACACAAGATACCAGTGTTTGTTCTATTCTCCACCGTCATTGGATACGCCGTTATCGCTGTCGTCTCGCGGTGGAGGAGATCCAGTACAAACCCTTTCCTTGATTTACCGCGAGTGTTCAGGTACGTGGCTATCGTGGGTGGTTTACTTGCTTTGCAGTGGGTGTTCGTCGGTGGGTTTCTCAAGGCATTCACGCTACTGCTCGCAGGCTTTTTCGGCGATATGGGGTCGTTTTTCGCTGGGCTATTCGGTGGTGGCACACCTGCTCAGTCGGGTGGTAACCCGGTTCTCTACGCCTCAAGCGCTGGGCCAGAAAACGTGCTCGTATTCCTCAGACGATACGGGTACATTCCGTCGACGCTTGCTATCGGCGGTGTTGGATGGATTCTGGCCTCCTATTTCGGACGTGACCACGACGGCGTCTACCTGATTCTATCTGTGACGGGGGTCCTTGGTTTGCTCTCGATAATTGCGTATTTTACCTCCTCGCTAAGCCAGGAACGAACGGTTCTACTCGGTGAGTTCGCGTTCGTGGCGGTATTCTTTATCGGCTATCGATTCGCCCAAACAAGTCTTTCCGAGTGGTTCTCGATAGGTCGGATTGCAAATGCAGCAATCGTCCCCGTGGTGCTGCTTTTCCTTCTGACTCAACTGTTCGTCCCGACCGCCGTCGTCGATCATCCCGAAGAACAGCGCCGATACTTCACTCAAGGAGAAGCTGCCGGTGTCGCTTTCTCCGACACGTACGTCAGTCGTCCTATTTACAGCGATTGGCTCCTTTGTTGTCGCTTTGACTATGCGCATGATACAGTCTATAAACAGGATTCACGGGCGCTCTTCAACCGGTCGCTCTCGCCAATCGAACACCCTCGCTTTTATCACCGTGATCCCGTCGTAATATATGAAGATGGCGGGTCGGTGAACGGTTCTCATCTCTGGTATTTGGAGTACAATCTAGAGATGTATCTGGATCGTCGCTACAACAAGGTCTACACATCGGGTGATGGCCGTCTTTACGCCTCTGGCGTCGTACTGGAAAACAAGACTGTCAGATCCCCAACGGCAAGTGGGTGAGTGGGCCCACCTAACACCGAACTCTGGTTCTTATGCTTAGTAATCCAGTAAATATATCAGTTAATATGGTACTACTTTCAAGCCATGGAAATTGACGTTCATGTTGATCCAACGAACATCTACATTTTCGTCGCAGATGCGTTAAGATGGGACTCTGTGCCCCAGCGGTTAGCAGACGAGTCTGAACTGATTAAGACCGTCTCGAGTAGTCCGCTGAGCTGTACTGCCTTTACGTCGATATTAACAGGTCTAAACCCGCCTAAACATGGGGTCTGGAAGTTTTCTGATGTATTACCTGACGATATCGATACGATATTTGACCTTGTTCCTGGTTCGTGTCCCACCTACATGATGAACACGATTAGTCAGGGCATCGATGGAGTTGATCGATACAGCGAGCGCGCACAGTTCCATGAGGCGATTGCAAACGTGCAGGAACCGTTTGTGGTCATGGACAGGGAACTCTCAACTCACGCGCCATATGGATACGATATGTCTCATCCGGAAATCCCGGACGAAGACAAATCGTTCACTTCACTTTCCGAGTACTGGACTGCCCGAACGTCGGACCGGACGAAAATTCGAAGGGACTATAATCGCAGTGCTGAAACGGCAATCGACCGATTCGAAGAACGAATCGACATCCTGCGACAGCGTGGTGTCCTCGAAGATACGCTGGTTATTCTCACGGCGGACCACGGCGAAGTACTAGGTGAATACGGGATGTACGGTCATGCACCGACGTTAGTTTCGGAGAGCGTCTACGTCCCGACGTTGTTCTACGGTGACGGCGTCGAGGTTACCGCCGACGGGGATTTTATGGCACATGTCGACCTCTACCCTACGCTGTGTGCTCTCATGGACGAACCGGTTCCGGAGTACACCTCAGGATACAACCTAATCGAGGGTGCTCCTGACTCCCGTCTGGTGTTCAACGCGAAAAAAATCGATGCAACGTTACTCTCCAAGAATCTCGAATACCATGCCTTCGGTGCATGGGACCATGACGGTGGACACGCCTTCTCTGATTTTGGGCTTACAGGAAAACTGTTGAGTGTGGCCAACCGACTCGTCCGTACTGACGACGCGCCACTGAACCGACGACGACCGTTCACAGTACTGCGGACCTGTTTCAATCGGGAACGAACATTTGGCAGCCCAGAGCACGACCGAACGGAGGCACGTCGCTACTGCGAACAAATGTTCTCTGACGAGATCCAATCACAGAGCCAGACCCTGGACGAAGCGGCACAGGATCGGCTGGATGCACTGGGGTATACAGATGGTGAGATTGGATAGCCCTTTCGACAATCTGTACAACAGAGCCGCTGATTTTCGTCTTCGTCTACTCTCCTTTCTATATATTAATTGTTTTTTGGTCAGTGGCAACTCGTTGTATCTTTGCCACGGGACTTTCCAACCGTTTCGACGGAAATAAGCCGACACTAGCTGACTTCATGACAGGGACGATGCTCTACTATCTATCGAATGCAAATCTCCCTGGAAAGAAGGCCCACACCATACAGCAGATGAAAATGTGTCAGGCCTTTGCTAGCTGTGGTGAGGAAGTCTGCTTCGTTCATCCGAGTCACGGTACGTCTGAGACGATTCAATGGGAGACTCTCGCTGACTACTATGGACTCGAGACCAGGTTTCGAATCGAGACACTCCCAAGCCTCCAGAGCCGACCTGACGTGCCTGACAAAGTTGGCCTTCTGACAATGACTGGGACGCTGACAGGGTGGTTACTTAAAGAGTCGTCGACTGGCCGCCTCGGGGAAGACGACATTCTTTACTCGCGGAACTACTATCCAACGTTCGCTTTTAGCGAGTTACGGTCAATACTGCCCCAGAACCGGCGTCCGACTACGGTGTTGGAACATCACGACATCATTTCAGCCTACGGAAAAGAGCGGTTCTTTAGATCGGTGGATGGTGTCGTCTGTATCACAGAGGCACTCAAAGAATACGACCTTGCGACCTACGACGTCACCGACCCCTTCGTCGCCCCAGACGGTGTTGACCTGACACCATATGCCGGCCTCTCAAAGAAATTTGCCCGGCGTCAACTCGACATTCCGGCCGACGAGACGGTCGTGGCTTACACGGGACACCTATATCCGGGGAAGGGTGGCCAGGTTCTGGCCGCGGCTGCAGACCGGATCGACGCGACTGTGTACGTTGTCGGCGGGTACCCTGCGGACGTCGAGCGTGTTAAAACGACCGTCGAACCGGCGGATAACGTCGTCCTCACAGGGTTCGTCGATCCGTCAGATATTCCTCTCTACCAGGTTGCTGCAGACATCCTCGTTGCTCCGTACACACGAAGTGCACGAGACTATATTTCTCCACTAAAGCTGTTCGAATACATGGCTGCAGGCCGACCAATCGTCGCGAGCGACCTCTCTGTCCTCAAAGAGGTGTTGACTGACGGTGAGAACGCTCTCCTCGCCGAGCCCGGCGATTCCGATGCCCTCGCCGAAGCTGTAACGAGAGTCCTTTCGGACACGGACCTGGCTCAACAGTTGTCGGCGACTGTCTCTGAGCAAGTGAGACAGTACACCTGGCGTCGGAGAGCTGAACGAATCCTGTCGTACGTACAGGACCTCCGATAGCATTCCATCTTCGATTAACTGGACTGCCATCCACTTCCATACCTGCCCCGGGGGAAGTGCCCATCGTATGTAGTCCCGAAATTGCGACTGTGAGCGGTACTACTCTTTTCGTCTGTAGAAGTAGTCGTCCCACTCTACGATCGACCGACCGATTCGGCTAAGCGTCTCGTCTTCTATCACGTCTGCATAACTGTCGAGCGAGAGGGAGTATTCCTCGTCGCCAATGAATCCGGGTTTGATCATATCCAGATAGATCGGTCGCTCTATAAAGTAGTTGTACGCGTACCGTTGTGCGAGTCTGTACTCCGAGTCGGACAACTCCAGTGATTTGGGGTCCGCGTCTATTGCCGCCACGTACTCCGAGGGACTCTCTACGTCGTGAGTGAATCCTTTGTCAGTGTAGTGAGGTTGACCCACCGTTACGACAGGCGTTCGCATGTACGCACTTTCCAGTCCGGTGGTCGAACAGTATGCCAGTACGACGTTGGCCAAATCGATGAGAGCGTACGTGCTAACATCGGTTTCGGGTGGAAGTACGTCTATATTCTCCGGTAACTCGTCGTATCGCTCGTCGAGAACGTCCATCACCCCCTGGTTCGTTTTTCGTATACTCTCGGCCGGGTGCGTCTTGATTACGAGACGGTCATCCCGCTGGGCAAAGCAATCTATCGTCTCGAAGAGCCAGTCATTGTGGCTTTCAAACGCTCGTGAGAGGCGGGTGTCTATTGCAGCATCCCAGAGTAGGTGTGTGAACATCGCGTAGACCGTCTCGGTGTCTGAATCGATATCGAGGGCTGACCGGATGTCGACACCTCGATCAGCGTGTTTCTGGTAGCGTGCGGACTCAAATCTGTCTTCCATGAACGACTGGAGCTCGGTCCGATCCTCCTCCTCGAGGTTCGTTGACTTGATCGCTTGCCACTTGTCTTCTGTCATGTACTGCGACAGCGGCAGCTCCCCGTGATTGAACAGGTATCCGTCCCCTCGACCGAACGCCGGATCCATAACGCCGACGATTTTTTTGTCTTCTTGTTTCGCGTACTGTAGAACAGAGCGCTTGGGGAGGCCTGGACCTATGTTCGTCACTAGATAATCAAAGTCATATTGGTGGTCGACCGCGACTGCGGCTTGCCACGCGATCTGTCCGCCTGTGATATACTCTTCCAGTAATTGTTGGTGATGTGGATTCTCTTCGTCAACTTCGGCAATAAGCTGGTCCCGCTTGACCGACGAGTAGGCGTCCTGAACCATCCACTCTGGGTTTGGGGACAGTGGGGTGACGCCGCTTGTATCGATGTCACCGAGATACTCCGCTTCGAGTCCCATGACATCGATCAACTTCTGGGACTTTTTCATGCACTCCACGCAGTCGGCCGGTCCCTCTTTTGGCTTGCAAGTGGGGAACTGCTTGTCGTCGAATAAGAACAGGGAGCCGATTCCTTGATCGTAGAGCACATGTGCCAGAAGGCCAAGAAAGACTGTTCGGTATCGACTCGCGTAGAAATCCGGGAAGAGCGCGATTCTATCGACAGTGTCGTTGTCGATTTGGGGGAAGTCAACCGACGCAAGTGTCTGCTGCACCTCGGGATCCAGCGGCCGTAGCCCATAGTAAAGTGGTGCAACGATGTCAGACACTTGGCTGACATCGATGACGGAGTTTGCAGTATTCTTAATGCGTTCAGCAAAGGTAGAGGTGTCCATTTGTGTCTCGCCAGGTTGTGGGCGATTCTCTGTGAACCGACTTAAGCAGTTTGAAAAGACGTACGACGCCGTCCAGCGCGATGGCGGCCAGTGTAGCTCTCTCACATGGTCATTACGGTCAGGAGGCCATCTGCCAACGTATCCACGTCGAGCACGATTTCGTGAGTCGTTTGATGGACCCTGGCTTCGACCGCGTCCAGGCCACTGGAGTGGTCTGTTCGATGAAGCGTCGTCGACTCGTCAGTCCCTGCGGCGCCCGAGTCGTTTACCAGAAGCACGGCAGTGTCGACCCTTGCTGACCCGGACCGCTTGTGAGAGACCGTCAGAATCCTCGACCTCGACGTCGTTGAGGCAGCGATTCCCGTCTCTACCCGGTGGTTTGTACCAGCGGGAAGTTCAGCGTATGCGGCCCCATCGACCTTTCCTGACCGGTGATAGACGGCATTGTCGTAGTGAATAGGACCGCCTCGTGGATAGATATCGCTACCGAATCGTAAATCGGTCACTGCAGAGAGTTCGTGCTCGAAGTCGATGTAGCGACCACCGATGTCGACACGCAGGACTTGATCTGACAGTGACCCACCTAGTCTGATATCTGAGTCGGGTGCACTTTGTACGTGCTTTACGCACCCGCCTTGCTTACACGAAATCAGCACAGAGTGCTCCCCGTCGAAGTCGAGTCCCTGTGGCTCGAGTATCGTGTTCCCGTATGCCTGTATCGTACGATTGTACCTCCCGCCGACGACTTTCGAGGATCCGAACCGGGCCTTCTTGGTATCGAACGCCGTAAACGCCGCATTTTCGTTCACCTCTGTCGTCGGGTGCTGAATCTCGACACCTTTCACCGAGACGATTCCCTGGAAACTGTCGATGACGAACGGACCGGTTTTCGTCGTCGCTGGATCGGAGGTATCGCCGATTATCCGTAGCGTGTTACTCTCGGTCCCGTCCGGGTTCATCTGTGATCCTATCGTCGGCGGGACGATGTGCGTACCCTCATTACTGTAATCTCCCGGTGATATCTCTATTACGAGGTCGTGGAACACGAACATCGGAATCGACTGCACTGCCTGAGTTAGTGACTCAGCATCTCCGTTTCCACTTTTATCGACAACAATCCGTCTATCCTCGGTACTCCACAGTGGCCGATCGGGATTCAAACTAACGTTTGAAATACCAGATGTTTGTACTGAAGGCGAGACGAGCGTTCCATCGGGCCGCCACGCCCACACGTTACCAGACGGTTCGTGTTCTAGAAACCGGCATCCTGTCTCCGGGTCAATGAACTCCGCCACATCGTCGTCGTCGATCCGGATCGGTGCCGTCAGCTCGCCGTTCTCGTTGAACCGACTCCTTACATTCTCGTCGTTTATGCCATCCATCCTATCTCTACGTCTTGGTGCGGACTCTCCACCGTCCTGCCTATTCAATTGTGCACATCCCGAAAGGGAACAAAGAGAAAGACTAGCAGCAAGGAGCTTCCTACGCTCTAATTCCATAATCTCTTGTTGTTGTATCCCACCAATAGTAGTTCTGTCCTGTAGCTCGGTAACAAATAGGGTCCGTCTAATTAATGCACACTATCGAAAACCCCTCTAGCAGTCGTCCTGGTAATGGACTTATCTGTTACAATCGAAACCGTACATATAATACCGCGCTTCCCCTCACCTGATACCTGTGACGCGGACTGTTCACTTCTTCACGAAAGGTGGATTTGATGTCGCGAGCTCTCGTTATCGGGCGTTTATGCCAGCCGAAATTCTCGACGAGGAATATCCAAATATAAAAGCAAATTGCCATGAACCACACACGACCCGCGGTGTTTCGTACCAGACGATTGGGGGGTTTGTAACCGAAGGGAGAGAACTCGCCCGTGTCCGTCGGCAATTTGACGCTGTCTGTCCCAACGATATCGTATATTGCCAGCGACCTGTCTATAAAAAGCTCCGCGCCTTCTATCTACTTCGCAAGGGCCAAAATCACCCACTTGTGTTTGATCTTGACGATGCGGTTTTCCTGAACCAGCCACTTGCCACTCGCCAATTCATCCGGGAGGCAGACGTTGTCATTACTGGTAACACCTTTCTCAAAGACTACGCGGAGCATTATGCGGACACTGTCTACCGAGTGCCGACTGGTGTACCAGACGAACCATATCTATCACAGACCTACGATACCGAAGGCAATGGCGAGCACTTCACCCTGGGATGGGTTGGGAATGCGGTGGCTCACCGCGAGAATTTACTCTCATTTGCGGATGTTGCTGATGAAATTGCAACCGAAATACCGAACTTGGCCGTGCATCTGGTCGGTGTCGCCGGTGCCGACGAAGTGAAAGATCGATACCAGGATCTCGATGTCCCGGCCGAGTTCACGGATTGGATACCGAGTCACGAGTACGCCAGAAAAATTCCTGGGATTATATCAACGTTCGATGTCGGTGTAATGCCGCTTACGGATTCATTCTGGAACCGCGGGAAGAGCGCGATGAAACTACTCGAGTACATGGCCTGTGGCGTTCCACCGATTACGAATCCAGTCGGAGAAAACGCCCACATTATCGACTCCGGCGAAAATGGATTTCTGGTGAACGACCGCGAAGAGTGGATTGCAACGATTCAGAAGTTACAGGACTCCTCAGTCCGTGCCGACATTTCTGTCAGCGCACGAGAGACCGTCAAGGACGAATATACAATGTCGAGCGTTGTCGAGAGGCTACGTGACATATTTCGAACTGAGTTCACTACTTATCCAGAGTGAGGGGGCGTATCGAGGACAGGCGACCTATGTTCATGCCTGACAACGGTGAGTCACGGCTGTCTTACCGCCGCTATCACCATAATATCATTATCCTCGCAAAAATCACTCCTCCCCTCGTCAGCGACTTGCTCTGATGTGATACTGTACGACTGGTTTTCCAGCATCGTTTTCACTGCCTCTGAAGGCGTATCGTACAGTCCGTGCGTTTCTACGAGTACTACTCTTGGGCGAAATTCTATCCCATCCAATATTTCGATTTCGGCACCTTCACAGTCCAGTTCAAGGACATCACACTCTGGCAATTCCGAAGGGGAGAGTCTTGCTGCACCTTTTCTGGATCCTTTCAGGTTCTCTGTCGAGCCTACGATTCGGTGATAAACCGCAATCCGATCTGCAACGCTGTTTAGTCGAGCGGTTTGCTTGATTCGACCGATACACTCTGAGGCACCCTCGAACACGGTCACTGTGCCGGTTTCACCGACTTGTTCTGCTGCCCGCACTGCGGTGATTCCTCGTCCACCACCCACAATGACAACGTCGTCGCCCTCATCGACGTGTTCTGAAATGCCAGCTATTAGTCCCGACTCGTACATTGGTCGCGCCGGGTTTCGCCATGGTAGAACCGGATCGAAGTAGAGACAGTTGTTTGTCCGAACGCCGTTATACGAACTCGTTCCTGGAGGCAGCTGTCGATGTAGAAACCGAGCACTCCGCTTGACTAGCGCGCCTAGCCCATTGGTTCGGAGTATGTCAATAGCTCGCTGTGTCCGATTGTTCATCTCATCCATGTCAATCTCTGCTTTGTTTTCAGCCGTTTGAACACTACGTCCTTTTACCTGTTATACGTCCGGGACATCAAGGTAGCCAAGATCGGAGAGGTGTTCCATCCGTTCTCTGTTCATCTCTGCCTCACCCTCGATGCAACGACTGAGCCACTCACGGACCTCGGCCGGGCGACTCGGTAGTCTCTCGCCCAATTCTTCTGTGGTCGAGACTAGTCCCGGCGGTCGGTGGTCTCCCCCCATCAGTCCATGGTCACTGAGTATCACGACACCTCGAACGTTTGAGTGATTGATCAGCGATTGCACCGCTTCAGCGACGCGTTCATACCACTCTCGCTGGATGTCCCTATCAAAGAGATGTTGCACACTGTCGAGTGCATGGATGTGGGTCCACACTAAATCGTATGGATAGTCCAACGCCTCTTCGGTCACGCTGACTTTTGCTTCTAGTTCCTCTTCTAAGATCTCGTAGCACTGCTCAACACCATCGTCGCGTAGAATCGTTTCCCAGAGTGATTCGTCATTGAAGCGGATATCAAGACAATCTCGGAAGTTCCATCCCGGCACGCCAACGATTCTCGCTTTGAGGTCAGAGAAGAGACAGTCGTCTTCGAACAACTCTCTACCGCCCTTTCGTGGCGCTATGTTGGCGCTCGGGGCGATAAATCTTTTAGCTGCACCGGCTTTGGTGTCCGATATCACCGGATCAATCAACATACCGAACAAGTTAGCGAGTTTCTGTTGGAGTCTTTGCGGGTACGTTTTATTGGCATGAATTCGACCCATCGCAGATTCTCCACAGTACATCGTCGGCCAGATATGAAATGTCGTTATTGTATCAAATTCGGTGAGGGAGAGTTCGCTATGTGTCGAAAGCAGTAACTCAGGCGTCCACTGTCTCGCCTTCTCGATATCAAGGCCATCGATAGCGAGGACAAATAATGGATCGCTCATGCCTAATCTGAATGGGTGTATTAGACTCTCACACTTAAAAAGCCACTATTCGAGTTTGGCCACAACAGCTCTCATCTGTGCACAACGATAATTGTTCTTCTTGCTGTTGATTTGGTAAATATAGGATGTCACTTTTTGGCACGAGTCCTCTTGCTTCATTCCGATTGTGACACGGCCACGGCTATGATCCACGTCTGAACGTGGGAGAACTGTATATCCTCACTAAATTCAATCGTCTCCGTCTATCCTCTCCTTTTAAGTAGCATCTCGACAAGGTTTGGTATATGATACATGATCTTGCAGTCAGGGACTTGCAAGTCAATGTCGACGAACGCGGCCATCTCGTCGAAGTGTTCAGGGAAGACTGGGCGGAGTACGATCCCAGACCGGCGATGTCGTATTACTCCATGACCTATCCTGGAGTAGTACGTGCGTGGCATCGACATCTCGAAGGCCAAATCGACCATTTTGTCTGTCCGAAGGGGCGGATCAAAGTCGGCGTCTACGACGAGCGAGAGGATTCACCGACGCAAGGTGAGCTAGATACGTTCGTGATTGGAGAACAGAACCAGCGAGTGATTCGGATTCCCGGCGATTGCTGGCACGGGTTCAAGGTGCTCGGTGACGAGCCAGCAATACTCATCAACTATCCCACTGAACTCTATGATTACGACAAGCCCGACGAAGAACGACTACCGTACGACACGGACAAAATACCTTTAGACTGGGACGCTGAACCGCACAAGTAATCCATGAAAGGCGTTCTCCTCTCAGGCGGTACCGGATCGAGACTTCGGCCGATAACACATACGGGCCCAAAGCAGCTGGTCCCAGTGGCAAATAAGCCCGTCATCGAGTATGCGATTCAGGACCTGAAAGCTGCTGGTGTCACTGACATTGGAATCGTACTGGGTCACAAGGGGCGAACTGCCATCCAGGAACTTCTAGGTGACGGGTCAGCGTACGGCGTCGACATCACCTATATTATTCAAGGGGAACCGCTCGGACTCGCACACGCCGCGGGATGCGCTCGAGATTTCGTCGGTGACGATGACTTCGTGATGTATCTGGGCGACAACATTCTCAAAGCGGGCATCGTTGATCTCATCGAGAGTTTCGATGCGGGTGAGTACGATGCAGGTATCGCCCTCCAGTCAGTTGACTCTCCCCAGCAGTTCGGTGTCGCTGACCTTGATGACGACGGGACTGTGCGTAATCTCGTCGAGAAACCGGATAATCCCCCCAGTAACCTGGCGCTCGTCGGAATCTACGTCTTTTCCCCCGTCATATTTGACGCTATCGAGCGTCTCGAGCCTTCTTGGCGTGGAGAGTTAGAGATAACAGATGCGATCCAGTTGCTCATAGACGACGGATGTGATATCGACTCACACGTCGTTACAGGATGGTGGAAAGATACCGGTAAACCAGTAGACATCCTCGAAGCAAACCGCCTCGTCCTCGAAGATCAGACGCCGGAAATCAGAGGTCAGGTCGACTCTGGCGCAGAGGTCACTGGTTCCGTCGAAATCGATGAATCCGCAGTAATCGATTCAGACGCGGTTGTTCGTGGCCCGGTTTCGATAGCTTCCGATGTGAACATAAAGCCGGGGACGTACGTGGGCCCGTACACGTCGATCGGGAGTAATACGACGCTCGCTAACGTTCATATCGAAAACAGTGTCGTCATTGGGGACACGACGATAAATGCGAACGAACGGATCGTCGACAGTCTGATTGGACGCGGCACGACGGTTGAAAGCGCTGCAGGATCACTTCCCGAAGGCCGCCGACTCGTCGTTGGCGAGAACTCGAACCTAAAACTGTAACGATGCGAATTATCACCGACACTTGTTCAGAATGTGGCACGGTCGTCGCAGCGAACGAACTCGAAGCCGAGCGCATTATGCAGTGTCCCGGCTTGTCCTGTGACGCTATTCTTCGATTCGCTGACCTCCCAGAGGACGCTCGCCGGTATTTCTTGAACCATCACGATGAGTATGAACTCTGACACACTTGGAGCCACACTGATCTGAGTCACTCCAACTGCTCACTCATCGAGCTCTCGAACGAGATTGTCGATGTCTGACATGAGTGTGGGTTGCTCGCGTCCCAGTTTTTCTTCGACGCGACCGACATCGAGACAGGTGTTTTTCGGCCGCGTAGCTATATTCGTACTATCGTCGAGCGATCCTTGCTGCATCTGCGCGGGGTCGTCACTCATCTGCTTGCAGAACTTCCTCCCAAACTCATATGGTGTCACACAGGACCGACACGCTACGTGAAAGACGCCAGAGAGTCCCTCATCGATGAGCTCCATGAACGTACTAGCAGCTTGGCTGGCGCGTGTCGGTGATACGTACTGATCCGTATAGAGGGAGACGGACTCATTTTCATCGAGGGCGGACATCAGCCATGCCGGAAATCCAGCCAGTGATTTGGAGTGCCGGTGGATTCCGTAGACGAAGGACAATCGGGCTATAAGTGGGTCTTGGGCCTGTTTTCTCACAATTTGTTCGCCGGCGAGCTTCGATCGACCGTAGACCTGGCGAGGATCCGGCGTCGCCAACTCATCGTAGGGTCCCGTTTGTCCACCTCCAAAGACATAGTCAGTAGAGACATGAAGTAGTCTGGCTGAACTATTTGAACAAGCCTCCGATAGTGCTTCCATGGGCTGTGCGTTAATCTCGCTTGCCCTGTCGGGCGCTCGTTCACAGCCATCCACATCGGTCATCGCTGCACAATTGATTACCCAGTCGGGGTCGACTGACCGCACCACCTCCGAGACACGATCTGTTTCTGTGACATCTAGCTGCTGCATCGAGATGTCGAAAGACGGTACAGTTGTGTGATATGTTCCGAATACCTCGTGGTTCTGGTCGAGTGCCGACGTGACGACGTTTGAACCCAGAAGTCCATTTATTCCCAGGGTTAGAACACGCATACCGACCAATACGAGGGAAAACCTGTTTAAGCCCTACTACCTTTCCCATCGATATGCGCGTACTAGTCACCGGGGGTGCGGGATTTATCGGGTCTAATTTTGTCCATCACCTCATCGACGAGACGGACTACGACATCGTCACACTGGATGCACTCACCTACGCTGGATCGATCGACAATCTGTCCGGTGTGCTGGATGACCCCCAGCACGAATTTGTCGAGGGTGATATTCGGGACAGCACGCTCGTACGGGATTTGGTGGGATCATGTGATGTCGTCGTCAATTTCGCTGCACACTCCCACGTCGATCGGTCGATAGATGGCGTTGAGCCGTTTGTTTCGGTCAACATAGACGGGACTCGGACTCTTCTCGATGCCGCGAAAGACGCCGATATCGATCGCTTCTTGCAGGTCTCGACCGACGAGGTCTACGGCGAAATTCTCGAGGGAACGTTCAGCGAAGCCGATCCACTTGACCCACGCAATCCATACGCTGCAACCAAGGCAAGTGCAGACCTGCTCGCGCAGAGCTACGAAACCACATACGGAGTCCCCGTTTTGCTCACCCGAACCTGCAACAATTACGGTCCCCGCCAGCATCCCGAGAAGTTGATTCCGAAGTTCATTACCCGGGCTCAAAACGGTGACTCGCTCCCGCTGTACGGCGACGGATCAAACGTTCGGGAGTGGATTTTCGTTCGTGATAACTGTCGAGCTATCGACCGCGTGCTCCACGATGGATCCATCGGCGAGATATACAATATCGGAAGTGGTGAAGAAATGACCAATCGCGAAGTGGCACAGGCTATCATCGAACTAGTGGGGGCTTCTGACGACCTCGTCGAGTTTGTCGACGATAGACCTGGTCACGATCAACGGTATGCCCTCGACACGACGAAAGTTGAACAACTCGGGTGGGAGCCAACCTGGTCGTTCAGAGAAGGACTGGCGAAGACGGTCAAGTTCTACACCGATTGATCGATCTGTACGTGAATTTCGATAACTCTCGATCCCTCCACTGACTAACCGATTTTGGTCATCGGTGTTGAGAGGTGTCCTCTCTGACCGCTATCTTTGGTATGTGTTCGCAACATCACCTTCGTACTCACTCCCGCCGCGGTGTGCGTGAACGACGATTCGCTCTTCAGAAATCGGTCGGGGAAACCGCCCACCAAGTAATATAAATGAAACAACATCAAAAGATGGCGATGAATAACTATTTGCATCATGCCTGCCATGTGGGCACTCATGGAGTCGCTAGATTCGTTTTCAGATTGGGAATACAGTGGGACCCTGCCGTTTACTATCACCGATCCTGTCCTCTCTAATATCGGTAATACTCCACTGTTTCCCTACGAAGAGCGATCCCTGAGTGGGACCGTCAAAATCAAAGCGGAATACGAAAACCCGACTGGTTCGATGAAAGACCGTATTGCAGTCGGGATGCTGAAAGAACTCGAAGAGAACGGTGAAATCGAACCTGGAGATCTCGTAGTCGAGGGGTCCTCAGGCAATACAGCCGGTGCCGTTGCACTCGCAGCGAACCGCCTGGGATACGAGTGTGTCATCACGACGCCAGTCGGGAACAGTGAGCAGAAACTGGGGTACGTCGAGTCACTGGGCGGTGAACTCATCACGTGTCCCGACGTGCCGACCGAGCACAAGGAATACTATCGGAACAAAGCAAAACGAGTCGCCACCGAGAGAGGTGGTGTGTGGCTGGACCAGTATTCGAATCAGACGAACCCTACTGTCCACTCCGTGTGGACGGGTCCAGAATTGGTCGACCAGTATCCCGAGCTAACGCACGTCGTCTGTCCGATGGGGACGGGTGGAACGATGTCCGGGATTGCGAAATACATAAAGGAAGAGCACAATAGTGACGTGACCGCTATCGGGGTCGACGCAGTCGAATCTAACGTCAGCACCGCGTTTTACGGTCACGAGGAAGGAGAGTACAACACGGAGGTTGAGGGCCTCGGAAAGGGCCACGAACTATCGACGATGTGGTTCGACTACATCGACGAAGTTCGAAGCGTTCCCGATCGCGATGCGTTCCTGCAGGCGCGACGCGCGGCGAGCCAGTATGGTCTTCTGATTGGCAGCTCTTCCGGTGCCGCGCTCCATATCGGCCGGGAAATTGCGATTCAGAAGCCGAACGCGGAAGTCGCCGTCATCGCCTGTGACGGCGGTGAGCAGTATTTCGACACGGTTTTCGACAACGACTGGATGGACGAGCGAGGATATCGCCCGCAGTAAATCTACCTTGCCGACACCCTCTTTACGAATGCTAGATAAACATAACGTAACTGACTTCTACATAACATATGATGAAGAAGGTCCAGCGACTGGAGAAATCACCGAGGAGCCATCTGTTAGAGGTACCCCTTATCATAAAACACCTGAAGAACTGATTAGTAAGTACCAACAATCTAGAAGTGACTATTTGAAATTTGAATCAAGGCACGGGTGCGGGAACTATGTACTAATTGATCCTGGCAGTGACCAACTTCGAATGATAACATCTTCCGCTTTTAGCGGAGGGTACATTGTTGACTGCAAAAACAAAATTCATGTAACATCAACACTTGCTAAAGCCCTTGCTACCAAGCAACTCGATTTTATTTCTATCGATCCAAATAAGTTAATTCATTATCTTTCCCGGGACATAAAGTTGCGTATGCCATTGACGACTGTTTTTCGGGATGTTTACCGGCTCCCACCGGGAACCATTCTTACTGGAAACGGAGAGTCTTGGCGCATCCGTTCGTATCTCACTGAGAGCGATTCACCTCCCAAGGAGTTCGAGTCTGTCTGTACTGAGATCTGTGATGTTTTACAAGAAATGGATTCTGAACCTGTCCTTGGTTTCTCTGGTGGTGCAGACAGCACGTTTTTAGCAAGTATGTTCCAGGCAAACGACATCCCTTTTCGGGCTGTTATACTTGATTTTGGACCCGGGCAGACTTCTGCGGTCGAATCGGGGTCAGCAGTTGCCGAAGAGTTGGGAATACCTTATCAAATTATAGACCATCCTCGACCACTCTCTGATAAGAGTGTTGACCACATTGAGGAGTGCCTTTCTCAAGATATTATAAAACCATATGCACCTGCACTTTCGACCCCGAACCTTGATTTAGGTGATGATAGCTTCTTTATTACAGGGAACCTCCCCGATAAGACGCGCTGGGGATTAATGCGGGACCAACATGTTTATGAATCAACTCCTTTGTCGCCAAAAACCCAGATCGGAAAATGGCTTAGATTCTTGCCCAATTTCCAATACTCTGACATTTACCTCGATAACGGGCCAATTCGTCAAATATACTTAATGTTGGTGCCAAGGCTTATGGCCGTTTCAAACATTGGGACAGAAAATGTACTGGGGGAAGTATTTCCGCCAGAAGGACACAATATAAAATGGTTTGCTGACAATCCCTCCTTTGAATTCCGTTCCGATGATACCGGCTCTCTTGCTGGACTACTATCCACTGGCCGGCCAAATGTCATTGGCCTAAATCCAAAATTCTCGGCTGTGCCTCTTGACAAGGATACTCAACATCGATTGAAGGAAGTGTATGAACCGACCCACTTATATGGCGAAACCTCTCTCTTTGAGCAGACATATGGTAATTCACATAACACTACCCAATTCAAAGAGATTGCATATCATATAATTGGTCAAGCTATAACTAAGCAATTGTCAACATTTTTTACCAAAAATCGTGATGTCGTTGAAGTCCCCATGTTATGGGGGCCCGCTACATCCTATTTCCTTAGCACAAATAACGATCTCCGTAAGGTTATGTATCCTAGGGGTGAGGTCAGGAGCTACATAAAACATAATTTGAGTGCTGAATATCGAGATATTGCCCCTGATGTAAATTCAATGAAGTATTCGTGGGACCCATCTGTCGGTGCTCCGTTGATACAGGCCAATTCGGAAAGGCTCGAGCCCGAAAATTCCCTCGTGTTAGAGTTGATCGACGGGGATTCCCTGGCCGTGCTTAGAGAAGTCTACGATTGGGCATCCCAGGTCGCAGCTAAAGATGAATACTCTAGTATGGGTGAAGCATATAAAATACTCCAAATCCTGAACATTGAGCTAATACTAAAAAACGTATACTTCGACCCATGATTGGCAACGCGTTGGGCCCAAACTCATTCAAAGAGATGAAGCGTCTGGTGTCTGCCAGAGTGTTATTATAACTGTCGTCCAGCCTTCAACCGTCTTCTGGCCATCGTCCCATCCTCCGACCATCACACATAATATCCTCGTTTGATTCAGATACGACATGAGCAAATCTACCGCCGGAATTATTCAGGCCCGCATGGGCTCGTCTCGCCTCCCGGGCAAAGTTATGCTGCCGCTTGGGGGACGGTTCGAGCTGGAACACGTCGTCGAGCGGGTTTCACGGGCGACAGAGATCGACACTGTAATCGTCGCCACGACGACGAAAACCGCCGATGATATCGTCGCCTGGTGTGCCGAGGATGCCGGCGTCTCTGTCTTCAGAGGGGACGAGTCGAACGTTCTCGACCGACTGTATCGTGCGGCTAAATCGGTCGACGCAGACGAAGTCGTTCGAATCACTGCTGACTGTCCGTTGCTCGATCCAGCAGTCGTCGACGAAGTCGTGCTTCGGCGCCGTGCGGCCGGTGTGGATTACGCTTCGAACATCCTCGAACGAACGTTCCCGAGAGGCTTGGATGTCGAAGCATTCTCGTGGGGAAGTTTCGAACACGTGTACGACTGTGCCGTTGATCCCGCCGAACTAGAACACGTGACTCTGTATTACAGAGATAATCCATCGGAATTCTCGCTGTCGAATGTCTCCTCCACGGACGTCTACGACGAGGAGTCTCTCCTGGACCGTACCGACCTCCGCCTGACGCTCGACGAAGCAGCAGATTACCGACTCTTGCGCGCTATTTTCGATGGTCTGGAGTACGAAAACACGCCATCGTTCAGGGACGCTGTCAGATATATCGACGATAATCAGTTGACGTCCATAAACCGGGCCGTCACACAGAAGGCTCCCAACGATGCACGTAGTCATTAGGGCGGACGGCGGCCCTGAGATCGGGTACGGTCATCTGGTCCGGTCGAGTGCACTCGCGAGAGCAGTTCTCGAAGACGGACACACCGTCACATTCGCGACGACCACACCCGATCACGTTCGCGAGGTCTGCCCCGCGTCGGTTCGGACAGCTCGCCTTCCGGCACGGGGAGATCCGGAGCCATTCGTTCACTGGCTGGATTCCGCGTCTGTGGATGTCGTGTTCTCGGACGCGTATCCCGTCACCGTCGAGTATCAGCGTGCAGTGCGTGATATCGTTCCGCTCGCTGTGTGGCAGGATGAGGCTCGAAACGCGGTCTGTGCCGATGCGTTCTTCAACGGCAACCTCTACGCCGAATCGTTGGAGTACGAGTTCGTCGGACCGCGCCCAAGCATTTGTCTGGGCACGGATTACGTCCTCCTGCGTACGGAATTCACGAAATTAGCTGCTCGTAAACCTCCGTGGCGCGAGGACCCTGAACGGGCCATCGTCACGATGGGAGGTAGCGATGTCGCTAATCATACTCCCGACGTCATCCGTTCGTTCGATGGGATGGATATTCGTGTTGACGCGATTGTCGGGCCCGGGTTCTCTGAGCGGCAGGCGACGGAAATTCACTCAGCTGCTGATACTGTCTCGTCGGATATCCGGGTTGTTCGGGATCCACCGAACCTTGCAGACCGAATGTTTCAGGCGGACTTTGCGGTCTCCACTGCGAGCACGACCACATACGAACTACTCGCACTCGGTACACCTCTCGTGTGTCTCCCGGTTGCGGAGAATCAGGAACCCATCGCGTGTGCGCTGAAAGAACAGGGAGCCGGACTTGTTCTTGAGGACGGTGGTGGTGTAGACGCATTCCGGCGAGCGGTGCAGAAGTATCACTCGATGACCTCGTTCCGTCGCGCACGCCTCGAAGCTGGTCGTGAACTCGTCGACGGCCGAGGAGTAGCGAGGGTTTACGACGAGATTATTTCCCTCGTCGGGTCAAACCCCACCGTATGAGCGACGATTCGTCACTAGTGTTTCTCGGAGTAAACGACGCTGGGATGCGCGTCTACGAATGGCTGTGTGACCGGGACGGTGTGTCTGTTCATTCGTTGCTAACTACCAAGGACCAACTCGAGACGATTAGAGATGTCCGACCCGACTATATCGTTTCCTGTGGCTTCCGACACATTGTTCCGGAGGATATTCTCGAGATACCGACGGCTGGGTGTTTCAACCTCCACCCTGCCTACCTGCCGTATAATCGCGGCGCGAACCCGAACGTCTGGAGTATCGTCGACGGTACTCCCGCAGGAGTCACACTTCATCACATGGACGAGAATATCGATACCGGGTCTATCGTTGGACGGCGACGGGTGGAGACAGACTTTTCAGACACCGGTCGCGACCTCCACGAGCGGTTGGAGGATGCACAGGTAGAATTGTTCCGGGACCTCTGGCCAGTTATTGAATCCGGGGAAGAAACGATTAGCGAGCAATCTGGAGACGAGGGGACGTATCACAGAACTGCTGATTTTGAAGCGCTCTGTGAACTCAATCCCGACGAGAACGTCCAGGTGAAGTCATTTCTAGACAGATTGCGTGCGCTCACGTTCTCACCGTACGATAACGCATATATCGAGATCGACGGTGAGCGGTACTATATCGAGATCGACATCTCCCGTGCCGGAGAGTAACTATTCGAGATCGTCCCACTGAACACCCTGGCCACGAGAGAGATTACTGCTGGCCGTCCGTCCGAGCACGTCCTCGTAGAACTTCGGTTCGAGGCCACACTCTCTGTCACCCGGTCTAAGAATCTTCACATCGTCCTCCGTAATCGTTTCACCAGCAGCGATGTCACAGGTCGTGTGAATCGCACGTCTGGCCTTCTGGTATAACTCGGCCTCTACTTCGAGGACGGTTTTCTCTCCAGTCCCGAGTGCAGCTTCTGTATCCCTAATTGCGGTGACCATCGTTTCTAGTTCGTCCGGTTCGAGTGCAAACTCGTGGTCCGGTCCGTCCATCGAAGAATCTAGCGTCACATGCTTCTCGATGACGCTTGCCCCCAGGGCGACGGCAGTGGTGGGCGCTATCGTCGGGTCCAACGTATGGTCGGAGAGACCACTCAGTACGCCGAACTCGTTGGCCAGTGTTTCGACGACTCGGACGTTGATTTCCGAGATGGGCGTTGGGTAGGATGCGACGCACTGTAGCAACACGAGTTCTGTCACCCCTTCTGCTTTCAGTACGTCGACTGACTCCTGAACCTCGTCGATCTCGTGTGCTCCAGTCGACATGAGTACTGGCTTGTCAGTTCCGGCTAAGTGCCGAAGAAATGGATGGTGACTACTGGTGTAACTCGCTACCTTCCACGCTGGTACGTAGTCGGCGAGTTCTGCAGCAGACCGTTCGTCAAACGGCGTCGACATGAAATACACGCCCTGATTCCGACAGTAGTCGTGGAGTTCAGGAATCCACTCGTAGGGCATTTCCATCGATTCGATTATCTCATAGATAGAACGATCGTCATCCAGATATTCGACCGCACCGCTGTTCTCTACGTAGAGATCTTCGGCTCGGAAAGTCTGAAACTTTACAGCGTCCGCACCAGCATCGGCGGCGACATCGATAAGCGCCTTCGCATTGTCGAGGTCGCCGTTGTGGTTCGACCCTGCCTCGGCGATGATGAACGTCGGTTCGCCGGGACCGAACGGACGATCCCCGATACTGAACTCAGCCATGAGGAAGCACGGCGTTCCTACTGGCTAAAGGATTCCGATTATCGGCGTGTGTTGTGTAATCGGTGGATGGCGTGGATTATGCTGTCGACCTCATCATCGCTCATTGCTGGATACAGAGGGAGTGAGACGATCCGGTCGTACACGGCCTCCGTTTCAGGAAACTGCCCGCGCTCGTAGCCGTACTCCTCCTGGAAGAACGGGTGATAGTGCAGTGGCACGTAATGGACCTGCACGTAGATGTTTTCGGCGTGCATCGCGTTGACGAATTTGGTCCGTGAGCAGCCGAACTCGTCTTCCACGATCTCGACTGCATAGAGATGAAACATCGGATCCACCCCGTCTTTAACCACGGGTGTCCGTAGCCCAGGAACTTCCTCGAACGCTTGGTCGTACTGGGCCATGATTTCCTGACGACGTCGCTTGAACGACTCAACTTTGTCGATCTGCTCAAGTCCGAGGGCTGCCTGGATGTCTGTGATATTGTAGTTGTATCCGACCCCTTCCGTCACTTGATACCACGGCTCCTCTTCGTGTCCCTCTGGCTCGTAGTTCATGTCGAACGAACGGAGCGCCCGAAGACGGTCCGCAAGTTCGTCGTCATCGGTCACTACCGCACCACCCTCTCCTGTTGTAATATTCTTCACAGGGTGGAAACTGAAGGTCGCCATGTCAGGCTCACTTCCGACCTGGTTTCCCTCGAGCGTCGTCCCGAAGGCGTGACAAGCATCCCATATGACGGTCAAATCGTGGGTGTCCGCGATCGACAATAATTCGTCAACGTCGCACGGATGGCCACCGTAGTGCATCGGGACGAGTGCTCGTGTGTCCTCTGTTATCGCATCCCTGACTGCGTCCGGGTCTATCGTTCGGGTTTCGGTATCGATGTCCGCCAATACCGGTGTCGCTCCGGTGTGGCAGGCCGGGTACGCAGTCGCGACGAACGTGAGGGGTGTCGTAATAATCTCGTCACCGGGACCGAGATCTATCGCGTCGCCAGCGAGCTGGAGTGCCGTCGTCCCGGACGTCGTCGCGATTGCGTGGTCCACACCGACGAACTCGGCGAGTCGGTCCTCGAATTCGTCGACGCGTGGACCTCTCGTCACGTAGTCAGACTCGAGGGCTTCGCAGATCGCAACCTTCTCTTCCTCGCCGATGCTTTGCCCTCCGTATCCGATGGGCTCACTCAGTGCCGGCTCGCCACCGTCTATCGCTGGCAGATCCCCGGTCATGACTTGCGGTCTTCGAGCCAGGTTCTGAGCCGATCGACCCCTTCTTCGAGTGTCACGGTTGGCGTCCACCCCAGTAGTTCCTCGGCTTTCGACGGATCGCACCGAAGCTTCTGGACCTCGCTCTGTGGATGGTGGTGGTTGACGTGCTCAATTTCGGTCCCATCGGAGGCAATGATCTCGGCAAGTTCATTGATGGAAATATCTGTTCCGGTCCCGGCGTTGATCACCTCGCCGATTGCCTCATCATTGAAGGTGGCGTCGACTATGAACCGTGCACAGTCGGTCGCGTAGAGTAAATCTCGTGTCTGTGTTCCATCCCCGAATATCTTCAGTGTCTTTCCTTCGATATCTCGGTCCACGAATATCGAGACGACACCGCCGGCCATCCCGGTCTTCTGGTACGGTCCGTACGTGTTGAACGGGCGGAGAATCGTGATGGGGAGATCGTAGCCCTGGTAGTACGATTCGGCTAGATTTTCTGCTGCGGCTTTCGTCCCTGCGTAAGGTGAGGCCGGTTGTACTGGGTGGGCCTCGTTGATGCCCGACTCCGAGTCAGCCATATCATATATCATACAGGTTCCGACGAGTCCCAGTCTGACGTCCTGTTTCCGGCACGCTTCCAGAACGTGGTAGGTGCCAACTACGTTAGTCTCGAAGTGTGAGCCCGGATCATCGAGACTCTCTTGAACGTCGATTTCGGCTGCTAAGTGGAGACAGGCCTCCACTCCTGGCTCGAAGAGCGTCTCAACGTCGGACTTGTTTCGGACATCTCCTTCGATTAGTGTAAACTCGGAGTTGGCTTCGAACTCTCGGACGTTCTCTGTACTCCCGTTGGAGAGGTTGTCGAGTCCACGGACGGTGTAGCCCCGGTCCAGAAGCTCGTTCACGACCCACCGACCGATGAATCCTGCCGCACCGGTGACTGCAACCGTAGTCATGCGACACCCTCGACGGCCGCATTCTCTTCGAGCAACTCGATAATCTCGTTGCGAGAGAGCTTATCGGCATTTTCAGAACTCCGCGTAATCTGATCTGTCGGTTCAAATCCTTCTGGTCCGCCGTGGTCGAGGTACTCCCCCTTCGTACCGGTGCTTTCAGGCACAATCATGAATGTCGACCCGTTCTCAAGGGTCCGCTCTGCCTCTCGTTCGGTCATGATCTCTTCGTGAAGCGTTTCGCCGGCCCGTTTCCCGATTATTTCGATATCAATTGCGTCCGGTTCATGGCCGTATTTCGGTGCAAGCACTTCTATCATCGCGTGTGCCAGATCCTCGATACGAATCGCGGGCATTTTGTACGCGAATACCTCACCACCTTTCATACGATTCACCGTGCTGAGGATCAATTCCTCGATGTCGTCGTACGTCAGGAAAAACCGTGTCATTCGGGTGTTTGTCAACGTGACTGGGCCCCCGTCGCGAATTTGCTCACGAAACAGGGGAATCACCGATCGGGAGGAATTGATGACGTTACCAAATCGGACAGATGCGAGACGGAGATCAGATTTTCCCTTGTACTTGTTTCCTGCAGTGACGAGCTTTTCACCGAGCAGTTTCGTCGTTCCCATCGTATTCGCTGGGCTGGCAGCCTTGTCACTACTCGTGAATATAAGTCGCTTAACTCCCGAATCGATCGCGGCGTCGACTACGTTCTGGAGCCCCACCACGTTGGTCTTCACGGCTTCAAACGGATTGTACTCCGATATGTCGACGTGCTTCATTGCAGCTGTATGAACCACAATATCGATATTTTCCATCGCTCGCATGAGACGGTCTTTATCCCTGATGTCCCCGAGTAGATACCGGCACCGCTCATCGTCGAGTTGGGATTTCAGTTCGGTCAGACCCGGTTCGTTGTTATCGAGAATCCGGACGACGTTTGGATTCTCTGAAAGAAACCGTGAGACGAGTGCCCGGCCAACAGAGCCTGCACCGCCTGTAATGAGGACGTTCTTCCCATTCAGCATGCAATGGGATTCCCTTTGGTCCTAAATCAATCCACGGATTCACGTCAGGCTGATAGTTGCGGTTAACGACACACCGCTCGTGTCATTGTATCGAATATAGTTCCGCGTATGTCCCCTCTTCGGCTAGCAAGTCCTCGTGAGTACCCTGTTCAGATATTCTTCCGTTCTCTATCGTGTAGATTGTATCTGCGTTCCGAACAGTTGAGAGACGGTGGGCAATCGCGAGGATAGTTCTGTCTTCGTCGAGGTTCTCGATGGCTCGATGGATCCGCTGTTCAAGATCTGAGTCGAGATCGCTGGTCGCTTCGTCGAGAACGAGTAACTCGGCGTCAGTGAGCAGTGCCCTCGCGAGCGCAACGCGCTGGCGTTGGCCTCCCGATAGTTTCACTCCATCGTCCCCGACGACCGTATCGTAGCCATCTGGAAGTTCGTCGAGAAACTCAGTCACACGTGCGATCTCAGCGACACGTTTCATCTCCGACTCTGGGACGTTCTCGGACAAGGACAGGTTATCGCGGAGCGTTTCGTTAAATATGTGTGGGTTTTGCCTGACCATCGCTATCTCACTACGCCATTCCCGAATGTCGAACTCGCTGATTGGAATGCCGTTTGCTTCGATTGTACCGCTTTCCGGATTGTACATCCGTGCCAGAAGTGAAACGATAGTCGATTTGCCTGCCCCCGATTGTCCGACGAAGGCGACGAATTCTCCCTGGTTGACTCTGAAAGAGATGTCCTCGAGCACCTGCTCGCTGTCGTAAGAAAACGAGACGCCGTCGAAATCAAGAGTTTGGATCTCGTCCACCACTTCCTGGGAACCACTATCTGGTTCCTGTGAGTCTTCCAGATGGTTGGCGAACTCGTGTGTTCGGACCAGATGTGGCAGGTCACTTTCAATATCGTACACCAATTTGTTCAACGTACTAACCCGGGGCGCGAGACGGAACATCGCGAACAGGAATACGCCGAGTGAAGCAATTGTCAGCGATAAAAACCTAACAGAAAAGTAAATTATGAAAAATATCATGAGTGCAGCGGCGAGTTGATAGAAGCTCTGTATTGCGACCCGATTCCTTCGGAGAGTGATACTTGACGTCGCGTATTCTCCGACGATATCGTAGAACTCAGAGAGTAGATCCTCGGTCATGCCGAACAGTTTCACGTCCCGGATCCCCTGCGTCCCAGCTTGAACGTTCTGCTGAAGTCGCTCGTTTGCTTCGGCGACCCTATCACCGACAGTATAGGCTGGTTCGAGTACGTACCTGATGACGTACGTTATTCCCCCGAGTAGGACGGCTGCGACGGCTGTCATCGACGGTGCCAATGAAAGTGCAATGGCGACGTATATCAAGCTGAGAAGGGACTGCTGGAATAATTTAACACCGTTCTGAATAATGCGGCCAGCGTACCTCGTCTGAGTGATAATCGCGTTCAGGATGTCGTCAGACCCTTTGTTGTCGTAATACGAGATCGTGGCTCCCAATGCGAGTTCGTAGGTCATCTGCTTCAGATATTTCTCGTACTCTATGCGAATCTTGAGGGCCAACCACTTTGCTGCAAAGGTCAGCGTGTATCGGAGCGTCATGACTAATGCGACTCCGAGAATCATGTACTCCAAGGTAAATGGGATATTGAGCATGTCGTATGCCCGAAGGAACATCCCGGCGATGGCGCTCGGCTCGCTACTCTGGCCACCAGACGACTGGGCTGCCTCGATTATCGGAACGAGGAATGTGAGTCCGACTGCTTCGAACAACGTCGATACGAAACTGAAAACTATGATGAAAGCGGTATAGACCGGGCGGTAGGAACTGACCCGCCGCAGCGAGTCCAACTTTTGCCGCAATGAGACCTCTTCGTCGGCCATTAGTCTGGATTTAGCGAGTACGTCCTGCTATTTCAACCCTATTAACTTGGCTGACAGGGGCAGATTTGTCGTTAGGCTTCCGTCCTGTCAATGCCGTTCGAGACGTTGATCCAGAGATGCGCTTCGCGATACGCGGTCTCGATGGTCGGATTCTCAGGCACAGTTCCGCGATATAACAGGTATTGCAGACGCAGACGGTGACCGCTCATTGTCGGGTTTACCTGGTGCTGGCGCTGCCAAGACTCGTTGTGTTCGAGTCGGGGTGTCTGGAGTCGATAGAGTTCCTGCTCTGCCATGACTCTCGTCGATAGCGAGCTGGAGCGAACCCGTTGTATCACAATGACGACGGTGTACTGTGATGGTTGATACTCGTGATTGTTCACACCGACCACCATTGATTTGCCACTTCCCGAGACGAACTCTTTAGGATAATCTTCCGCTGTGAGACTCCCGTTTTTCCCCTCTGTCAAGAGGTAGAATTCGGTGAACGATTCGCTTTCCGTAGGGGCAGAAACGGCATAGCCTACAGAGCCAACAGCGAGAATCACACTGACGATTAGACCCACGGTCAGGATTCTGTCGATGGAGGTCGCGGGATGTCGGAGTTCCCGATATCCGGTTCGTAACCATGTTTTGTAGGGTATTGATAATCGCTCCTCCTGAGGTAGCTTCCAGCGTCGCCACGCTGCGAATACGGTGGTCGTAATGGTAAAGCCACCAACACCGAGAAGTATCGGTATGAGACGGATAGCGGCCGGTGTAAAATTCAGCGTTAGCCCAATCAGGGGAACGACAGCGATGCTTAACCCCACCGACAGTGCAATGCGTTCTATCGGATTGATTCCGCTGTTGGTACCCTCCAAGTCACTACCACCAGATTCGGGAATCAATGCGGCGACTAGTGCATAGCCAGGAGCAAACAGAAGAAATGGCAGAGCGACTACAATCCGTACTGGTGTCTTGTGGACTACGGGAAGTAGAGCGCTCAGAATAGCTAGGACGGTTACCGCAAGTATAGCAGCGAGATCTGCAGGGAGGTTCCGAACCGGGCGTGGCAGAAGCAACCACGCGAATCTAGAACCACGCTGTCCGGTCATTGAGGTAGCTTTACTTTGGAAGTATTGAAAAACACCTTGGTCTGACCGACTCAGTCAGCTGCCTGCCGTCAATCTTCTACCTGACTCGGGTTTGACAAGTGTGCCCAGATAGTCAAAAGTTTCATAATCGTAGAAGTGGTCCTGTTGTGAACGCTGTATTTCCCGGAGACGAGTGAGTTGCTGTCTCTTACTAGTGACGGTTCGATATCCTTGACTGCCTGTTCGTATACCATGTCAGGTTCTATAAAGGTGGTGTCGTCATCTGGCCAATGATTCATAAACCCATTCACGTATTCGCTGGTCTCTCGTCACACGTTTGGCGAAGACTTGCTGGTCAAAGGTAGCTTAGTGACTGTAGCTGTGATTCAATTTGTCCCGCGGCTTTCATCTATTTCATCCTCATTTCCGAGAACTGTCTCGAGACGGTTGAGGACTGGTTCAACTGACCCTGTGCTCAGCGATACTGCACGGAATTGAACTTGTTCGTATAGTGTTGTCAGTTCTTCTATCACTGTAAGGGTCTTTTCATCCATGCCAGACTGTTCACAGGATCGGTAAAACTCCCAGGGGGTCTGTCGAGTACCATTCGCAATATTCTGTGCATATCTCTGACGGAGAACCTGGTATGATAGAATAACTGCCATTTCATACCGTTCACTTTCAATGTGGTCCCGAACGGCGGACAACAGTGTTCTGTAGTCTGCACTTGACACTTTACTTGTTGCCCCCGTTCCTTTATGCTGTGGTGGACCATCGTAATTTCTCGGCCTATTTACTAATGCTCGAATAATTCTTCTAGTAGCGACAAAACTCACACCGAGCATCACCAGGACAGCGACACCTCCAGCAATCGAGACCCCAATCGGTGATGATGACACGTTGACTGTTCTTTCGGTGAAATCACTCTGGAGGTTCGTCAGCTCGCCATCGTACGTGGCCTTGAGAGTAATTACTTCGAATGAACTGAATGGTCCTGATCTCCCCACATCAGTAGGTACTGCGAATGTTTGTTTAAAGTGTCCCGAAGGACCAGTCGTCACTGTTCCAAGCGTAGTCCCATTTGCACTGATGTGGATTTGCTGATGCGCAACTTGCCGCCCAGCAACTGTCTCAATGGATCCGGATACACGGACTGTCCTGTCCCCAACATGTTCTGCAGTAACCACCAACGTCGTTTCCGACTCGGCGACGTCGACAACCACGCTTTCGTTCGCGCTTGATAATATTCGCTCCTCGCGTGGGACAATCACCTCGATCGATTGCGGTCCAGAAGGTACCCCCGCAGGCACTCGGAAGGACTCGTTGTACTCTCCTGTTGGGCCACTTGTATTTTGAGCAATAACCTGATCATTTATAAGAACTAGATATGTCACGTTCGATGCGCCCACATTGCCATGGCCAATCGTCCCCGAAACCTCCACCTTGTCGCCGTATGCCAGTTTAGTGGGGGTGACATCAGCATCAATTTCTGTTGGAGTTTGCTCTATAGAAACTTCTATCACCTGTTGTGAAGAGAGATACAACGATTCATTTTCAGGTATTAACCTGATGGGTAGGGTAGTTGTAGTTACTGAGAGATTGGTTGGTCGGTAGATGAGATCAAATCGGCCGAGGGAATCGGTCTGGGTGTGGACTATCTCATTGCCTACAGAAAACGTCAGGTTTCGGTTCGCAACTGGACGCCCTTTCCTCGTGCGCAACTGGCCGTCGACCTTGAGCGGATCGGTAAAGGAGATCTCACTACTACGCGGACGTAAAATGAGCGACGTTCTAATGAATTCCTCGTTGCGCACAGTCTGATGCGTCTGATTGATTTCGGAGACGGTTCGGTTAATTTGGGATAGAGATGTCTCGTTACTTGCTGTCAGGTTATCAAGACGACGCTGTGAGGCAACCAACTCTGAATGGCTTTCGTTGACGTTTCGCCACTTGCGTTCGAGTTGTTGGGCAACTTGTTTTGACTCGAGCGATAATTCTTGAGAAGCGTAAGTTCCCCGATAAAAGCCTTCAGGAGACTTCTCAGCTGATTTTATCGTCCGATACCACTCGTACAGATCCCAGTACCCCTCGACGGCTTTCGTGAATTCGAGCTGGTCCGACTGGACGCGTCGGAACGCAATCGATCGGTTCACATGTCCCGTTTCATTTGCGACCCTCGCGTACCGATCCAGTAATTCCTGGTATTCCGAGTCGTTGACCGATTGGCGAATATCCGCTGCATTATTTTGGCTGATGTTTACCGATCCGCTGCGGACTCTCGTAGCCAGCCGATCTGCCATCTGACGTTCGACGGCACTTAAATCTGCACTGTCTGAGACACTCTCCGGATTCGTATGTGATCCAGTATCGACATTCGACCCTCCGACGGTCGCTCCAGGGGCGACGACACCGATTACGGACCCGGCGACGAGAACGAGCACGCTCGTCGTCACGAGCGCGAGCATCAGGAGACGTTCTCGGTCCGGGCCGGTACCGTCAGTCACGTCTCCGGTTTCGGGGGGCCGAGTATAAACGCTCTTTCGTTCCTGCGTTTCGCAAACGACGGTCGTCCCATTCCGCTAGGTTCAACTTGCGGTCTCCCATCCCACAGAGTAATGCGTGTTACCCGCCGGTTTCTGGCCCTCGTGGTGGGTACCCTCGTCCTTGCCCTCCTCGCAGTCCTCTACGACCGACCACTTCTCCTCCTCGGAGCCGCAGGTGGCGGTGGGTATCTCCTCGCACATCAGTACCGGTTCGTACGACGAGTGCGACGACTCGACCGCGGCCTCGCGGTCGACCTCTCGGTCCCACAGACGTATCTCACGCAGGGAGACTCGTCGCCGGTCACGCTCCAGGCCGCGACGAGAGAGACGCCGCTGTCAGTGACGGTCACCGCAAACGCACCTGCAAGCACGACCGTCTCACCGGACGCCGAACGTTCTGTCGAGCCCGATGGAACGGAACCTGTAACGACCACCTTCGAGGTGTCGTGGCCTACCGTCGGTTCCGTTTGCTTCGACCCACCGACCGTCACCGTCCAGGACCAGTACGGGCTGTTCGCAGAGTCCTTCGAACGGGGCCCGACTCCGGAGGTCACCGTCGAGCCGAATCGACCGCGAAGGTTACACGTCGGCCAGGGCGGCGAGGAGTCCTCAGTCTCGTTCGGCGCACACTCGACCGGCCAGCTGGGCGAAGGTCTCGACCCTGCCGAACTCCGTCAGTACGTCCCGGGTGACTCTGCGGGCGACATCGACTGGAAGGCGACGGCTCGGCTGAACGAACCGCACGTGAGAGAGCACGAGGCCGAGACGGATCGGCGTTCGGTCCTTCTGGTCGACTCCCGCCCACGACTCGACGACGGTCGGCCGGGCGAAACCAAACTGGACTACCTCCGCGAAGTGGCGGTTGGCCTCGCGGACCAGGCGGGTGATTTCGACGATCCGCTCGGACTGTACGTCGTCGACGAGGCCGGACTGGCGACCGAACTGTCCCCATCGACGAACTCGGAGCGATACCTGGCGATCAAGGACGTGCTACACGATCTGCCCCAAAAGGCGGGTTCGGATGGCGACACCCGTTCGACGGTACGTGGTCCGGGCGGCGCTCAGCAGGCACACGTCGCACTCGCAGGAGACGCCTCGGCGTTCTCGACCACACTTCGTCCCTATCTTCGGGATTCGACCGCCTACGTTCGACGCATCGAATCGGAGCCGCTGTTCTCGACGGTCCAGACGTTCTGTTCCCGACTCGGTGGCTCGCTCTGGACATTCATCTTCACGGACGACAGCAACCGGGTCGAACTTCGGGAAGCAGTAAAACTCGCCCGTGCGGACGGGGGCCACGTCGTCGTGTTCCTGACCCCAGACGTGCTTTTCGAACCCGGTGGCCTCCGGGATCTCGATTCCGCCTACGACCAGTACGTCGAGTTCGAGGAGTTCAGACGCGAACTGGCCGGCTTCGACCGCGTGTCCGTATTCGAGGTCGGACCCGGCGACAGACTCGGCGCGATACTCGGGGCCCGACGGGCGTAGTGCGAGCCATGCGTACGGGCAGAACCAGAAAGTGTAACAGTGTGACCCGACCCATTTCGGGTAATGTCACCCAGCACCGGTCAGTCCGAGATTGCTGGATTCTCGCCGCCAGTTCTCGGCATCGCCCTCATCGGACTCGGTCACGTCGGGGCGCTTCTCGTTCTTCCCAGAGAGCCCGCGACGACGACGGTTCTCGCACTGGAAGGTGTCCTCCTGCTCTCGCTACTCGTTCTCTCGGTCGTGCGCAACGGCGTCGGACGGGAACTGGTGCTTCTGTCCGGTGCCTTCGTGCTAGCCACGGCAGGGACGTGGGTGCTGTTGATCAGTGGCACGTCTCTGTGGTGGCGCGCCATCGCCGTGGTAACCGTCCTCTCGCTCGTCGGCTACGGACTCCATCGGTACGAACTGGTCTCACTGGGACTCGTGGAGGTCGACGATGAGTGAGGAAGGACTCACAGCCGATGCTCGTGACGCGACGGATTCGGACAGCCACCGGACCGACGCCGACGGTGGGGACCGAGAGACACGTCCAGTCGACCTCCGAACCCGAATCGAACTGCTGGAAGAAGAGAACGAACGCCTCCGCGAAGAGTACGCACGCACCAAACAGGCGCAGTATCGCCGGACTGCCATCGCCCTCGCTGGTCTTGGGGTCCTCGCTGCGGTGGCCGCGCTCCTGTTCCCGGCCAGCCGGACGGTGTTGTTCGCACTCGGCGGAACGGGAACCTTCCTCGGCGTGTTGACCTACTACCTGTCGCCGGAGCAATTCCTTCCGGCGTCGCTCGGGCAGACGGTATACGGGGCACTCGCACGGAACGAATCGGATATCGTCGGCGAACTCGGCCTTCGGGACGACCGATTGTACGTTCCGACAGACTCTGGTGAGGTGCGGTTGTTCGTCCCTCAGCACGCCGACTACGAACTTCCAGATTCCGCGACGCTGCAAGACGTCTTCCTCACCACGGAGAACGACCGCGCTCGAGGACTCGCACTCGAACCGACCGGGAACGCACTCGTCGACGAGTTCGAACGGGCAGTGACGGGTGACCTGGACGGTGACGCTGCCACGCTAGCTACGCAGACGAGTGACGCACTCGTCGAGCAGTTCGAACTCGTCGACCACGCCGACGTCGATGCCGACCCCGCAGGCGGTCGCGTAACCGTCGCCGTCAGCGAGAGCGCTTACGGTCCACTCGATCGATTCGATCATCCGGTCGTGTCGTTTCTCGCCAGTGCGCTCGCTCGGGACATCGAGCACTCCGTAATCGCCGAGGTCACGAGCGACCCCGACCAGCAGGACACCTATCGTGTCACGTTGACGTGGTCGGACGACGACCAGCAGTCACGCAGTAGCTCGGATTGAACCGAAGAACCGATACCCAAAACGGATCACTCGTCGTCGGTGGATTCGGAGCCGTCCTCCGGCAGTCCGCCGTCCTGCACTGCTTTCACCGCTTCCGCTGATTCGGCGTCGAATCCACTTCCCGGTGGTTCGACGGTTTCGATGACGTCCTCGATCACGTCGCCCGCCGTCTGGTTGCTGAGCTCGGCGTCCGTACTCAGCACGACTCGGTGGCTCAGTATCGCGCTCGCCAGCGCCTTCACGTCCTCCGGGATGACGTACTCGCGACCCTCGATTGCGGCACGTGCCTTGCTCGTGCTCAGGAACGCCAGCGATGCCCTGGGCGACGCGCCGTGGTCGAGCGCTGGCGAGTCGCGCGTCGCGGCGACGATGTCCAGAACGTACTCTTTCACCGTGTCGTCGATGTACACCTCGGCCGCACGTTGGCGTGCCTCCTGGACAGCATCACTGTCGACTACCTGCGAGACTTTCCCGGCGTCGAGGTCGGGTTCGCGGTCGAACCGGTCGAGTAGTTCGGTCTCTTCGTCCCGACTCGGCAGGTCCGCCGTGAGTTTCAGCTGGAAGCGGTCCCGCTGCGCCTCTGGCAGTTCGTACGTCCCGTCCATCTCGATGGGGTTCTGCGTCGCGATGACGATGAACGGGTCTGGCAGGTCGAGCGTCTCGCCTTCGATGGAGACCGTGCGCTCTTGCATCGCCTCCAGCAGCGCGGACTGGGTCTTCGGCGTCGCCCGGTTGATCTCGTCGGCCACGACCACGTTGGCGAACACCGGGCCCCTCTGGAGTTCGAACTCGCCGTGTTGTTCGCGGTAGATGGAGGTGCCCGTGATGTCCGCGGGGAGGATGTCGGGGGTCATCTGAATGCGGTTGTAGTCGAACCCAGTCGCCTCGGCGAACAGATTGGCGACCGTCGTCTTCGCGACCCCGGGGACCCCTTCGAGCAGAATGTGGCCGTCCGTGAGAATCGCAATCGTGAGCCCTTTGACGAGCTCGTCCTTGCCGATGAGGACCTGCCGCATCTCGTCGCGGATGGCGGCGTGCAGCTCGGCCGGATCAGTCATTTAGTCTTGGTCCCGCCGCTGACGTATAATGCTTTGCGACACGCGCTCGATTCGGTCCGGGTCCCAGTCCGGATGGCGTTCTTCGAGAACGGCTGTGACGTCTCGCTCGTCGAGGTGGAAACCGGTGCTAGACCTGGCCTGTTTTGGAAAGACGACGCTCTCCAGCGTCTCCGGAAGTCCGATTACAGGAAGCTTCGCCCACAGGGCAACGAGTCCGAGTACCAGCAACGAGAGGACGACCTGCACCGCTGGCAGGTCACGAATCGTCAGCAACGCGTACGTCATGGGGGGGAGCGGGGGCCGGTGTGAATAGTCTATCATCGCAGTCGTCGCGTTCTCTGACAGGGCCCCGACGAACGCAGCGTTCCCCTCCTGTTCGAGCATCGCGTTGGTGAAGATGCTCGCGTCGCTCACCACGACGACTCGTCCCTGCCCCACTGCTTCGACGGCAGCGACCGGATAGGAGTCGATCCGTTCGTCGTCGTCGAGGGTCTGGTTCTGATTGCGGTCGAGGTAGGCGACTGGTGACGTTCGGACGAGGACTGTCGGCCCGTCAGAGGTGTCGCCGAAGGTTTCTCGTTCGGGAACGTCGAGAACGGTACCTTTGTTCAACGTCAGTGCGTCCACGTCGCTGACGAGCGGGTGGTCGGAGACGTTCGTCGCCCGAGGTAAGGACGCATTTCGGTAGTTGTTCTGGTCGTCTCGAAGGGCACTCCCGTTGAACCGCGTCTCGACGCCGAGGTTCGAGAGGAGCTGGTTCGTCGTGTTGCGTCCTTCCCCCGCGACGACGAGCGTCCCACCTCGCGAGACGAACTGACGGACCCGTGCGGAATCCTGAGCACTGTAACTCGACGTCGGTGCGAGCACGAAGCCGACAGCAGGCTGGTCGACCTCGACGTACTCGTCGGGAGAGCGGGCGATCGTGGGCGACGCCCCCGCTGCCTGCATCTCGTCGCGGAGTACGGTTCCGCCATCCCACTTCGCATTGTGCGGCCCGTAGGCGGTATCAGAGCTACTCATGCCGACGAATAGGCCGACGTTCGTTAGCACGAGAAGAACGACGAGCGCAATCCGCGGATAGTCCGTCCACTCCATCTAGATCAACCCCGACGGGAATATTTCGAGGATACGTCTGATCACGATGTACGCGAATCCGAGCAACCCTGCGAGTATCAGCCACTTCAATCGCGAACGCCACTGGGGCGTCACGTTGATCGGGGCCGTGAATTCGACGATAACGAGGAGACCGATCAGAGATACGACGAAGAACAGTTCGAGCTTCACTGCGTTCGACGCCGCCAGGACGAGGAGGGTAGCAAGCATCCACAGAGCTTGCCCGTGAATGAATTGCTGGCGGCGTTTCGTTGCCATCGGTGAGGTGGTTGCAAACCGAGCCCTTTGAGGCTATCGACACGCGAGACAACGGACCGCTACACTGAAGGAATTTCACAAAGTCCGAATCTTTCGATACAGTCCACGCTCGAACACTGAGAGCTGTCGCATCTGGTGAGCTGGAGTATGATTCGGTTCTGTTCACGGAATCCAGTCTCGACGGGTTTTTGAGGATTGCCCATGGGTGTTTCACCAATGAACATCCTCGTCACGGGAGGGGCCGGCTTCATCGGCGGGCACCTCGCGGAACGGTTCGCCAGCGACGGGCACGACGTGGTGGTCCTCGACAGCTTCGAGCCCTTCTACGACCTCGACATCAAACGACACAACGTCGAGATCGGTCGCGAGGCGGCCGCGGACGGCGACGGTTCGTACCGACTCGTGGAGGGTGACGTCCGCGACGCCGACCTCGTGTTCGACCTCGTGGAAGAGGCCGACTACGTCTACCACCAGGCGGCACAGGCGGGCGTTCGCCCGAGCGTGAAACAGCCGCGGAAGTACGACGAGATCAACGTCGACGGCACGCTGAACGTCCTCGATGCGGCCCGGGACACGGGCATCGAGCGATTCGTGATGGCCAGCTCGTCGTCGGTGTACGGCGTGCCGCAGTACCTGCCGTACGACGAGGTCCATCCGACGACGCCGGTCAGTCCCTACGGGGCCTCGAAGCTCGCCGCCGAGCGGTACGCCATCGCCTACGGCGAGGTGTACGACATCTCGACGGTCGCGCTGCGATACTTCACCGTCTACGGGCCGCGGATGCGGCCGAACATGGCCATGACGAACTTCGTCTCGCGGTGTCTGAATGGCAAGGGGCCGATCATCTATGGCGACGGCACGCAGACGCGGGACTTCACCTTCATCGACGACGTGGTCGAGGCGAACGTCACCCTCCTCGACACCGACGCCGCTGACGGTGAAGCGCTGAACATCGGCAGCACGGACAACATCGAGATTCGGACGCTCGCCGAGGAGATCCGCGACCAGCTCGCGCCGGACCTCGACCTGGAGTACGACGAGCGCCACGACGCCGACGCCGAGCACACCCACGCGGATATCTCGAAGGCGCGGGACCTGCTCGACTACGAGCCGACGTACGACATCCGCGGCGGCGTCGAGCGGTTCGTCGAGTGGTACGAGGCCAACCGCGAGTGGTACGAGCCGCTCGTTCTCTCTTCCTGAGTGACATAGCATTTATCCATAATTGATACATCTGCTAGCCTAATGGCCAGTGGGTGGCGGTATCGGCTCCAGGCGCTCGCGGGAACGGTCGCTGTGACCGTTGCCGTCGTCGCCCTGGCGAACCACCCGGTCACGCAGGACGCGGTCGCCTCGCTGACGCCGTTGCAGGCACAGGGCTACGCGAACGGTGCCCTCTTCAACGTCGTCCTGACGACGCTCCTCGTCGTCGCTGCGGCGATGTGGCCGCTGTTCAAACCCCGACCCCGGCGCATCCTGGACGTCGTGCTGCAGACCGAGAAACGGCTGTTCCTCGCCGTGACCGCGCTGGCGACCATCGGCTACTTCGACTTCTCGTATCGGCTGCCGCGGACGACGCTCATCGCGTCCACGCTGCTGTTCGCGCTCGCTCTCCCGGCACTGTTCCTCTCGATTCGACAGCAACCGGTCGACTCCTCGCGCGTGCTCCTCGTCGGCGACGACACCGACGTGATGGCGGACGTCCTCGACGCCACGGACGTCCCGTTCGTCGGGTACGTCGCACCGCCGACGGTCGCGACGGTCATCGACGAGGGGTGGGCGAAGGTGACGAACCGTGCCGACGGCGGGCGGATCGAGACGCGTCATCTCACCGATTTGCAGTGTCTCGGCGGCCTCTCCAGACTCGACGAGGTGCTCGTCACCCACGACGTCGACACCGTCGTCCTGGCGTTCTCGAAGACCGACCGCAACGAGTTCTTCGGGACGCTCCTCGTCTGCTACGACCACGGCGTAACGGCGAAGGTCCATCGCGACTACGCCGACCACGTCCTGCTCTCGCCGACGGACCCGTCCGAACTCGTCGACGTGGCGCTGGACCCGTGGGACCTGCAGGACCGCGTGCTCAAGCGGGTGTTCGACGTGGGATTCGCGCTCGGGGTTCTGCTCGTGTTGTCGCCGCTCGTCGCCGCCATCGCCGTCGCCATCAAACTCGACTCCGAAGGGCCAGTACTGTACAGCCAGCAACGCACCGCCGAGTTCGGCAACACGTTCACCATCTACAAGTTCCGGAGCATGGTCACGGCGGCCGAAGCGGCCACGGGTGCACGACTCAGCGCCGAGGACGCGGGCGGCGTCGACCCTCGTGTCACTCGCGTCGGGTACGTCCTTCGTCGAACCCACCTCGACGAGATCCCGCAGCTCTGGTCCATCTTGATCGGCGACATGAGCGTCGTCGGCCCGCGTCCGGAGCGGCCGGAACTCGACGACGAGATGGAACTGTCGGTGCAGTCCTGGCGACAACGGTGGTTCGTCAAGCCGGGGCTGACGGGACTCGCACAGATCCGGGGCATCACCGGCTACGACCCGAGCGCGAAGTTGCGCTACGACGTGGAGTACATCCGCCAGCAGTCGTTCTGGTTCGACCTGAAGATTCTCGTCCGGCAACTTTGGATGGTCCTCTCGGACGCCCGGTCGCTGGTCGGGACCGACGACTTCGACGGCCAGAAGTGAGGCTTACGCGCCGTCTCGCCGCAGCGCCTCTCGGATGGTCCCTTCGACCGTCTCCTCGGGCGACCACCCCAGATCCGCTTGCGTCCGAGAGGTATCGACGGGGAACTCCTCGACGAGCGTCTCGCTTCCCGCACGGGGGTTCTCGACGAGTTCGACGTCCACGTCGCGGTCGAGTTCCTCGGCGGCCAGTTCCTGGACGAGTTCGCCGATGTACTGCACGCCGTAGTCCTCGTCGCTCGCGACGGTGTAGCGGGTCGCGCCCGTCTCGCCGTCGTCGCGGTCGGTAACGAGCTTCTCGGCGCTCTCGACGAACGCGCGGGCAACGTCCCGAACGTGGACGTAGTTGCGCGCCTGCGTTCCGGGCTCGTAGACGGTCACCGTCTCGCCGGCGAGCGCCCGCCCGAGGAAGAAGTTGATGACGGTCGCCTTCGAGATGGTGCGACCGTCGAGCTGGTGGCTCCCGTAGAGGTTCGAGATCATGAACAGGTGCGCCGGGAACGAGCCGTCGGCGAAGCGTTCGATGCTGCGCTCGCCCATGTACTTCGTCTCGCCGTACCAGTTCATCGGGTCGCGCGGGTGGTCGACGGTGATGGGGAACTCCGAGGGGTCGCCCAGCACTGCCATGCTGAACGGGAACGTCATCGCCGCCCCCGTCTTCCGGCAGAACCACGCGACGTTGTCCGTCCCCTGGACGTTCACCTCGTAGGCGCGGTCCTGGTTCTCCTGGCAGTCGTCGACGCCGCTGATGGCGGCGAGATGGAGCACGACGTCCGCGCCGTCGAGCGCATCCTCCAGTCGGTCGCGGTGGCGGATGTCGAGGTGTTCGACCTCGACGTCGCCGATCGTGCGGACGTCGCCGCGGTAGAAGTTGTCCACCGCGGTGATGGTCCAGTCTGGCTGGCGATGCTGCAGTTCGTGGACGACGCGACTGCCGATGAAGCCCGCCGCGCCGGTGATGGCGACGTGTGTGGAATCCGTGGTCATAGTCCTGCTCTCGTCCTGCTCACTCGTCAGTGAATCGTTTCGCGATGTCTCGAACCCCCTCCCGGAGCGTCCACTCGGTCTGGTAGCCCGTCGTCCCGAGCCGGTCGAAGTTGACGTGATACGACGGGCCGGGGTGTTCGTCTTCGAGGTAGGTCACGTCGACGGCCCCCACTTCCTCGCTGACGATGTCGGCGATCTCCGAGATCTGGTAGTTGCCGTCGTTCGACCCGACGTTGTAGACGCGCTCGTCCCAGTCGTCGGGCGAGAGCGCCGCGTTGGCGTACGCACGCGCGGCGTCTTTCACGTGGATGAACGGTCGCCAGTTCGACCCGTCGCCGTAGACGGTGAGCGTGCGGCCGGTCAGCGCCCGGAAGACGAAGTAGTTCACGACGAGGTTGAACCGCACCCCGCGCGAGTAGCCGTAGTTCGTGGCCATCCGCAGTGCGGTGCCGTTCATGTCGTGGTCGTCGCAGTACGCGGCGAGCAGCGACTCCGACTGGTACTTCGTCTCTGCGTAGGGGTTGATCGGGTCCGGCTCGGTGTCCTCGTCGAGGTCGGTGCTCGCCGCGCGGCCGTAGATGTTACACGACGAGGCGAACACGACGTTCTCGACGCCCAGCTTGCCGGCCGCTTTCAGGACGTTCTCGGTCCCGTCGTAGTTCACCGCGAAGGTCTCCTCGCGGCGGTCGTGGGTGCTGGACGCGCCGGTGATGGCCGCGAGGTGGACGACCGTGTCGACGCCGCGGGTGGCGCTCTCGACGTCGCCGTACTCGCGGACGTCGCCGCGGCGGAATTCGACGTCGCTCTCGCCCCCGAGCGTCCCCATCAGCGCCCGGGGCGACCCGGACTCCAGACTGTCCATCACGACGACGCGGTCGACGGCGTCGTCGTCGGTCAGCAGGGGGACGAGTTCGCTGCCGATGTAGCCACAGCCGCCGGTGACGAGGATGTCCATCTTACTCCTCGAGCACGCCCGGTAGGAAGCGATCCTCGTAGGACTCGATGGTGTCGGCGTAGCGGGTCAGCGTCTCGAAGATGTCGGCCGCGCCGGCCTCGAAGTCCTGGGCCTGCTCGCCGATAAGGTCCATGTACCGGTCGTTCTCGATCTCCATCTTGTGCGTCTCGTCCTCGTCGCGTGGGTTCTCGAAGTGCTCGACGTCGACGTCGAGGTCGAACTCGTCGCCCACTTCGGCGATGGTCTCGGCCATCTCGACGATGGAGATTGCGCGGGTGACCTGATTGTAGACGGTGAGGTCGTCCGGGCGGTCGTCGGGGTCGGTCAGTGCGAGGTTCGCCAGCCCCTCGACGGCGTCCTCCAGGGAGATGAACGGCTTGCGCTGTTCGCCCTTGCCGTAGACGGTGACGGGGTAGCCGGCGACGGCCTGCGCGCAGAAGCGGTGGCCGACGGTCCCGAAGTAGTAGTCGAAGTCGAAGCGGGTCTTCAGGCGGTCGTCCTCGCGGGTCTCCTCGGTCTCCGTGCCGTAGGTGATGGCCGTCCGCACGTCCGAAATCGGGATGTCGAACTGCTTGTTCGCGAGTCGCATGTTCGCCGCGTCGTGGGACTTCGTGAGGTGATACCACGAGCCGGCCATCGCCGGGAACGGCACCTCGTCGCGCTCGCCCTGATTCTCCATGACGGCCCCGCCCTCGGGGATGGGGAACTCAGGTGCGCCATAGACGCCGGTCGTCGTGGTCTCGATGAAGTGGGTGTCGGTCAGGTCGTGTTCTTCCAGCCCCCACAGGAGGTTCCGCGTCGACTGGAGGTTGTTGTGCTGGGTGTAGTTCGCCCGCTCGCCGTTGATCTGGCTGTACGGTGCGGACGGCTGGGCGGCGGCGTGGACGACGACGTCCGGTTCGTGGACGGCGAGCAGTTCGTCGACGAAGGCCTTCTCGACCAGATCCCCCTCGATGAACGAGAGGTTGCCCAGTCCGAAGACCTCCTTCGCGGCGTCGACGCGCTCGTCGATGCTGGCGACCGGCGTCGCGCTCGTCGCGCCGACCTCCTCGACCCACTCGCGGCGGGCGAAGTTGTCCACCATGATGACGCGGTCGTCCGTGCGGTTCGCGATGCGGAGCGCGGTCGGCCAGCCGATGTAGCCGTCCGCCCCGGTGACGATGATGCTCATTGGTTACTCACCTAGCGAGTAACTTCGCGACCGCTAAATATCTTCCCACTCGACGGAGCCGTCGCTGTCCGTTCGAGTGCGCGGAGACACGGGTACGACGGTTACCAGGTCAGCCCTTCGTACGTGATGCCGTCGCGGCCGTGGAGTTGAACGATGTACAGCTAGGACCAGTTGCTCTTCCTGCTCGACGAACACGCCGACGTGAGCGACAACAGAGTCGCCATGCTCGGCCTAGCATTCAAGCCGGACACCGACAGTATCCGGCCCAGGCGGGCAGTACCAGTCAGCGACGGATTACGGGAACAGGATACGGAGGAATTTGGCCTCCGATCCGGCCACTCGACGAGGAGTTCGGTGCGATGGCCCTCACTCGAAATAGCCGAGATCACGGAGTTGCTTTTCGATCGCTTGCCCATCCGCACGCCCTGTATCTCCGTCTGATTCACGCAGTGAAGCGTCAGTATATTGAACCCCTGAATCGCCTTCGAGTATTTCTGTCAACACCGCCCCGTCCATCGACTCCGGAACTTTGTTTCGAAACAAATGGAGGAGAGTTGGTGCTATATCCCAGATATGTGCCTCATCGATTCTGGTCGAGCGGAAATCCGGGCCAGCTGCCACAAGTATGCCGTCACGCCGGTGTGAACCGTTTTGATGGCTTAGACGTTCTGGTCGTCGATCGACGACTGGGCGATCCCACCCACCGTTCTCGATGTTGGTCCCGGCCGATCTGACGAGTAGGTCGGGAGAGCCCGGCGCTTTTGCGCCGTAGAGTTCCTCGGGCGTGTACGTTTCGAGGGAGAAATCTTCAGTGGTCGCGAAGTCATGTAACTTCTCCCGGACTTCGTCTCGAAGAGCCGTCCGCTTGTCCGGATCGACGACCCGCTCGTTGACGTAGAGCCCCCCCATCGACTGGATGTGGCCCGGGTCGAAGACGGTCGTGTAATCGAGATCAATCGCGTTGAGTTCGATCGCCATCTCGGAAAGTTCGTTTTTCCCCCACCGAAAGAGCGACGGTGCGCGCTGCTGGAGGTCAACGGCCGATGCAACCCGGCTCAGCGTGTTCCACAGTCGCTTTTTCAGCCAATAATGGGTGCTGCCTCCCGATTTCGGAACGAGATACCCCTCCTGCTTGAGCCACGTGTTGAGGCGGAACGACTGGTCTTCCATCGGTCCGAAGCCGTGGTCGGAGACGAGGACGAGATTGCCGTCCTCGCCCACGAGGTCACGGCACCGACCGACCCCGTCGTCGACTTGCCTCCAGAAGTCGACGAACAGCTCCCGTTCGGCTTCGGTGACCGCTGTCGCGTCGGGATGATTCTCGTCGAAGCACTTCCACATCAGATGTTGCACCCAGTCCGGTTCTTGTAACACGGCCCAGCAGAACTCCCAGGACTGCGTTTCGAGGACGTATTCGAGCCGGTCGAGGCGAGCTGCGAGATTAGTCCGGATGTCGTCGGCGAACGTCGAGAGATCAGCATACTCCTCGGCACCGATGTCGATGTGACCGGCGACGTCGAACGCTGTGAGCTCTTCGCCGAAATCTGGAGGATGGGTCGTGGTCTCCTCGGTGCCGAGTCCGCCGGAGACCATAAACCCGGACACGTCGTACGGTGGGGACAGCGTCGGGTAGTCGACGACGCCGACTCGGGTTCCGGCATCCTCAAGATAGTCCCAGACGGCCACCCCTTCGTAGGTGCTGGCGTCGATGTACTGGAACTCGTACCCCTCGCTCTCCGGAACGCGCCGGATAAAGTCGTACACGCCCGTCGAACCGGGTGACTGTCCGGTCGCAAGCGATAGCCATGCCGGTCCGGTGACTGGTGGCATAGAACTCGTTAGCGTGCCCGACGCACCGGTTTCGACGAGTGAGGCGATGTGAGGAAGGTGCCCGTCGTCGAGCAGCGGGCGGAGAACCCGAAACGTCGCGCCGTCCAGCCCCAGCACGAGCGTTCGTCGCATACCCCTCGGTTGCCAACCGCTCTACAAAACGATTTGGATGATCGCAACTCAGATAGCTGCGGATCGAGCGGATTGACCGAACAGATGTACTTCTCGTAGTAGTAGCGCCGACCCGTGATTAAAACCGGTATCGGTCGAGGAGGAGAACACATGTCGTCACGGCAATCACTACTCCCAGAACCAGGGGATCCGAGGTCACGTAGAGGCCGGGCGTCGGCGGCCGATACGTCAGTAAGAACGGGTAGAGCCACGGATCGCTGTGTCCATCCGGGAAGGCCCGCAGCCAATCGCCTACCAATGAGAGGACCGCACCCGTAAGAAGGGCGACGTAGGCCCGACGCCACTCCGTCCGCGGAAAGCCCATCGTAATCACGGCGCTGAGGAGCAATACACCGCCAAGCGTTGCTGGTGTGACCCACGTGAAGGGGAGACCGAGATATGATTCGATAGTTTCTGGGTCGACGAGAATCTTGATCTTCATCAGGTCGGGAATCGCCGACCCACAGACGCCGACCGCGATCCAGGGCTTCCGAATCCACTCGACGCGCCAACTCCCGACAGTCAGTACCGAGAACGCGACGAGAGCGTGTGTCAACAAGTCAGCCATCGTTGTCACCCCGCCGTCGAAACGTCAGATCGGTGAATGAAACACTCCAAGAGCGGAAAAAGAGCCCGAGTATGAAGACGACACCGACTCCGGAGACAGCGTACTTGTACGTGAACGCCCAGGGACCGGGATTGACGACGACGACGTTCGAGGCTGCAATCGTCCGATCCTCTTGAAGCGTGCCGTCGACGGCGACGACCCCGCCTGGCTGGACCTCTCCCGTGAATCCCGTCACTCGGATATCCGTCAGATCACCGCTCCTGATGTGAAGATCGTCGTCCTGCCGGTTGATTACGGTTCCATAGAGGACGATATCCTCTCCGACGTGAACCTCGTACTCAGCATCGAGCGTCCCAGTGTCGGGGTACGGACGTTTTCCTGCGTCGATCGCGTCGTAATGGACAGAAAGCCCACCTAACGAGACCAAGCAGAGCAGTATCACGACTGCACGTGTCCACAAGTGCACAGGTGGAGGGGTGTCGGTATCTATCATTGGTCTTTCGTTTGGTGTACTTGTTGTGTCCATCGGCACCGCTGACCTGTGGGGTCACACCGGCCGATACACGTACGTCGACTCCCCGCCACCCGAGATAACGCCCGTACGTTGCCACTCCGAAGAACGGTTGGCTGGAAGCTGATCGGCCGCGATGACGAGGTCAGTGTCGGGCGGAATCGGTTCTCCGAACGGGATATGATGGTACCGGTCGCTAAGACGCAGGCGTGCACCGAGTAACGTATCGACGGCACCGTATCCGACGACACGATCGTCACTCAGCGTCGGGCGCACGGTTTGGGTAACGATCCGTACGTGTTCATTGTCAGGCGGGCCCGAACAGTCTCGAACGAGACAGTGCGGGGGGACGCCGTCAGTGAATCCAGGGACATCTTGTTGTGGGCCGACGTACCCCCGCATCGAGTGCAAGCCGGTGAGGGTAGCACTCGTGATCAGCAACCCTGCGAAGAGGCCACGTCGAACCTGGGTCCGCGATGGCCACTTTGCTCTCGGTACCGAGTCCGGAACGTTGATCGCCGTCGAGTGGGTCCACCACGCGGCGAAACCGACCGACGGCGGGATCGACCACCAAAAGTAATACTCGTGGACGTAGCTTCCGCGCGGGAACAGAAAGAGTACGACGGCACCCAAAACCACCCAAACCCCCCAAAAGGCCGGTGGTGCGACGACGTGTTTCCCGTGTCGTTCGCACGTCAGCACAGCGAGGTTTCGCGTCCGAACGAGTTGCCAGCAGAGGCCGGCCATGAGCGCAGTGACGAGGAAGTGTGTCGGATGATACTGGAGCGTATAGAAGCCAAGTGTCTTGTACCACGTCGGACGCAGCAACAGGCCAGCGGAGTCTGTGATTGTGTACTTTCCGTATCGACCGCTCGAACCCGATGAACGATAGAAGAAGTAGAGCGCAACAGCAGGTGCGAGTGCAACGACGTGCGCGGCCCAGAGCCTAAAGCGGTGACGGACGGTTTCACACAGCCGTTCCCGCTTTCGCAGTCGGGCAAATCGTCCCAACACGATCGAATCGAACCCGAGAATCGTCACGAAGACGACGCCACCCCAGAAGTGGTTGAAAGCCGCCAGTCCGCCGCCAAAAGCGCTGAGAACGAGCCACTTGCGACGACCCGCCTCCAGATATCGGAGATAGCCATAGATACCGAAAAGCCCGGCGGTGAGTGTCACGATCATCGGCAGCGCGAACCCGGAAAACACGACGAAGTGAGGAGTTACAAGTAACAGAGCGACGGTCACGTACGGCGGTTGTCCCTCGGGCTCGTACCAGCGTGCGATACCAAGCACGACCATTGCCGAGACGATCCCGAGCACCATCATCGGGAGACGAACGAATCGAAGGTCGAATCCCATAGAAAGCGGGATCGAACCAAGCAGCGCGTACACGTTTGCCCCGGAGAACGGGTGCCCGAATATCGCTGGGAACGGCCCTTCGTTGAATATCTCGACAGCACGTAGAATTGTGATTCGCTGGGCTCCGGGGTGGTACCATCCGGGAAGATAGGAAAGTAGTAGAGCCGATGTAGCAGCGAAATATATCACGATTACAGCAACCCCCGCGAGCCGTCTCTTGGATAACGCCGACCCGCGGTCGATCCAGAGACGCATACGACCAGTCTTCGATTCACAACAAAAGTCGTACCGGTTTTCGAAACGACGTGGTTAGTGTACGTCCGCACACGCGTTCGCGTGTGAATGGTGTCCTCCACATGGGCGACCAGACTGTTTTTGACCGTCCGAACTGAACAGACCACGCAATGTGGACCGTGATTGTATCGATCTCTCTCTTACTTCCATTGCTCCTCCTCGGATACACCTACGTCGGGTATCCGCTGCTGTTACTGCTTCTCCAACCCGTGTCAGGTGATCGGACCGAACCTCACGACGGAGGGCACTTCCCGTCGGTGACGATGGTTGTTGCAGTGCACAACGAGGCGTCTATCATCGCAGAGAAGGTACAAAACTGCAGAGGAATCCAGTATCCGGGTGAATTCACGTGTCTGTTCGTCTCGGACTCGACAGACGGGACGGACTCGGTGCTCGAATCCGAAACTGACGGTCAAATCTCCCTCCTTACGCTTCCAGAACGCCGTGGGAAGAGTTACGCGCTCAACAGAGCGATGGAGCAAGTCGATTCGGATGTCGTCATCTTCTCCGATGCGAACACGATGTACGAGCCGTCTGCGGTAAGCGAGCTAGTCGCACCGCTAGCCGACGACCGGATCGGATGTGTCACCGGCAAACTCGAACTCAGAACGCTCGACGGCACGTCTGGCGAGGGGCTCTACTGGCAGTACGAACTCTCCCTTCGGCGACTCGAACAGTCTCTCGGGACCACAGTCAGCGTCAACGGTGGCGTGCTTGCGATTCGAGCCGACGAGTTCGAGCCGCTTCCGGAAGGGGTACTCGTCGACGATCTCGTCATTGCGCTCCGGCAACTGAGACGCGGGCGAAATGTGCAGTACCAGGAGAGTGCGATCGCCACCGAACGAACCCCGAGTGGCATCGACGACGAGTTCACTAGACGAGTGCGGATTGGGGCCGGAAATTACCAGGTGCTGTGGCGACTCGCTGGCACGCTGTTTCCGTCGCGGGCACTCCCCGCGATACAGTTTCTTTCACACAAGGTACTCCGCTGGCTGGGCCCCTGGATGCTTACTAGCATACTCCTCTCCTCACTCCTACTGGCGCTACTCGAACCGTCAGTCCCGACGTTCGCGATCGTCGGCACACAGGTAATCGGATACGCGTTCGCACTAATTGGAATGAAAAGTCGGGTCGCTCGCTCGTTGCCCGTCTTTCGAATCCCGGCGTACTTCGTGTCGATGAACGTCGCACTCGCGCTGGGATGTTTCCACTCCCTCCGTGGCACCGACAACAGGCTTTGGACGGTGACACCGCGAGAGTGAGGAGCAGAGCGACCGAACGTGATCACGAATCGTTTGTCACCGGCGTCCGGGCAATCAGGTGCTGGGTCGCGATGAGAGCGAGAGCTAGCCCCATCGCGACGTACGGGACCGTCACCGCTGAATTCGAACGGACTCCGGCCAGTACTATTCCGGCGGCGACAGTCCAACCGGCGCAGACGGTCGCAAGACGACCGACGACGATGAGACGGCGTGGAATGGTGCCAAACATTCGTTCGAGCTGCACGCGCGGGACAGCAAGGGTTCGCAGGCTGATGAGGACGAGGAGCATCCCCGTCGCCAGAACGAATCCGCTGTAGTCACCGCGGGCAGTGACGCTGAATGCCAAGCTGATACCGACGATCAGCCCAGCGACGGAAGCGAGTTGGACGATGCGATTCAGCGCCTCCGTGAGGTCAGGGAGCGCTCGGATCATCGATTCGGGGATCGCATAGAGGAGCTCGATCCCGAACCAACCGATGGCAAACATGCTCGCACTGGCGAGCAGGAGGAATTCCAGTTTCCCGACCCAGATCGGGAGCACCCAACTCGCGAGGAAGAAACTCTCATCGTACCCTCTCTGTAACCGGTTCAGATACCTATAATCAGTGGACTTCGATTCCTGCCCAGTGAACTGGTCTGTGTAGGTCGTCATCGGTGGGCCGGTGGGTTCGTCGCCGAGTTTCAGACGCTCGACGTCGTACGGATTGTTGAGCCCGGAGTACTGCCAGACGACCTCTCGTCCGGGGGTCACCTCGACGACGCGGTTGCCGTGTGAATCGGCGACAAGCGTGTTTCCGTTGGGGAGCCGATCAGCGTCGCGGGGCCACTCCAGACCGCCGTGGTACGACCAGATGAGGTGCCACGTCCCGTTTTGCCGAGCGTACTCGACGATTCGATGGTTTTCGCTGTCTGCGACGACAACAGACGGCGGCGAGGTCTCCAGAAGTGTAGGATTGTGCTGTTCGTAGAGGATATCGTAGTTGTCCTCCTCTCCGAGGGTCCACTCGACAGACTTCTCGGCCCGATTGATCAATATGACCCGGTCGAAGTTGCGTGGGCTCGCGAGGAATGCGGTCCCGTTCGCGACGGCATCGACGTCGTTCAGATGTGTGTAGTCACCGTCGATCCCTTCTCCAGCGCTCTCGTGGAAGTGGTTCTCGAACTCGAAGGTCCATCCAATCGTCTCAGACGTACTGTTGTAGATGTAGAGCTGGTGCTGTGCTTTATCAGCCACGACGTACCGCCCTTGTCCTAGATAGTCGACATCGTGCGTGTCCGGCGGAACGTCGAACCGTTCGACGATTTCGTCGGTTCGCCAGTTCATCACAATCGCTTCGAACGAATCCGTGTCTCGCTCTGTTTGGACGGCGAACAGGATCAGGTCCCGACCGATTGGATCGACGTCGAAGTACTTCCGGTGGAAATCGGTATGTGACCAGATCACCTCTCTCGAGTCCGTCTCGATCGCATAAACTCCCGCACCGTTCCCCGTGACACCACCCTGCGTAGACACGAATGTGACGTTCGTTGCGGTGGTGTCTCCCGTCGGGTCCACACCAGAGTGCGAAAGCCCAGCCATCCCGACCGGGAGCAACAGAAGTACCACGACAGCACACGCAATCAAGCGGAGCTGAACGGTGGATAGTGGGAACAACGACCAGGATGGCTCCTCCATCGGTCACAACCACCGTAGATCGAAGCAAAACTGTTGTGGTCGAACAGTGGCTCCGATTTCAGGGTCTGATAGTAACGTCCTCCGAAATCGATGTCGAGAGAGTCTTCGGCCGATCAGTACCAGAGCCGTCCGTGTAATTCTGCCACGCGGCGCCGCGACGCTGCGTCGATGACTGACCGCTGACTCAGCAACTGCGTCCGATCGCTAACGACGTTTCTGTAGGCTCCAACCACAGTGTTCAACGAAAACCGGGTATGGATGAGGACATACACCGTCCAGATGAGTGTCGAGATCAGGACGTATCGCCACGGCAGGTGGCGGATCGACACCCGAATTCGGTTTTCCAGTGTGAGCCGCCACCCGTCGTTCTCGCTCGGACGACTCCCCTCCGTTCCTTTATGCCTGACGACGACCTCCGGAACGTAGCGAAGCTCGTACCCCGCTTTCAGCAGCTGGAACGAGAGGTCCAGCTCCTCTTTGTAATAGAAGAACTCTGGCGGGAACCCCGACACTGCGTCGAGTGCCTGCCGACGGAACGCCGCGCCGACGCCGACGAAGTACGTCGTGTAGTACGCCGAGTCCGGTACCGTGCCGTTCGGTCCGCGAGGGATTTCCGTGGGAATGTCTGAACCGTCTGCGTAGTCCGTACTCCGGAAGCTCAAAGCGCCGACGTCGGGGAACTCCTCGAACGTGTCGGCTATTCGCTCGATAGCGCGCTGATCCTCGAACACGGCGTCGTCGTCGAGAATCACGACGATGTCTCCGGTGGCATGGTCGAAGCCGCGATTCCGGGCGCGTGACACGCCGCCCCGTTCGTGCTCTTCGTGGATTGAGACCGCATCGACATCCCGGTAGCGATCCGCTAGCGGTTCGTAGGAACCGCCAGGGACGTTGGCGATGACGACGACTTCGAGACGAGGATACGCCTGCGAACGGGCCGACTCGATGGCCGCTATCGCATCTTCGACCCGGTCGTACGTGATGATGACGATCGAGACGAGCGGCTCAGCCACTGGCATCGCCCCCGTCAGGTTCCGGGTCGAGCAGGTCCTCGATGATGCGTCGATAACCTGCCGCGGCGCGTTCGACGCGGAAGTCTGCGACTGACTCCGGGCCGCCCGCCGCGTACTGCTGGCGGCGGTCTGGGGACTCGAGAAGCGTTCGAACCCCTGCTGCCATCGCCATGTGATCTCCGACTGGGACCAGCGTCCCCACCTCGCCGTCGTCGAGGATCTCTCGTGGACCGCAAGGACAGTCCGTCGCCACGACAGGCGTTCCCAGTGCGAGTGCCTCGACGAGTACGTGGCCTGGGCCCTCCCAGCGTGAAGAGAGCACGAACACGTCCGCAGCTGCCATATACGCGGCGACATTGTCGACGAACCCAGGGAACTCGACGCGGTCAGACACACCGAGTTCCACTATCAACTCGCGTAGTTTCTCGGATTGTTCCCCTTCTTTCCCGGGAACGATCAGGCGGGCGTCGGTGTGTTCCGCGACCGTCGCGAATGCGCGGATTAGCGTCTCGAAGTCCTTCTGGTGCGTCTGCCGACCGACGCTCACGACTACGGGGTGGTCGTCGGCGAACCACGGATGATCGGGACGAGCCTCCCCGCGTTCGAGCAGGCGGTCGTCGACGACCGGGTTCGCGACGACGCGGACACTCTCGGGCGGGATATTGGCAATCTTTGCCACCCGTTCCGCGATCGACTCGGTCGGAACGACGACTGCCTCCGGCCGGGTATAGAGCCGCGGCCATAGGAGATTACGGATGCAATCTGGCTGTGGTAGGCCCTGGACACTACAGACGACCTGCGTGTCCACACTTGCGACATCTCGCGCAGCGATCGCCACGGCGTTGAGGAGACCGGTGACGAGGACCGCCGGACGTTCCCGCTGGAGGTATTTCACGAGACCGACGAACCCGGTCCCCGCGAGCAGCAGCTTCTTCCACGGGAACGGGAGGCGGTCGATCCCGACGGTCGTTCCGCGACTCCCGACGGACACGACGCGACCGATCGTCCGGTCAGGCCACTCCCGATACACCCGGAGCATATCGACGAGCGCGCCTCGCTCTGCGCACGACGCCGCGATGCGTTCCATCGCCCGTTCTGTCCCGACGTGCTCCGTATACGGTGCGAAGAAAGCGATCTTGTGGGTCATGTCTTCAGTAGCGAGAGATACTTGTCGGCCGCGGCAGGCGGGCGAAACGATGCGAGCGTCGGTCGGAGTTCCTGCAGGTCACGTCGCGCTGATTCAGGGTGCGCTAACTGCGAGGTGAGCGCCTCGGCCATGGCACCCGGCTCGCCCACCGGGACGATTGCACCGGCCCCCGTCGAACCAAGGAGTTCTCGAGGCCCGGTCGGGCAGTCAGTCGCCACGACGGGCGTCTCCAGCGCTACGGCTTCGACGAGCACGTTCGGCATCCCCTCGAACCGCGATGAGAGGGCAAACACGTCAGCCCGCGACATGTACTTGTACGGGTTCTCGACGTATCCCGGCATCTCGACCCGGTCGTCGATGCCGAGGTCGACGATAAGCGACTCGAGGGACGACCGTTTCTCCCCCTCGCCGAGAAGGACCAGCTTCGTGTCGTCCGATAGCTGTTCGAACGAACGGAGTAACGTCTCGAAGTCTTTCTGTTCCGAGAGGCGGCCGACGCCGAGAACGACCGGGTCGTCGCTTTCGAACCAGGGGTGGTCGAGCGGCTCTCGGGCGGCACGAAACACCGATTGGGTCAGTGTCGGGTTATAGACAGGCGTCACGGTATCAGGTTCCAGGTGCAGTAGCGACGCGAGGTCTGCGGCGGCATCCTTGGAGACGGTGACACGGGCGTCGGAGAGCGGGTACGTGCCGCGCATCAGTCCCAGTAGCAACCGCGACTTCACTGGCCCTTCTTCGGCGAGAGCGCGAGATGGAGAGATCCGCTCGGTCAAGATCAGATCGCTCGACACGCCCGCCAGTGACCGCGCGACGACGCTGACGACGTTGGTGAAGTAGTGGACAGCGATCACCCCATCGGGGCGCTGGCGCCGTAAGTACCGGACTACCTCCGGGAGACTGGTGAGGGTCCGCTCCGCGTCGAGATCGACGACCTGGAATGGCGAATCGGGGCCCAGATACGGACTCTCGTGCTGGAACGTAAGCAGATCGACAGAGTGACCGCGGTCGTGAAAGACGCTTGCCAGGCGATGGGTCGTGGTTTCGACCCCGCCTTCCCGATAATATGGAATAAAGAACGCAATTCTCATCAGGTACCAAGAGTCAAAGGAGGATTAGTATTAACCATGCCGAATTCGAAGCACTCATACTCGCTGTTACACAGCGTCTAGGACGTTCAAATGTCTGTTTCGTTCCGGGAACAGGTTGACGCCACTATCACACGACTTTCGTTGGGCACCGTCGTCGTGGTCGCTCCTTTCTTCGCCTCGTTCTTTCGAACGCAACAGGTGGTGCCGGGGGTGGCGAACATCGGCCTCACGCCTGTGGACTTCGTTGCTGGGGCTCTTGGCATCGTCCTCGTCCGTTACGTGATCGCCGAGGGCACCATTACGGTGTCGAAGATGAGCACTTACTTCTTCGGCTTCCTGCTCCTCCTGATCGGCTGGCACGTGGTCCGGATCGAACCCGCTGAAGCCCCACTCAGAAGTATCACCCTGGCTCTGCAACTCGTCCGAAACGCGCTCCTCGTTGGGTGCGTGTTGGTGTTCACTCGCTCGACCGATGTCCCGGTCATCAATCGGCTGGTTTCGGGCGGCACTGCCGTAATCGGCGCGCTGACTGTCGTCCTCTGGATGATTGCGGACACCTACTCGACTGAGTTGTGGGAGCCGTTGGGGGCTTTCCACATCATGCTCACCGGAACGAAAAAGGGGTTCGATCAGCCGCTGATCCGGTCACAGTGGTTGGTCGGCGATCCGAATTTCTACTCGATTCTCCTCGTGGTGGGTCTGTTCTGCGCTGTCGAGATCGCAATTCGCCGTGGGCGGCGGCAGTACTACGTCGAGGCCGCAGTCATCGCGGTCGCGCTCTTTTTGACCCTGTCACGAACCGGGATTGGAGCGATGCTCGGAGCCGGCACGTTGGCCCTGATTGCATCGGTCCAACGGAAGAATCAGGACATTCTCTCGATTCGGCCGGACTGGAAGGCCGTTCTGACGGCGGTGGTCGGTGTTCTCGGACTGCTGCTCACGACGCCGGTGTATCGAGTCGTTCGAGACCGGATGCAGTTCGGCCTCTTCTCCGGTCGTCTTCGTCTCTGGGGTGAGCTACTGAGCTCCCTGAATGGGGGGATCGTCGCCGGACACGGGCTCCGGTCGGCCGAAATACTGCTCGGTCGATACGTACATAACTCGTATATTTCGCTCCTGTATCAGACCGGTGTCGTCGGACTCGGAATGTATCTCTTCACAGTTGCAGTCGTTCTCAAGTACGGCGTGGAGATGATCTCGAAGGATACCCTGGGCGCGAAAACGCCCTGGTTCTACGCATTCATCGCGCTCGGAGCCTTCCATCTGGGATATACCTACGTGTATATGCCGCTCGCGTGGCTCGTGCCGGCACTCGTGCTCGTGAGAACACAGGACGAACGAACGTGGAAACTCTCCCTCTCGGAAGTCGTCGCAAGAATGCGGTAATCGAAAGAAGCGGAGGATTCAGAGAAGGAGACTCAGCGTGCCAGGTCGAGGTACGCCTTTGCCGCACGAGGTGGTGTGAACCGGTCGAGTGCCTCGCGAGCCCGTTCTAACCGCTCGGCAGCGTCTTCCGGTTCTGCTATCGCAGTCGTCATCGCATCGGCCAGTGCATCTGGATTATCGACTGGCACCAGATACCCGCCGTCCCCGTCGAGTAGGATTTCACGTGGGCCGCTCGGACAATCCGTCGCGACCGTGGGCGTCCCGACGCCGATGGCTTCGATTAGCACATTCGGGAGTCCCTCGTAGTGCGAAGAAAGAACGAATAGGTCCCCAGCGGCCATGTAAGGATACGGATTGTCCCGGTAGCCGACGAAGTCCACGGCGTCTGCCAACCCGAGACTGTCTGTCAACCGCTCCAGGCGTTCCCTGTTCGGACCGTCACCGACGAGAACGAGTTTCGCGTCGGTTCGTTCCCGGACGGTCCCGAACGCTCGGACGAGCGTCTCGAAGTCCTTCTGATCGGAGAAGCGCCCGACACTGACGATCACTGGGTCCCTCTCGTCGAACCACGGGTGGTTGGGCGACTCGTCCGCCAACTCCACGATTCGCTGGCTGTACGTCGGGTTGTATATCGCAGTAACTTTCGAGTCGGGAAGGTCAAGCCAGGAGACGACGTCGTCCCGGGCTCCTTCCGAGTTGGCGGTGACGTGGTCTGCCAGGGAGTACGTGATCCGCTTTGCCAGTGGGGCGAGCCGCCCAGTTAAATGCGTAGCGGAGGCAGTCGCGACAGACGGGGTATTGCTCTCTCGAACGACCACAGTCGCGTCTGTGTGGGCCACGCGAGCGCCGGCGACAGCGAATGGATTGACCTGGAGGGAGAGCACCATCATCGGTCGGTTGCTTCGAAGGTATTCGACGTAGCCCGGAAGACTAGCTATCCCGGCCGCGACGTGCGACGGGAAGACGCGATCAGCGATTTCGAGCAGCAATGGGGACCCGACGTCGAGGTGCCGAACGCCGTCCGGTAACTGGTCGACAGTCCCACTGCAACGAACAGTCAAGAGATCGACTGCGAAGCCGTCGGCGACCATCGGACGTGTGACGTTGATTACGAACCTCTCGACCCCGCCACGTTCGAATGAGGGTAGATAGAACGCCACTCTCCGGGGCCCCTCATCTGTCATTTCCCGTCGTTTACGCCGGCCGTCAAATAAGTATTTCCAGCACAGAGCAGGTCTTCACGTAGACCCACGACTCGGCTGACAGACCCATTTATATGCAATCAGCGGAAATACCCTCGCAGTGACGGACACGGACGGACCACGGGTCAGCATCGTCGTGACGGCCCACAATTACGGCACCTATCTCACCGATTGCTTAGACAGTGCGATAGACCAGACGTACGCTACTGATCAGTACGAGATAGTCGTCGTGGACGACGGGTCGACCGACGACACGCCGGACATCCTGCGAAGCTACGAGTTCGAGTACCCAGATTTGATTCGGACGATTCGACTCGAAGGGGAGGGGCTCCCGAGCGCGTGTAACACCGGAATCGATGTCGCCGAAGGGGAATACGTCATCCGTCTCGACGCCGACGACTACTTCGACGAGAACATTCTGACGGTGGAGGCGTCGTATCTCGACGCCAATCCCGAAATCGATCTCGTCTACCCGGATTACTACACGATAGACGACGACGACGCGATCATCAACCACGTCCGCAATCCCGAAGTTGGAGAAGAGGTGAAACTGCTCAACAGGAGCCCGCTGGCCGCCGGCGCAATGTATCGAAAGCGCGCTTGGGAGGCGATCGGCGGCTACGACGAGTCGCTCAGCTATCAGGAAGACTACGACTTCTGGATCCGCTTTATCAACGAGTTCACCGTTCACAACGTGAACATCCCGCTGATGTACTACCGCCAGCACGACACCAATATGTCTCGCAACCTGAGCGGGCGGCTCGAGGCACGTAACGAAGTTAAACGGGACTTCGTCGAGACGAACCTCACAGATAGGCTCGCCGAGACGGAGGTGCTCTGTCTCGTGCCGGCGATGGCCGAACAGCGATTCACAGACCCACACATGCCCGACGACGGCCCTCCGCTGGCGCTTCGAGAGGCCGCGGGGAAACCGCTACTGGAGTACACCGTCGCAGAGGCGTTGGCTGCCGATAGGATCGATCGCACGATCGTGTCGACGGAGCACGGAGGGATTGCAGAGATGGCCCGTGACGCGGGCGCCGACGTGCCCGAGTATCGGCCGCCCGAACTGAGTGATTCGACGGTCCCACTGGATGAGGTCGTCCAGTACCACATGGCTCGCCTACGGTCCGAGGAGGGGTACGAACCCGACCTCGTCGTGCTCAACCAGTACGTCTCACCGCTAACGACCGCCGCTCACATCGACGCCATCGTCGACACGTGGTTCATGTTCTCGGTCGACTCGGTGATCAGCGTGACACAGACCAACAGTTTCCTTTGGCAACCCGGAAAATTCGGTCTCGCACAACTCTTCGAGGAACGGCTCCTCAGGGAAGAACGCGAGACGCTCTACAGAGAAAACGGGGCACTGTACGCCTTCACTCCACGTGTCGTACGAGACAAGAACGCGATCGTCGGCGATCACGTCGGGCACCTCCGCCTGGAGCGACACTCCGCCGTCCACATCGACTCGTGGCACGATCTCAGACATAGTGAATCGCTCCTTGAGATGGACGACCAGGTACTACGTCCGGATTACCAATCGCCATCGCTCCAGCGAGATCAATGACGGTCCTCGCAGTCGTCCCGGCACGGAGTGGATCGAAGGGGATACCGCGGAAGAACCTCCGGATGCTGGACGGGAAACCGCTGTTAGCCCATCAGATCGAAACCGCCTGTGCGGCCGATGGCGTTGATCGAACGATAGTTTCTACCGACGACGAGACGTTCGCAGTGGCGGCTCGGACGTTCGGTGCCAAGGTCCCGTTTCGCCGACCGGCATCGTTGGCCGAGGACGACGTGCCGGTCATTGCCGTGTACGAGCACGCGATGGAGTATTTCGACGAACACGAAACCTCGCCGGAGTATATTGTTGGTCTCCAGCCGACGTGTCCGTTCACGACGCCGAAAGACCTCGACGCCGCAATCGAGAAGATCGAAGCAACCGGGTGTGACTCGGTGGTGAGCGTCGCTCCGGTCGAAGAGACGCACCCGTACCGCGCCTACACCCTCGATGGGGATCGGCTCCGGGGATTCGAAGACGTGACCGTCGACGAACCGCTCCAGCGTCAGGATCGTCCAGACGCGTACGGCCTCACTGGCGCCATCTTCGTCCGGCATCGTAGCGTCCTCGAAGAGTGGGCGGGCGAGGACTTCGCTCTCGGCGAGGACACGCGGGCCATCGTCCAGGACGAAGCGGGACGCCTCGACATCGATACTCCCTTCGAGTTGCGGATTGCTCGCGCTCTCTGTCAGTACGATTCACCCGAGGGAGACGACATCTACTCCCCGTGAGCCTTTAGTTGCCCGACATCCATCGCTTTCTATGGACTTCCTTTCTGACCCCCCATACGTCATCGCCGAGATCGGCGGGAACCACGGTGGTGATGTCGAGACGGCCAAGCGATATCTTCGAGCCGCGGCTGAGGCGGGGGCCGACGCGGCGAAGTTCCAGTACTACCACGCCGCGAATCTCATCGACGAAGATGAACCCCCGCTTCCGCTCGCCGGCGACGACTACGACACGCAGTACGAGCGCTTCGAGGAACTGGAACTCGCGCCCGAAGAGTGGGACGAATTGGTGGCGTTGGCCAACGAGGTCGGCGTCGACTTCGCCGCAAGTGCCTTCGACCGTACAGCCGCTGACTTCACGGCGAACCACAGCCCGTTCATCAAAGTTGCCTCCGGCGACCTCACGAACGTCCCGCTGTTGCGGTACGTGCGCAGTCTGGACGTTCCGGTGATACTCTCGACCGGCTTTGCGACGATGCCGGAAATCGAGCGGGCCGTCGAGGAACTTACCGGCGTGGAACTAGCGCTGCTGCACTGCGTGGGCGCGTACCCCACGCCCGACGAGGCAGCGAATCTCCAGATGATCGACCGTCTGGCCGAGCGATTCGACGTTCCCGTTGGCTATTCCGACCACACCGTCGGAATGACCGCCCCCACAGCCGCCGTCGCCCGCGGGGCCACCATCGTCGAGAAACACTTCACCCTCGACACATCGAAGGAGGTCGGCGACCACCGCCTCTCGGCGACGCCGGCCGACATCGAACGTTTTGTCGAACAGGCGGACCGAATCTGGGAGATGGTCGGCCACGGTGATCGATCGACAGTGTTCGGAAGTGAGTCCAGAATCAAGACGCAGATGCGCCGAAGTCTCTCGACACGGGAACCGGTCGCCGAAGGCGAGCAGTTCACCGACGAGAATCTCACGGCACTCAGGCCCGAAGGCGGCATCTCGCCGCTTCGGTACGACGACGTGCTCGGCGCGACGGCAGCGCGGGACATCGGTGAACGCCAGCTGTTAGAGGATGCGGATGTCTCTGAGTAGCGTCGTTCCACGGCAAGGAACCAGGCAACGTTTCGAATCCGGAACTAGCTGCATTCGTCGACGATGAGAGAAGATCTGACCAACTGGACGTACGTGATCAAGATATCGATGCCGAACACGCAGGCAGCAGGCATCCAGACGGCGAAGATGTGCGACGCCCTCGCCGAGCACGGCATCGACATCGACATCTGGTACGCCCGTCGGAAGCGGGGGAACCGCCCTGAGTCGATGCAGGAGTTCCACGATCTCGAACACGACATTCCGACGAGGGAGCTGTGGTATTATAACCCACACCGTCTCTCGACCCGGTTCGGGACGACGCTCGCGAAACCGGCGCTACTGTTTGCCAACATCTCGTTCGCGTTCGTTGCCTTGCTGTCGGCGCTCCGGAGCGACACCGACTGCTTCATCACCCGGGAGTGGCCGGTGGCGGCCCTGTTCGTTCTCTGTGGCGTTCCGACGGTGTACTCGGCACACACCGTCGATGCGCTCGGATTTAGCTCGCGTGCCAGACGCATCTTCCAGTTCATCGGGACGCTCGACGCGCTCAGACTCGTCGTTGCCAACAGCCAAGGGACGGCTGCGGGGATGGTCGACAGCGGCGTCCCCGAACGGAAGGTGGTGGCACTGCCCAATGCGGTGGACCTCGACGAGTACGAACCCGAGGTCGGCAAGCAACAGGCCCGCGAGCAAACCGGGCTCCCGAACGACGAGCGTCTCGCGGTGTACACGGGGTCGCTACTGAAGTCGAAGGGGGCCTACGAGCTCGCCCGTGCCAGTGAACACATCGACGGGAAGGTCGTGCTGGTCGGCGGCAAGCCGGCCAGACAGGCCGAGATGGAAACGTTCGTCGAATCGGAGGGGCTCGACGATGTGGTGCTTGTCGGCCGAGTCGACCCGGACCGCGTGCCGCTCTACCAGTTCGCCGCAGATGTGCTGGTCCTTCCGGCACTCGACGAGGCGTTCGAGACGCACCACCAACCGGAGTACACGTCACCGCTGAAACTGTTCGAGTACATGGCCGCCCGCCGTCCGTTAGTCGCATCGGATATCCCGGCCTTACACGAAATACTGACTGACGGCCAGAACGCACTGCTCGTCGATCCAGGGAGCCCGACAGCCATCGCTGCAGCAGCCGACAGGTTGGGGTCGAACGACAGACTATCGGAACGACTGGTAACTGCCGCCTTCGAGACAGTCTCTGAATACACGTGGTCTAATCGGGCGGAACGACTGTTACACGTACTGGGCCCGGACCATGATCTCTGACTCCCGGCGCATCAGGACCTCGGTGTCGAACGCCGACAGGTGGTCGTGAACACTTCCTTCGAATTCTTTTTTCGGATCGTTGTGTATCTCGATGAACAGCGTTGGCTTCCCGCGAAGCGTCCTCGTCGCCCCGGCGAGGACGTTGCTCTCTGCCCCCTCGACGTCTATCTTGAGTACGTCCGGTTGTAGTTCGTGGCGCTCGCAGAACGTATCGAGTGTCACTGTTGAGATCCGTTTGGTCCCCGTTCCCATCGTCGTCTTTACACCGGACGACGCGTACGTCGTTTCGCTGTTCTCGTCAAGTACCGCCTCCGGGACCACTGTTACATTCTCCCCGGCCGGGTTCAGTTCGAGGTTGCTCGATAGCTCCTGCCGATTGGCCTCGTTCGGTTCGAACGCATACACGTCGGTATTGGGCTGGCTTGCAGCCAGCAACGCGTAGAACCCGTGGTACGATCCAATGTCGAGGACAGTCGAGTCTGGTCCGACAGCTTCTGCGAAGGCGTCCACGACCGGTCGTTCGTATATTAGCGGGACGAAATCTTCACGCGACTTCATGGTGAACTCGAACTCCCGTGACTGATTTCCATCGAGTATGTTTCGGTATGCAAGATCGTCCAATCGTCGTAGAATCGCGGTTGTACCCCGCCGATGACGAACTAGTGGGTATAGGTGTCCCCGGTATAGTCGCGCAGCGGAGACAGCGACCTTCATATACTGAGTGGCTGATTGCAGTAGCTATAAATGCGTCGCCGCTCGGAAAGTGCTCCGAGTGTCGGTCCGACCCGTGGCCCTGTTTTACCAGTTAGTCAGTTCTTCTGGCCGACCTCCGCTGTGTGGTAGTGATTGCTGAAACTGTTCATCGGTTGGCCCGCTCCTCGTTTGGAGGGCCGACCGGTAATGACTCATAGCAATCGCTATGTGTTTGCTCAGCGCTTAGAGACAGTCTCGACAGCAATTCTCTCTAAAGACTCTTGTTTACGTCAAATACTTGTCGAATGACTGACGTTCGACTCAGTTGGTAGCTTCCGGACTCTTCCTCGGCAATACTTCCTCGTGATTCCGTATCCACCGGCGGTACCATAACTCAAACAATATTAACTTGAACTGTTTCGAGTCTGCTGTGTCGCTCTCAGTGTAGGTTTCAATCACCGCTTGGTCAAGTATACCATCAGCAGCAGCAACCGAGTCGGTGAGAACATCCATGTATCGATCGATGAATTGTGTGACGGGGACACCGAATCCCTGTTTGTCTCGCTCGCAGACGGCTTCCGGGATAACGTCTTCCCCAATACGCTTCAGAATCCGTTTCTGTTCCCCCTCGAAAGGGAATGATTCCATCGCCGATAGGACGTTCTCAACAAATTCGTGGTCGACGAACGGAACACGTATCTCCAGAGAGTGAGCCATACTGGCCCTATCGACCTTTGTGAGGATATCGTCGACCAAGAACGTGTTGAGGTCGACAAATTGTTGGTCCCTGACTGTCGGGTCGTCCGTGAACTGTGCTCTGACGACATCGTCTTCGATAGCCTCGAAATCGATGGCCTCTCCGAACAGTTCCGACAGTTCCGCGTCTGAAAACGGTTCTGTCATTAGTTTGAGATACCTTTCCCACGGGGCCGACGATAGCAAATCGATGCGTGTTGACTGTGCTTCGAGCCAACTGGACTGAAACGTACTCGTCAACCACCTGGCCACAGGCGAACAGAGGCGGGCGGCGGAACGTGAGCCCCGGGGTAACGATTCGTATTTTGCGAACCGATCGTACCAGCGGTAGCCGGCGAACAGTTCGTCACCGCCAGCCCCCGAAAGCGCGACTTTTGTCTCTTTGCTCGTCGATTGCATCAAAAGAAACGTCGGTAGTATCGAGGGGTCTGCGAGTGGTTCGTCGTAGTGGTACAGCAGGTCCGGGAGCATTTCGTCCACCATCTCCGGGTCGAGCTGTCGTTCGGTCTGGTCGAGGTCGTACTCCGATGCGACTAAACGGGCATAGTCGAGTTCGTCTTTTCCGTACTGCTCCATCCCAATAGAGACTGTACGGAGATCTTCGGCTTCCGCGGATGCAAATGCGGTCACGGTCGAAGAGTCCATTCCACCGCTCAGCAGGACAGCGAGGGGCACATCGCTGACGAGATGACTGGTAACAGCGTCTTCGAGATCCGATCTGAGCTCACTTATCGCATTTTCTATGTCTTCGAACCCTGCAGTTCGGTGGTCTGCTGCATCCCAATAGCGGTGTTCGTCGAGCGTCCCGTCCTCGAAGACGAGAACTGTCCCCGGTTCGACTTTCGATACGTCCTGATAGATAGTGTACGGTGCCGGAACGAACCGATATTTTAGATAGTGGAACAGCCCCGTTGGATCAACTTTAGCTGGCACGTCCTCTGCAGTAACAACCGCTTTCGGTTCGGAGGCGAACAGCAACTGGTCGTCGGCGTGGTAGTAATACAGTGGTTTGATACCGAGTCGGTCTCGCGAGAGAATAAACCGGTGTTCGCTCTCATCCCAGAGCCCGAACGCGAACATCCCCCGGAAACGGTCGACACAGTCGATTCCCCACTCTTCGTATCCGTGGATGATGACTTCTGAGTCAGTTTCACTTCTGAACGTGTGACCACACGCTTCGAGTTCTTCCCTGAGGTCCCGGAAATTGTAAATCTCGCCGTTGTACACCAGCCAAACGTCCTCTGATTCGTTTGGCATCGGCTGGGAACCGGCATCTGAGAGATCGATGACAGAGAGGCGACGGTGTCCGAGTGCGACCGTGTCCGTTTCATTGGTGTACAACCCTTTGCCATCAGGACCCCTGTGTCGTAACTCGTCTCGCAACTTCCGTACCCCATCTGCGTCGACGCCTGCAGGGCAGTGGCGTCCGACGATTCCACACATTTCAGTGTAGTTGTGACTGCATGCCAAAAAAAGTAGCTAGGCATGTGTTGTTGGTCGATTTATTCATAAATAGCTACAAATACTCCTACATCCAGGGTAACTGATTATCGAGCGCACACCTCCGAAAACAGTATTGGCCTGTCCAGTCCGTTCAGTGTCTCCCGGACTACTGATAGCCAAGCGAGGAAAGGCGTTCTTCGACCGATGTGTCCACTTCATCGTCTCGGTCGTACGTCTGCGGCACGTACTCGTGAGAGTCTGTGCCATTTGTCTCGCACCACGGGACCCTCCGCATACACTGGAGCGGGATTCCTTCCTTATGCCCATAGAAGCCCCAATCTCCGATCGCGTTTCCGTGGTCGCTGGTGATAACGGCTGTATCTGCGTCGACGTTGTTGAGCAGTAGTTCCACATCTTCAAGTACCGACTTGAGATTGGTTTCGTACGCAGCCCATACCTCGTCGCTTGTCACTTTCCCTTCTTGAAGATGTCGCCAGATCGAATCGGGATTGCTACTCTTGGCGTTGTTTATATCGATTTGTCCACCGAGTTTCGGGTTTTCAAGTGCGGGAAAGTGTGGTTGCATGTAGTGAACGATGAGTCGTTCCCACTCGTTTTGGCGGCCGATGCTTATGAGCCGGTCGGTCAACGGACGCGGTGGAATAGTACCACGTTCATTGTCCCATGCGTAGCGCCACACCTCATCCAGAAAGCCGATGTCCGTCCGCGAACGTAGCTGCTCAGAGAACGGATTTCCCGTTACGTAGGCTGTCTTCGCGAGCTCGCTGCTGTAGCGGTCGTCAAAGTTTCGTTCAATCCACGTTTTCGATGTACTTGCGGCCGAATACGCTGCTCCGCCGTCCACAAACGGGTACTCGGATTCGACTCCCCCCATTAGGTCGGCTCGGCACGCATCGAGAACAATTAACAAGTCCCAATCGCGGTCGAAAATGCGGACGCCGTCACGGTCAAACGTGGTTCCCGGAAACCTATCGACGAGCATCGCCCGATACAGGGACACCGCGGCCCATCCAGCACCTTCGACTCCACGGGAACGAATTTCAGAGGCCGCGATTTGTGCCCAGTGAGGGAGCCGCAGCAACCAGTTCATCGGGTAATCGTGGCTCTGTAGCAGTATGGATTTGTCGGTAACAGTCGTTCCAACTGTCTGCAAAATAAATAGAAGTTGATAAGTAGACTCTCGTCTATCTTCCTTGCAGTAGTTGAGCTTCCAACAACAGAACGACACTCACAGATATCAGTCGGCGAGTGTCTGCCAGAGCGCATTCGGGGTGTACTCGGGTCGACAATATTCATTGATCAGCGAAACATACGATTGTTCTCCACCAGTCTCGAATACGTCACGCAACTCCGCCGTCAACGCTTGTTGCCATGCACCATCTGTCTCGATGACGGTGACAGAGTCCTCGACGAGCCGCCGAGTGTCCTCGAACCAGCGGAACCATCCCAAATCGAGGCAAACGATGTACTTGTTCAGCAACATCGATTCGAGGAACACGGTCGTCGGACGGTCCATCACGACCACGTCGGCCCGCTCTACCGCCCGTGAGAACGGGGTGTCACGGACGATATCGATACGGTCGTCGAGGCTAGCGTCGGCGAGTCGGTCCTCGATCGGGTTTCCGGAACCCCGTTTAGGACTGAGTTTGAAAACAATATCGTAGTCGCCCGCTGCGACCAGCGTCCGCGCGAGTTCGAACTGGTGTTCGTGATACGTAATGTCATCTTTCCAGAAGTGGGGCCCCGTTCGGTTGTGGCCGTGGAGTCCTGCCGAGACGTACATTATCGTCGGCCGGTCGAGATCGCTACCGACGTGGGCCTCCCCAGTAACCGACGCCGGGTCCAGCGGGATGTGTTCTGCACCAGCCCGGAGACGGTCGAGGCCGACGGTGACTGTCGTCAGTGACTCGCCCACCCCGGCTGCCTCCTCGCGAAACCGTTCGCTGACCCCGTCACCGAACGAACAGAAGATGTCGTTCTTGTACTCGACGCTGTAGTGTGGGTGTTCGAACAGGCCATAGCCGCCACCGTGCTGGACCGATACCATTGGGACGCCGACGTTGGCGGCGGCCTGTGCGAGCAGTCGGCCCCGGTAGTGGACGTTCGGCCCGCCGATGATGGCGCTCGGCGACCGCCGTCGGAGGTACTCGCGCGACGATTGATAGATGTCGTAGCTGAGGGGGATACGTTCGGAAGCATACCGTTCGAGACGGTCCCGTGCAATTGCCGAGACCGTCGGGTCGAGCTTGCTATCGGTCGTCGCCTCAGGCCACCCGGCGTTGAACAGGTCCGTGATGATCGACGTCCAGCCATCGAACGTCGTCGACGGGACTTCGGTGTCCAGCGAGACGATGCGGCCGGTCCTGAGCGACACTGGGTCACGCCACCATCGGAACCACAGGTCGGTCTCGATGTCGCGCTCGTGGGCGTCTTCCACGAGCGGCCACACGTAGGGATTCTCCTCGAAGAAGAGTATCTGTTCGGGACTCCCTCGTAGCGACAGCGAGCCAAGTCCGCATTTCCGGAGTCCGTACGTCCGATTGGGGTTCGCGATGTGCTTTATCGACTCCTTGACTCTGTGCTTGAGTCCTGGTGGTGTGCTCTGCCGTTCGTCGGTACGGCCCTCGGCACAGGTCGTGATGTCGGCGGCTCGGCTCTCACGAAATACCTCTGATTCCAGAATCTGTCCGTACGGCGATTCCCCGGCCGCCCAGTGCAGCGGTGCTGCGGAGAGCGAGCCGATGTCTTCGACGGTGAACGTCTTTGGGGATCCGGACCAGTAGCGGAGTGTGTCGGGCTGCTCCGCGTCGAGGAAGTTCGACAACTCGCGGTAGGCGAACGAGAGGCTGTTCAGACAAAGCCCCAGCCCAATTTCCACGCTCTCGAACGGGCGAAAGCCATCGGGCAGGTCCGAGATAGCTGCTCCGAGTCGGTCGTCGAGAGTCCGGTGCACTGATTCGACGTTCGCCCAGTTGCGCGTCGCACGCTCGTTGAGTTCCGTTTCGGTAAGGTACGAATCGATGCCCTCGACGGGAAGCGACCGGCGGTCGAGTTCGTAGTAAAGTGCTGGACTGGTGACCAGCGCACCGGCCGTCGTTTCGCGGAGCAGTGACACTGCGGCGTCCAGATGGCGCGGTGAGTCGAGGAGAATCCAGTCGTCCATCTATCTGCCAGCCACGAGTGGGCTCGTCCACATAGCTGTTTGGGCATCGATACCGTTCAATCCCGGCGACATAGAGGATCATCCGATGAGTCGCATTTGATCTGTCATTCGAGGGACCAGCTGCCCCGCAACCAATACTGTTGGCTGTAACTTCGTGACGAATTTCGCCACCTGGTCGGTCGAAATACGTCACGGGCCAACAGCCGACAGTATCAACGTCGTATCGTCTCGACGATGAACGCCGATACGAGAAGGTAGCCGCGCCAGTCGTCAGGATCCTCCAGTCGCAGGCTCTCACGTCTGAACGACTCCGTGAACGTCGAGGCAAACTCCGGCAGCATCGCGTGATAGTGGTGGAAATGGCGGCCCTCAACTTCGAACCCTGCGTCTTCGAACGTCCAGGCGACGGTGAGTGGATTGTTGAACGACCCGGAGCCGTCCATCGAGCTGAGATCAGCCACGGATCCGGACGATGTCCGGCACGGTTCTCTGACCCGTTCGTCGAGTCGTGTTGCTGGTTCGTCAGGGAGGTTCACGTCCTCCAGAAGCTAATGAAAGACGAACGCGCGTGTGTACTCGTTGAGCGTGAACGCGTTGAACAGGAGGTTCCGTAATTGTACGAGGAGAAGTCCACCCAGTCGGGTTACGTCGTGGATGTGTTCGAGTGCTTGCCTTTGGTCGCTGACGTGCGGCACTGCGCTGAGCGACACCACGACATCGAACTCGCCGCTGCAGGGAATCCCGTCGTCGAGGCCACTATCACCACAGGATATACGACAGTTGAATTCGTCGTGAGGACAATGGACGCCGACGAGATCTCGAATCTCTTCGAACGGTTGTTTCCCATCCAGCGGAGTCTCACCGGCGATGGAAATCGCCGGTCGCTCGACATCCTCTCGGAGGTCACCCCCCTGAACCGAACCGAGGTACCGGCCGGGACATCGGTGTACGACTGGACAGTTCCACCGGAGTGGAACGTGGACGAGGCGTGGATTCGGGATGGGAGCGGTGAGACGGTAGTCGACGTGGCGACGAACACGCTACACCTCGTGAACTACAGCGTCCCGATGGAAGCGACACTGTCGTTCGACGAACTAGAACCACATCTCTACACGCTCCCGGAGATGGTCGATACAATCCCGTACCGGACGAGCTACTACGAACGCGACTGGGGCTTTTGCCTCCGCCAGAACACGTTCGACGAAATGGACCGGGACGAGACTTACGAGGTTCGTATCGATGCCGAACTCGACGAGGAAGGGTCGCTAACCTACGCAGACGCCCGTGTCGAGGGCAAGAGTGAACGGGAGTACGTCCTCTCGACGTACTGCTGCCACCCGTCGATGGCCAACGACAACCTCTCCGGGTTGATACTCGCAACACTTCTGTTCGAGCGTATCCGCCAGTCCGACCCCTACCATTCGTACCGGCTGATAATCGTTCCCGAGACAATCGGTGCGATAGCGTATCTACACGACCACGAACGAGCGATGAAATCGGTCGACGGTGGGTACGTCGTCACGACGACCGCCGGCCCAGGGTCGTTCGGCTACAAGGAATCATTCCGTGGTGACCACCCCGTCGACACCGCTGCTCGACTAGCCCTCGACAGCTACGACTACGACCAGTACGACTTCGCCCCGACCGGCAGCGACGAGCGCCAGTACAGCACCCCGGGATTCCGCATCCCAACCGGGAGCATCACGAAAGACAAATACTACGAGTACGACGCGTACCACACCTCGGAGGACGACCTCTCGTTCGTTTCGGCGGATGCCCTCGAACGGACCCTCGAAATATACTGGGACGCAATCCAATATCTGGAGATGGACCGGGTGTACACCCGGCGACAGCCACACTGTGAGTTCAAACTCGACCGGCACGACCTCCACCCGACGACGGGCGGCCAGAAACACCAGCCCGCCCACCTCGGCGACGAGAGCCATTCGGAACACGACTACGGCGACGACGAGACGGTGACCACGGGCGACGTACAGGACGGCATTAACTGGCTGATGTTCGGTTGTGACGGCGAGACCTCACTGTTCGCGCTCGCCGAGCAGTCGGGGTTGTCGGTTCTCACACTGTTCCGGGCCGCACAGGCGCTCCAAGACGCCGACCTTATCGTTCCCGTGGAGGTGTCGTGACCATGCGAGTCCTCCTCTTTTCGGGGAGTCACGCCCGACACGTCTACGTCCACGAACAACTCATCGAATCCGACGCGCTCGATGTGTGTGGTATCGTCTCGATGCAGCGCGAACCGTGCGTGCCGGACCCACCCGACGACTGTTCGGACCACGACCGGGCACTCTTCGAGCACCACTTCGAACGCCGGGAGAAGGTCGAACGGCAGGCGTATGGCGACCGATCCGCCGACCGCTACGAGTCGGCCGCACCGACGCTATTCGTCGACCGTGACGAGTTAAACTCAGAACGGGTCGCCTCGTTCGTCCGCGACGTCGACGCGGATGCCGCGTTCATCTTCGGGACAGGGCTCATTCTCGACCCGGTTCTCGGGCACCTTCCCGAGTGGCGTTTGAACTTCCACCTCGGGCTGTCACCGCGGTACAAGGGATCGGCGACGCTATTCTGGCCGTTCTACTTCCTCGAACCGCAGTACGCCGGTGGGACACTCCATCAGATCATCGAGGACGCCGACGCTGGCGCAATCGTCCATCAGACACGCCCGGCGCTACAGCGGGGTGACGGCGTCCACGAGACCGCTGCCGCCGTCGTCGAGCAATTCGCCGAGGAAACGGTCGCGTTGTTCGAACATCTCGCTGTACACGGGTCGCTCCCGCTGACCGAACAGACCGAAACGGGGAAACTCTTCCGTAGCGACGACTTCCATCCACATCATCTCGGGACTATCTACGACCTCTATGACAACGACATCGTCGACCACTATCTTGACGGGAACCTCGGCGATCACGAGCCCACACTGGTCAATGCCTTCGACGCTATCGAAACCGAGCGACCATGATTGTGACTGCTTTATATTAAGTGATTGATCCCATCTCGAAGATCCCCTCTCCTGGGGTCGAAGCCAAAGCCATAGACTCCGGGATCATTCGGCAGACACTCCACCAAGCTGCTGTCGATCAGAAATCCTTCAAGGCCGTCACCGAGACCACTCGTGGAACCTACTCCGACCACTAAACGCTCGCGCAACTTCACACCGTCTCACCAGAGGAACGCGAAGTCGTCGTCAACGGCCGCATCGTCGAGCAGGCGACGATGATTCTCGGGCTGGGGCCGAGGAGCAGCTGTCTCGAATTCATCGAGATTCTTACCACGGCTATCCACACGCTAACAATGACGAATCTGTCAGACGAAACCCACGGTGGCTCCTCTCAGTGCCATCGCTACTTCGCTGGATTCGTCCTCTGTCGGGCGAAACCGACCATCGTCGCAGTCACGCCCGTCGCAGTGATGACCCACAAGCGACGCGGTCGAGTGATTGCACGATCACGTTGCGGCCCTCCATACGACGTGGCTGGACTTCTCGCTGATCGTGGGTTCTACGACGGTACATCGATCGAGAGACTGAGTGCAATTGAACCAGTCGCTCCCTCGATCATCCGCTGTGGGATACAATTGGCCGAGAAACTGTACCTGCCGTTTTCCTACTGGACTGAGTACGTGATTTACAAGGGAACGAGCGGGAACTGGGCTTCCCGATCACTATCTGTGTCTCCTATCAGCAGGGAAATCGAGGCGAGCACGAGTTCCTGTCGAAGAATTCCTTGCTCTTCGCCCTTCGAGATGATTGGTTTCAGCGTCCCTGGAAACGTGTGCATCTCTTCGAAAACATCGTATCGACAGGCGTCGAGGATGACCAGGTTGTCCCACTCTTCTGCCACGATGCCGCTCCCGGTGCGAGCGCGCAAACGGCGGTTATAGAGACGAGAAGACTCGAAGGCGACCAGGCGAGCATTTCAGACACCTTTCAAGAGGTCAGTTACTCCGTACACCGTCGACGAGGTCAGTCCCGAATTGTGAACGTAACGAGTAGCCGTCGATACTCTGCTTCACTGTACGAACGCTAGAGAGCGCGATCAGTTCGCCCTCGCCGTCCTACCGTGTCACCGAGAACCGTGGCCACATCGACACATATTATAAGGGCCTGAAAACAGTTCAGTCTACAGCATGGGAACGGAATCATGATCGAGGAGACGAACGTGTCGCTACGGCAGAAATTGGCCGCTCTCAAACGCACGTTTCATTATCGCCCGTATCTCATACTGCTGCTCGTCGGCCTGAACGTGATCGTCGGTGTGCTCGAAGCGTTCGGTCTCAGTTTCGTGGTTCCGATTTTCGAGATTGCGGAAAGCGGCGGTGTCACGTCTGCCGACACGTCTTCTGGAGCCATACTCGGAGTGTTCGATCGCCTGTATGAAACGGTGGGAATCCCATTCACACTCGAGACGCTCGTCATCGGAGCAGCGTTGGCTATCATCTCTCGTTACACGATCGGCTTCGTCGTCGATTACGGGCAGGCGAGACTCCAGGAGACGTTCCATCGTGACCTTCAGCGACAGGTCTTTGAACGACTGTTGTCGGCCCGGATCGGCTACGTCGACGACGAGGGGAGTCAGCCGATCGTCAACAGTATCGTGACCGAGACCGGCCAGGGGACGACGGGGATTATGCTGATTCTTACCTTCTCCGAGCACGTACTCATCACGAGCGGATACCTGGCCCTGGCGCTGTTCGTGTCGCCATTACTGACGGTCGTCTCGCTGGTCGTGCTCGGAACCATCGCGCTACTTTTCAAATTCGTACTCGAACCCGCATACGAAGTCGGCGACAGGCAGGCTAAAGCGAACGAGCGGATTCAGGAAATCGCACAGGAGGTGACTCGTGGGCTCCCCGAGGTGAAGACGTTCGGATTAGCCGGAACAATGAGGGAGCGTTTCCTCGGTTACGTCCGTCTCAGGGCGGCATCGAAGATACGGATCGACCGTAACAAGAAGGCGATTAGCAACCTCTACAGTATGGTTACCGGCCTCGTCTTGTTCGGCCTGATCTATCTTGGATTCGTCGTCTCTTCGCTCTCGTTGGCCTCGCTCGGGCTGTTCATCATCGCGATGTACCGGCTCGCACCGCGTGTGAGCCAACTTGCGAACCTATTGTATTCGGCGGACGGGCGACTTCCCCACCTGGTTCGGACGTTTACCCTAATCGACGAACTCGAAGCCAACAGGGAACCAGACACGGACGCAGTGGAAGTGCCGTCACCGGTCGAAACCGTTCAGTTCGACGATGTCTCGTTCGCGTACGACGATGAGGTAGTTCTCTCGGAGGTGTCCCTGCGCGTTGCCCGAGGCGAGTTCGTCGCTCTGGCCGGTCCCTCCGGAGCCGGGAAATCGACCGTCGCTTCACTGCTGACACGGCTCTACGAGCCCGACTCGGGTCGGATCTACGCCGACGGTGAGCCGATCGATCAGATGCCACTGGCGGACTGGCGGGATCGTCTCACCTTCGTTAGACAGCAGCCTCACCTGTTCAACGCCACCTTGCGGGAGAACATCACGATCGGTGACAGCGAGGCGACCACGGAGGAGATTCAGTGGGCCTGCGATATAGCACAGATCGACGAGTTCCTCTCGGAGTTGCCAGCCGGGCTGGACACGGAACTGGGGGAAGACGGTGTCCGCCTCTCGGGCGGCCAACGCCAACGCGTCGCGGTCGCACGGGCGCTCCTCAACGATGCAGATGTACTCATCCTCGATGAGGCAACGAGCGATCTCGACCGCGAGCTTGAGACGCGGATCCAGACGCGACTGGAAGCGATGGATCACGATTTCGCGATACTCGCCATCGCACACCGGCTCTCGACGATCAGAAACGCCGACCGGATCTACGTCGTCGAAGACGGGCGTATCGTCGAGTCCGGCGATCACGAGCGGTTGATAGCCGCCGACGGTCAGTATGCTGATCTCTACAATAGCTGAGTACCGTCGACGAGCGGTCGAGAGAGCACCGAACCGTAGCCGCAACAGCTTTTACGCGCTCCGGCAGAGGTCTTAGCCGTATGTCTCGCCCACCGAATATCGTGTGGATTACACTCGATAGTCTCCGGTACGACCGGACGACGATGAGTGGATACCGGCGCGACACGACGCCAAATCTCGCCCGTCTCGCCTCGGGTGGACGCTCGTTCTCGGAGTGTACGGCGCACTCAAATTTCACACTCGTTTCGGCACCGTCGATCCTCACCGGAACGTATCCGTCCCACCACGGAGTCGGGATGGGAATCAACGATCGGCTCCCAGAATCGGTGCCGACGGTCGCCGAACTCCTCTCTGCGGCCGGGTATCACACCGGCTGTATCTCCGAAATTGCCCGCGTCAGCGACGCCACGGGACTGGACCGCGGCTTCGATACCTTCGAGTTCACCTTCAACCGTTCGGGGACCGACCACCTCGCCGAAAAGGGACGGGCCATGGGGTCGCACTTGATGGAGAACGTCCTCCCGAACATCTCGAATTTCGTCTATGATTCGCGGGGACTGACAAATGGATTCGGGTTGAAATACACCACGGAGATGGCCAGGTCGTACGTTCGTGCTAGGGAAGGGGAGCCGTTCTTCCTATATCTCCATGCCGTCGGTCCCCACTACCCGTATCGGCCGCCCGCCTCGTTTCTCAGGCGTTACACCGACGACATTTCAATGAATCCGTCGGCGGCAATCGAGTTCATGATGGGGGTGTACGGGAACGACGAATCGATCAATCGGGCGATCGCCAACCGGGCCCCATTTACCGACGAGGAGTGGGAGGCCCTCAGCGCGCTCTACGACGCCGAAATAGCCTACGCCGACCACTGTACCGGAGCGTTAGTGGACGACATACGTCGGTCCGTCGACGACGAGACGGTGTTTGTAATCACATCGGACCACGGCGATCTCTTCGGTGAACGGGATCTGATTGCGCACAAGCTAGTGTTACACGACGGTCTCGTCCAGGTCCCCCTTGTGACACACGGATTGGAAACGATCTGTGCAATCGATTCCGGCGTCCCGATCCAACACGCCGACCTGATGACGACTTTTGTCGCCGAAGCCGGCGGTGATAGCGAGTCGTTACAGGGCCTGGACCTCCGATCAGAGCAGAGAGAGGCGGCAATCACACAGCTCTCACCGAACGAGCCATCTTTTGACTCCTTCCGCGATCATGACCCTGCCTTCGACACGGGTCGTTTCCACGCCACTACGGCAACCGCGGTCAGAACGGCTGAGTTCAAGTACGAACGTAGCGACGACAAACGAGTTCTCTACAAACTGCCGGATGAAACGACCGACGTGAGCGAGGTACACCCAGACATCGTCGACGAACTCGAGCGGATCGGGTCGACGTGGGTGGAACGGATCGGTGACCCGGTCATCGCTGACCGAAATGCAGAGTTCACCGACCGAATGCAGCAGCAACTCGAGGATCTCGGATACCTGTAACCGACGACGATCACGACTGCAGGTACTCCCACAGCGGAGTTCCATCGAATCCCGGCTGACAGAACGTCGAGAGGAACCGATCGTACTGGCAGGATGTAGCTCCGCTCGCGACTGCTTCGAGCGTCTCGCGAAGCCGATCCTGCCACCCGCTGGTCGTTCGAACGACGGGGAGTGACGACTCCAGCAATCTCCTCCCTTCTTCGGTCCAGTCGGTCCATCCAATATCTAAGTAGACGATCGGACGACCGTAGAGCATCGCTTCGAGGAACGCGGTATGCGGCCAGTCGTTGAGTACGATATCTGCTTGGGAGACTACTTTGGTAAATGGAGTGTCCTGTTTGACCGTAACGTCGGCACCTGTCCGCTCGATGTAGGAGCTGATGGGGTTCTGTGTGCGCTCCTTGTGGTGGAGTTTGAAAATAACGTCGAACCCCTGTAGCTCCGTGAGTGCGTCGACGAGTTCCCGCTGATGATTGTGGTACGCCTGGTCGCCGTACCACATTCGTGGCCCGAACCAGCCGTTCCCCCACAGGGCCGACGGCGCGTACATGAGCGTGGGTGACGAGGTATCCGGCGTCGAAACGTCCGGCAGATCGGTGAACTGGGAACCGTAGACTCGTGTCTGCTCCATTCCCAGGGAGAGCGTCTCAATTTCGGTATCACGCTTCGTCGCATACATCTCGAATGTGCTGGCGCTACCCGGGCCCCACGTACAGACCACGTCGTTGGTCACCTCCTCTAGATGTGACGGATTGTAACTGTAGCCGTAGCTTCCGCCGTGTTGGAACGTGGCCGTGGGGACGTTTGCTGCTGTGCCTGCAGCCGTGATCAACCGACCCAGTGGTCTGTAGTTGGGGCCACACAGAATACAACAGCTGTCGCGTTTTTCAAAGTACGACGTCGCACGGACGAAAAGGCGGTGAAACGACGGAAAGTACGCCGACACGAACCGTCGGAGGCGATCGATGACGACATCCGTGACTGGAGTCGGTGGGGAAGGTGTGCGATCATTTCGATCAGTCGCCCTCGACACGACCTCGTCCGGTTCGTGCTCGTCGAATGGGCCTGGATTTCCGTCGGTCAACGTAATAGTCCGGCCCGTCCGCATCGAGACCGGATCGCTGAACCATTTCTTCCACCAGTCGAGCGCCACTCCGTCACGTTCGCAGGCCTCCCGTACAAACGAGTAATTGTGGGCGTTCAGCTCCGTCAGGAGGAGTCGCTGGTTCTCCTTCCGGGGAAGACCTATGTCGCGCATTCGTGTTTTCCGGAGTCCGCTGGTCCGATTCGGGTTCAAGCGGCGCCTGAGCGCAGCCCGGGCCTGTGACTGAAGCGACCGATCGGCTGGCCCGGAATCACCGCTCCCGTGTCTTCGCCCTTCGATCACCGTTACCGAGCAGTCGAGTTGAGAGCGAAACGAATTCACCGAGAGAAGCTGTGCCATCGGGTATTCCCACTGCCTGAGACGGAGCGGGTGAGAATCCGGCTCACCCTCGAATCGAACGGGTGGCCGGTCGACGTATATAATTTCACTAGGATCTTCGGTACGTAAAAACTGTTTCAGCTCGAGATACCGAATCCACAGTGGAGTCATCGTCCGACGGAGCGCATAAGTCAACGCTTCGAACGGGCGGAATCCGTCCGAGAGCGACGGAAAACGGGTCTGAAGAGTTTCATCGAGCGTCGTTGCCCAGTCGTAAACGACTTCAGCCGTCTCCTCTCCTACCCTATCGATATCTGCTTGCGTGAGGTATTCGCCGCTCGCCTGAACCGCGGGCCACGACTGAGACGGAGACGAGACGACGGCCGTCGTCGAGAGTACCCGGTCGGCGTCGAAATGGTCGTCGACCGTCTCCAGCGCGGAGCGCCCCTCCGCAATCGCCCACTGATTCCCGCTCATGCCCCCACGTGTCAGAGTCTCAAATATATCTCTTGCGGAGGGAACTCCGGACGCTCTTCAGATATGATCCGAATATCTAGGCGGTCGTAGTTGTCGCTATCCATGCAATATCCCACTCCTCACGTGTAGCTAGCAGCGACTCCGAGGTTCAGTTTATGGAATGAGAATCGACAGCAGAGGTGGCGGTGAAGCCGGGCATCCTCCTTCATAGCGGATTATCTTTAGCGGAGACCGTCTCTGTCGGAGCCCGTTTCGATGTCGATCTCACGTACTGGTTCAGAACGTCTGCGTAGAGCAAGTAAGCGGGAAGTCGATGCTCATCCGTTGGTCGACGGAACCCTGATCCAGCCTCACGACCTGCGCTTCTGACTGTACGCCGCGGTTGATCCCAGGAGACACAAATTTCTCCGTACTCTGTAACGCGAGATACAGCGCGTTTCCAGTAAAACCCTCCAAGAACTTACCGAGAAGCACGATGTTGAGACGGCCCTCTTTCTCGTCGATGGCACTCCGTGATTGGACGCTCCACTGCATCGGCTTTCACTTCGACCTCGGTAGATCACACATCGGTAGCAGAATGCCGGCGAACGACGCTTCGAGGAGTGCAGCGACGAACCGAGCGGTTTGCGGCCATTGTCCACTCGCAACCGCTGATCCAATACAGATATGGTCAATACCCTCGCCTTCGCGTGGAATCGGCTGCTCTATACACTCCGGGCTCCACTGCGGAATGGACCGATCTACTGGCCAATAAATCGAAGTAACAAGATACCATCCGTGTGCCGTTCACGGCAAACGCAGTGGTTCTCTGCCTGGGAAACCGGTTCACCATTCGAACGCGGCAAGCTCATGTAAGTGGGTGGTCCAAACAGCCGGCGACGAAGGCCGGCCCCTCGGAAAACATGTGTGTCGCAGTTTCTCTCTGTTGCTCACGGTGTAGTTCGAGCGAGCGTTGTCACCCTGAACGTACGTGGTTACTGATTACGACGCCCTCCTCAAGCCGTCATCAGAGAGACGAATCCACTCTACCACGGGATTGCTCGACAACCGAATTACGGATTGCGGCGGTGGGTTCGAGTAGTCACAGGTAGCCGAGCCCCTGGAGGTGCTCTTTCGCATCCCGCTGCATGGTCGCTCTACCGCTGATATCGATGTCTGGATCGGCAGTGCCAATATCCTCGGCCGTTGTCACCGCCCAAGGGACACGTTTGACGTGTGGGTGCGGTACTGCACGCGGGTGACCGTAGATAACACCACCGTACTCGCCAAAGGACTCGCCATGGTCCGCGCTCAGTACGACCCGGTCGGCATCTATATTCGCAAGGAGTCGCTCGACGCTGTCTAGTCCCATTCGGAGGTTGTCGAGGTAGCTCTCCCAAACGGTCTGGTAATCCGTGTCTCCCTCCCGGAGCGCGCGAAACGGTTCTCGCTCGAAGAACCGCAATTCGCGATCCTCCGCTTTGGCGTTCGCGACGTAGGGCTTGTGTGGCTGGGAGTAATGGACAATGAGCCTGTCCGGGTCGTACTCGCGGGCAGCCACGATGGCTCTGTCCGTCAGGTCCTCGGCGGACATGTGCTTATACTCGGGATCGGGTCCGTGTCGCCACGCCTGATCGAGCAAGAGGAACTCGTCTGCGGTGACGGTCCGCCAGTCGACAAACGGGCTCTCAATCGGGAACTGACGCTCCTCTATCACCCGTTCGGAGAAAGCGTTGGCTGAGAGATAGGCCGTCTCGTTGATATCCGGAGTGTACCGCTCCCGAAACGTGTTCGCAATCCACTCCGAGGATGTACTCCCCACGGAGATAATCGAATCGACGTCCGAGATAAATTCATACTCCGGCGCCACGGCACGGAGGGCGTCAACCCGGCACGTATCCAGCAAGATCAACGCGTCCCATTCTCGTCGATATACGTTGGTGCCGATTGGACGCCGCGAAGTCACGGCGAACCACGGGTGGAGCAGGGCCCTGTACGCACCGCGCTTGATGCTCCGACGGATCCGTTCGGGAACGGGGCCTGTCATTTATTGTTACAGTGGGTTCGCCCTGCACCCGTATAATCCTACCCGCACGGCAGGGCGAGGCGAATCACATGCCGAAAATTCTTTAATATCCGAGGAGTAGCGGCGCTCGATGGAAATCGGTTACCTGCTCAACTCCCGTGTGCCCTCCGACAATGCACACGTCATCCAGTCGCTGAAGGTCTGCGACGGGTTTGTGGACTGTGGTCACGACGTGACCGTCCTCTATCCGGACCGGACACAGGTCAATGAGGAACTCCGGGGCGTCGATCCCACCGCATATTACGACGTTGATCCGACAATCCAGTTCGAGCCGCTCTGGTACCTGGACATCAACGCCTTCACCTCACTACTGGGTGGGGAGCCCGCACCCCAACTCACCTTCTCGCGGGCGATGTTCTCGCTCTGCGGCGCAATCCGCTCACGGCGCTCCAAGTTTGATCTCCACTACACGCGCGGGTTATTCATTGCCGCGGTACTTGTCGCGTTGGGACTCCCGACTGTCCTCGAACTACACGAGTATTCGCACGGACAGTGGGCTGAGCGCGCGATCGGACAGATTGGGTCCGCACGGCATCTCAAGGGGGTCGTGACACTGACTGAACCGGCTCGCGACGCATTCGTCAGTGCGGGTGTGGCACCCGAGAAGGTAACCGTCGAACCCGACGCTGTCGACCTCGAAGCTTACGAACCCCATCTGTCGAAAACCGCGGCTCGCAACCGACTGGAACTAGACCCTCTCGGAACCTACGTCGTGTACACTGGGAGCCTGATCGCGGGAAAGGGTGTCCGGACGCTACTCAAGGCCTGTCGGGACCTCCCTGTGGAGGTCCTCCTCGTCGGCGGTCGAGATGACGAGCAGGCGGAACTGGTACAGTTCTGCGATAGACAGGGGATCGAGAACGTCCGATTCGCTGGACGCGTTCCACCCACTTCTGTCGCGGTCTACCAGCAGGCTGCCGACGTTCTCGCATTGCCTCCCCGAGCAGACGTGACGAATCACCGCCACAACCCAGACATCACCTCTCCGCTGAAGATGTTCGAGTACATGGCCGCCGAACGTCCGATCGTCGCGACTGACCTCCCCGGTATTCGAGACGTACTCACACATGAAGAGACCGCGCTCCTGGTGGCACCCGGCGACGCCGAGATGCTAGAACAGGCTATCGAGCACCTGCTGTCAAACAGTGAGTTGGCAGCCTCTCTGGCCTCCCACGCCAGGGACGCCGTCGCGTCGTACACATGGGACCGTCGCTGTGAGCGGATCCTGTCCGTTGTGACCTGAATGCCGCTGAACCAGGCTGCCCGCTACTTCTCGACAACAATATCTTCGAGTACCAGGTAATCAAGTCCCATCGAGTAGAAGTCGCGGACGGCTTCCATCGGCTCGTTCACGATAGGCTCCCCGCTATCGTTGAATGAGGTGTTCAATAGTACCGGCACGCCGGTTTCCTCCTCGAAAGCTTCGATGAGGCGATAGTATCGAGGGTTATCTTCTTCTCGCACGGTCTGTGCACGGAGCGTATCGTCGGCGGGGTGTAACACTGCCTGTAGCTCGTCGCGCCGCGCCGCTTCGGTGTCGAAAGTCATGATCATAAACGGTGAGGGAACGGCATCTGTGAGGAACTTCGACTTGGCGCGGTCCAGCAGAGACGGTGCGAATGGCCGCCAATACTCCCGGTGTTTGACGAACTCGTTGACCCTGTCTCGGGACGCCGCCGTCCGCGGATCCGCAAGAATACTCCTGTTGCCCAGCGCCCGCGGGCCGAATTCCGTTCGCCCCTGGAACCAACCGACGAGGTTTCCCTTTGCCAGTCGATCCGCGACAAATCTCGTGAGGTCGTCAGGCTGCGTGTACTCGATTTTTGCCTGCTCCAGTTTTCGTCGAATGTACTCGGTCGAGTATTCCGGACCGAGGTACACAGTCTCCATCGGCGACACTTCTGCAGGAGAATACTCGAGCATGGCACCGCCAAGTGCCGTCCCAGCGTCGTGAGCGACCGGTTGGATGAAGACAGACTCGACTGACACTGATTCACGTATCCGCTTGTTCATCTTGCAATTGAGCGCGACCCCACCGGCGAGACATACGTTGGCCGTACCGATCTCAGAGAGGTAGTGCTCGACTATATCGACGACCGTCTCCTCTAAGAGTCGCTGTGTGGTATACGCGAGGTCTTTCTCCCACTGGGAGAAATCGGTTGCCCACTCCTTACGGTCCCGTCCGAACAGTTCCTCCAACGTCCTGATTCCGGCCTGGTATCCACCGCTGGTAATCTCCGTCACGTCGAAGTCGACGCCTGTCTCGACCAACGACGCGAGCCGTCGTTCAATCTCCTCATTCCGTTCACCGTATGGAGCGAGTCCCATGATCTTCCCCTCGGACCGAGTGTAGAGCCCATACCCAAGGAACGCGGTGACAATCCTGTAGAAGTGCCCGAGGGAGTTTGGGTACTGGTATGTTTCGAGACGAGTCAGTCCCGATTCGTCACCGTACCAGACGACGGTCGTATCGTACTCGCCGACGCCGTCGGCGGTGACGACAAGCGACTCGTCGTACGGCGTGGGATAGAATGCGCTTGCTGCATGACAACGGTGGTGAGAGCGGTGTTCAATCCGCGGGACTGGGCCGTCGAAACGCGACTCGATGCGGTTCCGGAGCGAGCGGGTCGAGTACAACTGGGAGACGGCGTGTTTCTCGATGGTCCGCTCCAAACTGGCGAGTTTCCCGAAGAGTGGCGCTTCCTCGGCGGCAATCTCCTTCAGGTCGGGAAGCAACCGGTTGCGCGTGAGTCCGGGCCTCCAGGCTGTAACGACTGCTTCGAGGTCGGATATGCCAATATCGGCGTGTTCGAGACAGGCTTCGATGCTGTTCTGTGCGAGGCCCTGCCCGTCGTGTTTTTCCCGAGTAAACCGCTCTTCCTCAACCCCGTAGACCACGACCCCGTCCTCCACGAGCACTGCGGACGCGTTGTGTCCGCCGTGTGGATACAACCCCCACCTCCCGGGATTCGTTGCGAGTACATATTCCGTCATGCTCGGCCTTTTTCGGACCGATATGATAAGTCTATGCGAAAACCCGACCCAGCACTTTGAACTGTCGAAACCCGTCGGCGTGCGCCGACGCCGTTGAGGATCACCGGTCTCAGAACGATTCAACTCGGACCTCGTGTGAGATATCAATCGTTCCCGTCGTCGCCGTGTTCCTCGATCCGGTCTTCGGCCCTGTCCTCGATATCGGGCGTCGTCAGTGTTTCGCGGGGTGTACGGAGCGGATGGCACGACGTCCTACTGGCCGCAGGGGACGTGCCAGTCGAGGATGTCGTAGGAAATGTCTTCGAGCTTCCAGATTGCCGTCGCTGAGTGGTCGAGCGCCTGAGAAACGCGAACCTGCCACTCACCAGGTCAGCCCTTCATATGTGATGCCGTCGCGGCGTTCGACCACGTGACGGCCGTCGACGACCACCGGCTCGGCCATCGCGTCGAACTCCTCGTCCAGCGCCGCGAACTCGTCCCAGTCGGTGACGACGACCGCGCCGTGCGCCCCGTCGAGCGCCGCGGCCGCCGACTCGGCGTACTCCACGTCGGGGAATCGCTCGCGCATGTTCTCCGTCGCGACCGGGTCGTACGCGACGACCTCGGCACCGCGCGCCTGCAGTCCTTCGATGACCGGCACCGCACGAGTGTTCCGGATGTCGTCAGTGCCGGGCTTGAACGCCAGTCCGAGGACCGCGACGCGCTCCCCACGGACGTCGACGTGCTCGTCGAGCAGGCCGAGCAGTCGCTCGGGCTGGGCGTCGTTCAGTTCGACGGCCGCCGAGAGGACCGCGGGGTCGTAGCCGCGCTCGCGGGCGGCTGATATAATCGCACCAACGTCTTTCGGAAAGCAAGAGCCGCCGAACCCGACGCCACTTCGAAGGAACCGCTCGCCGATGCGGTCGTCCAGCCCGATGGCGTCGGCCACCTCGTAGGCGTCGACGCCGAACTCCTTGCAGACGTTTCCGATGTCGTTGATGAGGCTGACCTTGGCGGCGAGGAAGCCGTTGTTCGCGTACTTGATCATCTCGGCCTCGGGGATGCCGGTCTCGACGACGGGCACCTCGGCGTCTGCGGCGTCTCGAAGCGGCGCGTAGAGGTCCCGAAGCGCGGCGAGCGCGCGGTCGTCGTCGGTCCCGAACACCAGCTTGTCGGGATTCAGGAAGTCCGCGACCGCCGACCCCTCTCGCTGGAACTCGGGGTTCGACGCGACGAGGAAGTCCTCGCCACGCTCGACGCCCGCTGCCGCGATGGCGGCGGCGAGCCGGTCCTCGGTCGTGCCGGGAATCACGGTGCTCTTCGTGACGACGACGTGTGGGTCGTCGTCCCCGCCCTCCGCTTCGGCGAGTGCTTCCCCCACCGACTCCGCACCGGCCTCCATGAACCGGAGGTCGATGCTGCCGTCATCGTTCGAGGGCGTCGGCAGCGCGAGCATCGTCAGGTCCGTCTCGGGAACGACGTCGTAGTCCGTCGTCGCACGGAGCCGGTCGCCGCCGTGCTCGGCGACGAGTTCGTCCAGTCCCGGCTCGTGGATGGGCGTCTCGCCGTCGGTGACCGCCGCGACGACGTCTTCGTCGATGTCGATGGCCGTTACCACGTGGCCCAGGTCGGCGAGACAGGCGGCGACCGTCGTTCCGACGTAGCCGCTGCCGACGATGCTGACGTTCATTACCGGACACTGAGCGGCCGCGGTCCTTCAGGATTCGGATACGGTAGTGAGAAGAGTTTTACTTCATCACGGCAGAGAGGTGAGCAATGAAGGCAGTCGTGCTCGCTGCCGGGGAAGGAACGCGCCTTCGCCCGCTGACGGAAGACAAACCGAAGGGGATGGTCGAAGTCGCCGGCAAACCCATCCTCGCCCACTGTTTCGAACAGCTGGTCGAACTCGGTGCCGACGAGCTCATCGTCGTCGTCGGGTACAAGAAGGAAGCCATCATCAGCCACTTCGACGACGAATTCGACGGCGTGCCCATCACCTACACCCACCAGCGCGAACAGCTGGGGCTCGCCCACGCCCTGCTGACCGTCGAGGAACACATCGACGACGACTTCATGCTGATGCTTGGGGACAACATCTTCGAAGCCAACCTCCAGGACGTCGTCAATCGCCAGCGCGAGGACCGCGCCGACGCCGCGTTCCTCGTCGAGGAGGTTCCGTGGGACGAGGCGTCCCGCTACGGGGTCTGTGACACCAACAAGTACGGCGAGATAACCGACGTCATCGAGAAGCCGGACGACCCGCCGTCGAATCTGGTGATGACCGGCTTCTACACCTTTACGCCCGCCATCTTCCACGCCTCTCACCTCGTCCAGCCCTCCGGCCGCGGCGAGTACGAGATCAGCGAGGCCATCGACCTGCTCATCCACTCCGGCCGAACCATCGACGCCATCCGCATGGACGGGTGGCGAAACGACATCGGCTATCCGGAGGACCGCGACGAAGCCGAGCGGCGGCTACAGGGGGAAGTCGACCCGGAGATTGCGGCCAACAGTCTCGAAGTGACCGATGGGGAATAGTTCGGTACACCTTCTGTAAGCGGCGTCCCGCTTCTTACTCCACCGTCACGCTCTTCGCCAGATTCCGCGGCTTGTCGATGGAGCGTCCCAGCCGCGCGGCCGTGTGGTACGCCACCAGCTGGAGTTGCACGTTCGCGAGCACGGCGGCCGCTCGCGGATGCGTCTCGGGAATGCGCAGCACCTCGTCGGCGTAGCGCTCGACGTCCGATTGCCCGTCCGTCACGGCCACGACCGGTGCATCCCTCGCCTCGACCTCCTTGACGTTGCCGACGAGCTTCGTCGCCGTGGCGTCGTCGCCCGTGACGACGGCGAACACCGGCGTGTCGTCGGTCACGAGCGCGAGCGGCCCGTGTTTCAGCTCGCCGCCGGCGAAGCCCTCGGCGTGCTTGTACGTGATCTCCTTCAGCTTCAGCGCGCCTTCCAGCGCGACGGGATACTGGTGTTCGCGGCCGATGAAGAAGTACGCGCTCGCGTCGGCGTACTGCTCGGCGACGGACTCGGCGGTGGAGTCGTCGAGGATGGCCTGCGTGTCGCTCGGGAGTTCCCGGAGTGCGGCGATGGTCTCGCGGGCGTCGGGGCAGTTGGTCACGCCCAGTGCCAGGAGATTCAGCGCGGCGAGCTGGCTGACGAAGGTCTTCGTGGCGGCGACGCCGATCTCGGGGCCAGCGCGGATGTAGAGGACGTGGTCGCACTCGCGGGCGGCGGTCGAGCCGACGACGTTGGTCACGGCGAGGGTCCGCGCGCCGCGGCGGCGGGCCTCCCGGAGCGCGCTCAGGGTGTCCGCCGTCTCGCCGCTCTGGGTCACGCCGACGACGAGCGCGTCGCCGATGGGTGGCGTCGCCGTAGCGTACTCGCTGGCGAGGAATGCCTGGGCGGGGATGCCGGCCTCGCGGAGCAACTGCGCGCCGTAGAGGGCGGCGTGATAGCTGGTTCCGCAGGCGACGAACTGCACGCCGGTGGGCGAGAGGTCGGCGAGGTCGCCGATGTCGACCTCGCCGGCGAGTTCGTCGACGCGGCCGCGGAGACACTGCCGAAGCGCCCGGGGCTGTTCGTGGATCTCCTTGAGCATGAAGTGCTCGTAGCCGCTCTTGCCGGTCTCTTCGGGGTCCCAGTCGACGGTGTTGACTGCTTTCTCGACGGTCTCGCCCGTGCCGTCGCTGACGATCCACTCGTCGGCGCGGAGCGTCGCGAACTCGCCGTCTTCGAGGTAGACGACGCGGTCGGTGTGGTCCCTGAACGCGGGAACGTCGCTGGCGAGGTAGTACGCGTCGTCGTCGATGCCGAGGACGAGCGGCGAGTCGTTGCGGGCGGCGAAGATGGCCTCGGTGCCGTCGACGACGGCGGCGACGGCGTAGCTGCCCTCCAGTTTCGAGATGGCGCTGCGGAACGCGGCCTCCGGGCCGGCACCGTCGGCCAGTGCGTCCTCGATGAGGTGTGGGACGACCTCCGTGTCGGTGTCGCTCTCGAAGGTATGGCCGGCGGCGACGAGTTCGTCGCGCAGGGACTGGTAGTTCTCGATGATGCCGTTGTGGACGACGGCGACGTCGCCGGTACAGTCCTGGTGGGGATGTGCGTTCTCGTCGGTCGGCGGGCCGTGGGTGCTCCATCGGGTGTGGCCGATGCCGACGACGCCCGCGGGGGGTTCGTGCTCCAGTTCGGCGCGGAGGTCGTCGATCTCGCCGGCGCACTTGCGGGTCTGGAGTCCATCGCCGGTCAGTGCGACGCCCGCGGAGTCGTAGCCTCGGTACTCCAGTTTCGAGAGGCCGTGGACCAGGACGTCGAGGGTCTCGCCGTCGCGGCCGACGCTGCCGATGATGCCGCACATCAGCGCACCACCTCCGCGTCCTCCTCGACGTGGCCGTCCGCGAGGACGCCGGTGTGGAGATGGGCGTTCGGACCGACGAGCGTCCCAGGTGCGAGGCTGACGTTGCCCTCCGCCCGGGCTCTGTCGCCCACCACGGCACCGAGTCGCTGGTCCTCGAAGACGTGCGTTCCCACGCGGACGTCGGCCGGGCCGCCCGGGACGACGGTGCCCGCACCGAGGTGGACGGCCTGTCCGGTGACGGTGTCCTGGAGGATCGAGCCGGGGTCGACGCGCGTGTCCGCGTCGAGTACCGATCGCTCGACCGTCGCGTTCGCGCCGACGGTGACGTTGCGACCGAGGGCCACGTTCGGACCGACGACGGCCCCGGGCGACACCTCGCAGTCCGGGCCGACGACGACGGGCGGTTGCAGCGTCGCCGCGTCGTGGACGATGGCGTCGTCGTCGATCCAGACGTTTGTCCCCCGCTCTGGCTCGTCGGTACGACCCCGAGCGAGGACTTCGGTCGCCATCGTCAGGAGGTCCCATGGGTACGTGGCGTCGACCCACATGCCGTTGGTCTCGACGGCCCGTACCTGTCCCGTCTCGACGAACCGGGCCAGCGTATCGGTCAACGCGAGTTCGCCCTGCTGTCGGGGGGTCTCCTCGATGGCGTCGAAGACGGTCTCGTCGAACGCGTAGACGCCGCCGTTGATGAGCCGGTACTCGTCCGTTTCCGGCTTCTCGACGATGGTTTCGACGTCCTCGCCCTGGATGACGACGGCACCGTACTGGTGGACGTCGCGGCGTTCCAGGACGGCCAGCGTCGGGACGCCGGTGTCGGCGTCGAAGGCGTCGCGGACCCCGGCGACGATGTGGCTGTCGATGATGCGGTCACCGTTGACGACGAGCATCGGTTCGTCGACGGCATCGCGGGCCTGCAGGAGGGCGTGCCCGCTGCCGAGCTGCTTGCTCTGCACGACGTACTCGATGGGGACGTCCCGATACGTCGGTCCGAAGTGGTCCTGCACGCGGTCGCGTTTGTAGCCCACGACGGCGACGATGCGGTCGATGCCGGCGTCGACGAGGGCGTCGAAGACGTACTCCAGGATAGGGCGGTTCGCCGCGGGAAGCATGGGCTTCGGGCGATTGCGCGTCAGCGGACGCAAGCGCGTTCCTTCGCCCGCCGCCAGGACGACGGCAGTGTGAACGCTCATACGTCCCACGAAGCGCATCGGGACCTATAGCTTTCGTGGTTCGACCGATTATTGGCTGGCCATCGCCTTCCCGGCGACGTTCCGGCCCTGCGGCGTGATCTCGACTTCGGTCCGCTCGCGGGTCACCTCGATGACGTCGAGTTCGATGAGTCGGTCGTAGATGGCCTCGGTCTTCTCGACGGAGATGCCGACGAAATCGGGGATGGCGAAGGGTGAGACGCCCGAGTGGAGCGCCATGATGACCTGCTTCTCGGTGTTGCTCAGGTCGAGGTCGGCCTCGGTTCGCTCGACGCCCTCCTGGACGAGTTCCCGGAGGACGGTAATGTGCTGGCGGGTGCCGGTGATGTGCGTCTCCACGCTGATGTCGTCCTCCGTGTGTTCGACCTCGACGATGAGCCGATCCTCACCTTCGACGGTCCGCTCGTCCTCGTCGACGTCACCGATGTCGTCGCGGTCGATCTCGACGAGGTCGCCGTTGGCGACCGCCAGGCGGATCATCGAATCGCCGACCTTGATGCGGGCCTTCGTCCACTCGGTGCCCTGGACGACGCCACCCTTGACCGCGGGGTGGTCGACGAACAGGACCTGCCCGTTGAGGACGGCCTTGTAGAGGTCCGTCTCGAACTGGCTGTGTTCCGTCGTCGAGACCAGGTACACGTCGTCGGAGACGGTCACGGCGGTGTAGTTCGACTCCTGGGCGGCCGCTTGGGTCTTGTCGTAGCGGCCGCCGAACTCGGTCATGTTCGACAGCGGGACCGACGTCTTGCCGTCGGCGACGAGGACGAGCCGTTTGTTGGTCAACACGACCCGACACTCTTGCCACTCGCCGTCACGAAGTTCCTTGCCGTCCTTCACCGCCTGGAGGAACTTCCCCTGCGTGTCCCGGATCTTCTTCTCGGAGTCGCTCATCGATTGCTGCGTCTTGGTACACGTACTGGCCGATACGGATTAGGGATTTCGGCTGTCGGGCTTCATTGTTCGCTCATCGCCTCGCTGGCGAGGTTGCGGCCGTAGGCGTTCAGCGACACCTCCGTCCGCACTCGGACCTTGTCGACCGCGCCGACGTCGAGCAACGTGTTGTATATCTCCTCGACCTCGTCGACGTCGAGGCCGACGAAGTCCGCCATCTCGAACGGCGAGACGCCAGAGTACAGCGCCATCAGGACCTGATTCTCCATCTCGTCGAGTTCGTAGTCCTCCTCGCGCTCCTCGATGACCTGCTCGAAGAGCGTCTGGAGCGCACTGGTGTGGCTCGCCGTGCCCGAGAAGTGCGTCTCGACGCTCCGGTCCTCGGCGTCGGTGTGCTCGACCTTGACGACGGTTCGCGATTTCCCCTTGATGTCGTTGGTGGACACGTCGAGGGTTCCGACGTCGTCCACGTCGAAGGCGACGGCGTCGCCGTCCGGAAACGCCAGCTGGACCGTGTCGTCCGCCAGCCGGAAGCGCGCCTTCTTCCACTCGGCGTTCTGCACGACGCCGCCGACGACCGCGGGGTACTTCACGAGGATGACCGTCCCGTGGAGGTTCGCCCGGCAGTACTCCGTCTGGAAGTCGTCGACGCCCGTCGCGTCGACGACGATGACGTTGTCGCCGATGCGCAGCGGCGTCGCGCCGCCGAGCGAGAACGAGTCTGGGACGGCGTCGTCCGGATCGCCGGGAAGCTGGATGTTCTCGTAGGCGACGGCCTGCTTGCCGCCGTTGCTCGCGAGAATCAGGCGCTTGTTCGTCAGGATGACCCGACAGGACTGCCAGTCCGGGTCTGGGACCTCCGCGCCGCTCTTGACGGCGTAACAGTAGTCTCCCGACGTATCCAGCAGCTTCCGTTCGTCCCCACTCATGGACAGCGGTACGTATCCGGTTTGGACTGCTGACGTATATATGATTGCGCCTTTTCCGGCACCGTCGGTCACGAGGTCGGCTCACACCGCGACCAGCAGCCCGCCGACCACGGCGAGCGCGCCGAACCCGACGCAGACGCCCCAGAACGCGACTCGGCGGACCAGCCGGACCAGCGCGCCGACGGTGAGATAGCCGACGACGGCGCTGACGGCGAGCGCGACGCCTGCCTCGGACAGTGCGATTGCCGGGACGCCCTCGTCCACGAGCACGAGCAGCCCCGCGCCGAACGACGCGGGAATCGCGAGCAGGAACGACAGCCGGAGCGTCTCCTCGCCGGCGTGACCACGCAAGAGCAGGGCGCTGACCGTCGTGCCCGACCGGGAGACGCCGGGAAGCAGCGCCAGGCCCTGCATCGCGCCGACGAGCACCCCGTCACCGAGCGTCGGTGACCGCCCGCCGTCGAACGTCCGCTCCTGTGCGACCCGCTGGACGACGCCGGTCACGACGAGCAGGCCGCCGATGGCGGCGACGAACGCGCCGCCGGTGAGTTCGGAGGCGAGGTCTTCGAGCGCGACGTAGACCAGCCCGCCGACGACAGCGGAGGTGAGCGTCCCCGTCGCGAGGAACGACAGCTCCGCGTCCGCTCGTCCCCAGGCCGTTCGCGGCCGCCACTCGGGGAGCGACCGGAGCAGTGTAGCGACGTCTCCCCGGTAGAACGCCAGGGCTGCAAGCCCGGTCCCGGCGTGGAGGAACAGTCCGAACTGCGTCGCCAGCGTGGGCGAGAACCCCCCGACGACGGTCGCCGTGAGAGCGATGGCACCCTCGCTGGAGACCGGCAACCACTCGAGGATGCCCTGGAGGAGACCCACGAGAAGCGCGAACAGCAGCGAATCCATTGCCGGAGAGAGCGACCCATCCGGGAAAACCGTTCGGGTCGACGTGATGGGAACGTCTCTGCCCAGATACCTGTTCTTGCCGGCCGAGACCCCACAGAGACGCTATATACTGACCCGGCGTACTCCTTCGAATGCAACCGTTCCAGTTTCTCGTGGGCATCTGGGAGGCCGTGCTCGCGCTGCCACGCTGGCAGGGGTTCGTCTTCGTCGTGGGGGCCTCGCTGCTGGTAGCGAAGGTGGTCCAGATCGGCGGCGACGTCCTCGTCCGTCGTGTCACCGCCCGTATCCCGGGGGAGGTCGACGACGTCATCTTCCGGGCCATCCACCCGCCGCTGTACGTGACGGTCGTCCTCGCCGGCGCGTACCTGGCCGTCGTCCAACTCCGCGTCCTCCCCGGTGCGGTCCCCATCGCTGCAGCCATCGTTGGCTCGCTGCTCGTGGTCATCTGGACGACGGCGCTCATCCGGATGGGTCGGCGCGTCTCGTCGGAAGCCTCGGGTGGCGAGCACTTCGACTGACAGGTCGTGCCCATCTTCCAGAACGTCTGGACGGCGGTCGTGCTCGGCGGCGGCGGCTTCCTCCTGCTGTCGCTGTGGAACGTGAACGTCAGCTACCCACCCCTAAAGGGGTGGGCTTGTCAGTGGACTCTCGTTCTGCCGACACTGGAGTGTCGGACGCCACTTCAGTAGCGTTCACGGTCATCGTCCCTGACTTCAGGGCGTACTGACAGAACGCCCCTCCAGCAGGGGTCTTCTGCCCCCGCTGGAGCTTCAACGCCAGTTTCCGAGCAACGTTCTTCGCCGCGTTGTAGTCCGCGTTCGCCGTGTACCCACAGTCAAGACATTCGAAGTGCTGGTCGTCGCGGTTCTCCTCCAACGTGCACCCGCACTTCGAGCATTGCTGGCTCGTGTACTGTGGACTCACCGTCTCTTCCACGATACCGTACGCTTCGGCCTTGTACTCGACCATCGTCTGAAGAGCGTTGAACGCCCACTGCTGGAACTTCTTCCCGTCGCTGATACGGTCACGGATTTGTTCCAAGTTTTCGAACGCGATATGCGTACACTCGTGGCGTCGCGCTTCTACAACGATTGCTTTCGAACACCGATGGAGGTAGTTTTCACTCCAGCGACCAAACCTGTCACCGATGCGTTGGTAGGTCAAGTGGGCACTTCGCGTGCCCGTTTGCTGGAGGGTGCCGCGTCGCTTCTCGAACTCTCGCCGTTGATGGTTGAGATAGTCGGCGTTGCCGATGAATCGCCCTGTGCTGGTCACGGCGATGTGGTCGGTAACGTTGCAGTCCACGCCAAGGACTTTCGAATCCTCGGCTTTCTCAGGACTGTCTACGTCAAATTCTCGTTCCATCACCGCGTGCAGGTAGAACGCATCGGCTTCGCTATCGTAGTGGACGGTGCTTGTGCTGAACGAGTAGTCCTCGTTGAGAAGGTACTCGCCGTGCGGTGTTCCTTCGAGATCATCGGGCAGGTCGTACTCGCATTCGACCCTGCCGTTGACGGTGGCGAGGCTTACCTTGTCGCGGTAGTAGGTAGCGGCTCGCTTGTCGTAGACGATGCTGAACGTCTCGTACTCGGGCTTGCTCGTGCTTTCGCCGTCGGCAAGCCTGTCAACACAGTTGCCGATGTCGTCAGTGGCGCGTTTGATGGCTTTCTGCACGAGGTTCGCGTGCAGTCCGTCGGTTTCCTCGCGGAGGTCGTCGTAGATAACAGCTTCGGCTTCGCTTTTGCTGGTCACGCAGTCCTGGTCTGGATAGCGCCATGCCCAGTCTGCGGTGCGGTTCGCGCAGTACTGGAATTTGGAGTTGGTGACGTGGAGGTCACTCTTGCGGTCGTCGGGTACGTCGAGGTGGACGCGAACCGTTCGAGTCACTTCCCACGCCATCTGTCTCACAGTAGTAGCTACTCTTTATTAATGTTTTTCAGTGGCGTGGGCGAGTCGGCAATGCTGATTTCGGTGGTTTGCGTAGTGTGGCTTACGCGCTTCCTCCCACCCTGAAGGGTGGCTTCCGCGCTGTTACCGCTGTGACGCCGCTGCTGGCCTCGGCTGGCGTTCTGGGCATCGTGGTCGGGCTGGCCGCCCGCGACACCATCGCGAACTTCTTCGGCTCTATCGCGCTGTACTTCGACGGCACCTACAAGGTCGGCGACTACATCGTTCTGGAATCGGGCGAGCGCGGCCGCGTCGAAGACATCTCGATTCGCTCGACGGTCATCCGGACTCGCGACGACATCTTCGTGACCGTCCCGAACTCAGTTCTCAACACCGCGACCATCGTCAACGAGTCCACGCCGCGGTGGGACCGGCGGGTCTGCATCGAGGTCGGCGTCGCCTACGGCACCGACATGGACCTCGTCGAGGAGACGCTGCTGGCCATCGCCGCCGACGAAGACCTCGTCGAGAGCCACCCGAACCCTCGGGTTCGCTTCCGGCGCTTCGGCGACTCGTCGCTGGAGGTGGAACTCCTCTGCTGGATCGACGCGCCCGTGCTGCGTGGGCGGGCGACCCACCACCTCAACCGCGCGGTGTACGACCGCTTCCGCGAGGTCGGCATCGAGATCCCGTTCCCACAACGGGAGGTGTCGGTGTCGCTCGCCGACGACGCTATCGCCAGTTCCCTCACCCGTCCCGCGGCGGACGGTCCCCGAACAGACGGCCACGCCACCGACGCCGGCGACTGACTGCGCCCGCTCCGCCGGTCCGAAAGTGTGTTAGGCGGTCCTCGCCTGTATCTCTCCAATGGACGCGAACGTGCTGGAGACGACGCGGGCCGCCCTCGACAGCGGCCCCATCTGTGATTCCTGTCTCGGCCGACTGTACGCCGACCGGAGCTTCGGGCTGGGGAACCCCGAGCGCGGCCACGCCATGCGGGTGGCGCTGGCGCTCGAGGAAGACGTGCCGCTCGAAGACGTCAAATACGACGCCGACGAGGCCGTCTGCTGGGTCTGCGAGGGCGAGTGTGCGGACTTCGACGCCTGGGCCGAGAACGCCGCCGCGGCGCTGCGGGGCTACGAGTTCGACACCTACCAGGTCGGGACGAAGGTCCCGCCACTGCTGGAGGAGAACGACGTCCTCCTGCGCGAGGAGGTCGGACTCGAGGAGGACGCGGGCGAACTCCTGAAGTCGGAGTACAACCGCGAGGTCGGCAAGCGGTTCGGCCGGCTGACCGACACCGAGGTCGACTTCGGCCGCCCGGACGTGCTGGCGCTGATCGACCTCGCGACCGGCGAGATCGACGTGCAGGTCAATTCCGCGTTCGTCTACGGCCGCTACCGCAAGCTCGAACGCGACATCCCACAGACGGAGTGGCCCTGCCGGGAGTGCAACGAGACCGGCATCAAGCGCGGCGAGGAGTGTCCCGGCTGCGACGGCACGGGCTATCGCTACGACGAGAGCGTCGAGGAACTGACAACGCCCGTCGTGCTGGAGGCGATGAACGGCGCGGACGCGACGTTCCACGGCGCGGGCCGCGAGGACGTCGACGCGCTGATGCTCGACTCCGGCCGGCCGTTCGTCATCGAGGTGGACGAACCGCGAATCCGCGACGTGGACGTCGCGGACCTCGAAGCCGAGATCAACGACTTCGCAGACGGCAAGGCCGAGGTCGAGGGGCTCCGACTGGCTACCCACGAGATGGTCGAGCGCGTGAAGGAACTCGACGCCAGCAAGACGTATCGAATGGAGATCGAGTTCGGCGACGACGTCGCCGCAGACGACTTCGAGGCCGCCCTCGACGAACTCGAAGGGGCGACCGTCCACCAGGACACACCCCAGCGCGTGTCCCACCGCCGTGCGGACCTCACCCGCACCCGAGAGGTGTACGAGATCTCGGGCGATTTCGAGGACGCCCGCCACGCCACCGTCGAACTCCACGGCGAGGGGGGCCTCTACGTCAAGGAACTCGTCTCCAGCGACGAGGGCCGTACCGAACCGAGCCTCGCCGGCCTGCTCGGCGTCGACGCCGTCGTCACCGCGCTCGACGTCCTCGACGTGCAGGGCGAGGACGAACCGTTCGCGCTGCCGGAGTACTTCCGGGACGCCGAGGCCTGAGGCTGGCAGGCATTACTGCCTCTCGGTCTCCTTCGTAACCGATAGTTCACGTCGGGTCGTGCTGGCAGAGGTCGCCGATCGGCTTCTCCACTCGCAGTTCTTCCACAGGAAACAGCGGGCGTCTACCTTCTGGTCGCTTCACTGGCGATGGTGACGTCGCCAGTGTGATCGACGGTTATCGTGTAGCCGAGATAGCGAAATCGGACTTCGCCGGTGCTCGAACGAAAGAGATTGTCGAGCGCTTCGGGGTCGACGGCGGAGTAGAGCGGTTCCTCGAGGTCCAGTTCTTCGACGCCTTCCCGATCAGCAACTGCAGCGAGGACGGCCTCGCTGAGCGAGGACGTTTCAGTGCGAGATAATTCTCTTGAGATACCCATTGACACCCGACGGTTCGCACTTTGGCCGGTCAATTGTGTCGTAGCATAGTGCCACGCTTTATTACGGCCGGATCGTCGATCGGAACTGTCGCTTACGACTCCCCTCCGAAGAGACGCGCGAACACTTTCTCCGTGATCGTCCGGAGATGCGACGAGAGCGTCGACGGTGCGATGTCGAGTTCGGCAGCGACCTCGTCAGCGCTGGCTCCCCCAGCTCCGAAGTATCCCATCTCCGTCGCGGTCTGCGCGACTTCGCGCTGGCGGTCGGTCAGTTCCAGGTCGATTCGCTCCCCGGTCGTCGGCCCGCTATCGTCGGCGGTGCTGAACACCTTTTCCAGGTGACACTGGACGTCTTCGTCTCGGCAGTACGAGAGGAACCGCTCGAGTTGTTTCCGCGTCGGCGTGTGCACTCGAAGGTGCCACCCGCCCTCGACGCTCGTCGCGTCGAGGATTCGCAACCCGATGTCGCTTATCTGCGGTGTGAGAAATCTCGTCGTCTCCGAGAAGGTGATCTTGTAGATGCGGCTCGAATCGAACACGCCGTCTACCGCCCACCCGTCGACGGTGTGGTCGGTGACGAGTTCGTCTTCGAACGCTCGGAAGTCGGGGGCCCGAACCATGTAGAACAACGTCGGGGATTCGGCGACTGTGATCGGTTGCGATTCGACGCGCACCTCGAGGTCGGGAATCGCTTCGAGCGTCGGCGTCAACACGAGGTTCGGGTGTTTGACGGTGAGTTCAGCGATGTGGCTCATAGTGGGTGGAGGAGTGGACGTCGAGAGCCGTGAACCGGATCTCCGAGCGCAACTCTGTTCTGCGGTCTCCCCGACGCGGGGACTGTGATTCGGCGGGAGAGCAATGGCAATCACGTCCACTACGAGACGTTGGGTGGGAATCCGGATAAGTAGTCGTTCCTCCGGAGTGTGGCCGTCGTTAGGGTACCGACTCGACAGTCCGCCTGTCCGGACCGAAACGGTGGGTCGACCTCGCGTTTCCGCTCGCGGAGGCTTTTCTGGCTCCTCCTCGAACCATGTTCGCGAGCGCCATCGCGGGCGGGACGCTCGTGAGTCTGCTGTCGTTCCTCCTCGTCGGACTCAACCGCGTCGGGAGTCGATTCAGCCTGGCCTACGTCGTCGGGTTCCTACTCGCGCTCGGCCCGTTCGACCACGTCGTCGTCACGATGCTTTCACGTCCTCCTCGGCGTCCTCTACGGAGCGAACGTCGGCCTGGGAACGGTCGCGACCATGCTTGCCGTGATCACTGGCGGTAACTTCGCCGGCGGACTCGGTCTCGTCACGCTCTCCCACGTGACTCAGGCGATGGGGGAGGCCGACTCCGACGCGTGACCGCCGACCGCAACCGATTTCTCCGTCCCCGCTGACCCGGCAGCCATGCGCTTCGGCGTCGACGAGGCCGGCAAAGGCCCAGTGCTCGGGTCGATGTTCGCGGCGGCAGTGGTGGCCGAGTCCGCCGATCTGCCCGCGGACGTCGGCGACTCGAAGGACATCGCCCCCGCTCGACGCGAGACACTCGACGCCGAGATTCGAGCCGCCGCGGACGCGACGGCCGTCGCCGAGATTCCCGTCGAGAGGATCGACGACCCCGAGACGGACATGAACAGTCTCACCGTCGCCGCTCACGCCGAGGCGCTCGCCGGCGTCGCCGACGACGGACTCTCGGGCACCGTCGATGCCGGCGACACGGACGCCGCGCGGTTCGGTCGGCGCGTCGCCGACGGCGTGGCGGCCGACGTCTCGGTGACCGCCGAACACCGAGCGGACGAGTCGGACCCGCTCGTCGGCGCGGCGAGCGTCCTCGCGAAGGTGGCCCGAGACGCCCACGTCGCGTCGCTCGCCGAGACCTACGGCGACGTGGGCAGCGGCTACCCCAGCGACCCCACGACGCGGGCCTTCCTCGAAGACTACGTCCGCGAACACGGTGCGCTTCCAGACTGTGCGCGCCGGTCGTGGTCGACCTGTGACGACGTGCTCGCCGCTGCGGAGCAGGCGACGTTCGGCGACTTCTGATGGCCCATGCCGTCTGCTCCCTCGCTTGGCGGGCACGTCACTCGTCCTCGTCGGCGTCGGAGTCTGGCTCTCGCCACCGTATCGTCACGATCTGCTCCCGCTCGTCGTCGACCCGCCGCGAGCGTTCGAACACCTCGAACTCCGGGTCAGGATCGGACATCGGTCGATAGGTTCGGACCGTCCCGTCGCGCTCTCGTACCACGGCGTCGTCGTCCGGACGGACGTTCTGGACGGTCGGGTCCGTGGCCCAGTCCAGTTCCTCGTAGTGGTTCGTCACCCGGCGGCGAAGGTCGCGGAGGTAGCTCGCCAGTTCGTCCCTGTCCATCGTCGACTGCGTGGCGTCGGTCTTTCGCAGCGCCGCGCCGCGACCGACGCCGCCGGGCGCGCCCGTCGAGTGACCGCCGAGGACAGCGTTCACGACCGCGCCGAGGAGCAACACGAGCCCGGAGAAGTACAGCCACGTCACGACGACGATGACGCCGCCGAAGAAGCTCTCCGACCCACCGCCCTTGAAGGAGAGGTACACCTGGAACAGGCTCTGGAGGGCCGCCCATCCGACCGCGGCGAAGACGGCTCCCGGGAGAGCCTCGCGCCAGGTGAGGTCCGCGTCGGGGAAGCGATAGTAGATGGGGAAGAACGCGAGGACGAGGCCCCCGACGAGGACCAGCGGCGTCAAGAACCCGAGGTACGGGACCGCTTCCGTAAACCTCGCGTAGACGGTGCTGACCGCCACCGTCGCGACGACGGCGAGGGCGAGCACGACCCCGACGACGGCCCCGTCCTCGAGCTGGTCGACGAAGGAGTTCTCGCGCTCGGACTCGTAGAGTTCGGAGAACGCGGTGTCGAGGCCGCGAAATATCTTGAACGACCCCCACACGAGGACGAGGAGGCTGACGGCCGAAACGCCGGCGGCGGCGTCCCCGGTGAACACCTGCGCGACGACGTCGGCTATCGGACCGGGTAGTGATTCCTCGGCGACGGTAATCATTCGCTGTTCGAGGTCTGCGCCGACGACTGAGACGAACAGCAACAGGAGAATCAAGAGCGGCGCAAGGGAGACGAACGCGTTGTAGGCGATTCCGGCGGCCATGAACGGCACGTTCTTCTCGGAGAACTCCGTGCGGACCGCCTTTCCGACCTCCAACGCGTCGGAGAGACTGGACATTACGAGTCACTACGGGATGCAGCGGAAAGAGCGTTGACCGGTCGCGTGCAAGCCCGCGGGACGGCAGCGGCGAGCGAACGCGCCCGCCAGGCGTCGTGACCGAGCCTCGGCGATTGCCGGGCTTGCGTGTGCACCGGCCACGAACCCGTTCGGGACGGTGACCCCGCGACCTACCCCTCTTCGAGAACGAGGTTCCGCAGGATGTCACCGTACGCCGGGCGTGTGACGAGCACGCCCAGCAGGACGCCGACGATGGTGACGATGGCGAAGCCCTGCAGGTCCTGCAGATTCAGGATGGCCAGCGGGCTCATCGCGATGATGGTGGTCGCGGCGGCCGCGCCGATGACCCACAGCGCCTTCCGGAAGCGGCTCTGGAAGACGCGGCTGGTCGCCACGTCGCCCTCCTGTAAGATCTCGTCGGCGATGATGACGAGGTCGTCCACCCCCGTCCCGATGACGGCGATGAACCCGGCGATGTGCGAGAGGTCGAGCGCGAGTCCGATGCCCGCCGCGAAGCCGAGCATCAGCCACACCTCCGCGAGCCCCGTCAGGACCATCGGGATGGCGACGCGGACGTCACCGTAGCGGACGGCGACGACCACGCTGACCGCGAGGATAGCCGCGATGGCCGCGATGAGCGCGTTCAGTCGCGCGTTCGCGCCGAACGTCGGGGAGACGAAGCGCGCGGTCCCCTGATCGAGCGCGAGCGTGGTCGGGAGCGCACCGGCGCGGAGGTCGACCGCCAGCGCCGATGCCTCCGAGAAGTTGCCGGTCACGAGGATGAACTCGGGCTGTTTCTGCCACTCGCCGGTCCGCATCGACTGTGCCAGGCTCGGATTCATGCCCGCGCTGTAGACGACCTCGCCGTCGCGCACGGTCAGCAGGCACGGCCCGGTTCCGGCCGGCCAGCCACACGACGAGCCGCCCTGCCCCGCGACACCGGTCTCGACCATGTCCTGCTGGAATCGCTCGGCCACGCCGTTGTCCTTCTTGACGACGACGGGCACGTGCGGGCCGACCGTCGACCCGGCGGGCTGGGGAACGCCCACGCTGTCGAAGTCGTCGTTCGTGAGGACGGTCCGGTTCCGGTAGACGGTCGTCCCGTTGTCGGTCTGGACCGGGTGGTACGCGCGCACCTGGACCCGACCCGGATCCTCGATGAGTCCCAGCACTTCCGTTCGGTTCGCGTTCGGCACCTCGACGACGACGGAGTAGCGCTGCTCGGTGACCGAGAAGACGCTCCGGACGCGACCGCCCTGGATTCCCGTCTCGTCGATCTTGTCACGCAGCACCTTGATGGTCTGCTCGCGGGTCGTCGCGGTCACGCCCGGATTGACCTCCTCGGGGCTCAGCCCGGCGGCCTCGACCGCCGAGCGAACCGTCGCCCGCTTCTCGTCGGGATTCGCTCCCGCAACGTCGCTCCGCACCTCGAGCACCCACGCGTTCTGGTTGGTCGCGGCGGGTGAGAGCAGTTCAACCTGCTGGACGCTCACGTTCTCCAGATTCTGCGCGACGCGCGTCTCGACGCCGGTCTGGTTGTCGCCGTCGTACTGGATCCCCTCGGCGGTCCACCCTTCGAGCGGCGCCTGGATGCGCGTCCCGCCCGAGAGCTCCAGTCCGTACTTCAGGTTCGTCAGCGTCTCCTCCTGTGTCGCGCCGGTCGCAGCGGTCGTGTTGTTCGCTCCGGCGGCGTCGCCGGTCGGGTTGAACAGCACGAACCCGCTGGCGACGACCGCGACGATGAGCAACGCAATCCGCCAGTTCTCTCGAATCGAGGTCATCGTGCGACCCCCTCGAACTTGTACCAGCGGAGGAGTGTCACGTTCAGCATGTACGTGTTCATCAGGTCCGCGGCCAGCCCGAACACGAGGACGATACCGATGGAGGCCAGCAGCTGCACGCCGAACACCGTCGCGGTGATGGCCATCGCGAGCATGGCCGCCAGCGACGTCACGGTCATCGTCACACCGGTCCGCATCGCTCGGTACGTCGACTCGTAGAAATCGCCCGGACGGCGGAGGATGTGCGTGTTCAGCAGGATGTCCGAGTCGACGCTATACCCGATCAGCATCAACAGCGCCGCGACGGTCCCCAGCGACAGCTGGATCCCGAACAGGTTCATCAGCGCGAGCGGGATCACGATGTCCGAGAACGCCGACGCTACGACCGCGATGGAGGGGACGAACGACCGAAAGAGGACGAACACCAGCAGGCTCATCCCGACGAACGCGATGCCGACCCCCATCAGCGCCGTCTGTTGAACCTCGGCCCCGAATCCGGCTGAGACCTCGTTCAGGCCGCGATATTCGAGCTGCCCGTTCGATTTCGCGGTGGACTGGATCGCGTCGGCGTTCACGTCCGCACCGAAGGTGACGATGTACTCGTCGTTGGCGGGTACGTACTGCACCGACTCGATCCGCTGGTCGAAGGCGTCCTCGATGACGCCCTCACCCTGTCCGTTCGGCGCGTCCACGCCGACGCGGAGCTGTGTCCCACCTGTGAAGTCGATGCCCATCGCGACGGGGGTCCCGAAGGCAACGTACCATCCCACGAGTATCAGCACTGCAACCGCCAGCACGCCGAGCGGCACGGCGACGAGCTGGCGATTGGAGTACCGGGTGTAATCGACCTCCGGTACCGCAAACTCGACCATGCCCGACGGTGTGAGACGACTCCGAATAAGCCTTCTTCTTCCCGTTCGGGCGAGCTACCCTCGCCGAGGCGGGCTGTGGTCCATCTCTCGGACGGAAGCGTTACGGACCCCCTTCCCCTCTGACCGCCCATGTCCGAGGACCCGGAGCCGTTCGAGAACCCCATCGTGCTGTTCGGGATGGGCACCATCGCCGTCGCGTTGAGCGCCGTGCCCGCACTGGCCACCGTCGCCACCGCCACCGGGCTGTCGGTTTCGCCCTCGCACCTCGCGCTCGTCGCCGGGTTCGTCGGCGTCGCCGGCGGCGTCGAGACGGCCTCGTCCGCCCGCGACGCCCAGCGGCTGGGCCGCTACGCCGTCGCGCTCAACGCGCTGTGGCTGGTGAGCGGGCTGGCGGTCGTCGGCGTCGCCACCGCGCTCGGGGCCACGCAGTCCCAGCGGGCCGTCGAACTCTCGCTCGTCGCCGTCGCGTACGTGCTGGCGTACGCGCTCGTGTACGGCGGACTTCTCGAGCGGCTCCGCGCCGCCGTCTGAGCTCACGCCCCCACAGAGCCCCGTCCGAACGGCGACTCACCGACGCTTCCGACTCCCGAAGCGAACGCGCCGTCGTGAACCCCGCCTGCTTCGTCCTCCCGGCCGTCGACACCCACCTCGCGGCGTTCGGGCTCGTCGGCGTCTCGTCTCTCGGGACCGGTTCGCGCCCACGTGACGAAAGTACTCGTTTGACCCACGCCCACGTTTTTCCTCTCGGGTCGTGCGCATCCACACGCAATGTCCGACCTCACCATCACCACGACCGACGGCCTCGACGGAAAATCCGTGGACGAGTACCTCGGCGTCGTCTCCGGCGAAGCCGTCATCGGTGCGAACGTCGTCAGCGACATCGCCGCCGGCATCCGCGACGTCGTCGGCGGCCGTAGCGGTTCCTACGAGAAGAAGATCGAAACCGGCCGCGAGGAGGCCATCAAGGACATCCGCGAGGAAGCGCAGGCCCTCGGTGCCGACGCCGTCGTCGGTGCCAGCTTCGACTACGAGGAGATGGCCGAAGGCATGCTGTGGGTCAATCTCTCCGGCACCGCCGTCAGAACCGCGTAACCACCACTTTTTACTGCGTCGGGTTCGCCTGCGGCGAACCGCTCCTCGCAAAAACGTGGGGAAAAACCTCCCGCGAGTCGAGCCTCCGGCTCGCTCGCGGTGAACCGCCTCGCGTTGCTCGGCGGATGCTGGACCACTACACCTCAGCAGCCGCAACCGTTTCGACTGCTATCTCCATCTCGACGCTTTCGACCTCCCAGGTCTTGCGGTGGCCGTCCTCGACGTCGCCGAACTCCTCGGCGCGGACCTCCTCGCGGATGAGGTCTTCGTGTTCGCGGACGAGGTCCGAAATCCGCTCGTCGTTCACGTCGAGTTCCAGGCGGATGCGGGCGTCCATGTCGAGGTCGAGGTCCTTGCGCATCTCGGCTACCACTTTTTCCTCCTCGGGTTGCTCACGGTGTTCGCAACCGCTCGTCGCAAAAACATGGGGAAAAAGGCCGGACTCTCACTTCGCTCACGGGCTCCGCCCGTTCGCATCGAGGCGCGGAGCGCCTCGTACCGTTCGAGTCCGGGAAACCGGCGGCTTCGCCGCCGGATGCTGGACCGCTACGCCTCAGCAGCCGCAACCGTTTCGACTGCAATCTCCATCTCGACGCCTTCGACCTCCCACGTCTTGCGGTGGCCGTTCTCGACGTTGCCGAACTCCTCGGCGCGGACCTCCTCGCGGATGAGGTCTTCGTGTTCGCGGACGAGGTCGGCGATTCGGTCGTCGCTCACGTCGAGTTCGAGGCGGATGCGGGCGTCCATGTCGAGGTCGAGGTCCTTGCGCATCTCCTGGACGCGGCGGATGACCTCGCGGGCGTAGCCCTCGCTCTCGATGTCCTCGGTGAGCGTGGTGTCGACGTAGACGACGCCCTCGCCGTCGAGGGCTTCGAACGCGGTGCCGGCGACGCCGTCGGGCGTGTGGCGGACGAACTCGACCATCTCGGCGTCGAGTTCGACGGCCTCGCCGAGTTCGTCGCTGACCGCGGCTTCCAGCGCGTCGATGCTGGCCTCGCCGACGCGGGCCTCGTTGAGCGCGTTCATGACGCGACCGGCGTCGTCGCCGAAGGCGGGGCCGAGCAGGCTCATGTCGGCCTCGGCGGAGTAGGTGAGTTCGCCCCAGTCCTCCTCGGCGGGGACGACCTGCACCTCGCGGGCGTTCAGGCGGTCGGCGATGAGGTCGGCACGGACCTCGACCGTGCCGGCGAGGTCGCTTCCGTCCTCCGAACCGACGTCGACGACGACGCGCTTGACGGGCCAGCGGAGCTTGCGCTCGGCCTGCTGGCGGGCGTTCGACCCCGCCTCCTCGACGGCGCGGACGACCTCGACGTCGCCTTCGAGGCCCTGCTTCCAGAACTGCTGGTCGGGTTCGGGCCAGTCGCACATGTGGACGGTGTCGAAGCCGGCGTCGCCGGTGAGGGTCTGGTAGATCTCCTCGCTGACGAACGGTGCGTAGGGTGCGAGCAGCGCGACCGTCTCCTCCAGCACGGTGTAGAGCGTGGCGTAGGCGGCCTGCTTCGACGGGGAGTCCTCTTCCTCCCACATGCGCTCGCGGACGACCTGCACGTAGAAGCGCGAGACGTCCTCGACGACGAACTCCAGCAGGGCTTCGAGCCCCTTGTCCTGCTCGAAGTTCTCGAGGTGGGTTCCCATCTCGTCTTTGACGGTCTGGAGTCGCGAGAGGACCCACTCGTCGACGAGTTCGAGGTCGTCGGCGACGTCCTCGACGGTCGTCTCCTCGGGATCGTACCCGTCCATCCGCATGTACGGCAGCGGGAAGCGGAAGACGTTCCAGAGGATGTTGAGCCGGCGCTGCATCTCGGCCATCTCGTCCCACGAGAAGCGCATGTCGTCGCCCTGGGAGGTCTGCGCGAGCAGGAAGAGGCGCATGGCGTCCGCGCCGTGGCGGTCGATGGCCTCCTCGGGGGCGACGATGTTGCCGAGCGACTTCGACATCTTGCGGCCGTCTTCGGCGAGCGCCCACCCGTGCATCAGGACCTCCTTGTAGGGCACCTCGCCCATCGCGGCGCTGCCCATGCCGAGCTGCGACCAGAACCACCCGCGGGTCTGGTCGTGGGCCTCCATGATGAGGTCGGCGGGCCACAGCTCGTCGAAGGCCTCGGTCTCGCTGGGGTAGTTCAGCGTGCCCCAGGTGGCCACCGAGGAGTCGAGCCAGACGTCGAACACGTCGTCGACGCGGGTGTAGGTCGTCCCGCCCTCGGTGATGGTCAGGTCGTCGACGGTGCCCTTGTGGATGTCCACTGACTCGGGGTCGACGTCCTGGTCGACGCGCTCGGCCAGCTCCTCGCGGTCGCCGATGGCGATGGTGTCCTCGACGTCGCCGTCCCAGTCTTCAGGTTTCCAGATGGGGATGGGGATGCCCCAGTAGCGCTGCCGCGAGACGTTCCAGTCGGGGGCGTCCTCGACGAAGTCGCGGAAGCGATTGTCCCGCGCCCACTGGGGGTGCCACTCGCTGTCCTCGATGTTGTCCAGCAGTTCGTCCTTGATGTCGGTGATGGTGATGAACCACTGGTCGGTGACGATCTGGATGATGCCGGTGTCACACCGCCAGCAGTGGCCGTAGCTGTGGTGGGTCGTGCCCGAGTGGAGCATCAGGCCCTTCGCTTCGAGGTCGGCGATGATGTCGTCGTCGGCGTCCTTGACGAACTCGCCGGCGTACGTCCCGGCCGAATCGCCGTAGACGCCGTCGCCCCCGACGGGACAGAAGATGTCCAGTCCGAGTTCGTCGCCGCGCTCGAAGTCCTCTTCACCGTGGCCGGGCGCGGAGTGGACGAGCCCCGTCCGGTCGGCTTCGACGTAGTCGGCGGTGTAGACCTGACAGGTCCCCTCGCCGCTGGGGGCGTCCGGCACTTCCTCGCGAAGCGGGTGGTCGTACTCCCAGCCGACCATCTCCTCGCCGGAGACCTCGTCGACGACCTCGTAGTCCTCGTAGCGGCCCGTCGAGAGGACGTCCTCGACGCACTCCTCGGCGACGTACAGCACTTCCTCCTCGCCATCTTTGGTCGCGCGGACGCCCTGATAGCTCAGGTCCTCGTCCACCGCGACGAAGGTGTTCGCGGGGATGGTCCACGGGGTCGTCGTCCAGATGACGAGGTGGCCGTCCCTGTCCTTCAAGGGGAATTTCACGTAGATCGACGGGTCGGAGACGTCCTCGTACTCGACCTCGTTGTTGGCGATGGCAGTCTCACAGCGGGGACACTGCGAGATGGAGCGCTGGCCCTGCTCGACGAGGCCGCGCTCGTGCGCTCGCTGGAAGCCCCACCAGGCCGCTTCCATGTACTCGGGGGTAACCGTCTTGTAGGGGTCGTCCCAGTCCATCCAGACGCCGAAGGACTTGAAGTCCTCCTGTAGCCCGTCGAGTTGCTCCTCGGCGAAGGCCTTACACTCCTCGATGAAGTTCTCCTCGCCGTACTCCTCGATGTCCTTCTTGTTCTCGAAGCCGAGTTTCTCCTCGACCTTCGTCTCGATGGGCAGGCCGTGCATGTCGTAGCCCGGCCGGTCGGTCACGTCGTAGCCCAGCATCCGGTGATAGCGGATGTAGAGGTCCTTCAGCGTCTTGTTCCACGTCGTCCCCATGTGCGCCGCGCCGGAGGTGTACGGCGGGCCGTCGACGAAGAAGAAGTCCTCGCCGTCGGCGCGGTGGTCCTTCGTCTTCTCGTAGGCGTCGACGTCGTCCCAGTAGGAGAAGATCCGCTCCTGGACGGTGTGCGGATCGTACTGGTCGTCGACTTCGGCGAATCGGTCCATACAGACACGAACCCGCGCCGGGATTAAAGGAGAATCGGTCTCGCGGACGGGCTGGCGTCTGGATGGTCCGAAGCGTTACAAGATGGTTAGTTGACATTTCACAACCGACTTTTCCCGCCGATGCGTCGAATACGGGTAAGAGAACGCGAGGCGTCGGCGTCGACCGAGCGTTCTTGCTCCCAATGAGTAACGACACTTCGGACGCTCCCGCTCGCTGGCGTGCGGTAGTCGAGTCGCTCGCCGACGTCGCGCTGGTCGTTGACGAGGCGGGAACGGTCGTCGCCGCGACGGGCCACACCGACCGGCTCTTCGGACGCCCAGCGTGCGAACTGGAGGGCGAGGCGACCGTGGAATCGCTGCTCGGACCGCGGATTCCGAGCCCCGAGAAAGCGGCAGTCAGCGACCGGTTGTACAGTCTCTCGCCGACCGCCGACGCTGCGCTCACCCGGTCCGTCACCGTCGAGGTCCGTTCGCTCGCCGCCGAGTCGCAGCGCTCGGTGTACCTGTATCGCATTGCCGATCCGGGTGCGGAGGATAGCAAGACCGTCGCCAGCGCCGCCCTCGACCGGGTGACGGACGGCTTCGTCGCCTTCGATACGGAGTGGCGGTACACGTACGTCAACGAGCGGGCCGCGGAGCTACTGGAGCGGCCGGAGGCCGACCTTCTGGGGGAAGTGATCTGGGACGTCTTCCCCGAGGCGACGGACACGCGTACCTACGAGCAGCTACAGCGGGCGATGGACGCCCAGGAACCAGTCACGTTCGAGGACTACAACGAGTCCCTCGAAACGTGGGTGGAGGTCCGGACCTATCCCTCAGCGACCGGGCTGTCCGTCTACTTCACGGACGTCACGGACCGGAGGGAACGCGAGCGAGAACTGGCGCGCGAGCGGGACCTCGTCGAACAGCTGCTCCGCGCGAGCCCGGTCGGGACGTGCGTCCTGGCTCCCGACGGCACCTTCACGAAGGTAAACGCGCGCGCCGAGGACATCCTCGGCGTCTCTCGCGACCACCTCCTCGACGATACGTACACGAATCCGAACTGGGACGTCCGCGACCCGAACGGCGATCCGCTTCCCGAGGAGGCGTTCCCCTTCGCTATCGCGCTCCGCACGGGCGAATCGACGTTCGACCACCTCCAGACGCTCGAACGACCGGACGGATCTCGTATCTGGGTCTCGGTGAGCGCCGCGCCGCTCACTGGACCCGAGGGCCACGTCGAGCGTGTCGTGGTGACGTTCGACGACGTGACCGCCCAGCGGGAGCGTGAGGCCGAACTCAGGGAGGAACGGCGGCGGTTCCGCGCGGTCTTCGACGGGACGCTCGACGCGCTCATCCTGGCGGACGACGACGGCTACTACGTCGACGCGAACCCCGCCGCGTGCGACCTGTTCGAACTCGAACGGGACGAACTGGTCGGCAGTCACGGCTCCCGGTTCGCCGCCGGTGACTTCGACTTCGAGGCCGCCTGGGAGTCGTTCCTGGAGGAGGGAAGCATGCGCGGAGAGTTCCCGCTCGAACGGCCCGACGGCGAGGGACGGATCACGGAGTTCGCAGCCACCGCGAACGTCCTCCCAGGCTATCATCTCTCGGCGCTTCGAGACGTCACCGAGCGCGTCGAGGCGAAATCACAACTCGCCGCCCAGCGCGACGAACTGCACCGCCTGGATCGAGTGAACAGGCTCCTCAGGGACGTTAACCGAGCGATCGTGGGTGAGGACGACCGCGACAGAATCGAGGCGGCGGTCTGCCGCAAACTGGTGGGGACGGACCTCTACGCCGCGGCGTTCGTCTCACGATCCGACAGAAACGGTGGCGTGACCGTCACGAACGCGGCTGGACTCTCGACGGAGACCGCGCAGGGACTCGTGGAAAGCCACCGGCTTCCGTTCGACCAATCGATTCTGGGTGCCTATCGGACGAACTCTCCCACTGTCTTCGCCCCGCGCGGGACCACCGAGTCCGACGAGAGCGCCGCTACGCGCCTGTCGTCGCTCGGCGTTCGCTCGGTCGGGAACTTCCCCGTTGCGAGCGAGGACGCTGTATTCGGCGTGGTGACGCTGTTGGCCACCGACGATGACGCGTTTCCCGTCCGGGAACGGACCGTCCTCACCGAACTCGCCGACATCGTGGGGAAAGCGCTCGACGATGCACAGACGAAGAAGCTCCTCCACGCCACGTCGCTCCTGGAACTCGTGTTCGAGGCCACCGGCAGCGAGACCGTCCTCGTGCGACTCAGCGTCGCTCTCGACGCGCCGATACGACTCTCGGGAGTCGTGCCGCGGGCCGAGGAGGGATACCTGCTATACGTCACCATCGATGGCGAACCGACGGCTGACGTGGCTGGTGCCGTCACGGACGAGTCCGTCGTCCAGTCGGCGCGTCTCGTCGACGAGGAGACCGCACGGTTCGAACTGACCGTCAGTGACGATCCTGCCGTCCACGCACTCCTGGCTGCAGGTGGTCGGATCTACTCCGGGCGCTTCGTCGACGGCTCGGGGACGTTCAGCGTCGAGGTCACCGCCGAAACCGACGTCCGGCGCTTCACCGACCGGGTTCGGGAGCACGCCCCCCTCTCACTCGTCGCCAAACGCGACGTCGACCGCTCTCGGGACGACCTGCCCAGCGGAGCGGTCGAATCCGAACTGACAGACCGGCAGCGGGAAATCCTCGAAGCAGCGTACCTGGCCGGGTACTTCGAGTGGCCTCGCCGACGGACGACCGGGAAAGAACTCGCAGCAAAGCTCGGAATCGCCTCCTCGACGCTCCACCAGCACGTCCGCGTCGCGGAACGGAAACTATTCGCACAGTATCTCGAGGCAATCTGAGGCGTACGTTCGCCGACTACCGAAACTGTCCGGTACGGCGTTGATTTAGAGCCACGTCCTCAAGACACGTATGAGTCTACTTGACCCGGAAGACTGTACTCGACGCAGCCAGATTCTCGACTTGCTCTCCAGTTACCGCCGACGGCTCGTCCTCTCGGCCCTCGAGGACCGGACGCCGACGCCGCTCGACGAACTCGCAGCGACGGTCACGGCTCGCGAGACGGACACACCTCGGAGCCGCGTCACCGACGAGGAACGAACCCGGGTCGAGGTGTCCCTCCTCCACGCTCATCTTCCGAGGCTCCAGGCGGCAGGCCTCCTCAGCTACGACCCATCGGAGTTGACCGTCACCGCGGCGGACATGCCCCTTTCGGGTGAGGAGTGGCTACAGATGCCGGTCGTCGACTCCATCGCCGACTGGGAGACCGAGGAGGACCCATCAGAATTCCAGGCACGCTCCTGACCGCTTCGGAACCCTCAACCACAGTTCTCTCCCGATTCGGGACCGCATCGAAACCGCTTCAGCGACGCTGATCGCGACGGTCGGGAGACAGTCGAAACCGTCGTGAGGCGGCCGCTCGAAGGTCGCCTCGATGGCCGAATATCCCGCCGAATCGAGCCGGAATCCGCTGACCGACGAGTGCGTGCGCTGTCCGACCCTCGTCGACTCCCGTGACTGCATTTCGTGGGGGAACGGGCCGCTCGACGCGTCCGTGGTGGTCGTCGGCGAAGCGCCCGCTGCTGGCGACCCGGATGCGGACCGCTGGCAAGGCGGCAACCGCACCGGGATGGCCTACACCTCCCGACGGTCGGGCCGGAAGGTCCGCGACCTCTGTGCTGACGCCGGGCTCGACGTCACGTCGGACTGTTACTTCACGAACGCCGTGAAGTGCCACCCGCCGAACGATCGCGACCCGACCGACGACGAACTGGTGAACTGCCGGTCACACCTCGTCGCCGAGATGGACCTGCTCCACCCGGACGTCGTCCTGACGACCGGCAAACACGCCACGCGGTCCGTCCTCGCCATCGAGGATCGCTCGCTCGACGGCTCGTTCGACGGCTTCCTCGACGCCGTCCTCGACTCGATTCCGATGCCGACGCTGGAGACCAGCCTCGTCCCGGTCGTCCACCCCTCCTATCAGGAGGTCTGGATCGGTCGCCTCGGCCACACCTACGACTCATACGTCGCCGCACTCGGCGACGCTCTTGCAGACTGCGCCGTCGACTGAGGTCCCGAACCCTTTCGGAACTGCTCCGCGTCTGGTCCACCATGTCCTCCATCCTCGACGGTTCGCTCTCCGCCGACCGGTCCGCTCGCGAGTACGTCCGCCAGGCGTTCGTCACCGGCACCGCGGTCGTCATCCCGACCATCGTGACGCTCGCCGTCCTGGGCGTCGTCGTCAACGTCGTCTCGCAGACGCTGAACCCCGTCGTCGACGTGTTCGAATCGCTGTTCGGCCGGAACATCACCTCGGAGTTCGTGCTGAAGCTCATCGCGCTGGTGACGCTGCTGGCGCTCATCTTCGTCATCGGTGCGTTCGCCGAGCGCCGACCCGACCGGTCGGGAATCGGCTACCTGTTCGACACGGCGATGACTCGCCTGCCTGGCGTCGGGTCGATCTATCAGGGCGTCGACGAGATGAGCGACCTGCTGCTCGACAGCGACACCGAGAGCTTCCGCGAGGTCAAACTGGTCGAGTTCCCGACCGAGGGCTCCTACTCGCTCGCCTTCCTGACCGCCGAGACGCCCGACGTGGTCGGCGACGCGACTCCCCACGACGACATGCAGACGCTGTTCCTCCCGATGGCCCCCAATCCTGTCATGGGCGGATACGTCATCCACGTCTCCGACGACCGGGTCTACGACGTCGACATGACCGTCGAAGAGGGCATCCAGTCCATCGTCACCAGCGGCGTTGCGACCGGAAATCGCGAGCGTGGAGACGTCACAGAGGGGATGCGTGACCGCCTCGACCGGATGCTCGACGACACGGTGGTCAAACTCGACCAGGTTGCCACCGACGCCTCGGACCACCTCGACGACACGCTCGCCGATGCGACCGACAGGAACCTGTCCGAGCCGTCCCGAAGAGCGCGGGAGAACGCCCTCGAGGACGACGACGCGAAGTAAGTCACTCCGAGAACTCCCGGACCTGTTTCTCGCGGTGGGTCCAGAGCGCGAGTGCGCCAGCGAGCAGATACAGCCCAGCGACGACCGCCACCACGTATTCGCCCGCAAGTCCGGGAATCGCCGCAGTCTGTCTCCACGTCTGTTCCGGGACGAACACCGTGATGCGCGCGACCCAGGCGGCGAACAGGACGCCGAGCAGCGCGAGGTAGACCCGACGGAGCCGATGTGCGAGCGCGTGCCCGAACGAGACCGTGAACGTCGGATTCCGTATCAGTTCCCCGAGTTCGTCCTGCCAGTCGGTGTCGACCGCCGACGTCCGCGCGTACAGCTCGGCGAACACGTTCTTCTGGAGCAGCCGCACCCTGTAGCGCCACACGTCGTACTCGCGATACCTGTTCGCCTCGGTGATCAGGAACGCCACCACTGCGAACATGCCGATCAGGATGACGTAGTGGGGGTTCGATCCGCCGGAGAAGGCCCAGGTGAGGATCGCGGCGACGACGACGACCGCCCAGTTCGTCGTCTGGTCGAGTCGCGCCCGCCACGCGGTGGCTCTGTCGACCTCACCACGGTAGAAGTCTCCGTTCACGTTCGTGCGATTCCCGGAGTCCTCCAGGAGTTGCTCGACGAGGTCGGAATCAGCGGGTTCGCCCGCCGGTCCCGTCTCGGTACCGGACATACACTCACGTACGCCGCCCGGCCGCAAAAGAGCGGTTTCGACGCGATTCGCCCACGGACTCCCGCTTTCGATAGCAACGCGAGTCCGAGCGGCGAAACCCTGAGTAATGGTGTGGGGTAGTTTACCGCCCGGTCGAGGCGTGTCCGCCGAGAGCCGAACCTTCTTTGGAGCGGCCGACCCACTCCTCGAACATGACGGACGACTGCATCTTCTGTCAGATCGTCGCCGGAGATATCCCCAGCCGAACGGTGTACGAGGACGAGACCGTGTTCGCGTTCCTCGACGTGAACCCGCTCGCGCCCGGGCACACGCTGGTAATCCCGAAGGAGCACCACGAACGGCTGAACGACACGCCCGCAGACGTCGCGACCGACGTGTACGCGGCGCTGCACGAACTCGTCCCGTCCGTCGAAGCGGCGGTCGACGCTCCCGCAAGTACGGTCGCGTTCAACAACGGGGAGGTCGCCGGCCAGGAGGTCCCGCACGTTCACGGGCACATCGTCCCCCGGTTCGAGGGCGACGGCGGCGGGCCCATCCACTCGCTGTTCGGCTCCCAGCCCGACCTCGCCGACGACGAACTCGACCGCATCGCGGCCGACATCGAGGCCGAGCGATAGGCCGTTCCGCGCCGCAAGGACGCAGCGTTTCGGACTCCGTTCCTGCCAGACTCTTCTGCGGACCGGCTCGACCGTCGCCGAACGAGCCAGAACGCTCTCCGACACTTTATGTAGGAAAAACCAGTTACGTTCGCCAATGGCTGATGTGAAATCAACTCTCGCACTCGTCGGGGCGACCGGCGGGGCCGGGACGACGCGACTCGCCGTCGAGATGGGCGCGATGCTCGCCCGCGACGGGCGTGACGTGGCCATCTTCGACGCCTCGTTCGCGACCCAGGGGCTCGCAGCGTACGTGGACGGGCGTCTCTCCACCGACCTGACCCACGTTCTGGCCGACGACGAGCCAGCCAGTGCCGTTCGGTCGGCACTGCCCATCGACGCGGCTGGCTCTCTTAGCGCGTACCCCTGTGCCGCACCGTTCGAACGACTCGCACGGGCGAAGACGGCCGGTGCAGCGCGCCGCTTCGAAAGCGCGATCATCGACGTCGCCGGCTCGGTCGATCACGTCCTGCTGGACGTCCCGCCAATCGCAGCGAACCAGGCCGTCGCCGCCGTCGCCGCTGCCGAGCGTCACGCGCTCGTCGCACCGCCGAGCGAACGCGGTGCCGACGGCGTCGCCAGGCAGCGGGCCCGACTGGCCGACGTCGGCGTCGACGCCGGCGCTCTTCTCGTGAACGCGGGGGTGGACACGGAGGTGGACGACCACCCACTCGACGCGGACGCCACCGCGACCATCCCGTCGAGCGACGTCACGACGGCCAGCGACGCACCCGTCAGTCACGTCGGCACAGAACAGTTCTCACAGGCGCTCGCCAGTGCGACGGCCGCGACGCTCGACGTGACGCTCGACGTCGAGTTCGAAGAAGACGGGTTGCTCGACGGCCGACTGGGTTAGCGAAGTTCGCCCACGTCGCTCATCGTCTCCGCGAGCCGTTCTCGCTTGGTCACCGTCGCATCGTCCGCAGAGGTGAACGCACCTTCGACCGCTTCCCGAGCTTCGGGAATCGACTCGTGCGTCTCGACGTAGACCGCGAGTGCGAACTCCCGCTCGGTCGCCCCGCTGAGCGTCCGCGCGTCCGACCGCGAGAGGTCGCCGCCGAGCCAGTCGCGAATCAGCTCCCGGCCCGTCGGTCCCAGCGGCGTGACGTGTTCGCCGAACCGATGGAGCGTCTTCGCCGCCGTCATGGGTGACAGCCCGACCGCGCGCGCACTCGCACCGATAGCGCGACCCTCGGCGTACGCCTCCACGAGGGCTGTTGCCTGCTCGCAGGAGCAGGGCAACCGGTCGGCGAACGGTGCGAGCCGGTCCTGCAGGTCGCCGTTCGTCCTGTCGACGGTCGCGACCCCGCGCTCGCGCTGCTCCTCGACGACCTCGATGCCCGCCGCGATGTCGGACAGCCCCATTACGTTTCACTACGATAATCTCGTATTTAAAGTCAGGGACTTCCGAGGCGAGAGCAGCTCTCATCGAGCGACTAACCTACCGGTCACCGGTATGCTCTTGGCCCGCTCACCACTCGATTTCTGACATTCTCGCGTTCTTTTAAAGGGCATTCCGGGCGAATTTTCTCGTATGTCGAGTACGACGACACCGACGACGAACTGTCCCGAATGCGACGGGCAACTGAGAGACGCCGAGCGCGAGACGGTCTGTACGGAGTGCGGGTTGGTCGTCGCCGAGGACGCCATCGACCGCGGCCCCGAGTGGCGCTCGTTCGACGACGACGAGACGAACCCCGCCCGCACCGGCGCGCCGCTCACGCGGTCCCGTCACGACCGCGGGCTCTCCACGGAGATCGGCCGCTCGAGTCGCGTCAAGGGCCGCAAGCGGCGACGACTCGCCCGGATGCGACGCCAACACAGCCGCGCGCAGATCTCCTCGAAGGCCGACCGGAACCAGGTCTACGGCTTCACGGAGATTCGACGGATCGTCTCCGCGCTGGACCTCCCCACTGCGATTCGCGACCGCTCGTGTGTCCTGTTCGAGTCGGCGCAGTCGGCCGACCTGCTCCGCGGGCGCTCGCTGGAGGGCTTCGCTGCCGCGACCGTGTACGCGACCTGTCGGGCGGACTCACTGGCGCGAACGACCGACGAGATCGTCGCCGTGGCGAAGGCCACCGAGAACGAACTCTCGGCCGCCTACGACGCACTGAATCGCGAACTGGGGCTTCCGACCGGTCCCATCGACCCGCGGGAGTACCTCGCCCGCTTCGCGAGTTCGCTCTCGTTGCCGTCGGCGGTCGAACGGACGGCTCGCGAGTACGCCCAGCTCGCCCACGACCGCAATATCGTGAGCGGCCGGAATCCGGGCGGCGTCGCCGCGGCGTGTCTCTACGCCGCTGCCACCGATCACGACCACGACCTCACCCAGCGAGCCGCCGCTGACGAGGCGGGCGTGACGCCCGTGACGCTACGCACGACGTACTACGACCTCAAAGACGACTGAATCGACGTCGCGAGCGTCCGGAACTGCTCGTGGACCTCGCTCTCCGGCGCGACCGACGCGACGGGGTCGGCCCAGGTACTCGACGCGGCCAGCCGCGTCGACTCCGGTATCTTCGTCACCGGCGCGCCGAGGCGGCGCTCGACGGTGGTCGTGCGCTCCTCGCTGTGCGCTCGGTTCAGCACGACGGCGACCAACCCGGCATCGAGTTCACGCGCAAGCTCGCGCACACGCAACGCGTCCGTCAGCGCCGTCCGGTGGGGCGTCGTCACGACGACGCAGGCGGTGGCCGCGTACAGTGGAAGCCCGACGTCCGCGCGCATTCCAGCCGGGCAGTCGATGACGACGCGGCCGTATTCGTCTGCAACGCGCTCGACGACCTCGACCAGTGCTGTCGGGTCGCTCGCTTTCGCGCCCGCCAGCGAGCGGCCACACGGCAAGAGCGTCACCGGTCCGTCCTCTCGCACCGCTTCGAAGACCGAGGCACGCCCGGCGAGCACGTCGTGGAGATCAGGACCACGACTCGCCGGCAGGTCGGCCATCCCGAGGTCTCCATCCACGACGACCGCGTCCAGTTCCGCGCCGAGGTTGTACGCGACGGTCGACTTCCCGACGCCGCCCTTGCCGCCGGTAACTGCCAGAATCATCGGAGTCGCTCCAGCGTCGCTACCGGTACGTCGACGGCGTCCGCGCGCTCTGCGAGGTCGTCGAGTCTTTGCGCGAGGTGGGCCAGCCCCCGTCCGTCCGCGTCGACGGCCCTCGCCACCTCTCGAACCCCCTCCAGGCCGCCCACCGCCGCGACGGCTTCCGTGGCTTCGGGGACCGTCTGTACGCCTCCGAGCGCTTCGGCGCGCTCGATGCGCCGTTCGCACTCGTCGAGCCACGCCGGAACCGTGTTCGGAGCCGTCTGGGCAGCCTCTCGCTCCGTATCGCTCCCGCTTCGCTGGCCGTCGTCGCTCTCGTCACGCTCTCGGTCTTCGTGACGACTTTCGGGAGCGTCCTCGGTGGACGCCACTCCGCCTGTTTTCGGCGGCTGCTCGGTGGCGGGGCCGTCGTCCGGAATCGCGTCGCGCGGCGGCGCGGGGTCGCCACACTCCCGAACCACGGCTCTGGGGGTCTCGTACCGTCCGTCATCGTCGATCCGCTCACCACCGTCCCCGACTGGCTCCACGTCGACGAGTCTGACCGGTGGCGTCGCCGGCTCTGCGGGGGTGGCGTAGCCGATGGGATGCGTCCCGGGCTCGACGCGCCCCTCGAACCCCGTCTCCGACCAGCCGGATTCCGGAACGCCCTGACTCCGTGGCGGCCAGACCGGCCCGTCGAGTTCGTTCGCGACCGTCACGCGCCTGGCGGTCGCGGCGTCGTTCACGATGCGAGCGGTGACGAACGTCACCCCATCTGTTCGGGTCCACGAGGACTCGACGCTAATCATGGCGACGCTGGTCACGTCATCGAATATAAACTACCGGCGCGTCGAGCCACGCCGCCGCGGCCGCCGCATCGTCGAAGCGGTCCGTATCGACGACGAGTGGTGCCGCCGGCTCGCCGATGCGAGCGACCGCGAGGGCCGCAGTCACCGGTGAAGCCTCGTACGGGTCCGCGGGTGGGTCCGCGCCCGGCACGGCCGCCACGGCCGCGGCGAACTCCTCGCGAACCCGGTCGACGAGCCGTGCCCGTGCTTCTCGGGCGAGGTTCGCGGCACGGTCTTCGAGTTCGAGGCGCTCCTCCCGGCGCGCTCGCTCGTCTCTAGCTCCCGTCTCCGCGGCTTCGAGCGCCTGCTCCGCGGCGATGCGCTCGGTCTCGACTTCGGACAACTCGCGAACCGCCTCGCTGAGGGTGGCTTCGACCGTCGACTCGTCGCCCCCCGCGTCCCTGACCGCCTGCAGCTTTCCGCGGAGCTCCGCGACCCGCTCTCGGAGCCGCTGTTCGTCCGCTCCCGCCTCGGCGACGCGGCGACGGGCCGCCTTCGGGTCGCTCTCACCGCACTCCAGTTCGTCGAGTCGCCGGCGGACCGCCGCTCGTTCTGCGTCCAGTTCGGTCGTCAGCCCCCGCGTCCGGGCAGCCCTGGCCACCGCCGTTCGGACGCGCAGTGCAGTGGACTCGGTGATGACGCCGACGTGCTCGAACAGCGGCCCCGGCTCCGGCGCAGCCACGTGGACGCGCTCGTGGTCGCCACGGATCGCCGCGGCGACGGCAGCCGCCGAGACGTCCGTGACCGCGATGGCGTCGCCGGTCCGGAGGCGGCCGTCGATGCGGAGTCTCACAGCTCCCGCGCTCTGAGCGACTCGGGATCGGGGTGGTCCGTTCCCGACGCGAACTTCGCGTACGGCGTGCTCGGCTGCTCGCGCGACTCGTAGGCCGCCGCCGCCTTGCGGACGTCGCCTTCGACGTCGTCGAACTCGTTGAAGGTGCGCGTCAGCCGAACCTCGACGTCGACGCCGTGCTTCTCGCGAAGCCGAAGCGCCTGCAACGCGGCGAATGCCGTCGGCTCGAACAGTGCCGCCCGCCCGAACCGCGTGACGACGCTGTCCTCGTGGGCGCGACAGACGTTCCGCAGCGTCCGCCGCGCCGCCCGGGAGTACGTGACGACCAGCAACATGTGGAAAATTACCTACTGGCGACGGTTAAAATTTACAGTTCAATCCACGCGGTCGACACTTACGTCGACCGCGTCGTCGTCGAGCAGGTCCGCGACCCGCTCGCGTGCCTCGGCAGGGGAGGCGGCGAGCACGACGAGTCCCGCGGCTCGCTCGTCACCGCTCGCCCGGTACGGTCGGAGGTCCCCATCGAACTCCGTCGCGTACGTCCGGAGGATGCCCCTGACCTGCCCCTCGAGGTCGGACAGCGATAGCTCGCCGTCCTCGAAGGCGGCCAGTGCGTCCTCGACGTTCCGAAGGGCGGAGATGCGGTCCATCTACGTCGTGCGGAGGTGGTCGGTGCGGGGCTCGTAGACCTCGCCTTTCTGTTTGAGCTTCTCGATCTCGTGGTTCGCTTTCGAGGCGTCCATCCCGACCTCTTCTGCGCGCTCGATGATGACCTCCACCGGCGCGCCCTCGTCGTACTCCTCTTCGAGTTCGGCGATGATGCCGCGGATATTCTTGATGCGGTCGCGCTGGGACTTCGATTGCCCCGTCTCCACGACGTCGGCGTCGAACTCGCCCGTTTCGGGGTCCATCCCGATCTGTTCCAGACAGTACCGGGCGATGTTCGTCGCCCGCTCGGCGTCCTCCGTCTCGACGTGGTCGGAGAGGCGAACGCGCGCCGAGGCCTCCGCCAGCCGGACGAGCGCCTCCAGCTTCCGGGCGGTCACCGGCACGGGTGCGTCCTCGTCGGTCCCCTTCGCCCGGAGGTCGACGTAGAAGTCCTCGATCTTCGCCTTCGCCTCCTCGGTCATGGTCGGGTAGCAGTTCCGCTTGGAGTAGGCGATGTACTTCCGCAGGAGGTCCGGCTCGATTGTCGGCGCGACCTCGTCGGTCACGTTCGCGACCTCCTCCGCGGAGTAGTTCGACGTGCCCGTCTCCACCCGGTGGGTGTTCAGCTCCCCCGCGTAGTTCGTCTGGAGGATGTGCTCGGCGAGGTCGCGGTCCTTGTCCTCGTTGGGCTGGTCGGTCACCGTGAAGATGAGGTCGAACCGGGAGATGAGCGCCGGTTCGAGGTCGATCTGCTCGCCGATGGGCTCGTACTGGTCGAACCGACCGTACTTCGGGTTCGCCGCGCCGAGCAGCGAACACCTGCTTTTCAGGGTGGCGTTGATCCCCGCCTTGCTGATGGAGATGGAGTTGTGCAGGACGACGCCCTGACTGACGAACGTGTTGGTCGGCTCGACGGTCACGTCGTACACCCACTCACACGCGTTCTCGCCCTCGTTGAGTACGGTCTCGACGCCGGTCACGCGGTAGAAACGGAGGTCACAGCGCTCTTCCAGCGCGTCTGCCCGGCGGTCGAACTCGGCGAGGGCGTTCTCGACCCTTTCTCGGGCCTTCGACGCGATTTCTCCCCGCTTCGATTCGTCGTAGCCCCCGTCTTCGGCGTAGTGTATGGCGCTCGTCGTCTCCCCGTCGATCCGGTCGGCGAGCTGTCGACCGGACCAGCCGATGGCGTCTCGTATCGAACCGAGGTCGGTCGCCGAATCGAGCGCCGTGCGAACCTCGGCTGCACGCTGCCGGAGTGCGTCGAGTTCCGAGCGGACCGTCTCTATCTGGACGCCATAGCCCTCGTCGAGATGCTCGCGGAACCGACCAGTCAACCGAACGCCGAGTAGTCGTTTTAGCTCGCGTAGTTCCGCCGCGGCACTCGTCGGAAGAACGTCGTGGTGTCGGGACGTTTCGTTGCTCCGCTCGACGAACGCCTGTGCCCGCTTGTATCGATCGTCGGCTTGCCTGACGACGTGCTCGACGAATCGCTCCGTCGAGTCGCCCATGACGTAGGTCTTCCATGAGTCTTCGGTACAATTGTAGTGGATTCTGGACGCGATTCCGAGCTTCGAAAGCGCGTCCGCGTAGTCCTCGGCAAGCCCCTCCGACGCCGTCGAGAACGCCATCGCTTCGCTTTCGACACCGCCATCGCCCGCGAACACGCCGACGAGGAAGCGCCGAATCTCCTCGGTCGATGCCCCGAGGACGGCGGCGGGAATCCGCTTGTCCCGTGCCGTGTGCATGAACTCGGGGAAGTTCTCCTCGAACCACCGGTAGAGTTTCGTGGAGACCCACCGCTGTGTGACCGTCCCCGCCTCGTTGACGACGTCCGTGTTCTCCATGCCGAACACCGAGTGCATCAGCGTCTCCATTCGGTCGAGCAGACGCGACTCCTGGTTCGAAAAGCCGATTTCGTGGGCCGACCCTGCGTACGAGTGCCCCTCCGCCGTCAGAAGTCCGAGTATCTCTGCGAGGTCGAGCGTGAGTTCGTCAGGCAAGTCGACGTCTTTCTCTTTCCCGCGGCACGGTTCGCCGTCGAGCGCGACCGGTGACGCGGAATTGGGGAGCTTGCGCGGTGCGGGAACGAACGCCCCTTCCTCGACCTCGCTGGCGTCGACCGTCTCGACCGCTCCATCGCGGTCGACGAACATCGGGTGCTCCGGCGTGACGAGCACGTCGCGGCCGTTCGAGAAGGTCACCCGAACGAATTCGTCGGGCGCTTCGTGGCGGGAGACGCGGTCGACCGGTACCTTCTCGACGTCGTTCGTGTCGAGGTCGACCGTGTGAACGGACAGGTCGTCGGTCGGGAGTATCTCACAGTCGACGCCGTCGACGACCGCTTCGGGGTTCTCTTCCATCAGCTCGTCGACGAGGGCACCGATCTCCTCCCGCCGCCCGTCCGCCAGCAACAGCTCGAAGTCCGGGTGGTAGGACTGCTGCTCCAGCGCCTCGTGCATGGCCGAGCGGTCGTCCGCTGCCATCTTGTCTAGTTCGTCCACAGCCGCAATACCCTGGTCGGCGAGCACGAGGGCACCCGCCTCCAGCGTCCACTGCTGGCCCTCGCCGAAATCGTCCCTCACAGCTGCTGCAGTGAGCCCTGCCGAGGACGACCCCTTCCCCGAGGTGTACACCGAGCGAGGGGCGATATTCTGGATATACGAAATCATCTGGGAATTGTGGGAGACGATTCCGTTGGTGAGATAATTGTGGGTCTCCTCGACTTCGAGGTCGTACACCCACTCGTCTTCCGGCTTATGGCGCTTGATAGACTCAATCTTATCCCACTGAACGTCCCCATTTGTGAGTGATTCGAGCCGCTGGATATCTCGACGAAGCGTTTCGCTTCCTCCGCCGTCTGTGAAACCGGGAACCGAACTTTTGGTTTGCTGCAACTGACTAGCACGGTCCTTGAACGATTCGATAACGCTCTGTAGACTCGATCTACTCGGGTTTCTATCTCCCCGTTCGTAGTGTTGATAGGTGGTCCGCGGGAGGCCACACTCGGCTTGGGTGAGCCCCAACGACTCCCGAAGCCGACGAAGCATGCTCCCGATGTTCGGGATGACGTCTAGATTCGAATTCGACTCCGTATCACCATATTCAGCAGCAGCCTCCGATTTTCTCTGCGTGATGAATCCTATCTTCTGTCGATATCGTTCGAAACGAGACCCTGATATACGGAGTCGGTAGCTTCCGTTGGCCCTCGTTTTCAGTTGTGACGTGATGCCGAAGGACAACAACATCGTTCGAACGTCTTCCAGAAGTTCCCGACTCGTTGAGGCGACCGAAACTTCTCGCTGCGTGTTGGAAACGTGTCCCTCTGCATCGATGAATGCTCGGAGGAACTCGCGTTGAATAGTGGACCCTGCCCGCAACAGAGCTTTTGGAACTCGTTGAGCGTCTGATTTTGCCAACAGTCGCTCTTCCAAACCGTGGAGGAAGCTCACGAATTCGCCCGACGAACACATGAGTTCCGATGCATCCTTTTCGGGATGTGACATGCGTCTCGTGACGTTCAAATTCAGACCTTCCATCGTCTCGCGTGCATCCTCAAGTATCTCTTCGTCGTTGTTCGTTATCGAGACGAAGCCTGTGTGGTCCTCACGCTGTTCGACGTATCCCTCAGCTACAATGTAGCCGAGTAGGCGAGCCAACTCCGGCGTCCACGCGTCTGGCAACTCCAACCGTATCGCATTGAAAGAGTTTGCTTCTCGATATGGTACGTCGAGCGAATTCATTCCGTCCGTCTGGATGCGTCGAGGCGTGGCAACGAAGTCGCCTTCAGTGAGTTCGTCAGCTCTTTTCGAGACGTATCTCCCATCTGACTGAACGAACAGCGGATGGGACGGCGTCACGGTCACTTCACGACCCGTCGCTGTGGTGATTCGATACAGTTCGTCGGGCGCTTCTCGCTTCCAGACCTTCGTTGCCCGCTGGAAGTCGATAGACCCGTCGGGCTGCATCGACGGAACCTCGAAGTCGACGTCGTCGTACACGCCGTCGTCGACCGGTTTCGGGTCGTCGAGATTCGACTCGACGAGTTCGCGGATCTCCACGTTTGTGCCGTCGGCGAGCGTGACGTTGGTGTCTCCGCTGACGCATTTACCCGTCCCGGGATCGCCTATCAGCAGCATGTGGAGGTCGCCGCGGATGCGAGATTCGTCGGGCAGGGTCTTCGTGACGCCGGAGAACAGCTGGAGGATCATCGCGAGCTTCTCGCGCTCGTAGCCGTAGATGGAGGGCGCGATCGCGCCGACCATTTTGTCGTAGATGCCGTCCTCGTTGGAGAGCTCGACGATCTCCTTTTTGTCCTCGTCGGTGATGTCCATGTCCTCGAACTGCTCGTCCTCGATCTCGACGCTGATGCCGTCCATGTAGACGTCGAACATGGCGGACTTCTCGCGGTCGTTGCCCTGTTGGTCGAGTTTGAGGACGCCGGTGACGCGGACGTGGTCGCCGGCGGTGACCTCGCCGGTGATGTCGTCTTCGATGTTGACGTCGATGCTCTGTGGCGTTTCGCCGCCGCGGAGGCCCTCGGGCGATTCCTGTACCCGAATCTTCTGGGCGTCGACGAACTCGGACTGGTCGAAGTTGATGCGGAACGGCCCCTGGCGTTCACAGCCCTGGCACTCGTGGGGTTCCTGGAAGTCGCCTGAGGTCTGTGGGATGCGGGTGAGCGTGCCACAGCGCTGGCACTCGAAGGCGGCCTGCGTGATCTTCGGGCGGACGTCCGTGGCCTTACGGACGATGCCCTGGACGGCGATGAGGGTGCCGCGGTGGTCGGCCCGAATCTGGCGGATCTCCGTCGATTCGGGGAGGTTCTTGATGCGGACGTGGGCCTGCCCGAGCTTGACGTCGACGGGGAGGTCGTACAGGCGAAGCGCCTCTTCGGCGTACTCCTGGAGCTGCTCGGGCTGGGTCCGGTAGTCCTCGGCGAGGTCGGGGTCGAAGCGGTAGAGGTCCTGGTGGTCGATCCAGAGGGACTTCTGGTCGTTGGGGTACTTCTGGGCGAGCTGGCCGATTTCGTTGCGGTAGTAGTCCCGGTAGAACTCCTCGAAGAGGTCGATGAGTTCGGTGTTCTCCGCTTGGGCCATCTGGTCGGCGTTGAGTTACGCCTACTCTCCTAAGAAGGTTCGCAAACCACACTGGAAGTGAACTCGTGGCGACGAGCCGTCCGGTGGGAACGCTTCAGGGGTGGGGACGTGCGTTTCCGTGACGCCGTCATCGAGAGCCGACCGTCTCGAGACCGGGACCCGAACGCCTTCGGCCCGGCGCGTCGCACAATCCCAAAGTGCTACATTGGTGTATCCCATACCCAATCGTAGATTTCGAACGCACATGACCATCATCGCGAAAGTGTACTTCTCACATCCGGACATGGCGCTGGCGAACGTCATCATGACGTTGCCGGACCTCGAGTTCCGCGTGCTGCAGGAGGTGAGCACGGACCCGGAACACGACCAGTACTTCATCGTCGTCGAGACGGACGACGTCGAGGGGTTGGAGGAAGCTCTCGACGGCGATCACACGGTCGCGTCGGCGCAACGGATGTCCGAGTACGACGACCAGCTCGTCTACGGCATCGAGTTCGCGCCGCAGGCGATTCTGCTGGCCAGTCGGGTCACTTCAGAGGGGGGATTCTCGCTGGAGGCACATCGACACGACGAGGGCTGGATCGAACGCTGGCAGCTTCCCGACAGGGAGTCGCTGCGGGAGATCTGGGAGTTCGCCCAGGACGAGGAGTTCACGCTGGACATTCGGGAGTTGTATCGCATCACGGACCAGGACCGCCTCGATTCGGGGACGCTGACGGACCAGCAGCGCCGGACGCTGGCGGTCGCGTACGCGAACGGGTACTTCGACGAGCCACGCGACATCACGCTGGAGGGGCTGGCCGAGGAGCTGGATATCTCACCGACGGCGGCGAGCGGTCGGCTGCGCCGCGGCATGAAGAAGCTCGTGGAGTCCTCCATCCACGAGGTCACCGACTGACTCGCCCGAGGTAGCCGACGCTGGTGCTCGGACGTCACGGCCGACCGGGCACAAACCCTTTCTCGCCGGCGCTTGGGAGTACCTCTCATGGAAACGGTCGACGTCGACGACCTCGAACGGTACTGGAGCCACGCGACCGACCGACGGCGGGTCGGCGAAGCGCTCGACACGACGCACGTGGCGGTCTCCTACTACGAGGTCCAGCCCGGAGAGAGCGTCGCCGGTGTCGTCCACGCCCACCTCGACCAGGAGGAGGTCTTCGTCCCGCTGGAGGGCACGCTGACCTTCAGGACCGACGGCGAGGACGTCCCCGTCGAGACCGGTGAGGCGATCCGATTTGCACCGGGTGACTACCAGAATTGCCTGAACGTCGGTGACACCGTGGCGAGAGTCCTCGCTATCGGTGCCCCGAAGGGGAGCGAGACGGCCCAGCAACGCGTTCACTGTCCGGAGTGTGACGCGAAGACCGACTTCGAGTACGAAGTCTCCGAGGAGAAGTCGGCCAAGGTGCTCCGCTGTGGGGCTTGCGGGGCCGAACTGATGCAGGGGACGCGATGACGGTCCCTTTCGCCGCGCTTTCGCACGTACGGCCTGCTAGGGGAGGTCCGCTCGTCGGACCCACAGCGTTTTAGCACCCGTCGTGCTGACCATTGAGTATGACAGAGGCGACGGGTATCGTCGGGGAGTTCCTCTCGCTCAAGGAGGAGACCGACGCGGACCTGTTGGCGATGCAGTGTGGGGACTTCTACGAGTTCTTCGCCGACGACGCCGAGTTCGTGGGCGAGGAGCTGGACCTCAAGGTCTCCCAGAAGTCCAGCCACGGGTCGACGTATCCGATGGCTGGCGTTCCCGTCGACGACCTCACGCCGTACCTCAAGGCGCTCGTCGAGCGCGGCTATCGCGTGGCCGTCGCCGACCAGTACGACACCGAAGACGGCCACGCACGCGAGATCACGCGAGTTGTGACGCCGGGGACGCTCATGGAGACGACGGACGCCGAGGCGCGCTATCTCGCCGCAGTGGTCCGCGAGACCGAGGGATCGGAGACGACCTACGGGCTGGCGTTCGCCGACGTGACGACGGGGAAGTTCTTCGTGACCGAGCGGACCGGCGTCGACGCGGACGGGGCGGCGCTGACCGAACTGTACCGCTTCGCGCCGATGGAGATCCTGCCGGGACCGGAGCTCCGGACCGACGACGACTTCCTCGACACGGTCCGTGAGCGAACGGACGCGTCCATCTCGGTCCACGCGACCCAGGACTTCGAGCCGGGGCGGGCGCGCCACGCCGTCCGCGAGCAGTTCGGCACGGAGACGCTGGAGAGCGTCGGCCTCGCGGACGCCGAGGTCGCAGTCAGGGCGGCCGGGGCGGTCCTCTCGTACGTCGAGGAGACCGGGGTCGGCGCGCTGGCGTCGGTGACGCGCCTGCAGTCCTACGAGGCCGACGAACACGTCGCGCTGGACGCGACGACCCAGCGCAACCTCGAACTCACGGAGACGATGCAGGGCGACCGCTCGGGGTCGCTGTTCGACACCATCGATCACACCGTCACGAGCGCGGGGGCGCGCCAACTGAAGGAGTGGCTGCAACGCCCGCTGCAGTCACGCGAGGAGTTGCAGCGTCGACAGGCCTGCGTCGCGGCGCTCGCCGAGGCGGCGATGGCACGCGAGCGGCTGCGCGAGGTACTCGGCGACGCCTACGACCTCGAACGGTTGGCGAGCAAGTCGGCCTCGGGGAGTGCGGACGCCCGGGACCTCCGTGCCGTCCAGGAGACGCTGGCGCTCGTCCCGGCGGCTGCGGAGGTCGTCGAGGAGACGGAGCGGCTCGCGGACTCGCCGCTGCCCACCGTCCTCTCCGGTCCCGACCGCGAGGGGGTCCGCGAACTGGCCGCCGAACTCGACGAGGCGCTCGTCGAGGACCCGCCGGGGACGGTCACCCAGGGGGGGCTGTTCAGGGTGGGCTACGACGACGACCTCGACGCCCTCGTCGAGCGCCACGAGTCCGCGCTGGAGTGGCTGGAGCGCCTGCCGGAGCGCGAGAAGTCGGCCCACGGCATCACCCATCTCAGCGTCGACCGGAACAAGACCGACGGCTACTACATCCAGGTGGGCAAGTCCGAGACCGACGAGGTGCCCGACCACTACGAGAACGTCAAGACGCTGAAGAACTCCGAGCGGTACACGATACCGGAACTGGAGGAGAAAGAGCGGGACGTCCTCCGGCTGGAGGAGCGCCGCCACGACCTGGAACGCGAACTGTTCGAGGACCTCCGCGAGCGGGTGGCGGCGGACGCAGACCTGCTTCAACAGGTGGGGCGCGTCCTCGCCGAATGTGACGTGCTGGCCAGTCTGGCGACCCACGCGGTCAATGAGGACTGGACGCGGCCAGAACTGCTGGACTCCCGCGAACTGCGCGTCGAGAGCGGTCGCCACCCCGTCGTCGAACAGACGACGGAGTTCGTCCCGAACGACCTCTCTATGGACGACGACCGGCGCTTCCTCGTCGTCACGGGACCGAACATGAGCGGGAAGTCGACGTACATGCGACAGGCGGCGCTCATCACGCTGCTCGCGCAGGTGGGGAGCTTCGTCCCCGCACGCGATGCTCACTTGGGCATCGTCGACGGTATCTACACACGCGTCGGCGCGCTGGACGAACTCGCACAGGGGCGCTCGACGTTCATGGTCGAGATGCAGGAGCTATCCAACATCCTGCACTCCGCCAGCGAGGACTCGCTGGTCATCCTCGACGAGGTCGGCCGCGGCACGGCGACATACGACGGCATCTCCATCGCGTGGGCCGCGACGGAGTACCTGCACAACGAAGTGCGAGCCAAGACGCTGTTCGCGACCCACTACCACGAACTGACGACGCTGGCTGACCACCTTGACCGGGTCGAGAACGTCCACGTGGCGGCCGACGAGACCGACGGCGACGTGACCTTCCTCCGCACCGTTCGCGACGGGCCGACCGACCGGAGCTACGGCATCCACGTCGCGGATCTCGCGGGCGTTCCCGAACCCGTCGTCGACCGCTCGCGGGACGTCCTCCGAAAGCTGCGCGAGGAGAAGGCCATCGAGGCCAGAGGCGGGAGCGGTGGCGGAACGAAGCAAGCCGTCTTCGACCTCTCCAGCGGGAGCTTCCGGCAGGCGAGCGCGGACGGCGGCGCGCAGACCCCCGACGCGGACGCGGGCGACTCCGGGAGCGAGGTCGAGACGGTCGACGAACTCGTCGACCGGTTCGGTGCCGACGCGGAGTCGGTCCTCGACGCCCTGTCAGACCTCGACGTGAACGAGACGCCCCCGGTCGAACTGATGGCCAAAGTGCAGGCGTGGCAGGAGAAACTGGACGACGCTCGTTGAATCGCCCACAGTTCTCAAGTACCCCGGTGGTGTGGGGTGTATCACGATGGGTCCGCCGATTCGCGTGCTGCACGTCGACGACGACCCCGCGATGACGTCGCTCACGGCAGTGCGGCTCGAACACCTGGACGACTCGCTCTCCGTCGTCAGCGAGACGGACGCGACCGACGCGCTGGCACACTTCCGGAACGCGGACGTCGATTGCATCGTCAGCGACTACGACATGCCCGGTCTCGACGGTCTGGAGCTGCTCGAAGCCGTCCGCGTCGAGCACGACAGCGACGTCCCGTTCGTCATGTTCACGGGCAAGGGACGGGAGACGGTCGCCGTCGAAGCCCTCAACCTCGGAGCCAATCGCTACGTCCAGAAGGGCGGGGACGCGCAGACGCAGTTCGACGTCCTCGCGAGCGCGATTCGACAGGAGGTCGAACACCACCGGGAGGCCGTGGCGCGCCGCGAGACGGAGAAGCGCTACGAGTCACTGTTCGAGAACAACCCGCTCGTCATCTGGGAGGAGGACTTCTCGGAGAGCATCACGTATCTCCACGACCTCGACGCGCAGGTCGACGACCTCGAAGCCTACTTGCGGTCGAATCTCGACGAGGTCGAGACGTTGCTCCAGCGGGTCGACATCATCGACGTCAACGAGAACGCCCTTGACTACTACGGCGCGGACTCGAAGGACGACCTGTTCGATAACTTCGACCAGTTGTTCACGGAGACGGTGCTCAGACAGACCGTTCCGATGTGGTGTGGGCTGGCAGCGGGCCGAACACGGGTCCGGTGGGAGCAGAGCGTGAGCACGCTCGACGACGAGTGGAAACACGAGATTCTCGAACTGAGCGTCCCCGAGGAGTCCGCCGCCGACTACTCCAGGGTGTACCTCACTGCGATGAACGTCACCGAGCGCGTCGAACGCGAGCGCGAACTGGTCCAGCAGAACGAACGGCTCGACGAGTTCGCCAGTCTCGTCAGCCACGACCTGCGGAATCCGCTCACCGTCGCGAAGAACCGCCTCGCCGTCGCCCAGGAGGAGTTCGGGAGCGAGCACCTCGTCCACGTCAGCGACGCGCTCGACCAGATGGAGGACCTCATCGAAGACCTGCTCGTCCTCGCACGGGAGGGGGACATCGACGAGGTGGAACCCGTCGAACTCGAACCGCTCGTCCGGCAGACGTGGCAGGGTATCGACTCCGAGCCCGCGCGCATCGACGTGGACGCTCCCGTCACGCTCGTCGCCGACGAGACGAAACTCCGGCAGGTCCTCGAGAACCTGTTTCAGAACAGCCTCGAACACGGAGTGACCGATTCGGACGCCGAGCCGTCGGTGACCGTCGGGGTCGGCGTCCTCGACGACGGCTTCTACGTCGAAGACGACGGTGTCGGAATCCCGGCAGCGGATAGAGAGGACGTCCTCGAAGCCGGCTTCTCGACGGCCGACGACGGCACGGGCTTCGGCCTGCACATCGCCGAGGAGATCGTCACCGCTCACGGGTGGGACATCGCCGTATCCGAAAGCGACGCTGGTGGGGCTCGCTTCGAGATAACTGGCGTCGAGTTCGCCTGACGAGCCAACCGTACGCTCAAGGCATCCGCGCGACAAGGACCGGCAATGACCGAGCGTCGACCGAACTGGGGGAGCCGACCGTGACCGACATCCGCGAACTCGACCCGACGACCATCGAGCGCATCGCGGCCGGTGAGGTCGTCGAACGACCCGCCTCCGTCGTGAAGGAACTCGTGGAGAACAGTCTCGACGCGGACGCCTCCCGGGTCACCGTCGCCGTCGAGGCCGGCGGCAAGGCGGGCATCCGCGTCACGGACGACGGCATCGGCATGAGCGAGACGGAGGTCCGCAAAGCCGTCGAGAAGCATACGACCTCGAAGATCCGCGACATCGCGGACCTCGAAGGCGGCGTGGGGACGCTGGGCTTCCGCGGCGAGGCCCTACACGCCATCGGTGCCGTCTCGCGGCTGACCGTCAAGACTCGACCGCGCGGTGGCGAACGAGGGACGAAACTGACCGTCGAAGGCGGGGACGTGACGAGCGTCGACCCCGCGGGCTGTCCGGAGGGGACGACCGTCGAGGTCGACGACCTGTTCTACAACGTCCCGGCGCGGCGGAAGTACCTCAAACAGGACGGCACGGAGTTCGCGCACGTCAACACGGTCGTGACCGGCTACGCGCTGGCGAACCCCGACGCCGCGGTCGCGCTGGAACACGACGATCGCGAGACGTTCACTACGACCGGGCAGGGCGACCTCCAGGCCACGGTGATGTCCGTCTACGGTCGCGAGGTCGCCGAGTCGATGGTCGAGGTCGAGGCCGACGACATGCCCGAGGGACCGCTCGACGGCGTGTCCGGCATGGTGAGCCACCCGGAGACGAACCGCGCCGGTCGGGACTACCTCTCGACGTACGTCAACGGCAGGTACGTCACCGCCAACGCAGTCCGCGACGCCGTCGTGAACGCCTACGCGTCACAGCTCGCCCCGGACCGCTACCCCTTCGCAGTCCTGTTCCTCGAAGTACCGCCCGGACAGGTGGACGTGAACGTCCACCCCCGAAAGCTCGAAGTCCGGTTCGCCGACGAGGAGGGCGTCCGTCGCCAGATCACGGCGGCCGTCGAGAGCGCGCTCCTCCGGGAGGGCCTCGTCCGAAGCGGCGCTCCCCGCGGTCGGTCCGCCCCCGACCAGGCCCGCATCTCGCCCGCGCGTTCGGAGGGTGACGCCACCGAATCCGAGACCGACCCGTCGGAGTCGGACGGCGGGACGCCCGCGACCGAATCCGCTGTGACGGAATCCTCGCCTGCGGCAGTCCCCGACGGCGAGGAGCCATCGGCGTCGGCGTCCGCAGACGCTGCAGTCGACCGTGGCTCCGACGACGACGCTGGGGACGCGTTCACCACTGCGTCGAGCGCCGACGTCCCGCCCGACGCGTCGGCTGCGTCGACTTCCTCGACCGACTCGGCGAGTGGACCGGAGGCGAACGGCGACACCGCGGACGACCCGTCGGCGGCGTCCGGGCCGGCGGCTCCTGCCGACCGCCCGGACGCAGAACCGCTCGACGCGGCGGAGCGCCGGCGGTCCCACGAGCGGCAGTCTGGCCGGAAGTTCGCGCCGGAGACGACCCAGGAACGGCTGGGCGACGGTCGGCCCGACGTGGAGTACGACTCGCTGCCCTCGATGCGCGTGCTGGGCCAGTTCGACGAGACGTACGTCGTCGCCGAGAGCGACCGCGGCCTCCTCCTCGTCGACCAGCACGCCGCCGACGAGCGCATCAACTACGAGCGGCTGAAGGCCCGATTCGAGGGCGAGACGACGACGCAGGCGCTCGCCGACCCCGTCGCACTGGAACTCACCGCGAAGGAGGCGGCGCTGTTCGACGACCACTCGGACGCGCTCGCGCAACTGGGCTTCCACGCCAACCGCGTCGACGACCGGGTCGTCGAGGTCTCGACGGTCCCCTCGCTCGTCGCGGAGGCCGCCGGTCCCGAACTCATTCGCGACGTCCTGTCCTCGTTCGTCCAGGGCGAGGCGTCGGCCGCCGAAACCGTCGAAGCCGCGGCGGACGCGCTGCTGGGCGACCTCGCCTGCTACCCGTCGATAACCGGGAACACCTCGCTGACCGAGGGCTCCATCGTCGACCTGCTGTCCGAACTCGACGACTGCGAGAACCCCTACGCGTGCCCGCACGGCCGGCCGGTCGTCATCGAACTCGACCACGGTGAGATCGAAGACCGCTTCGAGCGGGACTATCCCGGTCATCAGGGTCGCCGGGAGTAGGGCCGGACGGTCAGGCCGGGTCCGCCCGCCGGCCGAACCGAGACTCCGCGATGGCGAACGTCAGCGTACTGAACAGGCCGAGCAGCGTCCCGCCCGTGAGTACCAGCGCGAGGTACGACAGGCCGACGTGGCCGAGGAAGTACGAGCTCACGCCGTCGAGGATGGCGGCGATGGCCACGACGTAGACGGGCGCGTTCAGGTACCCCCACTCGAACTCGTCGGACAGGTACTCGTCGGTGACCCGCCCCAGACTGCTCGTGACGCCCGCCGCCGCGAACCACGGGATCGCGCCGAGGATGAGCGCCGAGATGATCTCGAGGACTCCGAGCGCGCCCGCAGCCTCCGTCCGGAGGCTGGTTAGCGTCTCGACGCCGTTGACGCCACCGATGACCAGCAGCGCCGAGGCGACGACGTAGGTGATGAGGGTCACCCGACCCGTGAATAGCGCGCTCCTGACGCGCTCGATGGCGTCGTCGAAGTTCTCCTCGATGCCCAGTCCGCGAAAGAGCATGTACATCCCGAGGAGACCGGAGGTGAGCCCGAACACCGCGCCGGGCATCCCCAGCGTGTCCGCGAGGATGGCCAGCGGGTAGATGAGCAGCAGGATGCCCATCGGCACGAGGATGGTCCCCCGCGTCTCGGGGTCGTCGAGCACCTGCTTGATGGTGTAGTACATCGATTCGAGGTCCTGGGCCTGCCGGACGACGACGCGGCGGACGCCGTCGATGGTCACCCGCGAGCGGATGACCGGGATGACGGACTCGTCCTGCGCGCCGTCGGTGACCACGAGGGCACGCACGTCTTCGCCCGTCGAGAGCGTCGCCAGCACTTCGTCGAGTTCCTCGCCGACGGCGCGGTTGGCGGCCACGTCGCTGCCGTCGACGCCGGTGACGGCAGCCACCTCGACCGCTTCGTCGTCCACGTCGTCGTGGATGTGGACGCCCTCGAAGAGGACGTTGACGTCGCTGTCCTCGGGGTCTGCGGTGGCTAACGCGACCGCGGCGTCCTCGACGGCGTCCCGCCCGACGACGGGGGTCTCCACGGCCGTCTTCCGGCCGATGTCGTCGTCGAGGTCGACGCACAGTACCAGCAGCATCACTGAGCGCTACGCCGTGCCCACATATCTGTTTTCGGTCAGTGGAACGATTGCTCGCCTGCCTCGACGGCCACGTCGAGCCAGTTCTCGGTCGGCGGCAGCGGACACTCGTAGCGGTCGGAGTAGGCGCAGGTGGGATTGTACGCGAGATTGAAGTCGAGCACCCACTCGCCCCCCTCGGTCCGGTGGTCGGGTTCGAGGTCGATGTAGCGGCCAGCGCCGTAGGTCTCGTCGCCGCTGGTGGCGTCCCGAAACGGCACCCATAGCCGGTCGTCGTCGGGGTCGGACTTGTAGGCCTGTATCGTGGCGTCTTCGCCTCCGATCTCGACGCGGAACTCGCCCCAGCGGACGTACTCGCGCTCGCCCTCCGTACTGGTGCCGACGACGACGGTCTCCTTCTCGTCGTGTTCGTGCAGGGGCACGACGAAGCGGTAGTCCTCGTCCGGCGGGTAGTAGTTCAGCCCTTCGAAGGTCTCGCGGTCCGCCGCCGGGAGCGGCGACTGTCGCTCGTCCCGGAAGGCTTCGTCCTTGCGCTCGCGATAGGCGCGCACCTGCTCGGCGTAGTCGGTGGCCGAATCGCTCATACCCATGCTTTCGCGGCCGACGACAAAAGCCGTCGGTGGGATTCTCACCTCGTGAGGGTCCGCGCCCACGTCTTTACTGTTGGCACTCCAACACTCATCTATGACAGATCCTCTGGTCGTGGTCGGCGGGGACGCCGCCGGAATGAGTGCAGCCAGCAAGTGCAAGCGCGACTCGCCCGAGACGGACGTACTCGTCTTCGAGAAGGGCGAGTGGGTCTCGTACGGGGCCTGCGGGCTGCCGTACTACGTGAAAGGCGAGATTCGAGAGCTCGACGACCTCGTCTCGGTCACCGCCGAGGAGTTCCGCGAGGAGCGGGACGTCGACCTGCGGACGAACCACGAGGTCGTAGCAATCGACACCGAGGCTCGGACCGTCACGGTCGACTCCCCGGACGGAACGTTCGACCAGCCGTACGAGGACCTCCTCGTCTCGACCGGGGCGCGAGCCGTCGAGCCGCCGTTCGAGGGGATGGACCTCGACGGCGTGTTCACGCTGCACAGCATGGAGAGCGCTCGCGACGTGCGGGCGTACCTGCACGAGGACGCCGAATGGCTCGCCGCCGAGACGGGGTCGGGCTACGGCGAGACGGTCCACGAGTACGCGGCGATGGAGTCGCCCGACGCCGTGGCTGTCGTCGGCGGCGGGTACATCGGCATCGAGATGGCCGAGGCCTTCGCCGCCCACGACCACGAGGTCCACGTCTTCGAGATGCTCCCCACGCTCCTCCAGCCGTTCGGCGAGGCCGCGGCCGACGTGGTGGCCGAGCACCTCCGGGACCAGGGCGTTCACGTCCACCTGAACACCGCCGTCGAGTCGTTCGAGGGCGACGCCTGCGTGCGGTCGATCCGGACCGATTCGGGGTCGTTCGACGTGGACATGGCGCTGGTGGGCGTCGGCGTCGCGCCGAACGCCGAACTGGCCGAGGCGGCCGGTATCGACCTGGGCGAAACGGGTGCCATCTCCGTCGACGATTACGGTCGCACCAGCGCCGCGCACGTCTACGCCGCGGGCGACTGTGCGGAGGCGCGGAACCTCGTGACCGGCGAGCCGGACCACGTTCCGCTGGCGCTGACGGCCAACCGCGCGGGCCGGGCTATCGGACAGACGCTGGCCGGGGACCCGACGCCGACCGGCGGCATCGTCGGCACGGCCGTGGTCAAGGCCTTCGACCTCGAAGTCGCTCGCACGGGAGTCATCGACGAGGAACGCGCCCGCGAGGCGGGCTTCGACCCCGTTTCGGTCACCATCACGGACGAGACCCGCGCCCACTACTACCCCGGCGGGACGGAGATCCAGATCACGATGGTCGGCGACCGCGAGAGCGGAACGTTGCTCGGCGCGAGCATGGTCGGCGAGGAGGGCGTCTCCAAACGCATCGACACCGTCGCGACGGCGCTCCACGCCGACATGACCGTCTCGGAGGTGGAGTACCTCGACCTCGCCTACGCCCCGCCGTTCAGCCCGGTCTGGGACCCGGTGTTGACCGCCGCGAAGGTCCTCGCCGGCAAGCTGGAGGGCTGAGGAACCGAGGACGGTACTTCCGCAGGTGGTTTTGCACATATTATGCAAAACTATTTTACGCGCTGCCCACGTAGCTGACGACGAGATGGCAGCAGACGACGAACTCGAACGCATCAAAGAACAGAAGAAGGCCGAAATGGCTGACCAGATGAACGACGAAGAAAGCGGCGACGATGTCCGTAGCGCACCGAACGAGCCGATTCACGTCGAGGGCGAGTCCCACCTCGAGGAGGTCACCAGCTCCTACGACGTGGTGCTGGTCGACTTCTACGCGGATTGGTGCGGTCCGTGCAAGATGCTCGAACCCATCGTCGAGTCCCTCGCCGCCGACTCCGAGGCTGCGGTCGCGAAGGTCGACGTCGACGCGAACCAGCCCCTCGCCGCGCAGTACCAGGTCCAGGGCGTCCCGACCATGCTGCTGTTCGCCGACGGCGAACCGGTCGAGCGCATCGTGGGCGTCCGCGACCAGAGCCACCTGCAGGGACTCATCCAGCAGTACTCCTGATTCTCCGGGCGTCTCCCGCCGCGGCCGTCCCGATGGCAGTACCCGCCGCCGCTATCTGACGTGGCCGGGGTCGACCGGGCGCGGCTCCGGGGTCTCCTCCGGCTGTCGTAACCGGAGCGCGATGCCCAGCACCGGTACCAGCAGGACGCTCCCCAGCAGGAACGGCGACCAGTAGCCCAGCAGCGTGTACAGCCCACCCATCACGACGGGACCGACCGTCCGCGCGAGGCTCCCCGCGCCCTGGGTCAGTCCGAAGGCGCTCCCCTGCTGGTCGCTGCTCGCCCCGCGCGACACCAGCGAGGTCAGCGTCACGTTCAACACGCCGTTCCCGAGCGGCAGCAGCGAGAGCGCGCCCAGCAGCGCGACCAGGTCCGCGTCGAGGAACGCGACGAGTCCGGTGAGGTCCGGCGCGACCGACGCCAGCTGTGGCGTGGCCGGGAGGGCGACGAGGCCGACGACCAGCACTGCACTCGACGCAGCGGCCAGCCTCGTCTCGCTGTACCTGGCCGTGAGCGGCCCGATGAGGACGCCCTGGATCAGTACCGAGAGGACGCCGATGTAGGTCAACAGGAGCGCGGCCTGGCTGGCGTCGTACCCGAACACGTCCGCGACGAACGGGATGAACATGATCTGGACGCCCGAGAACGCGAAGGAGGTGACGAAGAACGCGACCAGGAGCGGCCGCAGCGTCGCCGAGCGGACGGCGGCGAGCAACTGCTGGACCTGCGACGGGCGCTCGCTCGTTCCGGCCGGTCCGACGGCCCGAGACTCGGGCAGGAAGGCGAGCGCCACGACGACCCCGACGAGGCTCATCGCCGCCGCCGCGAAGCTGGGCAGCGAGAAGCGGGTGATGGGCACCGCAGCGGGGAGCAGGCCATCGACGGCGGCGACCGTCGCGTCGAACGACAGCACTGCTCCGATGCCCGGCCCGAAGATGAACCCGAGTCCGAAGGCCGCACCGAGCAGGCCAAGCGCGCTCGCCCGCCGCTCGGGCGGCGTCACGTCCGCGACGTAGGCCTGCGCCGTCGAGAGGTTCCCGCCCATCGCACCCGCGAGCGCCCGCGAGACGAACAGCAGGGCGAGCCCCTCGGCCAGCCCGAACACCGTCCACGCGACGACGCTCCCTGCCAGCGAGGTCACGATGATCGGCCGCCGTCCGTACCGGTCCGAGAGCGAGCCGAGAATCGGCGCGAAGACGAACTGGAACGCCGAGTAGGTGGCCGCGAGCAGGCCGATGACGAACTCCGTCCCCCCCGGAAACGAGCGGGTGTAGAACGGCAGGATGGGGATGATGATGCCGAACCCCAGCAGATCCAGGAACACGACGGCGAAGACGATGGCCAGACTCCGGCGTCGCACTGGCTGTGCCATGTTCTCTCTTGACGGCTCGGCGGGGGAAAACCCTCGGGGCGTCCCGTTTCGCACGCTTTTTGAGGCTGAGAGTGGTACGACAGGTAACGAATGATCTCGAAGGGCTGTGAGCAGTGCGCGAAAGGCGGCAAGATGGTGCTGTTCGTCTACGGCTACTGCGACCAGCGCGACTGCTTCTACTGCCCGCTCGGGGAGAACCGCAAGAACGTCACGGACGTCTACGCCAACGAGCGCCTCGTCGAGGACGACCAGGACGTCATCGAGGAGGCCAAACGCATGGACGCGCTCGGCTCCTCCATCACCGGCGGCGAACCCCAGGAGGCGATGGCGAAGACGTGCCGGTACATCTCCCTGCTGAAAGACGAGTTCGGCGAGGACCACCACATCCACCTCTACACCGGCATCACGGGCGGCCGCGAGAACATGCGCCGACTCGCCGAGGCCGGCCTCGACGAGGTCCGCTTTCACCCGCCCTACGAGCTGTGGGGGGACATGCACGGAACGGAGTGGGAGGACATCCTCTACATCGCCCGCGAGGAGGGACTCACCCCGGCGTTCGAGATCCCGGGCATCCGCGCCGAACAGGAGTTCCTGGACTTCCTCGACGAGGGCGCGGCCGACTTCTGCAACGTCAACGAGTTCGAGATGTCCGACGGCAACTACCGCCGGATGCAGGAGGAGGGCTTCGAACTCCGCGACGGTCACATGAGCGCCGTCGAGGGGAGCCACGACATCCTCGCGGAGATGGGCGACCACGAACGCGTCTACTTCTGCACCTCCGTGTTCAAGGACGCCGCCCAGCACCGCAACCGCCTCAAGCGGATGGCTCGAAACATCCAGCGCGAGTTCGACGAGGTGACCGACGACGGCACGCTCGTCTACGGCAAGGCGTGGGTCGGCGAGGACCGACTCGCCGAGCTCGGCGTCCCCGAGGAGTTCTACGCCGTCAAGTCCGACCACGTCGAACTGGCGTGGTGGCTGCTCGAGGAGATGGTCGACGAGGGCGACGTTCCGAAGGGCGAGATCGTCGAGCAGTACCCGACCGTCAACGGCACCGTCGTCGAGCGGACGCCGCTCTCGGCGGGCCAGAACGCGACGCGCGAAGGTTCGACGGCGGACTGACGCTCGTCAGCCGCGGTCCGAAACTCGGTCTCCTGACCAGTCACTCAACAGTCAAAAAAGTAATTGCACGGTCGCTCCAAGAGTTGCTACTGAAATAGATACAGCTCAGCATCAACAGCGCAGAGAACGGAAGTTGGTGGAACATCTTCCCGTTCTCTCTCCGCGGCTATAAACGTTGCCCCGGCGCGAGTGGCAACTTCGCGCGACGGCGGAGCGACGCCCCCCACCAGTCGGCGCTCGGTGGGACCGAGAGCTCATGCCAGAGGACACACAGCGAACGGCGAACGCCGACGGGAGGACAGCAGCGCGGCAAGGTGACGGACGGACGGACGTGACGGTCCCCAGAGAACGGCGGCCACCGCCGGCTGCCGTCGGCGACGACGACGGGTGCGTCACGATCGACGACGTGAACCGGCGGTCGGTGGCGATTCCGACGGAATGGCCGCATCGACTGGGCATCTCGCTCTCCGGGGACGGCGTGGACGTGGCCTTCCCCGGATCGTCGGCAGTGGGGAGCGACGACGTGCGGGTTCGGACAGGCGACCAGCAGTCCCACGAGATTGCCTCGCCGAACCAGTGGCTGTTCTGGATCCTCCCGACGGCGCTCGGAGTGCTGACGGTCGCGCTCTCGTCGCTGGGACCGACGATACCGTCCGTCGTGGTCGGCGTCTGCTACGCCCTGACGCTCCTCACCGGCGTCGCGGGAACGGTCGTCCTGTACGACGACGCCCGGGCGCTGGGTGAGGCGGACGGGGACTGGTCGCCGAACCCCTGGGCGTACGTCGTGGGCGGCGCGGTCGGCGTCAGCGTCGCCTTCGCGGTCCTGTCGGGGACCAGCGGGTCCCTCGCCGCCGTCTTCGGGACGTACGTGCTCGGCCTCGCCGTCGCGAGCGTGGTCGTCGGCCCGGTGTACTTCGTCCGTCGGCTGCGCCACGTCGGACTGCTCGGGAGCGAACGCTCGGGGTGACTCTCCACCCGAAACGAACCCGTCAGCCGACGACGAACGCGCCCAGTACCGCGACGAGCAGCAGCATGATGAGGAGTACCAAACCCTGCTGTTTCGGGTCGAGCCGAGCGTCCACTCGCCGTTTTCCCGCCAGCAGCGCCGAGCGAAGTCGCCCGCCTGCGGCGGCGAGGAGGGGCGGCAGCCGGTCCGCGACGGTGGACGCCCCGCTCGCCAGCCGCCGCCCACTCGCCTCCGCGACGAACACGATGAGGTGACTGGCCTCGACGAGGGCGTTGTCGGCCGAGTTCGCCGCCCGTCCCGGCGACGGTCGCGATTGCGACCCGGACCCACCGGCTGGCTCACTCGCAGCCGCGTCCTCGCTGGCCGCCGCCGACGAGTCGCTGGCGGCGGCTGTCGAAGCCGCCGACTCGCCGCTGGTGACGGCCGTCGCCGCAGACTCGTCGTCGGCGTCGGGTTCGTCCGATGGCGCTTCCGCTGCAGTCTCGAAACTCGGATCGTCGTCTCCGGTCGTCGCAGTTCCGCCGGCCGTGAGTTCGTCCAGGATGGACGCCCGGACCGGCTGGAACGATGGCGGGTCGGGGGCGTCCATCCCGGGCGTTCGTCCCGCGTCGAACGTGCGCTTCTCCCTGAACTGGACCTTCCTGACCGTCTCGTCCCAGTCGGTCATGAGGAACGCCTCCCCCGCTGAGAGGTCCGGGACCGCCGCGGCGGCCTCCGACCCGATGATGCGGTCGACGACGTCGGTGTCGTTGTCCCAGGTGAGCCGGTGCCAGACGAGCCAGTTGCACTGGGTGATGAAGTTCTTGTCCACCGCCGCGGGCCGCTGGGACATCCCGACCATCCCCAGTCCGTGCTTGCGCCCTCGCTTTGCGACCTGGAGGAGTCGTTCGCCGAGCTCGTCCACGCCGCCGGTCTGGGGGATGTACTCGTGGATCTCCTCGACGAACAGCAGGAAGGGCTTCCGGAGCTGTTTCTCCCGCTGGAGCAGTGCCGTGACGACGGCGTAGACCAGGTCCTCGGCGTCGTCCTGGGACATGTACCCGGAGACGTCGAGGACGACCGGGACCCCCCGCTCCAGCGCGACGGTCACCAGTTCCCCCGCGTGACTGCTCGGCACCTCGACGTCGCAGTCGTCGCTCGGCCCGACGTGGAGCACCTCGTAGCGCTCTTTCAGGCCGTAGTACTCGCCGTCGGTGTCGACGATGAGAAAGGAGTGGCCGAGTTCGAGCAGTTCCTCGGCGACGACGCTGGCGGTGTTCGATTTGCCGGACCCCGACTTGCCGGTGACGAACCCTCTCCCGGTGAGGATCTCGAGCGCCGGTATCGGCTCGCCCTCGACGGTGAGCGAGAGCGACTCGGACCCGACAGTCATGGGAGGTGATGGGCAGTGAACGGTATAGGCCTTCTGCCCGTCTCTCCCTGGGGTTGAGCCACTAGACTTTTCTCGCTCTCCGCACACTGTCTGCTATGGTTTCACTCCCCATCCGGCGGGAGCTACTGGGCGAGACCGTCCTGGTGGTCGTGGCGTCGACGCTCGTGTTGACCTGGAGCTTCGTCGGCCTGCTGGGGTTCGTCCGGGGCGACGTGGTCGGCGTCTCGGCTCGGTTGCCGCTGTACGTCCTCGTCCTTGCCATCGCCTTCGTGGTCGCCATCTTCCAGTTGACCCAGTACGAGGTCGACGGGAAGACCGCCCTGGTGGGCGCGGTCGGCGTCGGGCTCCTCTCGTTCCTGCTCGCGCTCACGGCCGGGGAGGGCGTCGCGTTCACCGCGCGGTACCCCGCGCAGGTGTTCAACCCACAGCTCATCCTGTACGTCGTCGCCGCCGCGCTCATCACGACCGGGACCGGATACTGGCTCCTGTCGTACTGGCGGGACCTGGCGGCTGCGCGGGCGGTCGGGGAGTGATCGAAGAGAAGTTTTGTATCGCTCCTGCGCCAAGCCCGACCAAGATGTATCTCTCCCACCCGGTCCGTCGCATCCGCGACGACCCCATCGAGGGCGAGTCGGTCACGCTCCTGTTGGACGTCGACGAGGACGCGACGTCCCTCTCCGCCGTGGCGTCGGCCGTCGAGGAGTTCGCGACCGTCGATCGTGAGCGCGAGTTCGGCACGCTCGAAGTCTCGCTCCCCCAGGAGCGCGTCGGCGACCTCTGTGCCCTCGACGGTATCGACGCCATCGAGACAGCGGCGACCATCGAGATGGACCCCGACGGTGCCGGCGAAGACGTCGAGTTTCCGTGACGACGACTCCTTCAGCCGGTTCGACCGACATTCTGCGCGTCATCCTCTGACACGCCCTCGCTGGCGGACGCAACTGTTTTGACCGCGGACCATCTACCCGCTGGCATGTCGGACTGTCCACTGGCGGACGATTGCCCCAAATACAGCGAGCACATTCAGGGGATGGGCTGTCAGCATTACGGGGACCGCGGCGGTGCCGAGTGGTGCAATCACTACAGTCAGCCGATTCGTGACCTGAAGTCCCAGCCGGTCAAACCGGGAGAGGAGGTCGTCGTCGAAGTCGACGACATCCACGAGAGCGGTGCCGGCGTCGGTCGGACCGAAGACGGGTTCATCGTCATGGTCGACGGCGTCCTGCCGCCGGCTCGCTCGCGCGTGAAGATCACGAAGGTCCGCTCGAACCACGCCAGAGCTGACGAACTCGAACGGCTCCCCGAGGAGGCCGACGCGGAGTCACTCGAAGACGACGACGTGGACGCAGACGCGGACGAGGCGGACGCGGATGCGGACGACGACGCCGACTCCGGGTCCAGCGGCCGCGACCGGCAACGACTGGGCAGCCGAGACAACTTCTGGGGCTCGTAGCGAGCTCGGTCCCGCCAGTCGACCGTCCCTATCCGACACTTTTTCGCGGTGGCGACGCTACTGCTCGCCCATGACTCGTTCCGCCACGCCGTCCAGGAGGTCGGCGTCGTGACCGACGACCTCGACGTCTCGGAACTGCTGCGGACCGTGGGCTTCGACGCCGCCCACAGCGTCCTCACGGACCGCCAGGCCCAGGTACTGGCCATGCGAGAGCGCGATTTCACGCAGGCAGCCATCGCCGACCGGCTCGGAACCTCGCGGGCGAACATCGCGAGCATCGAAGCGAGCGCCCGCGAGAACGTCGAGAAGGCGAGAGAGACGGTCGAATTCGTCCACGCGCTCCGCGCACCCGCCCAGGTGTCCATCCTCGAAGGGACGGACCTCTACGACGTGCCGGGGAAGGTGTTCGCCGCCTGCGACGACGCCGACATCAAGGTCAACTACACCGCACCCGAACTGATGAAGCGCATCAGCGACGCCGCCGAGGACGCTATCGAGGGCCGCGAGGTCTCCGAGAACCTCCTCGTCTCGGTCACGACCGAGGGGACCATCAAAATTCGTCGGCAGTCGGGAGAGACTTAACGCTCCCGACCAAGCTGTCCCACATGGATCTGGACATCGAAGGGAACGCGGCCCTGGTGACGGCCAGCACCAGCGGTCTCGGCCACGCGTGCGCGGAAGCACTCTCGAAGGAAGGCGTCAACGTGACGATCTGTGGGCGCAGTCAGGACCAGCTCGCCTACGCCTGCGACCGCCTGAACGCGATGGGCGAGGGCGACATCCTCGGCCTGCAGGCCGACGTTCGCGACCCCGACAACGTCAAGGGACTTGTCAGGGAGACCGTCGACCAGTTCGGCGGCATCGACCACCTCGTGACCAGCGCCGGCGGCCCGCCGAGCGGGTCGTTCATGGACACCGAGGACACCGACTGGTTCCAGGCGTTCGACCAGTTGCTGATGAGCAACGTCTGGACGACCCGCGAGGCCTACCCGCACCTCAAAGAGAGCGACCACGGGAGCATCGTCAACATCCTCTCGCGCACGGTGCGAGAGGCCCAGGACGAACTCGTCCTCTCGAACTCCATCCGGCGCGCCGTCCTCGGCCTGACCGAGACGCAGGCCCGCGAGTTCGCGCCGGAGGTCCGCGTCAACGCCGTCCTGCCGGGCCCGCACGAGACGAGCCGGCTGGAGGAACTCGCGGAAGACGCCGTCGAGCGCGGCGAGTACGACGAGTACGCGGACGCCATCCAGGCGTTCGCCGAGGAGGTCCCGCTCGACCGCGTCGGCCAGCCCATCGAACTGGGCGACGTCGTCGCGTTCCTCTCCAGCCCGCGCGCGAGCTTCGTCAACGGCGCTGCGCTCCCCATCGACGGCGGCGCTATCCGGGAGTAGTCGGCTCGCCGTCGCTGCGCTGTTTTTCGCCGGTCGGAATCGTCGGGACGGTAGCCACGCGACTCGGCGTCCCCGACCGTCGGCCAGCCGTCCCGCCACGCGGTCAGGTCGCACAGCAGGACCCTGCGAGGCGCGTTCCCGATCCAGGGGTCGGCCCGTTCGTTCGCGTGATACTGCAGCCAGTCGGATCCGGCGTCGTCGACGACGACGGCGATGTGTCCGGGGCCGGCGAACGTCCCGTCGACGTCACGTTTCGCGGGACTCGACTGGCTGTGACTGCAGGGTCGACCCACGGTAAACGGCCGTTACCTCGTGGTCATGATCGGCCTATTTCGACGCAGTGACGCTAAGCGGTGTATACATTTCAGGGCCGGTTTCGTTGCTCGTGGCGATGGACCAGCAGACGCGTCGGGACTTCCTCCGCCTCGGTGCGGGAACGGCTCTCGCAGGCCTCGCCGGCTGTGAAGCCCCATCGGGGGGACAGACGGAACAGACCACTGCGTGGACGACTCGGGAATCGACGACGACGGACGAAACGAACAGGGCCATCGTCGAGGAGACGACCGCTCCGGTCGCCATCCGGGGAGCGCTGTATCTCCCCGCACGCGCCTGGAACACGTACCAGATGTGGCGGGACTACGACCGCTCGGTCATCGAGCGCGACCTCGGGTACGCCTCCCGCCTGAACCTCAACGCCATCCGGACGTGGATCAACTACGAGTACTGGCACGAGGACCGCGAGGCCTGCCGGAAACAGCTGAACCACCTCCTCTCGACCGCGGACGACAACGGAATCCGGGTCTTGCTCGCGTTGTTCGAGGGCGTCGGTTCCGCGCCGACCGAGGAGAATCTGACCAACACCGACCCCATGACCGCGACGACGGTCGCCTCCCCGTCCGCCCCGGTGATGAAGAACAGCGACCGCTGGGACGAACCACGCGAGTTCGTCCGCTGGCTGTTCGACGGCTGGGCCGACGACGACCGGCTCCTCGGCTTCGAGGTGATGAACGAACCGGGCTGGCAGCCGTACAGCAAGCGGTTCGCTCGCGGGATGTTCCGCACAATGCGGAAACACCGCGGCTCCGTTCCGCTCACCGTCGGCTCGACGAGCGTCGCCAACGACCTCGACTACCGCAGCTGGGGGAGCGAGATCTTCCAGTTCCACTACAACTTCCCGATAGACGAAGCGACCTTCCGCGACGCGCTTCGGCAGGTCGCCATCATCAGAGAGCGCGTCGACCAGCCAATTTGGCTCACCGAATGGCAACGCATCCGGTCCGGCCGTGGCTTCCACGCCGAACCGGAGCCCGACGAACGCGTGCCGAACTACTCCTCGATGGCTTCCATCATCAAGGAGTTCGAGTTCGGCAACTTCTTCTGGTCGCTGATGGTGAAGCCCGCGGTTGTCCCCTCCCAGCGTCGCCACGGGGTCATCAACGGCATCTTCCACGAGGACGGTGCCGTCTGGAGTCTGGACGACGCCCGCGCCATCAAGGCAATGTCCGGTGACCCCGGCTTCGACGGTCGAGAGCGCTCGCAGTGGCCAGAGTGGGCGTCGGAGATAAAGGAGCAGACGTCCGAGAATTCGGGTTAGTCTCCAACCGATTCGCGGACGATAGCGTTCGTCTCGTTCCCGGAGAACGAACTCTCGCGTATCGACACGTTCCCGTCCGCCGCGTAGACGCCGACGAAGTACCGCCGCGACGTGACGTTCTCGAGGGTAACATTGCTGTTGCCGTCGACGAACACGCCGAAGCTGTTGCCCGTCACGTCCGCGTTTCGAACGACGCCACCGTCGACGTTCGCGAAGTAGACGGCGCGATTCCACTCTTTGACCCGGACGTTCTCCACGGTCACGTTCGTCACCTGCTCGTCTCCGCCGGCGCGGATCGCCGTCGTATCGCTCACGCCGAATCCGTCGACAGTGTGCCCCCCGCCGTCGAGCGTGACGTCGCTCGACTGGATGCGGAGACACGCCTCGGAGATGAACGTGAAGTTCTCGCCGCTATCTCCGTTTTTGATGTCCTTCGTCAGCACGTACGTCCCCGGCTCGGTGATCGCCCGACAGCCGTCGACCGCGGTGGCGTTCGCCGGCTTCGAGTGCGATTCGAGACCCGCGAACTTCGCCGCGGTCGTCGAGACGACGGGCATCGCGAGAGTCGCAGTCACGAGTATCGTTCCAAGGAGAACGACGGACAGGACGCGACGGCTCGGTACCGTCATCGCATCGACCACCACGGAGCGATACACACGTCGGACGACTCGACGATTCGAACCATTCGACTCCGGCTATGCGGCGTCCGGGGTTGGTTATTCACAGCGTACGTCCGGGTAAGGTCACGTTCACGGGACCGCTGCTCTCCAGGTGCGCTTCAGTTCCACCCTGCTCTGCGAGACTTTATAGGTGAAGCCGACCAAGCGACTCGTGTCTCCCATCGGAAAACAACGCGGAGACAGTGAACACAATGAGCGATTTGCGTACCCAAGCGGAAGAGATACACGAGCAGTTTTCGGACGAACTCGACGTCTCGGTCGACGACGTGGTCGAGCGGCTCGACACGCTCGTCAACGAGTACAAGGTGCCCCTGAACGAGGCTCGCCGGAGCGTCGTCAACACCTACCTCGACGACGCCGGGATGGACCGCGACGCCCTCCAGGGCGGCGGCAACGAGACCGTCCAGATCAGCGACATCGACGCACCCGAGGAGTGGATCGACCTATCCGCCAAGGTCGTCGAACTCTGGGAACCGCGCGCCGACGCCGTCGCGCAGGTCGGCCTGCTCGGGGACGAGACCGGGACCGTGAAGTTCACGAAGTGGTCGAAATCCGACCTCCCCGAACTCGAGGAAGAGAAGGTCTACAGTCTGCGGAACGTCGTCACCGACGAGTACCAGGGACGCTTCTCGGTGAAGCTGAATCGGACGACGACCATCGAGGAACTGGACGAGGAGATCGAGGTCGGCGACGACGACGTCGAGATAGACGGCGCGCTCGTCGACATCCAGAGCGGTAGCGGTCTCATCAAGCGCTGTCCCGAGGAGGACTGCACCCGCGTCCTCCAGAACGGCCGGTGCTCCGAACACGGCGAGGTCGACGGCGAGTTCGACCTCCGAATCAAGGGCGTCGTCGACGACGGCCGCGACGTCCACGAGGTCATCTTCAACCAGGAAGCGACCGAGGACCTGACCGGCATCACCCTCGATCAAGCCCAGGAGATGGCGATGGACGCACTCGACACTTCCGTCGTCGCCGACGAGATGCGCGTCAAGACGCTCGGTCGGTACTACCGGATTCGCGGCCCCACGCTGGGACGGTACGTCCTGGCGAACGAAACCGAGGAACTGTCCGAACCGACCGACCCTGAAAGCGTCCTCATCAAAGCGAGGTCGATCTAGATGTCCAGCACGCCCACCCGCGAAGTCGCCCGCCGCGTCTTCGCACGCGAGTTCAACGACGCCGCCCACACGTTCAAAGAGTCCGACGACGACCGTGCGCCGGTCTACCTGCTCCTCCCCACGGGCGAGCAGGCGAACCGCGTCTTCGTCGTCGGGACGCTGACCGAGACCGACGACGTCGGCGAGGACTCCGAGTACTGGCGCGGTCGCGTCGTCGACCCGACCGGGTCGTTCTTCGTCTACGCCGGCCAGTACCAGCCCGATGCCGCGAGCATGCTCCGCGAGGTCGAGACCCCGACCCACGTCGCGGTCGTCGGCAAGCCCCGGACCTACGAGGACGAGAGCGGCGACACCTACGTCTCCGTCCGGCCCGAGGCCGTCGTCGACCTCGACGAGAACGAAGCGGCCTACCGCCGCTGGGTCGTCGAGACCGCCGAACGGACCCTCGACCGCATCGAGGCCTACGACGACGAAGCCAACGAGTACGGCCAGATGGCCCGCGAGACCTACGACCTCCCCGTCGACCAGTACAAGCGGATGGTCGTCGAGGCGCTCGAATCGCTCGACGGCGAGACGGACGACGTCGAAGCGTCGGTGTAGCGCCCCCTCGATCGCGATTTTTGCGCCAGCGAGCCTGTGCGAGCGTCTGACAAACGATTAAGTGGCCGGAGCGTAGACAGTTCCACAACGATGGGCAACAAGAACAAGACGATCTCCTTCCGCGTGAGCCAGGAGAAGTTCGAGACGCTCCGGGACATCGCGGAGGAGCGCGACATCTCCCTCTCTGCGGTCTTCCGGGACTACGTCGATATGCTCGTCGCCCACGACGGTCAGGTCGAGGTCGTCCCCGAACACCAGATCGAGGAGACGACGTCGACGGCCAGTGGCGTGGAGAGCTTCCCGCCGAAGGTCGAAGTCCCCAAGAGCTTCGTCCGCGAGCACGAGCGCCTCGAACTGGAAGCCGAGCATCTGCGCGAGCAACTCGAAGAGCACAAGCGCTACGTCACGCAGCTTCGCCAACAACTCGACGAACACGACACGGAGGACGTCATCCAGCTGGAGGACCTCGACGGCGAGAGCGACGAACAGTCCGCCTACCGCATCGGTCGCGAGTTCGACGACGACGTCATCTGAGGCGGTCGTCGCGCCCCCGTCACCTGACGAGGTCGCGTCTGCGAGTCCGCGCCTGTTCTGCAACGTCGGTCCGTCCGTCCACGTCAGCGAGCGTCTCGACGGCTTCGAGCGTCCGGACGGAATCGTCGAGGAACGAGAGGATGTCGCCCGGATAGGCATAGAGCATGTAGTCGTCGCCCATCACGTCGACGATGGCGTCGGGACCGAGCCCTTGGGCGCGCAACTCCAGCAGGTAGCTGACGAACTTCCGTTCGGGGTGGCCACAGTGGGGATTCGCCTCGCAGTCGCAGTCCATGAAGTCCTCGGCGAACTCCAGCACGCGGTCGCGGGTCGCGTTGTCCAGCTTCGACAGCCCCTCGCCCTGAAAGAGGATGTCGAGCGTCGCACCCTTGAACGCGCCCTTCGGAAAGGACGTCTCCAGCTGGGAGGCGAGCTGGCGGTGGTTCTTGACGTATATCTTGTCCGTGATGGCCACGCGTACTGCAAGAGAGGAGGGTGGCAGACAAAAGCACAACGGACCCGAGTCGTAACGTATTTGGGCGACTCGACACTACCAACTTTTGCTAACAACGTGTCCGGGTTGGGGTAGTGGACTATCCTTCAGCCTTGTGGAGGCTGAGACGCGGGTTCAATTCTCGCACCTGGACCTT
>JARUKX010000069.1 GCA_029688825.1 Haloarculaceae archaeon H-GB1-1 | reverse complement strand
TCTGCAGCAGTTTCCGAGCGATATTCTTGCTCGCGTTGTAGTCTGCGTTCAGTTCGTATTCGCACTTCTGACACACGAACTGATGTTTCGACCGCCGATTGGCCTCGTGGGTGAACCCACACGACGAACACCGTCGAGACGTGTACGCAGGATTCACCTGCTCGACGTCGATCCCGACCATCTCGGCTTTGTACTCGACGTACTGGAACAGGCGTCGGAACGCCCAGGCGTGGAATCGCTTCGCTCCAGCCATCCGGGTGCGAATATCTGTCAGATTCTCGAACGCGATATGGGTGCAGCTGTGGTCGCGTGCTTCGGCAAGAATCTGGTTCGCGGCGCGGTGGAGTTCGTCCTGCATCCAGCGGTGTTCGCGGTCGTTCATCGACTGAATCGACAGGTGTGCTGACCGCGTTCCGGTCTGGTGCATCGACCCGCGAGTCTTCTCGAACTCTCGGCGTCGATGATTCATCTCGTCGGCGTTCCCGATGAACGCACCTGTGGAAGTCACGGCGAGCGAGCTGTCTACGTTCAGGTCAACCCCAAGGACTGTTCTGTGCTCGGAGTCGGAAGAATCAGGAGTGGACTGCTCGCGCTCGTCGCTATCGAGTCGGCGCATTCGTGCGTGGAGGTAGAACGACGCTGTGGAGCGGTCGTACTGCAACGTGGACATGCGGAACTCGTAGTCCTCGTTCAAGAGGTAGTCGCCAATCGGCGTTCCCTCGGGGTCGTCGGGAATGACGTAGTCACACTCGACGCGCCCGTTGACTGTCGAAAGGGAGACGTGGTCGCGGTGGAACGTTGCACTTCGCTTGTCATAGACGACGCTCCACGCATCGAAGTGTGGTTGACTTGTGTTTTCGCCCTTTTTAAGTCGAGCGACACCGCTTTTCGTGGCCTCGATAGCGCGTCGAATTCCTTTCTGGACGAGATTTGCGGTCAGGTCCGTTTCATCGCGAAGTCGGTCGTAGAGGGCGCTCTCGGCCGTCTGTTTCGAGGTCACGCAGTAGTCGTCCGGGTACCGCCACGCCCACGCTGCGGTAGTGTTCGCACAGTGGAGGAACTGCTCTTTCGTCTGCTGGAGGCCGTCGCACCGCTCTGGAGGCACGGCGAGTTTGACTCTGACGGTGCGAATTACGTCCTCCATCTGTATTTTACATTCTAATTTTATCGAGGATAAATCGTACGAATGACGAGCGGGAGTCAGTCTCCTATCGCTCGTTGATTGTGAATATGTGGTCGGATTCCCCCCACGACTAAAGTCGTGGGCTTCCTCCTTGCATCTGTGTGAAGCCGCGTTCCGCGCTCGTGGTCGCGACGATACTCGTCGTCGCCGGCTGTCTCGGCCCGGCGACCCCCGCCACGCCGACGACCGACGCGTCGGCGTCGCCCGAGAACACGACGGTGACCGTCGTCGAAGTCGTCGACGGCGATACGGTCGACGTCCGGCTCCCGAACGGAACCGTCGACAGGGTGCGACTGCTCGGCGTCGACACGCCGGAGACGCGCGGCGAGACCGACCCCGCGGAGTTCGAGGGCGTCCCCGACACCGAGGCAGGACGGGCGTGTCTCCGTGCGGCAGGGACCGAAGCCAGCGACTATCTGCACGACCGACTCGCCGACGAGCGAGTCCGTCTCGTCTTCGACGAGCTATCGGACAGGCGCGGCTACTACGGGCGCTTGCTGGCGTACGTCTGGCACGGCGGCTCCAACGTCAACTACCGCCTCGTCGCCGACGGCTACGCCCGCGTGTACGATTCGGAGTTCACCCATCGCGAGCGCTTCGAGACGGCCGAGGGAGACGCACAGGAGGCCGGCCTCGGCGTCTGGGGCTGTCGAACGCCGAGCGGGACGCCGGAGTCGAACGCGACGCTCGCCGTCGTCGAGGTCCACGCCGACGCCGCCGGTAACGACCACGAGAACCTCGCCGACGAGTACGTCGTCCTCGCGAACCGGGGGAACGCGACGCTCTCGTTGCGCGGGTGGACCCTCTCCGACGCCGGCGGCCATCGCTACGTGTTCGACGAGCTGGCCCTCGCTCCGGGGGCGCGAGTGACCGTCGTCTCCGGAGCCGGAACCGACAACGCGACGCATCGCTACTGGAACGCCGACGGCGCGGTCTGGAACAACGGCGGCGATACCGTCGTGCTCACCGACGCGAATGGAACCCGACGGCTCGTCCACACCTACGAGTGAGAACGTACGGCGTCGAAAACGGGGGACCGCTACCGTCGCGCGAACACGACCGCGAAGATACCCGCGACGACGACGAGCAGGGCGACGACGTACCCCACGAGATAGAGCGTGGAACTCGGGAGGAACGAACTCCCGCCAGCGTCCGCGCCCGACTCGGGTGCGGCCGTTTCGGTGACCGTCGCCGTCGCGTTCGGCGTCGTGGTCGTCCCCGCCTGTGTCGTCTCGTTGGACGGGGTGGTTGTCGGGAGGTCAGTGGGGTCTTCGAGGAACTCCATCTCGGTCGGCGGCGGCCCCAGTTCGAACGCCGTCGTCGTCGACTCACCGCGGCGGTCGACCACCCGGACCTGCACGAGGTAGGACCCGAACTTCAGTGGAAGCTGCGTGAAGACCCGGTAGCGTTGTCGCCCACGCGCGTCGAACGTCCGCGTGAGCACGCGTGAGTTGTCCCCATCACGTCGGCGGACTTCGAGCGTGACGTGGTCCAGGTCGTGGTCCTCGTCGACCACTCTCGCGTCGAGGAGGAACGTCCCGTTCGCCGTACTGTAGCTCTCGTTGACCCACAGCGACGCCCGTTTCTCGTCGGTCCAGAACGAGGCGTTCTTCTTCACCGCATCGGTCTGGTTCGGCGGGACCCAGAAGCTTCCGTTCGTACTGACCTCGATGCTCGGTGGCCCGTTCTCGTCGGGGTAGTGTTCGACGACGAACGACTTCTGGCCGGTGTGTCGACGGTGGTCGATTCCCCGGACGGTGACGAGGTTGAAGCCGCGGTCCAGTTCGATCTTCTGGGTTACGTTTACCCGCTGGCGGTCGGTCGAGACGTTGTACGGCCGCGACGTGACGGGCACGTACACGCGGCGCTGATTCGTCTTGTTCCCCGGGGCGTTCAGGTACGCTACCTCGACGGCGGCCCGGTTCAGCCAGACGTTGTCGGTCACCGTCGCACGGACGGTGAACGTCTTCCGGTGGACGAAGTACCCCGGTTCGTTCACCGTCACGTTCGGCTCGACGGAGTCGGTCACCTGGAGCGACGCTCGCTTCGTTCGCGTGTTCCCCTGCTCGTCCGTCGCCGAGATGACGACGGTGTTCGCGTCCCGGCCGAGCAGCACCGACTTCGAGAAGTTCGCCTCCTCGATGTCGACGCGCGTTCGGTAGTCGTTCGAGGGGTTGAACACGCGAATCTGGCCGTGCGAGAAGTCGGTGTCGTCGGTGATCGTCCCCGAGAACGTCACCGGCGTCCGCACGACGGTCCCCTCCGACGGCGTGTCGTCGGTCAGTTCCGCGGGCTCAGTGAGACTGATCTGCGGCGGCGTCTCGTCCCGGTAGACCGTGATGGTCTGGGTCGTGACCGCGCCGCGTGAGTCCTCGACCTCGACCGTCACCCTGTTCTCCCCCGGCGAGAGGTCGGCCGACTGCAAGACGGAGACCGATTCCACGCTCGCGTTCGAGTGATACACCAGCGTGTCGTTGACCTGCAGCGTCACTTCGGCGATGGTGACGTTCGTCGACGTGTTCGCCGGGACGCTCGCGTTGACCCGAACCGGGATCGACGAGTCGACGTCGATGCGTTCCCCGTCGGCGACGAGCGTCCCGTCGACGAAGATCTCGACGGCCGGCCCCGTGGCGTTCTGTCCGTCAGCCGCTGTGACCGCCCCGACTCCGCCCCCTGCGAGCAAGATTCCGAGAACGAATAGTACGATGGGAGCGAATCGATACCAACCCGAATGGTTCATCGTTCCCTCTTTTGGGGACGGGTGGCATAATTGTTGTTTCACAGCACTCGAGGGAACCGACGGGGGCCGACGGCCGTCGGCCGTCGCAAATATCGCCGCCTTCGCGACCGTCGCGAACGTCTCGCTCGACAGCCCGCGTCCCACGGCGCTCAGCTCGGCAACAGCCCGACTCCGAGAACGGTCGCCAGTCCGCCCACGAGTCGCTGAGGAGAACGTTCCAGCCTGCGGGCTCGACCGCCGAGAGTGAACGCGAGCTGCCGACGGCGTCGAAGTGTTCGCCGAGGCGCGCAGTCCGGTACGGCCAGATTGCAGCGGGGAGTCCGAACAGCAGGTACACCGATCCGGCGAGGGTGGTCACGCGCTCTGCTGGAGGGGCAACTCATCGTCCGTCGTGGTCGCTGTCCACTAGAGCGCGAGGTTCGATTCGATCTGTTCGAACAGTTCCGCTGCCGCCGCCTCGATCTCCGCGGTCCGCTGTTCCATCGTCTCTACGAAGGCCGGGTCGTCGATGTACGCGATGTTCGTTCGAACGGTGAACACGGCCGCTTGTAGCGCGGCCTTGACGAGGAAGGCTCCGCTGCCGGCGTCCGGACGAGCGTTCTCGCTCCCCTTTTCGGTCACCACGACCGCCGATTCGAGGACAGCCAGGCTCGCTTCGGCTATCGTCAGGGGAACACCGGTCGCACGTTTCATTCTTCCCTGGCGGTCCTCGTCCGTGGCCTCGAGCAGGTCTTCGACCACGCGTGCGTCCGAATCGGCGAGTCGGAGGAGCTGGCTCCGCAGCGACGCTAGCTCGTCGGCCGCCGAGACGAGTTCGGGTTCCACATCGCCGTAGCCGTCCTTCCCGATGGTGTGGACACAGGTCATCTCGCAGAGGGACGCACCGATGGCACCGACGACGGCCACGCACGTCCCGCCCGCCGGCGTCACCGCTTCGGACCCGACCTCCGACAGGAACGTGCTGAGAGTCTTCGAGTCGTACGACATGGTATTGGGTGGAGGAAGCACGCTCAGCAACAAAAAGAGCCGATGTTCGCAAGGGCCTCACCGGAACTCGGAGGATGTTGATGTCCAGCAGACAGGTTCAGACCGGCCGGTCGTGATGATTCTGTGGCTCGCCGTGTTGCTCGCCACAGAAAGCACGGGACCGCCGAGAGACGACCTCTCTCGTGCTCCCAGTTCGTCTTCGACAACAGTGGGACCGCCCGGATTGTTACATTCCGCGTCGAGAACCCTTCGAGGCCCCCACCGTCGGAAGTCCGAACAGTAGATTTGCTCCTCGCCCAGTTACACGACCAGGGGCTTCTAGTGACGAAGCGAACTCGTCGCCCCCGTAACCGCTCGTGGACGGTCGTCCGTCAGTGACTCGACCGTCCGTTTCAACGGCGCGACCGCCTCCATCTCCGTATCGGGTGCGAGAGAGCCGCGCTGGACGTGGCGCACCCGTCGGGTCGAATCCAGAAGCACGAAGCCGCCGTCCTGCCCTGTCGTGGCGGTCGAGTGAGGAGACAACCCGAACTGCGCGAACACCGATCCGGTCTCGTCGTACAGGAACGGAACCGACGGTCCTCCGGAAAGCCAGTCCGGCACGTCACCGGGTTCGGTCGTCACGACGCAGACGTCTAGCCCGTCCGTGAACTGGAACCACTGCGCGTACGCGAGGATGTCGGAGAGCGGTCGCTGGGACGGTCCCCGATGACAGAACGCGACCAGGAGCCCGTCATCATCGAGCAGGTCGGTCACCCCGAGTCGCGTGCCGTCGGGAGCGTCGGCGCGGGGCAACCGGAACGCCGGCACCGTGTCACCGACGCGAATCATTCCGTCTCACCCCCGTCCTGGCTTGAGAGGGTGGGCGGACCGAAGTGACGCGTCGACACGAGTCGCGTCCCGCCGACGGGCGGAACCGCGGTGAGCGTCGGCAAGGGTTCGTCGTCCGTCGCTGTCGAATCGGACGGCGTCGGGACCGGTGTCATTTTGCGTCCCCCTGTGCGTTGGCCTGGCCGCCGGCCTGCGCGCCGGCGGCCACGTTCGAGACCGTGACCTTCAGGTCGTCCGTCGCAGTTGCGGTGACGTCCGCACCGTCGGGCCCTCCACCGGCGAGCACCGCTTCGACCCGGATCTCGACGGTCGTCGTGTCGGACTGGCCGTCCGGCGCTCCGAACTGACCCCGGCTGATCGACGCCGCGTCGATGACGTCTATCCGGTCGAAGTCGTACTGGACAGTGCCATCGAGCCCGCTCGTCGACACCGACTTCGACCCGACGCGTTCCCACGACGAGTCACTCGGCAGTTTCACGCTCACGGTCACGGTCGCCCCGGAGGGAGCCGACTCCAGCCCGCTGTACTGGACGGTCCCCGACGGCGCGACCATCAGGGACTGTAGCTGTCCTGTATTCCCGGTGACCGAAACGTCGTTTGCCGAGAACGTCGTTTGCGCGTGGGCCGTCCCCGCGAGGAGGCCAACGCTCGCCGCAGCGGCCAGTGCTGCGATCACAACGCCCAGAGCGACCACCGCCGAGACTCCGACGCTGTCCGTGCGGTCCCACGCCAGCGTCGATTCGAGCCGTGCCCGCAACTGTCCCGCCGACTGTTCTGTTCCCCTTTTGCCCGGCTTCCCGGGCGACTCTCGGTCAGTCTCTCCCGTCATACGGTGTCGTGGTGTGGCGACAGCACTATTGTTATACATCTAATACTTATCGCCGGAAGCATGGAAAGTCGAACCTGCCCCTATTTCAAACCACGAATCTGATACAAACACAGTAATCCGGTGAGAAAACACTCGCTAACTGTTGGGGGCACGAGTGAGCAATATGTCGATCCATGTTGGGAGACAGTTCCATTTCCGCACCTAGACCGGTATAAGATGCGAGATATGGTTCGTACAACAGCGGTTTTCCCGCGACCGCTGGCGCACAGGGTCGGACGCTATTTATAGTGATAGAAATCTTATGTCTTTGATGGGGAAACGGACTCAGATCGGACTACAACCCCCACCGAAAAATTGGTAAGAATTCATAAACGTCAGCGGGAGATGGGGAAGTCGCCGGCCTCGACCGGGCGGCAGGTCCGAACGTCCCTCAGTCGCTCTGAGCCGCCTCGTCACCCTGTGTCCGGAACACGTCGCTGAGGTCCGCCCGCCATTGCTCTCCCTCGGCGACGCGCACGCGGAGTTCCGCCACGTCCGCTTCGAGGGTCTCGAGCGCCTCGTCCAGCGACGACTCGAGTTCCTCCGTTCGTTCCTCGATGGCAGAGATACCGGTTCGCTGTCGTTCCTCGATGGATTCGACGTCAGCTCGGAGATCGTCGAGGTGCCCTTCCAGGAGGTCGATCCGGTCCGAGAGGTCGTCGAAGCGGGATTCGAAGTCGTCGATGATCGCGGTCGCATCACCGTTGTCGTCGATGAACTCCTCCAGCGCCGACCGATAGGCGGCGACGTCGTCGACCGCTTCCTGGAGGTGCCGGAGTCGCGCGGAGAGGCTGTGCGGCGTCTCCAGTCCGAGTCCCGAGGCCAGGGCCGACCGCTCAGCGTCGGTCAGCTCCCGCCGCTCCAGTTCTTCGAGGAGGGCCGAGACGACGCCGTCCGGATCGGTTCTCACCCCAGGCGGGCCGTCCCCGTCCGCCCCATCCGGTTCGTCCCCGTCCGCCCCAGGCGGGCCGTTCCCGTCCGCCCCATCCGGTTCGTCCCCGTCCGCCCCATCCGGTTCGTCCCCGTCCACAGGTGGTTCGTCTTCGGTCGCCCGATCGGCGGCTGGGGCTGGGACACCACCGTCGTCGGGCTCCTCGTCGGAAACGTCGTCGGTGGTCGGGACCTCCGCCCCCGAAAGCCCCAGTTCGGCAATCGGGTCGGTCCCGTCGTCGGCGTCGTCCGCTGCTGTCGCGGCGTCGTTCGTGTCCGCCTCGTCACCGGGTTCGGAATCGCTCGCAATCTCCGCTCGTAACGCGGAGACGTCGACGTCGTCCCCGTCCTCGCTGGCGCGTCCGTTGGTCGGATTTCCCTCACTGTGCTCGAACGAATTGCTGTGGTCGGTCGTCATGGGTGGAAGTGGTGGTGATCGTTGTCGTCGTGGTCTCAGCCGATGATTCGGAGCATCCGGCCGACGATACCCGTCGTCTCACCGCTTTCGTCGGCGGTGCCCGTCGCGTCAGTCTGAGCGACCCCGGTATCGGTACGATCGCTCTCAGACGTCTCGTCCTCGTCTGGGTCGGTTGTGCGGCCGTCCGCGGACGTCACGGTCGAGTCGCTCTTCCGGTCTCTGTCATCAGGCCGATGGCCAGAATCGGTGTCGCACTGGCGGGGTCGCTCGTGGATCCTCTCGATTTGCGGTCGCCCGGAGGACCCTGCCGTCCGCCGATCTTCGGAGGGGGCAGCCTCGCCCGGTTCCGTCGACGACGTCCCTTGGCGGCCGGTCATCTCTATGGTCTCTCCCGAACCGTCGGTCACGCGGCGGCCGGAGACGACCGGCTCTCCCGAGGAGTCCGACCCCGAACCGCCCTTCCCGACGGCATCCGCCGAGTGTGATGGCTCTGCGTCACTCGCCAGCTGCTCACCCTCGAAGACCGAGCCCTCGTCTGCGGCGTCTGAGTCGACGTGTCTCGCGAGTTCGTCTGCTATCCCGCGGTAGGCCTCTGCGGCCGGACAGTCCGGTGCGGCCGTCACGACCGGGCGACCGTCGTCCTGCGAGGACGGAACGGTCTCGTCCTCCGGGACGTGGCCGAGCAGGTCGGTCCCGAGGAACTCCGCGATTCGATCCGTCGAGGGGGAGTTCCCAGTTCCAGACATGTTCAGAACCAGTCCCGCCACGGAACCGTCCACGCGCTCGACGAGCGTCTGCGTCTTGTCGGTGTCCCTGATCGACGCCACCCGCGGCGTCGCGACGAGGACCACCTCGTCCGCGAGCTGGAGCGGACGAATGGTCTCGTTGCTCAGGCCCGCGCCCGTGTCGAGCAACACGACGTCGAAGTGGTGCTTGACGATCGAGAGGACGCCCGAGAGTGGGTCCAGCGATGCCTCGGCGTACCCGTCGAGGTCGGTTCCGCTCGGAAACACCGCGAACCCTCCCGGTGCGCGGTAGCTCGCCTCTCTGATTGGTTCCTCCTCCGCGAGGACGTCGTGCAGCGTCGCTCCCTCCTCCGGGTTACCGTCGATGGTCAGGAAGTCGACGAAGTTCCCCATTGCCAGGTCCAGTTCGACGACGCCGACCGAGTACCCGTTCGAGGCGAGCGCAGCCCCGAGGTTGAGACTGGTCGTCGTCTTTCCGACGCCGCCTTTCGCCCCGGCGATTGCAATTATACGTGACATTCGGTCCAATGGTTAGGTAGTAATCACTTCGTTACTTCCCCAGTAACTTCACATTATTTGATATGATTGTCGTTATCACACGTTGAGAACGTCGGAAACGATGCTTTCCGAGCGGAGATTCGATCCATCGAGACGGTTCTCTAGTCGGGCGCTGCATACGCAGGTATCGTGCCACAGCGGGCCTGAGAGGTGTACATGTGCCGTCTTGGCTGCAACGATACCGCTGGAGAAGTGAACGGTAAACGTGGTTTGTACCCGCGTCGAAGCGTGCGCCACGGCAGATGGACACGACCCGAACCGTCTCGAGAGTGATACGAGGATGTCACCGAATCTCTTCGTGTGCGAGTGGCTCGAAGATCCGAGCAGTTCCGTTCGTTCGGCCCCGTATCGGAGTCCCGAATTCGGGCAGGCTCCCTCCTCGCGTCATCACTGGCCGTCTCCTTCCGGTGACTATCTTGTACGACTCGGGGCGGAGACGTGCTCGTTCAATTGCTGCCGCTCACGGACGTGTTCGCGATAGCGATATAGGACCGCCGAGAGACGACGTCTCTCGTGCTCTCAGTTCGTCTGCGACAACAGTGGGACCGCCCGGATTGTGAACAACGTCCAGACGTGCTCACTTCGCTGCGCGCGTCTGGCCTCGTTCAAATCCGTGCTCGTTCAATTGCTGTCGCTCACGGACGTGTTCGCGACAGCAA
>JARUKX010000068.1 GCA_029688825.1 Haloarculaceae archaeon H-GB1-1 | reverse complement strand
CGCCAGCAGGGCGAACCCGCCGAGCAGGAGGCCAGTCACGAGCAGTTTGTACTCGCCGAGCAGGTACGTCAGCCGGTCACGATTCGTCGCGAACGTCGGGTAGCTCACGACGCCACCTCCGGACGGCCGCCTTCGCGACGAAGGACCTGCCAGCCGGCGATGGCGAACCAGACGAACGCCACGAACGCGCCCGCGAGCCACGCCTGTAGCGAAGTGAGTGCTTTCAGAATGTCGAGGCCGTCCCCGGTGGGTTGTTGCAGAATCTCGGCGTACATGGGCGTCGCATCGGTCGAGATGGCCACGCCGACGTAGCCGTCCACCTCGGTCACGGGTAGTTCGATGGTCGCCGTTTCGCCGGGTCGGAGTACGTCACCGCGGACGGGAATCTTCCCGCCCTGAGTGAACCGGCCCGCATCGGAGACGAGGATGGTCTGTAGCGTCTCCGACCGCAGCGTGATACGAGCCACGTCGTCCGTCGCCGAGTATTCGGAGTGCAGCAGAACCGTGTTCTCGTCGATTCGCTCGGTCTGGGTCTGGTTCGCTATGGGCATGGGCTGAGTGGAGTTTTCCGCGGCGAGGGCCGGCGCGGTCGTCAGGAGCAACAGCGAAACGGCAGCTACGAGCGCGAGGAATGCACGAAAACGCATGGTCGCTACCTCCGCCCGCCCTTGCCGAGAATGACCACGACGGCGAGGCCGGCCACGCCGACGAGTGCGGTCGTCGAGTCGATGGAGCCACCGAACAGGCCACCGATCCCGTCGCCCGCGCCGATCCGCGCGAGCTCGCGTTCTTCGATTTCGGCGCGGAGGTCGAGCAGCTGTCCTTGCAGTTCCAGCATCTCCGAAGTGTTCGCCGTCTTGTAGACGTACTTCGTCGTCTCCGTGGCGTTGACGGCCGTCCCGTCCTTCGCGGTCATGCCGGAGATGGTGAACTCGCGACCGTCGGCGAAGTCGACCTTCTCGCCGTCGGTGGTGAGCATGAACACGGGGCCGTCGATAGCCGAGGTGTTGTAGGTCTTGTTCGCTTCCCACGAGCCGTTCGGCGCGTTGCGGGCCATCAGCAGCCCGCTGTAGGTGCCGACGCCGTACTCGACGGTCATGGTCCCCGAACTCATCAGATTCGGCGTATCGTAGCCCATCATCGCGAGCGCGGCCGTCGAGCGCCACAGCCCCTCGTCCTTGTCGGCAGAACGCACGCCGTACTCGAACATCGCCGTATGCGAGGAGATTACGTCGGTGGCGTTGACCTGGCCGGCGTCGAAGTCCGCCCACGTCGCGTCGACGAACACATCAGCCTCAGACTGGAGGTTCGTGTTCATCGACTCGATTTGGATCCACCGCTGGGGGAATGCCTTGAAGTCGAACGCCTCCAGCTTCTCGTAGTTGCTGTTCGGCGGCTTCACGACGAGATAGCGAGACTCGCCGTAGCTCCCGAAATTCGTGTCGTATTTCGCTGGGGTGTTGTAGTAGCTCGTAGGGCCAGCACCGGGATTGGTGACGTGGAAGGCCAGCGTCGGGTGCGTCGAGCCGTTCGTGAGCGAGACTGTCCGCGGCGTCACTCCCTCGATGCTGTCCGGTCCATCCGAGTAGGTCCCCGGTTCGTAGGAGAGCCAGATGTAGTACTGACCGATGCCGTCCTCCTGAAGCGCCATCTCGCGTAGCGTGTTCATCTGCGAGATAGAGACGTTGTACTGTTCGATGAGGTTGACCTGCCGAACGGCGTAGTAGTCCGCAATCGCTTCTTTCGCGCGAACCTTCGCGACCGCTTTCGACGAGCCGTTGGCGTAGGCCTCGGCGACGGCCGCCTCAGCTTTCATCCACGCGACGGATTCGGTATCACTGAGGTGGTTGTCGTACGGGACGAGCCACGCTTCGGTGCCCGCTTTTACCCCAGTGGCACCGGAATAGATGTCTACCTTCGTCTGGTTGGCGTCCGAAGCCACCATGTCCTCGACAGCAGCATCCACGTACGCTTGCCGGGTGCAGCTGTCGGCGTTCACGAGCCCGAGGGTGAGGAACATCACGAAGTCGTCGAGCGCGGTACACTCGCCGGCTTCGGCCGCCGAGGTCGTGCCGATCGGGGCGAAGCCACCACCGATTGCGGAGGTGATGAGCAGGAACGCGACGACCGACGAGAAGACCGACTTCATGGACGCTCTCCCTGCTCTATCTGTTCGATAGCGGCGCGAACATCGGCGTCCGTCGACGGTCGTGGGCGTCGCTTCGCGCGGACGTACTGGGTCAACAGTCCCACCGACGCGACGGATAGCGCCGCGGCTGGGAGGATGAAGAAAATCTCAGGCATGGCGATTACCCCAGGTACGAGACGACGTAGTAGCCTGCCGCTTCGAGAGCGACGACGACCAGCCCGATAGCGACCGAGCCGGCCACGAAGTCCTGTGCGCCGAGGACGTTGAAGCCGGTGACGAGGACGAGCGTGAGCGTCGCCAGCGCCAGGTACGTCTCGACGGTCGCCGAGCCGCGAACAATCTCCGCGAGGTCCGTGTTCAGTTCGTAGTTCTGGCCGTGGCTCTCGTTCACCCGGTTCGTCGCGTACGCGGTCGCGAGCGCGACCACCGTCAGCAGGAACGCGAACGTGATGGGCGTTCCCTGCACCGTCCAGACCGCTGCACCGAGGTCGTTCCCGAGGATGCTGATGGATGCAATTCCGTTCGTTACGAAGGCCGACGCCGCGAACACCGTGCCCGCCAGCGCGTCCTCCATGTCCACTTTGCCAAACATGGGCACGCTGAGTCTGCCGTCGGGGTGTCTAGAATGTATCGGTGTTTTCAGTTGCTAAACCGATTACCGGGGCTACCTAGTATAACTCTGTGCCGATCTGGACATCAGTTGGTAAGTTTCCAAAACCGGCTTAAGCACCGTTTCAGGTAGAGATTTTGAGTTATTGAACAGATATTAACACCAAACTTTATTACTTACTTGGCTCCTTGCTTTAGATGGTCAGGAGCGGTGAGGCAGTAGTTATTCTCACCGCACTCCTCACATCTGGAGCAACAGCATTCCCACTTTTCACTTTCACTCCGATTAGAGAAGATTTATTAGTATATAATAGAGGGGGACTCAATAAGGCATGAAACCCTGTCTCACAAATGGTAAAACACCGAATTATCCTACTCAGGGTGTGCGAAAAGGCCATACATTCATGAGGAGACATTCTCCGTGTGAGTTAACTTTATATGTTATGGCAAGAAACTTGTACATAGGTCTGAGACGACCACGTTGGCCTCACCGCTCCTGACCGAGTGTCTTCCGGACGGACCGGAAGCCAACCCGGCCAGCGTTAGGAAAACTCGGAAGCCCAAGACCAGAGGTTTCTATACCTCCCGCAGTTCGTCGTCTTGGCTTACCGCCGCGCCTAGGAGGGATCCGGGATACACGAATGTCAAACGACACTGACAACGCGCCTACGACCGCATCGACTCTCAACCCCGACTACGACACCCTCGAAGACGCCGTCGAGTCGGTCGAAGACGCAATCGAAGCCGCCGAAGACCTCGTCGACAACCACGAACAGTTTGAACCCCTTGATGACCAGAAGGAAACCATCGAGGACCTCATCGATTCTGCGCAGGACCACGACGACCCCGACCGGCTCGAAGGCGCAGAAGAGGTCGCACACCAAGTGCGTACGCTCGTGGATGACGTTCAGGACGACGTCGGCTTCGATGACGCCGAGACAGCCGAAGCTCTCGACGAACTCCAGGACCAGGCCTACGACCTCGAAGAAGCTCTTGAAGACCTCGACACGTCCTGGAGTCCGTTCGTCGTCATCACGAAGCGGTACTCCGTCCCCGAGCGCCACATGACACCGAAGGAAATCCTGCAGGAAGTCCCCGGACATACGCCGAATGAGGAAGTCCTCTACTGGAAGCACGACGGCGCTGCTGGCGGTGACGACTACATCCCTGCCGACCAGGAAATAGACCTTCTCCTCGACGGCAATGTCTTCACGGCCTACGACCACGAGAACCCCTACGGCCGGGAGGACGAGCAGTGAACGAGGTTATCCAGACTGACGTCGACGAACTCCGCGAGAACTACACCGTTGACGTCGACGACGACCCCGACGATCCAAAACCCCAGAAGTTCACGCACGTCATCGTCCGCGACAAGTCGGTCCCCAGCGACGCCTACAACAAGGATACGACGGATGTCCTACTACGAGTTCCCGACGACTACCCGAACGAACCGCTGGATTGGGTTTACGTCGATAAAGACCTCCGTCTCGAGAGTGGAGGGAAGCCGAAGAAGCACAACACTGACCGGGTTCCCGGCTGGCTGGCGCTGTCCTACCACCCTAAAAAACTTAAGGACGACTTCGAGTGGCAGCCGTACGAGCACACACTGAAGTGGTATCTGGAGACAGTCGTCGAGATGCGACTGCGACAGGGGGACTGATTCGTGTCCACTGGATCGCCAGACAATACGACCGCGGACCACGCCGCCGTCCGCATCTGCAGAGATGACTATAACCATCTGCAGTCTGTCCTTCTGCAAGGCGACGGCAACGAGTATGCAGCCGTGTTGTACGCAGGTACAAACACCTACAAGGACGACGGTGACGTCATTTTAGAGTTCCTTATCACAGAGGTTTCACTCATCTCGCCGTCCGAATATCTGGAGCAGGGCCCAGGTATCGTGTCGCTCGGTCCGAGTACCCTTCGTGACATCGCCGTTACCACCGGTGACACGCATCGATACTCCAACCCGCACGCGATACTGCTCGCGCATAGCCATCCCCATGGCAAGCAAGCGGGCTACAGCCCAATAGACGACAGTACCGAACCGGATATATTCGAAGCGCTCGCGAACGACGCGACTGGCCCGCACGGCAGCCTCCTGGTATCGGAAGAAGAAATCGCAGGCCGCGTCTGGCCAGCGGACCCTGTCGCGACGCTCGACCACGGTATGGCGGCCGCCGACCCCATCGACGAAATCGTCATCGTCGGTGAGCAGAGTCTTCGCCGGGAGCAAACTGCGAACACGCGACTACCAGACCGCGATATCGAACCTGCTCGTTCGCACGCCCGACAAGCGCTCGTCACAGGGCGCGAAGGCAATGCACGCCTTGGGGAGAGTCACGTCGCCATCGCAGGCGTCGGCGGCATCGGGTCACTCTTCGTCGAAGACCTGGCAACTCAAGATATCGGAGAACTGACGGTCATCGACCCAGATGTTGTTGAGTACACGAACCTTAGTCGGATACCGTATGCAGACGCGTCGGACGCTGGACCCGAAGACGCGACACCAGACGACGGTAACCATCCAGCGGCGGTACTCACCGCAGCGGAACCCGATGCCGGCCGGCCGAAGGTCGACGTCGCGGCGGATTATGTCGAAAGAGTTGATTCGGACATCAAGGTTACTGCCGTCCCGTACCCTATCGACAGCAAACGCGGGCTCGACGCAGCTGCCAAGGCCGACGTTATCGTCGCTGCGACGGACCACACGAAGAGTCGTGAGGTCGTCTCCGAGATAGGTCAGCGGTATCTCCGGCCAGTATTTGACGCTGGGTCACGCATCAAGGCCGACGACGGAGAGGTCTACAGCATCGAGACGACGTTCGCCATGACTGGCCCACCATTCGCATGCCGTGACTGCCAAGACCTCGTTGAACGCGAGGCTGTCCGCGTCGCGGACCTCGACGAAGAGGATATAGAGTACGGGCTAGAGCTGTTAGAAGATGAACAGCCGGCAGTGCTGGCCGTGAATCGGTACCCGGCAGCGCGAGCTGGCTTCGCGCTCTACGGCTACCTTACCGGGCTTGCCGAAGATATGTACAAGCCGACGTGGGAGTGGGACACCGGTAGCACGAACCTGCTGGACGCCGACCACCGTCCGCTTCCTGAAGAACGCCCCGATAATCGTTGTCCACGGTGCTCCAGTGGCCGAACTGCACTTCGCGCGACCGGAGACCGAGGGCTGTTCGGCGCAATTTCCTCTTTTGAGGACTCTCCAAACTTCACGGACGCGACTGCAATGGAGAGAACGCGACCAGACGTAGAACAGGTTGAAGTCCCAACGCCGGTGAAGATGGTGTCGTCACTTTGGAAGACTGTGCGAGACATCACTCTCGCACTGCTCTAACAATAGCACTGGGTTGATATCGTCTAGACCGCCACCGGTAACACCCAACCACTCAAACGACGCAATTACGTTCTATTGTGTTCTCAGATCGGACTCCCTGGGGTCCGACGCCGATTGAGTGAGCAACAGCGATTGATGTGAATAGCGAGCCGATTTCGGCGAGATCGTCACATCAAATTAGGTGGTAGTGGTGGGTCATTGTGGCTATGGGCATGGGCCGAGCCTGGTGTACATAAAGAAGCAGTATTTCAGTCACTCCAGATCCGCCCGTTCGCATAGGTTCAAGAGGGGGTAACATCAGTCGGTTTATATGGCTCATTACAGTTATCCGATGACCGACGAACGCGAACAGTTGCTGGAGGACGTTCGTGATAGCGTTGCCGGGTCACGCGAGGACTGGGACGACGTGCCGAAATCAGATGCTATCGACGCCGCACTTCGCCACCTCATCGAATCGAAGCGGAATATTGAGCAGGCACGCGGCGAGATGGAGCCGACAACGATACAGGCGATAGGGAACACGTCTGTCCTCGGACTTGAATATAGAACTCGTACAGTGAGCAAATATCGATAGCATTGTTCCAACCTCGGCAGTTGAGAGAAATCTTGTGCTGAATACAGAGGAATTGTGGTCAGCAGTCGCCCATCATTGGTTTCACACCGATTCGGATGAATCACCAGGTCAGAAGACCTGTGAATTGGGTGGCTTTTTCAGAATTGAAATTTGGCCTAACACTTTTCTGCCATTGATTATAAACGCTACATGTTAATGACAGAACAGCAAGAGGGTGGGATGAAAGAATTCACTCGACAAGACTTGCGAAAGGCGACTAAATTTGTTGAGGGGGATTATAGTGGTATCAACCCAAGGTCGTTTTATCGGAAACTCAAACGTGCTGTAGAGGAGATCCAAGACCCCCAGGGTTTCAAATACCAGACAAAAGGCACTCAGGAAGCAAATCTCACTATTTCAAGTGAGGATGTTGGAAGAAAAACAGGCACGGTTAAAGGGCGGCTCGAAGCCCACTCTGACTGGTTAGAGGTCGGAAACGGTGAATTTGAGTACCGGCCCTATGGGACGCACGGTGCGACTGGAATAGTCGCAGGCATTGTATTCCTTGTTTTAGGTATCAGTGGTGCTGGCCTCTTTTGGACACTCCTTGGCTTAGTCGGTATTGGCGGTGGTATCTATGGGTACACTCGCAAAGAGAAAGAGCAATTCCCAATTATCCAACAGGATGCCATCCGGGTCCTTATCACGGGTGAAGTCAGCGAAAGGACTCGTAAAGGGGAGACTGAAACACGAACTGATATCTTTGCAAATATGAGCGTTGTATTTTCGGGAGACGTATTTGTAGCAGTTGACACTGGTGCTTTAGACGAATTAGATTGGACATTCCGCAGAGAAATGGTGAACCAGGTCAAGCGGTGGCATAATGATGTAGTTGAATCAGAACGAGAAGAGCTTCTGGTAGAGGATGGGTTTATCTGGCAACTGAAAGGCTGGACAGACCGAAATGTCCAGGAACACCGCGGTGCAATTGAAGGTGCACAATCTGTTCTTATTCACGATGCACCGTTTGAATACCGAGTTGCTTACACTCAGCTCTTAGAAGAGCAATTGACTCCTGAAATGCAGGAGAATCTCCGAACCCACGAGGCCGAGCTTATGGCCGAACTGGAAGAGTTGGCTGAAGACGTCGAAGTCTACGTTGAACGTGAAGGACTCCAACACACCACTCAATTAGAGGGCTCGACCGATGAGCCTAATCCGCAACTCGACGGAGAATAGCAGGCTTTCAGCTGCTACTTTTGAATCCACATACGGTAACGAAAGTGCTGTACTGCTCGGATGAGCCGGCCTCGATTCTCGGTGTACGTATACGCGCACTGAATGTAGCAAAGTCAGGTAAACACATCAAAAATAATGGCCATGTTGAAATATTAAATATTTGGTGGGTTTTAGCAGCCCTGGTGAATACACAGCGCGAATACAATACCAATGAGACGTCTGTTATAGTGCGGTGATAGGTCAAGTCAGGGGAGAACCGATGCAGATTACTCCGAGATGTCCGGTGTGTACCTGCCGGTGTTGTCGGTGGTGACGACTGCAAGTTCAACGCGACCTGAATCTCTGAGAAGGGCCTGAAGGTAGTTCACGTATTCCCTTTCTGGAGGGGCTGGATGGAATATCGCTTGAGTCTTAACTTCTCTATCCGATGATCGACGCCCATCGACAGTACATTCGACCGCGTACCACATCGGTTCAGTGAACACGTCAGTATACGTCACAGAATCTTCGGGTGACAGTTGCTCTGTGGCAGTCAGATTGCGTTGCGATGCTGGAACGGTTACGTCGCCCGCTACTGTGCCGGTTTCATTGTTGAGTTCACTACCAACGTCCGTCACGGCCAGTTGAATTGCGTGAGGGAGAGAATCCTGGTTGGTAAACTGGAGGCTTCCAGCCGGGGGGTCGTCGTTCCCGACTGTGGAGCAACCGGCAAAGCTGCCAATAGTGCTCGCTCCGAGCGTCGCCAGAAACGCACGTCGATTCAGGGAGGGCATGGGCTATCCAAACTTCTCACAGCCTAATTAAATATCCACCTTCTGTTTTGATTCGATGAGGTGACGAAGTGCGGCGTTGATAGCGTCCGACTTTGGAACGTCGTCCCACTCTTCTCGTGACCCGGCAACGATTCCCCGGACATCCTCCAGCAGCTGTTCGCGTTCGTCGGTCATCGGGTAGCTGTAATGAGCCATATAATCCGACTGATGTCCCCCACCGTCGGATAGTGGCTGTTAGTCTGAGTCATTCGATTTTGTACCGGTGACTGCCAGAGAATTGAATTTCATTTTGAGAGCGACTCCGCATCGATAGTACCGGCCAGGTACGCCTCTCCCATCTCAGAAATTCTGTAGTAACTCCCCTGCTCTTTCTCCAGCAAACTAGCCTCGTGGAGTCGACTTGCTCGACGTGAAATCCAGCTTCGTGAGTAATCGAGATTGTGGGCGATTACAGATGGAGATAGTGCGAGTTTGGATTCATCAAGCAATTCCAGAATGCGGTCGTCCGTCTGGTTCATCCACTCAACTTTGGGCCGCATGACTGCCACATGCGAATGTGGTACGTAGTCTCTATCGGTCATCGAACGATAGTACACAATATGATGCTGAAGGTTAAGGATACCGTGCGGAATGGTTAAGTCACTAGCCACTACAGGAGGAATAACGGAAGCGCCCGGGTAGTCATCTGACTGCTAAAGGTGCGGACCTCGATGCTGGAACATCAGGTCCGCATGGGCTTCCGTGACTATACCACGAAAGCCATGTCTACAGAGACAACCGGGGGTATTGAAACCCCTACTCGACCGTTTGAACCGTCACGTTGCATCCTGCCGCTGTCCTGCGTTGTGAGTATCGCCCAGGAGCGCTGGTCGGCGTGACTGACGACCTGGAACCGCTTTCGCCACAGGAAGGTATCGAGAGCTTCCTGCGCCACCGTGAGGTCTCCGTTCGACAGTCGACGCTCTACAACTCGAAGACGCGTCTCAACTTCTTTCGCGCGTGGTGCGCGGAGCGCGAGATCGAGAACCTGAACGAGTTGACGGGACGCGATCTCGCAGATTTCGTTTCGTGGCGGCAACGAGACGTGAAGCCGATTACACTCCAGAAGCAGGTGAGCACGATTCGGATGTTCCTCCGATGGGCCGCCGACATCGAGGCGGTCACGGAAGGGCTGGCGGAGAAAGTCCACGCGCCTGAACTCCCCGACGGTTCCGAAGCTAAGGACGTTCATATCACCCAGGAACACGCCGACGAATTGCTCCGGTATCTCATGCGCTACCACCGGGGGAGCAGAAACCACGTCCTGTTCTCGATTCTCTGGCGAACGGGCATGCGACGAAGTGCGCTCCGTTCGCTCGACGTGAAGGACCTTCAGCCCGACGACCACGCCCTCGTTCTCGAACACAGGCCTGACACGGGGACGCACCTGAAAAACGGGAAAGACGGTGAACGGTGGGTCTATCTCGGCCCACACTGGTACGAGCCAATTAATCAGTATCTCAGCAGTCCCGACCGGCACGACGTGACCGACGACCACGGGCGACGACCTCTCATCACGTCCCCGTACGGACGCCCGTGTGGGACGACCATTTACAAGTGGATTACTCGGTTGACCCGCCCGTGTACGTTCGGAGAGTGTCCCCACGACAGAAACCCGCGGAACTGTGAAGCCGCCAGTGGTAACAGCGGTCCCGCGAACGACTGTCCTTCGTCTCGGTCTCCCCACGCAATCCGGCGGGGGGCAATCACGTCTCACCTGAACAACGACGTGTCACCGGAACTCGTCAGCGAGCGGTGTGACGTGTCACTCGGGACGCTGTACAAGCACTACGACGTGCGGACGGACCGCGAGAAGATGGCGGTCCGCAAGCGGCAGATGGAGGAGTTCTGAGATGCCCGAACTGCTGAATGGGCGGCTCTTGGCCTCTCTCGTGCCGTTTCGTCCCCCGCGAGTCCAT
>JARUKX010000067.1 GCA_029688825.1 Haloarculaceae archaeon H-GB1-1 | reverse complement strand
CTTCTCCGACGGTCACGACGACGAGTGACGACTGCGAGGCGGTGGGGAGGTGGCTACCGAAGGGGCACCGCTCACGTCAGGAAGAACAGCAGGATGCTGACGGTGAAGACGGCGAGGATGAACGCGCCGGCGAGCGCGCCGCCGAGTGAGATGACGGCGTTGGCGGTGGACGCGAGCGTCTCGGTGCGGTCGTTGCCGAATACGGTCACTTCGGCCGTCTCGCTGGCCATGCCGACCTCGACGGGTTCGAGGTCGGCGATGGCGCGTTCGGTCAGGTCCGCGATGAGTGCGAGGAGGTCGTCGTGGTCGATGGCCTGGCCGACCTGATTCTCGGCCTCGACGGTGTTGACGATGTGTGTGTCGGTGGTCATCACCTCGGCGAGGTCGACCTGAGAGGGGTCTTCGCGTGCCGTGAGCTCGTCGACGATGCGGTCGCGAAGGCCGGGGTCCATGTTGTTCCCGTCGACGAGGACGTACGCGGTCCGGTGGCCGGCGACGTCGGTGACGGCGACGCGGATGCCGAGCGGACCGATGCCGTCGCGTGGTTCCCACTGGGTCTCGTCCCAGGCGACGCCGAGTTCGAGGCGGTCCCGGTCGGCGTCCCGCAGGACCTCCGCGAGTTCGCCCGCACCGTAGATGAGGTCGAACGACCGGGGACTCCCGGGGACGACGTGCCCGAGGTCGTCCCCTTCGAGGCCGTTGTTGCAGTTGTGCGCGTCGGCCAGCATCACGTCGTCGAAGCCGTCGGAACGGGCCTCCGAGATGGCCGAGAGGCCGACCGCGTACTCGACGTCGTCGGCGAAGCCGGGCGAAAAGGTGTTCACGAGGAAGGCGCTGTCGCCGAACGCCTGGCCGGTCAACGTCGCGTCGCCCTCCGAGAGCGTGTGCCCGACGGTCGCCTCGGTCGAGTACTCCAGCTTCTCGAAGGCATCGTTCGCCGTCTCGCAGATGGTGTCGACCTCACGCTCGGTGACGAGGTTGAAGTCGTGGCCGGCGGTGGCGTGGGGCGGGAACGCCAGCCCGTCGGCTTGTTCGGCGACGCGAACGGGGAGGTTCCCGCCGCCGATCTCGCCCATGGGACCGGGGTGGATCATCGGCAGGACGAAGCGGGCCTTCTCCTCGCCGCCCTGCTCGTCGCCACCGTCGGTGACGGGTCGCCGGAACGACAGGACGGTGACGGGGACCATCGCCTCGGTCCCGAGTTCCTCGAAGAAGTCCTCCAGTTCGTCGGTGCCGTCGGCGATGTGGCCGATGAACCCGCGGATGAAGTCCAGGACGCTCACGCCGAGGGTGCGCTTCCACGGCCGGTCGATGACGACGAGGAACAGCCAGACGGCACCGGCGTACAGCAGGCACATCGCAGCCAGGAGGGCGAACTTTCCCGGCTCGAAGTAGCCGAGCTGCTGGATGCGAGCGGGCGCGTGGTTCGGCCGGTAGAGGAACGAGCGAGCGATGGGGCCGCCGCCGAACTCGACGTAGCGCATGGTGCCGCTGTAGACGAACAGGAGGACCGCGGCGGCGACGGTCTGGACGCTCGCGGAGATGGAGGCGACGGGCAGCGACTGCCGGGAGACGGCGATGATGACGAGCAGCCGAAAGGCGAAGATGGACGCCAGCGCCACCAGGAGTGCCTCCAGAACGAACTCCTGTCCGAGCCGGGTCAGGAGCGCGACGACGCCCGCGAACATCAGGACGATGACGGTGATGAGTTCGCAGAACAGTGCCAGCAACGAGGCCCGATTTGGAGTGAGCTGACCGCCGAGCCAGCGGTCGACCTGGGGCGTGACGACGCTGGCGATCGCGGTCGGGAGCCCGATGTAGAAGACGCCCTGCCAGGCGTCCTCCAGCCAGTAGTTGGAATCGAAGGCGGCCACGCCGGTCACCGCCGCGATGAGGAGGGCGAAGGTGATGCTGGAGTACCAGCTCGGGGCCCGGAAGATGAACCGCGACAGACCGGCGAGATCGCCTTGCGATTCGGTCATCGGATGAAAGAAACCCCTGCAGTCGGGTTAAATGTGACTCACTCGTCGCGCTCGCAGATCGCCAGGAAGTTCTCGAACACTTCCTCGCCCTCCGCGGTGTGGGCGACTTCGGGGTGCCACTGGACGCCGTAGAGGTCCCGGTCGACGTCGCTCATGGCCTCGACGCCGCAGACGTCGCTCTTGGCGGTGCGGGTGAAGCCGTCGGGGACCTCTTTGACCTCGTCGGCGTGGCTGGCCCACACGCGGGTCTCGGGTGCGAGCGAGCCGACGAGCGGGTCGTCCTCGTCGGTGATCTCGACGGTGACGTCGGCGTAGCCACCGTACTCGCCGCCGCCGACGCGGCCGCCGAGTTCGTCGGCGATGATCTGCATCCCCAGACAGATACCGAAGACCGGGATGTCGAGGTCGAGGTAGTCGGGGCAGTTGCCGATGCGGTCGATGTCGGGGCCGCCGGAGAGGACGATACCGTCGGCGTCGATGTCTTCCGGTGGCGTGTCGTTGTCCACGAGTTCGACGTCCACGCCCATGTCCCGGAGCGCTCGCTGCTCCAGGTGGGTGAACTGGCCGTGGTTGTCGATGACGTCGATACGAGTCATTGCGGCTTCGTAGCGTGCTGTCGCATAAAAGGACCCCGGAACTATCCGATTTCTCGAAGGATTTCGTTCTCTCCCGGTGAGAACCCGCGTCGCTCCCTATGCGTGCCGGACGCGTACCGGGTGGTAGTGAGATACATGCAATCACACACGACGGACCGAACCAGCGGGGAGGACGCACGGCTCACTGGTGGGTGGTGATGATGTACAGACGACGGGTCCTCGGACTCTGTGCCGCCCTCGCGGTCGCTGGCTGTCTCGGCGAGCAGGACGGGTCCGACGACCTGGACCGCGCAACGGACGGGGGCGTCCGACACCTGTTCGGCGAATCTCTCGACCTCGACGGCATCAACGTCGCCGTCGGAGGTGACGGCTCGGTCATCGCGGTGGGCGGCGTCCTCGGGTCCGTGACGAACTACGACGCCGCCGGAGACGTTGCGACGTACGATACCGGTCGTTTCTGGAACGAGGTCGGCTGCGACCGCACGGGGAAGCACGTCCTCTCGGCGTGGTTCGCCGACGATGTCGTGGGCGTGGTCTCGGCGGCTGCGGACCCCATCTGGGAGCGGTCCGTTCCCGACCTGAACGTGGCCGGGGGGAGTGACGACCTGCGATTCGTCGCGGCGGGTATGCGCCCCGAGACCGGACCCGGCGGCGTCGCGCTGTTCGAAGACGGCACGGAACGCTGGCGGGTCGACCTCGGAGACGCGACGGTCGCGGCGCTGGCGGTCGGCGTAGACGGAGTGGTTGCCGTTGGGTCGGAGCGCTACGAGACCGACTCGGGGAACGAGGGTTCAAACGGGGTCCGGTTGCTCGGAGCGGACGGTGACGTCCTGTGGGCCCGCGAGATGGACCGCGCAGTCGAACACATCTCCTATGCGGGCGACGTCGTCGTCGCCAGACTCGACGGCGGCGTCGCTGTGGCGTTCGACCGCGACGGGACGTCGCTGTGGGACGACCTCCCCGTGACAGGCGACGTCGCGGTCTCTGGCGACGGGTCGACCGTCGTGGCAACGGTTCCCGGTCGGGTTCGGGCACTCACACCCGACGGGACGGTCCTCTGGGAGTACGTCGAGGCGGACTTCCGCGGGACCGCGCTCGCCGTCGACCGGACTGGCGACCGCGCGCTGGTCAGCGGTGCTGCGGATGGGGAGTCGCACCTCCGAGTGCTGGACCGCGGCGAGACGGTCTGGTCGTCGCCGTTCCGCGGGCTCCCGTCGCTCGACCTCGCCGACGACGGGCGGACGTGGGCCGTGGCCCTCGACCAGGCGGGCGGGACCGAGAGCTCGCTCGACGTCTTCTGGGAGAGTGCCGAATGAGCATCGTCGGGTGGGTACTGGACGCGCTCGACGCGCTCCTCGACGACCACCAGTACCGAGAGCGGGTCGCCATTCGTGACGGACTCGCTCTGGCGGGACGCTGGCGCGACCGAACGCTGACCGTTCAGGGTGCGCCGCTGAAGCCGTCGATACTGGCCGACTACGGCGAGAATCCGCCCACCGAGTTCTGCTGGGGTGACGGCTCCGAAGCGTCTCGGCTCACCGCGTTGGCGGTCATGCTCTGGCTCCTCCCGGAGCGGCGCGCACGGCACTACGCGGACCGGTTCCACCGGGACGTCGTGGCCGACCTGCCACAGGCCGACTTCGACCGGACGGTCCCGTACGAGCGGTGGCGAAACCGCCTCATCGCTCGTCGCTCGGGCACCGCACAGCCCACCGGTGACCACCTGGCCGAGATGGGCGGGTCGCGGTTCGCGGTCGCCGAGGAGTCGGCGTCCGACGACGGCGAGTGAGCCCGTCGCGCCAGACTCAGAGGGCGACGGTCGCGACGATCCAGCCCAGATACCCCAGCATTCCAGCACTGACGAGCGTCGTGAGAAGACCTCTGACCGCGTAGTTTCGAAGCACGGTCGACTGTTTCCCCACCGAGACGACGAATATCGGTGCGTCTGCACCGGAGACGACGGCGTTGACCTCGCCAGCGGCCTCGGCGACGGACGGGTCGTACCGCGACGCACCGACGACCGATACCGTCGCCCCGTCGACGAGACGCGTCTCCGTCAGCCGTCGCTCCCGGTCGGCGGGCACGTCGGCCCACTCCGAGTCGAAGCCCCGAGCGGCCGGGTCTCCGCCGAGAACGTCTCGCCGGACCGACTCGATTGACTGGCCCGGCTCGACACGGACGGCGTCGCCGACCGGGAGTCGAAGCGCCGCTCCATTCGGGTCGACGAGCACGCGTGCAGACTCGTCCTCGACGTGGAATGGGACGTGCTCGCCGCCGCGTTCCAGAAGCGTCCAGTCGTCCGTGTCCGAGTCCCGTCGGCGCTCTGCGACCGTGTACCGATAGGCGAGACACGGCTTTCCGGTGACCGGACCTGTGAGACCATCCTCGTGTCGCCGGGCGACCCCACGAATCTGGACGAGTCCCTCCTCGTCGGCGAGCCAGCGGACTTCGGACCGACGGCTTCGAGCGACTGCCATTGCGACCCGAAGTCGGGACGTCCCGTCGCGCAGGCCGGCGAGGCCGAGGCCGACGCCCGCGAGCAGGACGAGCCATCCGACGACGGACGAAAACGAGGCCACTGGTCTAGAGCGCCCGGACGGTCGCTCGCTGGCGGAACTCGTCCATCGTGAGTTCGTACGCGAGCAGCGCCTCGACGTCGTCGGTCGCGGCTCGCATCTCGAACGCCGGGTCGCCGTCGACGTAGACGTGAATCACGACCGTCTCGGTCTCCGGCGCGTTCTCTGCGACGGCACCGAACACGTACATGATGGCCGCCGCGCCGTCGAGGTCCGAGGCGACCTCGGGTTGCTCGTAGCGAACGTAGGCGTACTCGTCGGTCACCTCGACGCTGGCGTCGTCCAGCCCGCCCCAGACGAGCGTCTCGTAGATGGCCAGACTGGCCGATTCGTTGGTCGCGCCCTGCGCGACCGGGCGCCACTCGCCTCCGGTGTAGTTCGCGTCCGGTGGGTCCTCCGGCGGCGCGTCGCCCGGCAGCAGCAGCACCGCCGCGACGAGGAGCACGAACACGACGACGACGGCCAGCACGGCCTTCTTGACGAGCGAGACGATGCCCATCATAGATCGTACTCCTCTCCGCCATTGTACTCGACCGCCGGGTTCGACCGCTTGACGAGTTTGACGTTGTCGGACTTCCAGAGCTTCCAGCCGGCGTCGACGTCCTGCAGCGCGACGTCGCCGATCGGCTCTAAGTCCGCGTCGTACGGAACGGTGTACGTCTTGCCGTTCTGGACCGTCGTCTTCCAGAGGTACGGCGAGACTTCGTTTTCCTCGCCGTTCTCGTCCGTGTAGCGGATTGCGTACCCCTTCGAGCCGTCGTCGTAGGTCCGGGTCACGACGTGTTCGGTCCTCTCGTACGACGCGTAGAAGGCGTTGACCGAGGAGGTTCCGGACGGACCGTTGGTGACGCGGCCCTGTCTGAAGCCACTCTCTTTGACCTTCTTGTCGAGGTCCGGCAGGACCTTCGCGGTCTCGGCGGCCATCTCGCCGTACTTGGCGATGGCGTCGCCCACGACGGGGACCTTCTCGCCGACGGTTTTCGCTCCTTCACCGACGAGGTAGAGCACGGCCGTCGCTGTTCCGGCTGACCCCTTCAGCTGGGATTTGATGGTTCTGGTCTCCTCGTAGGTGTCGACGGCCTGCTTCACCGTGTCTGTGGCCTCGAAGACCCCGGTGTCTCCGGCTGCATCGCTGTACTCCGGGGAGAAGTACTTCATCGCGTCGTGGCCGGTCTTCAGCTTCTTGAGGTATTGTTTGTCGGCTTCGTCGAAGCTCTCTTTTGCGATGGTACTCGTAACCTTCCCGATGGTCGCGTTCTCTCCCTCGTAGCCGATTCCGTCGCTCCGAGCGACGAGCGCACCGTCGTCGTCGATCGCGATGTCGTCCTCGAATGCCTCGAAGACCTGACCGCGATTGGCAGTGACGTCCTGTCCGTCGGTCACGTCCAGCGCGTCGAGCGCGTCTCCGTCGGACGAGAAGCCTCCGCTGAGGCCGGTGAACAGCTCGCCGGACCGGACGAGTTCGTCGAGGTCGTCCTCTGCGAGGAGGAAGTCCGCGACGACTTCCTGCACGTCCTCGACGAAGGCTGCGTCGACCTCGCCCACTGTGACTGGCGCTCCCGACTCGACGACGCCGGCGTCGTGGAGCTCGTCGAGCGCCGTGCGGACGGCAGCCGCCGATTGCTCGCCGGGCGGTGCCGTGGTCGTTTCGACTCCCGTGGTTTCTGTGGCGGTGACCGTCGTATCTCCGGTCGCCGGCGTTTCGTCGGTCGGCGTCGACTCCGTTGCAACGGGACCCGATTCTGCGGTCCTCGTCGCCGTGGCCACGGCCGTCGCGGTCGGAGTGGCCGTCGCAGTCGCGGGGGCCGCCGACCCGCCCACGGCCCCCGCGTCGATGGACGCCTCTAGAAGGTAGTAGTACACGTAGTACCCGGCGATTCTGGCGTCGACCTGGCTACGCGGCCCGTCGGCGTCCGCTCGAACGAAGTAGAGCTTCCCCTCGGGCGTCGGGACGACGAAGCGCGACCACTTGTGGTCGGTCGTGCCGACCCACTCCATGCGCATGAGCGTCAGCGAGGCCTTCAGCCGGCTGTAGGTTTCCCAGCGCGGTTCCCAGTAGTCCAGAGACGTGGGTGATCCCTCGTGGAACTCGCTCGGGAGGTTCTCCTCGATCCAGCCGTCGGCGTTCCCGAGGTCAGCGACCGGGTAGACCATGACGCGAAGGTCGGTCTCGTTTTCGATGCCGGTCATGACGAACCAGTGGGGCGGCTTGTCCTGGTAACTCGTCGTGTACGCGCATTTGGTCATCGCGAGCCCGTCACGTCCACCGTACCGAGCTAGCGCGTTCGCGATGACCAGATTCGTCTGCGTCATATTCGCGGGGTCCTCGCAGACGCTCGGTGCGTCGACAGTGGTCCCTCCTGAAGCTGTCCCACCTGCATCGGTTCCGTCGTCAGTCGTCTCCTCCCCGCTGTCGGTCGTTTCACCATCTCCTTCGTCCGACGGCACGGCGACGCCGCCGACGCTGCCGGCGACCCCCGAGAGCAACAGGAGCGCACTGATTAGGACCGATAGACCTCGCTCGTACCTTTTTGTCACCTATTAATTATAAATACGTTTAGGATAGAGATAGACGTTCCCTGGATTCTCACCGGATGGTAAGGAGTAGTCGTCGTGTACGAACGCGATTCCGTCGACGAACGTGGCCCGGCCTTGGTGACGTCCGACTGCTAACGAGGCCGACCGGACGCAAACTCAGCCGTCGGAGTCGAACCGCTCGGCCGCCGACTGGAACCCCAGTTCCTCCTGTTCCCGGGAACGTCTCCCCTCGCGTTCAGCGATTGCTTCTGGGTCGGGGTTCACGTCGTCGTCGATGCGCGCCCACGAGTCGTGGACCTTCGCGTGGCACCATCGACAGAGGTAGACCGTTATCTCGTGGCTCAGCTCTCGGTCCGAGCCGTCGCGATAGGACAGGTGGTGTTCCTCCAGCAACGGCCGCTCGTCCGAGTGGGCCATCCGGCGCTCGGGCAGGCCACAGCGCTCGCACTCTCGGTCGCGGTTCCGGGCACGGAAGTGCGGACAGTCCCGCCACTCCCAGGGGCCGGTGAGGCCCGCCTCGTCGGCCTCCCCAACCACCGGGCAGCGGAACTCCTCGGCACTGCGTGCGTCGGCGAACGCGGGGTCGCGCTGGCCCTGCTCGACTGCGAATCGACACCGCCCCTCGTCCGTGCAGTGGTCGCATCGATCGACGTGGGCGTAGGGGTCGTCGACGCCGACGGACGTGCCGGCGGGCGTCTTCTCCATGGGGAGTCCAATACCCTGCTGAAACGTCAATCCTGTCGTCGCGACCGGCGTCCTGTCATCGAATGCGATAGCGGATTCTCAGTATCTGAAAAGCCCTTCTACACTTATTGCAGAGTAGACCAGGAGTATGTGACATGACAGGGTCACTGCTCGAGCGGTACGAACAACTCCTATGGCACTCGATGGGGGAACTCGGCATCAACGAATCCATCGAGCGGAAGATCACTGCTGCCGTCGGGATTCAGTTTCTGATATCTGTAGCACAGGTGGCGTTGCCGTTCGTCGTGAGCGGACCGCTTCGAATCGCACTCGCCGGCATCCTGTTCGTGACGGCCGGCGTCGCCTTCGTCAACACCATCCTCATCACTCGACGGGACTTCGTCGAGCCGGTGCAGACGCTCGCCTCACAGGCGGAGTGCATCGCCTCGGGCGAGGTCGACGTCGAGGTCGAACGGACGGACCAGACCGACGAGATGGGGGCGCTCACGGACGCGTTCGCCGAGATGTCGTCGTATCTGACAGTCGTCTCGGCACAGGCCGAAGCGCTGAGCGAACAGCGCTTCGACGACCCAGTCCTCGACGAGGACGTTCCGGGGAGCTTCGGCGACTCGCTCCGGACGATGGCCGAGAACCTCCGAGAGTACACGGCGGAACTGGAACAGATGACCGAGGATCTCGAACGCCGGTCAACGCAGCTCCAGAAGTTGGTCGAGTCGTTCGCCGAGGCAGCCGAACGGGCCCGCGACGGGGACCTGACCGCCACTATCGACGCCGACGCCGTGCTGGCAGCGGACGACGACGGCGACACCGACGACCTCTTCGAAGACGTGGTCGAGAACTACAACGAACTCGTCGCCACGCTCTCAGAGACCATCGGCGAGGTGGCCGACTTCTCCGAGACCGTCTCGACGGCCGCGGACGACGTGACGATAAGCGTTCAAGAGGTCAACACCGCCAGCGACGAGGTGGCGCGGTCCGTCCAGCAGATTTCCGACGGCGCGAACCGTCAGACGGACAGTCTCCAGTCCGTCTCCGCGGAGATGAACACCCTCTCGGCGACGGTCGAGGAGATAGCGGCCTCGGCTGACGACGTCGCCCAGACGGCGAACGTCGCCGCGAAGCGCGGTCGCTCCGGTCGCGACGCCGCCGAGGACGCCATCGACGAACTGGCCGACCTCGAACACCGCATCGAGACCGCCGCGGACGCGGTCGAACATCTCGTCGACCAGATCGAGGAAATCGACGAGATCGTCTCGTTCATCGACGACGTGGCCGAGGAGACGAACCTCCTCGCGCTGAACGCCTCCATCGAGGCCGCCCGCGCCGGGCAGGCCGGCAGCGGCTTCGCCGTCGTCGCGGACGAGGTCAAGAGCCTCGCCGAGGAGACGCGCTCCTCCGCCGAGGAGATATCCAGCCGCATCGAAGAGGTCCAGCACGAATCACGAGACACCGCCGCCGACGTCCGCGAGATGAACGCGCAGGTCACCGACAGCGTCGAGACCGTCGAGGAGACGCTCCGGGACTTCGAGGACATCGTCGCCGTCGTCGACGACGTCAACGACAGTATCCAGGAGATCTCCACCGCAACCGACGACCAGGCAGACACCGCACAGGACGTGGTGACGATGGTCGACGACGTCGCCGACATCAGCGAGGGAACCGCCAGCGAGGCACAGAACGCCGCCGCGGCGGCCGAGGAACAGACCGCATCGATTACCGAGGTCACCTCGGAAGTCGAGTCGCTGTCCGGCCGCGCCGACGACCTCCAGTCGCTGCTCTCGCGGTTCACGGTCGATGACGACGACCAGCTGACGCCCGACGACGTCACCTCGCTGGATACCGTGACCGTCGCCGGACAGGACTGAGCGACCCGACCGAAACGCTTTGCTGCCGCGGCGCAGGGGATGTGGTATGCGCGTCGTCCACGAACCCGATGCCGGATCCCGCGACGTCCTGGCGACCCAGGGCGACCTCGCAGATACCGTTCTCTCGCAGACGCGCGGGCTCATGTTCCGACGGTCGATCCCCGACGACTACGCGCTCGTCTTCCGCTTCGACGACGCCGACCGCCGGTTCGTCCACATGTTGTTCGTCCCGTTCCCCATCGACGTCCTCTGGCTCCGCGACGGCGACGTGACCCACTGCAAGACCCTCCCTGCGTGGCGAGGCGTGGGCTCCGGACTGGCCGATACGTTACTCGAACTCCCCGCCGGCGCGGCGGCGGACGTCGCGATCGGGGACCGCGTCCGCGTCGAGCCGTGACCCACGCCGAATCCAATAGGTTCATTTAGGACGAGCGCAACGGTTGAGGTACTATGTCGGACCACTCCCCGGCTGACGAGGATAGAGGAAGTCGCCGCGAGGCGGCTGGGTGTGAAATTCTCCGACGAAGCTGAACCTGAGGAATCCATTTTGAGCCAGAACAGTTTATTTGGAGGTCACCCAGCGACGGCTGACCTCGCAGACGCCGGTGACGTACAGTTTCTCGACACAACGCTCCGCGACGGCGAGCAGGCTCCAGGCGTCTCGCTGACGCCCGAGGAGAAAGCTCGCATCGCGCAGGCACTCGATCGCGCCGAAATCGACGTCATCGAGGCCGGGAGCGCGTGTACCGGTCCGGGCGAGCGCGAGACGATACAGCGCGTGGCGAGTCTCGACCTCGACGCGACGGTCACGAGCTTCGCCCGCGGCGTGCGAAACGACATCGATCTCGCACTCGACTGCGACGTCGACGGCGTCAACCTCGTCGTGCCCGCGAGCGACCGTCACGTCGAGACGAAGGTCGGCTCCTCGCGAGACGAGGTCATCGCGAAGACGCAGGATCTCGTCGAGTACGCCAAGGACCACGGGCTGTGGGTCGAGGTCATCGGCGAGGACGGCTCCCGCGCGGACCTGGACTTCCTCGAATCGCTCATGGAAGCGGCCTTCGAGGCCGGGACCGACCGCGTCTGCTACGCCGACACCGTCGGCCACGCGACGCCCGACCGAACCCTGGAGGTCGTCTCGACGCTCTCGGACCTCGGTCCGACGAGCACCCACACGCACGACGACATCGGACTCGCGGTGATGAACGCGCTCACGTCCATCGCGGCCGGTGCGGACCTCGTCCACGGCACCATCAACGGCATCGGCGAACGCGCCGGCAACGTCGCGCTCGAAGAGGTCGCCATCGCGCTCGAACACGGCTACGGCGTCGAGACCATGGACCTCTCGGAAGCCTACGACCTCGGCCAGCTCGTCGCGAACCTCACCGGTATCCCGCTGGCCCCCAACAAGGCCGTCGTCGGGCAGAACGCCTTCACCCACGAGAGCGGCATCCACACCGACGGCACGCTCAAAGACGACGCGATGTACGAGCCCTACGAGCCCGAACTGGTCGGTCGTGAACGCCGGCTCGTCCTCGGCAAGCACGCCGGGCGCGCCGGCGTCGAAGCCGCGCTCGAAGAACACGGCGTCACCGTCACCGACGACGAGGTCATGGACGTCGTCGCCCGCGTGAAGGAGCTCGGCGACCGCGGCAAGCGCGTCACCGACGCCGACCTCCTGGCCATCGCCGAGGAGGTCCAGGGCCGTGAACGCGACAGCCGCGTCGAGGTGCTGGACATCACCGCCGCCAGCGGCTCCGGCACCCCCACCGCCAGCGTCCGCCTCGAAGTCGACGGCGAGGAACGCACCGCCGCCGGCTACGGCGATGGCCCCGTCGACGCCGCCGTCACCGCCGTCCGCGACGCCCTCGGCCACGCCGCCAACGCGCAACTGGAGTCCTACCACGTCGACGCCATCACCGGCGGCACCGACGCCGTCGTCACCGTCGAGGTCGAGATGTCCCGCGGCGACCGCAGCGTCACCGTCGCTCGCAGCGACGCCGACATCACCCACGCCTCCGTCGTCGCCATGGTCGACGCCATCGACCGCCTCATCGCCACCGATTCCGAGCCCGTACTCGCCGACGACTAGGAACCCACTTTTTACTGCAGGGGGATTCCCTCGCTTCGCTCGGGAACCCCCTTTGCAAAAACTTGGGGAAAAACT